>NZ_JBAQQF010000038.1:0-38866 GCF_049295055.1 Psychrobacter sp. | reverse complement strand
AAAAGATACGTATTGTAGTGCCGCGTAACTGATATGAATTTTTATTGCTTGCTGTGTCTACGCTGACAGAGGCTGCAAAAAATAAATACCAGTCACGCTGTATCACTTTTAAAGCAGCCTGACTATAGCACTCTACCAAACTTTAATAGAAGTTAAAAAATAACTTAAGAAAACTTGAGGTTTATCTATTGTCTGCTGACGATAAAATCATAAATAGCATTGACCCCTCAAAGCTTTGTCGTTAAATTGGTGACAGCACTTATTTATCTAAAAGCAACCTTTACTTAATAAGGGATAGTTTTTTTAAGATAAAGACATTTATAAGATATTACTATCTATAGAATATAAAGATAACAATTAAACCCTTTTTAAGGATAGCGCCATGACTATAAGCATCGTTAAGCCGAGTTTACTGAGTATTGGACTGATGAGTATGATGGGCTGTACTGCCCTGCAGACCCCCACAGAACAGGCAAGTACACAACAAGAAAGTACACAACAAAAAAGTAACTCAGCAACTGTTTATTACAACGGCAATATTATCACGATGGAAGGTGACCAGCCGCAGATGGTCGAAGCGTTGGTCACTCAAGCAGGCAAGATTGCTTACGTTGGTGATCTAAATACTGCCCAATCAAAATATAAGAACGCAGCGCAAGTAAATTTAAACAGCAAGACTTTGTTACCAGGCTTTATTGATCCGCACAGCCACTTTGACATGGTGTCAAACACCATGGGTCAGGTCAACTTAAACCCGCCCCCAGTCGGCAAGGTCGATAGTATTGAGGATATGCTACAAGCCTTAAAAGCCTATAAACAAGACAATAATATTGCTGATGGTGAATGGATATATGGTTGGGGCTATGACGAGAGTCAATTAGCAGAGGAGCGTCACCCAACCAAAGCAGACATCGATAAAGTATTACCTAATAACCCCGTCTATCTGCAACATACCAGTGGTCATATGGGCGTAGCAAACAGTAAAGGCTTGGCGGCGATGAAAGTGACTGCTGCTAGTAAAAACCCAGATGGTGGTAATATTGCACGGATTAAAGGTTCTAACGAGCCGAATGGTCTTGTCCAAGAAACCGCTATGTATCCCTTTGTGCGGCGGATGTTAGAAGTGTTAGAGCCCAATCAAGCTAAGTTCTTTGAGCAGACCCAAGATTATTATGCCAAAAATGGTCTGACGACTGCGCACAATGGCTCAACGGCTCGCAATACCATTCAGTTTTTTCAAAAACAAGCCGATGCTGGCAAGCTTAAAATCGATTTGGTCGCACTTGCTGGTGTCAGTGATTTAGATGAAAACTTAGCGGACAAAGACTTTGTATGGAAGACTTACCAAAACGGCTTTAAAGTACAAGGGACTAAAATCGTTGCCGATGGCTCGCCGCAAGGTAAGACCGCTTACTTTAGTCAGCCTTATTTGACGCCAGTGCCAGACTGCGAAAAGGACTGTCGCGGACTGCCTAGTGTGAGCCAAGATGAGCTTAATGAGATGTTTGTAAAGGCTTATCAGCGTGATAACCAATTGTTTATTCATAACAACGGTGATGGCGCGACAGATATGATTATCAAAGCGCACGAATATGCCGTCAAAAAAACTGGTCAACCTGCTGATAAAGATCGCCGTACCATACCCATCCATGCCCAGTTTGCGCGCCCTGATCAGCTAGAAGCTTTTAAAAGATATAAGATGATACCGTCATTTTTTACCAATCATACTTATTTTTGGGGTGATGTGCATGTGAAGAATCTAGGAGAAAAACGGGCTAATTTTTCAAGCCCGATAGCCACTGCTGATAAAATGGGGTTAAAATATACCAACCATTCTGATGATACTGTGACGCCAGTTGATCCGCTATTTACCGTTTGGTCAGCGGTCAATCGTACCTCGCGCTCAGGCAAAATTATCGGTGTCGATGAGCGCGCTACTCCTTATCAAGCACTCAAAGCCATTACGACTAACGCCGCTTATGAATATTTTGAAGAAGGCAGCAAAGGTACATTAACTGAAGGTAAGCTAGCTGATTTGGTTATATTAGATGCCAATCCGTTGACGATAGAGGCTAATAAGCTCAAAGATATTAACGTGGTAACAACCATCAAAGAAGGTAAGACGATTTATCAGCGCCAATGAAATAAAAAAGCAATAATAGCAATTAATAATCTATAGTCAAATCCACATGGGCTTGACTATGTTCGCCTTTAACCTTCTTATTATCTCTTTTATCAAAATCAATATTAACATTAGGAAACGCTTATGAGTAACACCGAACAAATTACCTCGTCTGACAATACTCATTATTTACATCACACTTTTTTTGAGCCAATTGATAGTGATACCGCTATTACTGCTACCTTGCTGATCGTTCATGGCATGGCAGAGCATAGCGGTCGTTATGCAGAGTTTGCTCAATTTCTCGCCGATAATGGTATCGCCGTTGCGACTTATGATCAACTTGGTCATGGACAAACGATTAAATCCGCCAATGATTTGGGGTTTTTTGGTGAAGAGCATCCCGTACAATCGTTATTAAAAGATGTCATCGTCATGGCAGATAGCTTAAAAGCTCGTCACCCAAATGTTCCACACTTTGTGATAGGTCACTCAATGGGCTCGTTTATTGTACGCAACGTACTCAAGCACCATGCGCGAGACTTTACGGGCGCCGTTCTAATGGGTACAGCGGATGCCAACCCATTGACCAAAGTGCTATTGCCTGTCAATAAACTATTGGCAAAAGCCGCGCCTAAAAAGCAAAATACTCTGCTTGCTAATACGATGAATAAGGTGCTCAACAGTAAGCTCAATAATCGTATTTCCTCTTCACCGTTTGCATGGTTAAATGAAGACCCTACCGCTGTCGAAGCGTACGAAGCCGATCCACTGACCGGCTTTGAATTTACTAATAATGGTTTTATGACTCTATTTGTCCTAATGGAAGCTGGTTCAAATAAAAACTGGGCCACAACGATTGCTAAAGATTTCCCAATGTTACTGGTCAGTGGAGAAAATGATCCGATCGGTGATATGGGTCGTGGCATTCGCAAAATTGCTAGTCGTTTAGACAAACAGCATTTTAGCAAGGTATCTCTCCAGCTCTACCCTCACATGCGCCATGAACCGCTACATGAACAAAATAAAGAGCAGGTTTATCAAGATACTTTAGAGTGGATAAATAACAATACTTAAAGTGATTAATAACAACGCTAATATTTACGTTCTACGTGTTTGCTAAATTAGCGACAATACAGTAAACCATTTTTAGTCCAGACCAGACTCATTATCATTATTTTATTTACCTTCACCAACCTTAGGAAAACCTATGTCGTTACAACAAGTTATCGAACAAGCCTTTGAAAATCGCAACGAATATAGCCCAGCAACGATGCCACAAGATATACGTGATGCCATTGAGCAAGTACTTGAGCAGCTAGATAATGGCAGCTTGCGCGTGGCGGAGAAAAAAGATGGTGAGTGGGTGGTCAATCAATGGGCGAAAAAAGCGGTGTTACTATCGTTTCGCTTAAATGACAACTACGTCATGGCAGCTGGCGAACATGTGCAGTTTTATGACAAAGTACCGACTAAGTTTGCGGATTGGACTCAAGCACAATTTAAAGAGGCAGGTATACGCGTTGTGCCACCAGCGGTTGCACGTAAAGGCTCATACATCGCACCAGGCGCCGTATTAATGCCGTCTTATGTGAATATCGGCGCTTATGTCGATCAAGGCGCCATGGTAGATACGTGGGCGACGGTTGGTTCATGTGCCCAAATCGGTAAAAACGTCCATTTATCAGGTGGCGTTGGTATCGGCGGCGTACTTGAGCCATTACAAGCCAACCCAACTATCATTGAAGACAACTGCTTTATCGGTGCGCGCTCTGAAATCGTTGAAGGCGTTATCGTAGAAGAAGGCGCTGTCATCTCTATGGGCGTTTATATCGGTCAATCTACCCGTATTTATGATCGCGAAACAGGTGAAATCCATCGTGGCCGCGTGCCAGCAGGTTCAGTTGTCGTTCCAGGCTCACTACCTTCTGAAGATGGTACGCACAGCTTATATGCTGCTATCATCGTGAAAAAAGTCGATGCGCAAACCCGTGCTAAAACATCAGTAAATGAGTTATTACGTTTAGCCTAATTCTTTAGGTATTGCGCCCATTTTAGTCATTGCGCTCATTATTTTCATAAAAAAGATGCTGGAGTGACTCAAGCATCTTTTTTAACGCTTAATGGCAGGTTAATAGCAGCTTAATAACAGACATTACGTTATAATCCATTTCTTGTTTTAGCCTTATTAATCCTAGTCCTACACATATCATTAAACCGTCTTTTTATTACGATTGATAAAGGCTTCATTACCTTATCAGCATCTAACTGTATTTGAAATATTATGAGTGAGTTATCTTTACGCACCTCGAACATCCCTGTCACTGATCCTGAAGCTGGGTTACGTTTGACCGAGATTTTTTATTCATTGCAAGGTGAAGCACTGACTTCAGGTTTGCCGACGATATTTGTCCGTCTAACTGGCTGTCCACTACGCTGTGTGTACTGTGATACCGAATATGCCTTTAGCGGTGGCGAGCGTCAATCGCTTGAAACCATCATGGAGACTATCGCAAGCTTTCCGTGTAAGCGCATTTGTCTAACTGGTGGTGAGCCCTTAGCCCAGCCTAATGCCATTGAATTGATGAAGCGTTTGCTAAATGGCGGTTATGAAATTTCTTTAGAAACCGCAGGTGCACTAACGGTGGAAAATGTCCCGTCAGCAGTCAGTAAAGTGATGGATCTTAAAACCCCAAGCTCAGGCGAAGTCGATAAAAACCTATGGTCAAATCTTGATTATCTGACTCAGCACGATCAGCTTAAGTTTGTCATTATGAATCGCACTGACTATGACTGGGCAAAAGCCAAACTTATCGAATATAAGCTAGATAAATTGGTCAATACAGTATGGTTTTCACCGATGTTCAATGTAGCGCAAGAGGACACGGTAAACGATAATAGTCCAGAGGTGCCGGTATTGGCACGCGAGCTTGCCGAATGGATGCTAGCCGACGCCCTGCCCGTACGTTTTCAATTGCAATTACACAAAATTATTTGGGCAGATGCTAAAGGCAAATGAAGTGCGAATAAAGCGCGAATAAAAAACCAATAGCTAAAGATAAGCTATCAATAATAAACAGTCAAAAGTAAAGTATGATTGCAAGGACGCAAGGATGGTCAAACTAATTTTATTGGGCTTATTAGCCGGTGCGTTCTTTAGCTCGACGTTTATCTTAAATGAGCTGATGAGTAGTGCCGGTGGTCATTGGTTTTGGTCAGCGAGTCTGCGCTATTTGTTTATGTGGTTAATCATCACCGTCATTATTACGATGCAGCATGGCTTTGGGCGCATTAAAGAATTGAGCGCCATTTTCCGTCAGCATTGGAGATTTTGGTGTACCACTGGCAGTATCGGTTTTGGTATATTTTATACCGGCATTTGCTATGCTGGCGACCATGTTGCAGGCTGGGTCGTTGCGGCAACCTTTATGTTTACCGTCGTTACCAGTCTATTAGTATTATTAGCATTTGGGCAACACTTCGATAAAAAGTTTATTCTTTATGCACTATTGGTCTTTATTGGCGTGGTACTGGTCAACGTCAGCGAAGGATTACGTGCTTCTGCTCTAGCCGATACTAATAGCATTGCAATGGCTGATATGTTGCTATATGGCGCTCTGCCTGCACTGGTGGCTGCCTTTAGTTATCCGATCGGTAATCAGCTGGTTTGGCAAGTGTCTCACAACTCTCGCAAATATACCGCTGAGCGACAACAAGCAAGAGAAAGCGCTGCTCATCAAAATGGTATCGACACGCATACACAACAACTCATTACCGAAGCGCCAGTGCTCTCTGTTGCCACACAATCTGTAGATACATATTCTAATGATGTGCCAAACAACATCGTAAGTGAAAATAGCACGACCATGACCATGACCATGGCCATGGCTACTGTCCAACCAACCTCCGCCTTACAAAACCTCATCGCTCGCATTCCTGCTATTGAGACGACCTTACTACAAAACGCCTTTAACAAAATATGGCTAATGACCCTTGGTAGTTTGCCCTTTTGGTTACTATTAGGCTTAATAATACGTCCTGAGCAACCGGCGCCTACGCAGCTATTCAATACCTTACTGGTGGCTTTATTAGCAGGCGTTGCAGCGACGAGTATATTTTTATATGCGCGTGAGCAAGCAGTGACCTCAAGTGAAGTGGCTGGGGTAGATTCTACCCAAGCCAGCGAGGTGATATTTGCGTTAATTGGCGGTATATTACTGCTAAATAATGCGATACCCTCAGCATTGGGATTGGTCGGTATCGGGCTGATTATACTAGGGCTGGTACTATTTGCAAAAGATGGTTAAGACAATAGCCTGCCTATTATACATCCTCTTATGTGTCCCGCTATTTCGCTATATTTTTTAATTATAATTATCATCTTCCCTTCATTCGCTTGCCAAGCTGATAGGTAATCAACCTATTAGCGAACCAAGCCAGCTTTTTATGTGATTATCTATGATCAGTCTTATTAGCATCAATGTCTATGCCTGGCTGAATGCCTGCTGTATGACTTTATTTGGTCAACCTTTTGATCTATTGTTCGCCGCGCCCTTGAGCGTGACCGCAACCTCTAGCATTGTTGCCTCGGTTGGACCAGCTGTTAACGCCGTAACACAGAATCCACTTTCTCTCACACCTGAGTTTGTCACGCGATTTGAGCCAACCTCCTTTATGTTTTGGCTTGAGATGTTTGGCATTTTTGCTTGTAGCGTCTCAGGGACGATTTTAGCGAAGCATAAAAACTTTGATGTGTTCGGCTGTATTTTGGTAGCTATGATTGCAGCCATTAGCGGTCCTACCGCGCGTGACATTATTCTTGATCGCTATCCGCTATTTTGGATGGTCAATATGAACTATCTGCTGATTATTACCATCACCTCAGTTGGCTTTCAGGTTTTTTGCAACCCAAAGGCGCGCCATGTAGATGGTTTATTAAAGCTCTTTGATGGCTTGGCACTAGCAATTTTCACCTTAATTGGTATCCAAGTGGCACAAGAAATGGGCGCGAATATTCCTATATGTATCTTGCTTGGAGTATTGAATATTTTGTTCGGTGGCGTCATTCGTGACATGCTATGTAACGAGATTCCATTAGTACTACAACGCGAGATTTATGTGACCGCAGCGATTATCGGCGGGATATTATATTTTGTCATGGAAGGCATGGCTATTACGCCTTGGATAAAGGAAGCGTCAACAATGATGACTATTTTTGCGATTCGTATGATGGCAGTACGCTATGACTGGCACTTCCCAGATATTAGTCTGATGAAGAAACGTTCTCTTTGATAACCTCAAAGAGTTTAAAGCATAAATAAAAAGGCATTAACCAGTAAGATTAATGCCTTTTTTAAATCAATCATGCTACTAACTATTTTTAACTAACTACTGCCAAATCCTTGACCATAAGCTGCAAGCTTTGTTTGCCATTCCACTCATTGATATCCAGCTCAAATAAGATATGCACTTTTTCGGCGCGGTAATCCCAAGCACTGCTATCAAAGTTAAATTGAATGGCCTCAATCGGATATTGCACATCGGGATAACGTAAAGACAATTTAAGATGCTTATCTTTTAGTATTTTAAAGTTTAAGACTTCAAATACGCCATCAAATATCGGCGGCGCAAATCCATGCCCCCAAATACTGGCATCAGCCAAATGCTCAGCGAACCATAAGCTAAAGTCGCTCGCTTGCAAAGCACCGTCGGTGAATTTCTGCTCAGCGAAAACCTCATCATCCATCTGTGCCAGCACCTCATTAAAAGCTGCGACAAAGCCATTAAAATTACCACGTTTCAATGTCAACCCTGCTGCCATTGCATGACCACCAAAATGGCTGATTAAGTCAGGATAACGTTCGGCAACTTGCTCAATCGCATCACGAATATGCACGCCAGCGATAGAGCGCGCTGAACCTTTGATAGCATCATCATCACCCGTGCGCTCAGTATTCGCTGGCGCAAAGACAATGCTAGGCAGATAATGGCTTTCTTTTAAACGTCCTGCGACGATACCGATAACCCCTTGATGCCAGTCATCTTGGTATAACACAATGCTACGGTTGGGATTATTAGCAGCCTGTTTCTCAGTTTTATGCTGAACAATAATATTATCGCTCTCGTCAATATCAATATCAATATCAGTATCAGCATCAGCTAATGCTTGGACGATGCTATCCGCTTGCGAGCGCATCTCGCCTTCTACCTGACGACGAGTACGGTTTAGCTGCTCAAGCTCTTGTGCCAATCGTTGCGCTGTCTGCCAGTCATCCGCTAGTAAACACTCGATACCGATGCGCATATTATCCATACGACCAGCGGCATTGATACGTGGACCTAAGACAAAGCCAAAGTCTTGCGCCTGTAGCTTTTTGGGATCACGACCTGCTTGCTCTAGTAACGCCAATATCCCCAAAGATCCACGTCCTTGACGAATGGCGTTCAGCCCATGATGGACTAAAATGCGATTGTTTTTATCAAGCACGCCAACATCAGCAATCGTCCCAAGTGCCACTAAATCCAAATACTGGCTCACTTGTACGGTCGATTTTCCCGCTTCACGGCGCAGTTTTGCCAATCGCCCAAGCACATAAAACGCCACCCCAACGCCCACCAAGGCTTTACTAGCAAAGTTGCAATCAAGCTGGTTGGGATTGACCACCGCTTCAGCAGGTGGAGTCTCTTTAGTCGTCAGATGATGGTCAGTGATAATAACGGTAATGCCGTCGGCCTGCGCACGCGCCACGCCTTCATGGCTTGAGATACCATTATCGACCGTGACGATCATTTGCGGCTGATAAGTTTCAATACCCAATTCGACAATCTCTGGCGTCAAACCATAACCGTATTTAAAGCGGTCAGGCACCAGAAAATCAACTTTCGCACCCATGGCGGTCAGCGCGCGCATCATGAGTGCAGTACTAGTCGCGCCATCGCAGTCAAAGTCGCCAACGATAAGGATGCGCTGACCCTCATCAATGGCGATATCGAGTAAGCGTATAGCCTCAGTAACGCCATGCAAGCCTTCAGCAGCTAACAAACCTGATAACTGAGTTTCAAGTTCGTCAGGCTCAGTGATACCGCGCCCAGCATATAGCCGAGCAAGGGTTAATGATTGGGCGGCAAGTGGTTGCAATGCGGCGGGCAACTCGTCGATGCGAGTGCTGGTATAACGGGGGGTTAAATTTAACATGTCGGTATTCTACTGGCTTTGGCAGGTGGTCACAATGGTAATTTAATGATAGTTTTTAGCCTGTCGGTGCAGGGTTAAAGATTGCTTATACACGCATCATCACGTAACTTATAGCGTCATTTAAGCATATAGCGTCATTTACAAAAACGGTGCAGATTACCCCTATTTTTCTGCATTTTGCTACAAAGCAATGATTGTATGGCGCTTATAAATCCATAAAATAGTAAACATTTTATAAGCACATCAGATGCTTGCCATCTAATTTAATATTTGATGCTTTATTGTTCACTGTTTTTCTTTTAATTATTTTTTCTTTTAAATATTTTTTTTAATTACCTTTACCTTAAGGATAGGACACTTTATGAAAACCACTCCCGCTGCTGAAAAACTACCCAATACGATTGATCCAAATTTAGACCTTGAGCAAGTCAAAAAAGAATGTCTCGCTATGGTCAAAAGACGCGCTAGAGTCTCTGCTGGTGTTGCCATCGTTCCTGTACCGTTTTTTGATGTGGCAGTCGATGCTAGTATGCTGACGATGCTGCTACCTGAAATTAGTGAGCGCTTTGGTTTGCTCGAAGACCGTAAGGCTGCTGTAGATTTAGAGTCACGTGCTATTCATTGGAGTGCTTTAAAAGACCGTACGATTGATTTTGCCGGTTTAATGGCAACCCGTGGTATCGTCAAAAAGACCGTTCAAGGCTTTGGTGGTCGTATCGCTGCCAAGCAAGTCACCAAGTTTATCCCGCTTGGTGGTCAACTGGTCGCAGGTACAATGGGCTATATGATTTTTAAGAAGATTGCGACTGACCATATCAATGAATGCTATAACTTAGCAAAAGATATTCAGCAAAAGCAACACGGTAAAAATGTCTAACAGATATTTAAGCATAGCTTGAAAGCTTAATAACTGACGAACAATAAACCCAGCTAAGAAATTCTTAACTGGGTTTTTCTTTGTTATTCAATAATCAAAAATGTCATCAAATAAAGGCTTTTATAAGACTTTCATATAGTTAATATCAAATAAAATAGATACGTGATTTTATAATGCGAGACTGGGATGATTTTTTCTAGCTTGCTGTGCCTACGCCGACAGAGGCTGCAAAAAATTCATCCCAGTCCCGCTGTATCGTTTTTACATTGAACTGACTATATCGAGTTTTTTTAAGAGACTAACCTATTCAGTTTGTTCAATTATAATACGAATATTCGGTATTTTATCCTCTCTATTAACGCGAACGATGGCTTGCCAGCCGCTATATAAGGGTATTATCTCAGCAAATTTTAGCGACGAGCGTTTTTCTAACGTTTGTAATGTTTTCAGCTGCTTAGTATGATGCGCTAGAGGTATGAGCGTCTTTAAAACTTCTGAAAATACGGGTAATGACTTGCCTTGTTGTGGATTAATATTGTATGAAACACTACTTAAGTCGCACCCCGATAACGTCGCTTCAATACTTAGCCTATTTGCCTGAATGGATTCAGTGATCACTTGGGTATATTCATGCATATCGATATCTTTATGACTCGTCCCGCCAAGACTAAGGTCTAACAAGCTTTTATCTTTGATACGAGATAGGCGGCAATTATCCCTATAATAACTACTAACAGGACTGCCCTTTTCCCAATTCACCGTAAACTCAAGTGAAGGCTCTAGCAGCTTACCATCCTCATATGCTTCAGGATGCGAGCGATAGTTAGGCACTGCGCTATAATAAATTTGTTTGCCCTTCACATCGTACTCAACGATATGCTCACTAAAGGGAGCATATAGCAATATCTCATACTCACTAATGATGCTTTTGTTCTTATTTAATAGCAGATAATAAATCGTACTATTGAAATAAACACTCCCTCCCAATGGACCCATAGATTCGACTTCTAAAGCTATATCTTCAACGCCATCACGATTAAAATCCTCTTTTATCAATGGTAATAAGCGCAGACTATAACCCATGCTTTGTTCTTCACTATCTGCGTCTTCATACTTGTCCGAACAGTCATACTCAAGATCAGGACTTACTTTGGGATTAGGCTCTGGTGAAGAGCAGCGTTTTTCTACCAATTCAACAATGAGCCACTTCGGTAGCACAACCTTATTAGTCTTGTTGCTAGTATCATTGTTATCTTTAGTACTAGCCTCAGCCAGGGATAACAGCATTATCGATAGCAAAAGTAAAACGCCTAAATAATGTAACCCTAAATAACGGAACATGGTCATCTCCTTTAGCCTGTGAGCGATAAAATAAGAATAGCATGGCTGTATAAAATAAATAATAAATATAGATTATTCTAGCGACATTGAATGAGGTGATCGACGTTGTTTTCTAAACAGATATAAATGCTCAAAAGACTAAATAATCTAGTGTATCCACTTTTAAAAGAATACAGTGCTGCTGGGATGAATTATTCGCAGCCTCTGTCTGCGTAGATATAGCAAGCAAAATTAATACCAGTAGCACCTTATAATGTGTGTATTTCTTTTATTTAGGACTGACTATAGAATACTTTTAATAGAAAAAATATTAATTAACCAATAAAAAAGCCCCGCATTTAGCAGAGCTTTTTGTTTTTACTGTGTTCTATTTAGATTCTATTGATTCACATTTTATTAATCATTCACAGGATTATCAGGTTGGTAGTTTGAATGTGATGGCTTTGCAAAAGCAAATTTTACTACCTGTAAAGCCACACATACTGCACCAACGATAAAGATGACATCAGCAAAGGTACGAATCCAGCGTAGTGTTTGCAAGAAGTCCTGTTGTAAGAAGCCTTCACTACGAGCATACCATAGACCTTCAGTCATTGAAGCGTACGCTTGGTAAATACCAATAGGTAATAAACTGGTCGCAAGCATCAATACTAAGCCTATATTTAGCGCCCAAAAGCCGGTTTTAATGAGTTTTTCACTAAAGATATAATCTGGACGAATATAACGCATGACCAGTAAGATAAAACCAATCGCTAAGAAGCCATACACCCCGAATAATGCAGCATGAGAGTGAGCGGCCGTCGTATTTAACCCTTGCAAATAGAATAATGACACAGGCGGGTTAATCATAAAGCCAAGCACACCAGCACCTAACATATTCCAGAATGCAACGGCAACGAAGCACATGATAGGCCATTTAAGTTTGTTCATCCATGGCGCTTGGCGTTGCAGCGACCAATGCTCATAACCTTCATAGCCTAATACCACTAATGGCACCACTTCTAGCGCGCTAAATGAGGCACCGATTGCCATCACTGGAGTGGTGGTACCAGAGTAATACAGATGATGGAAAGTACCGGGTACACCGCCGAGCATAAATAGTGCGGCAGAAGCAATGGCTGAACCAGTCGCGATTTTTTTATTCACCAATCCTAGATTATAGAAAATGAAAGCAAGCGATACGGTAGCAAATACTTCAAAGAAGCCCTCTACCCATAAATGTACCACCCACCAGCGCCAGTATTCCATGATGGTTAAATGCGTACGCTCACCATAGAACAAGCCTGCACCGTAGAATAAACCGACGCAAACCACAGAGGCAAAGAATATCGCTAATAAGTTTTTATCACCTTCTTGTTTAAATGCCGGTAAACAACCACGGGTCATCAATACCAACCAAAATAGAATACCGATCCATTTTAAAATCTGCCAGAATCGACCAAGGTCAATATATTCATAGCCTTGATGACCAAACCAGAAGTTGTATTTTGCTGGCATGATACCGGCAATGGCAAAGTATTGGCTAATAAATGAACCAACAACCACGATAATGAGCGCAAACCACAGTATATCAACGCCCAATTTTTGATATTTAGGATCTTTACCGCCATTGATAAATGGCGTCAAGAACAATCCTGCTGTTAAGAATGCGGTGGCAATCCAAAATAACGCTGCCTGAATATGCCACGTACGTACGAGTGCATAAGGGAAGAAATCAGCAACGGGAATACCATAAAACTCTTGTCCTTCGACGGTATAATGCGCAACAAAGCCGCCAATAAATACCTGAAAGACGAACAATGCGACGACTAAAACGCCATATTTTGCTAACGCTTTTTGCGAAGGCGTTAACGCAATTTTGGTTAGTGGATCAACATCTGGTGTTACTTGCTTCACGTCTTCTTCTTTACGTAAGAAAGACCAACCCCAAATCAGAAAACCGACGCCAGCGATTAAAAACACCACACTGGCGATAGACCACATGATATTTTCTGATGTCGGAACGTTATCAATAAGCGGCTCATGCGGCCAGTTATTAGTATACGTTGCATCAGTACCAGGACGGTTAGTAGACGCCATCCAAGTGGTCCAAAAGAAGAAATTAGTTAGCTTTTGTCTGTCCTCAAGATTTGGCAAAGTGTTGTTCTTCATGGCAAAGTTCTCACGAGACTTTTGCAATGAAGGCTCATTACCATACAAGCCGATATAATACGGTGCAATCGCGTTCATCGCGGCGATCCGAGTATCAGATAACACCACTTGGTCTTTATCATTGACAGCACTACCACGATATTCTTTCTTCAGCTGTGCATTTAGTACCGCTTTTTGATCGTCGGTAGCAGCAGCAAAATCACGTCCATATAGCTCTTCTGCTCTGATATCTAACCATGCGACAAGCTCTCTGTGTAACCAATCCGCTGTCCAGTCGGGGGCTTGATAAGCGCCATGACCCAGCACAGAACCAAGCTGCTGACCACCAGTACGCTGCCACGCGGACTGACCGTCTAAGATATCTTCTTCTGTGATTAAAACTTTCCCATCAGTATCGATATACTGATCAGGTATAGGGGGTGCGGTACGATAAATTTCCACGCCGCCCCAACCTAAAAAGGTAAAGGTTACGAGGAGGACGGCAATTAAGCCCAACCAATACTTCTTGTACTCGCCCATATCTTGCTCCTATTAGCTAGATATATTGAACACCATAAAGATGTACTTATAATAAATATGTATAAGCGTAATGACGCTTCCAAAAACTAACAACAATGATTAAGTCTGACATAAGTTCATTAATGATCGCTTAAAAAATCCTCTGCATACTAACACTGGGATTGAGGATATGCCAGATAAGCAGTTTTTATCGGTCCATTGGTTAAATTCATTTGACGATAATTTACATTTAGCATCAAACTGGAAATATTATAACATTCATTTAATATGAATGTTAAGGATCATTTCTATTTATTATTATCATTCCTATAAACTCCAGCGTTCACTATTGGCGAAAAAGCCACCTATTGAGGTAGCTTTTTTGCCAATGAATACTTAAAAATCAAAATTTTATTTAAACAATAAACACAGATTATGATTCATCTGGTTTATCAAATAACTTCTCAATAGGTTTGGTATGTATCGTTGAGCTATTGAACATGGACTTATTACCGGTATCGCCTTCTGTCCAAAAATTGATATTGAATTGGGCATCATCACTTAACTCTACACGGTGCCAATACTGAGGTGGGCTGACAGCAAACTGCCCTGCTTCGATAACAATCGTTTTTTCTGGTTCAGTCGCCGCTTCATCAGCAAAACCATAAAAAGTCACCGTGCCTTGCATGACACATATTTGCCCGTATACACCTTCCGCCGTATTGTGATGGGTTAGTAAGGCGTTAGGGACTTTATCTTTAGTAAAGAAATGAGTCGAACGTTTTATTTTCCAATGGCTTGGAACGACTGGGTTTGTATTAGTAGCGTCACTCATGATGGCTCCTTGATTGATTGATTTAGATTAAATCTGCTAATCCTAGTGTTATTTATTTTAGTAAATTTTCTCTTTACCTTTCTTAAAACAGAAGATCTTATAAATAAAGGCAAAACGTTAATGATAATAATTATCGTTTGTATAAAATAACATCTTTTAAAACGTTTTGCCACTCTCATATTTTCGGCGATAGATAATAAAGAAAACTGTAAAGTCGCGCTTTACTCCCTATTAAGTAGTAGTGAAAGGCGTACTTATACTGCTTTCGCTCAATAGTTATGTAGCTCCCGTATTGCTATCTTGTGCCCATTATCAGCATCAGAATTTATAATGGGGACATTATTATGCATGCAAAAGAGTTACTTGAGCTTGAACGCCGTGATATAAGGGCACTTCACTATACGTGGATCGCTTTTTTTCTCACCTTTTATGTCTGGTTCAATATGGCGCCGCTCGCAACGTCGATGCTACAGACCGAGAGCTATTTAACCCCTGATCATATTAAGTTATTCTTAATTGCCAACGTCGCTCTGACCATTCCTGGTCGCGTGATTGTTGGTATGGCTTTGGACCGTTTTGGTCCTCGGCGCGTTTTTTCCATACTCATGGTAGTGATGGCGATACCGACTTGGTTCTTCGCTTTTGGTGACTCTGCCATGCAGCTCTTTGTCGCGCGGTTATTTATGTCTATCGTTGGCGCCGGTTTCGTCGTCGGTATCCATATGACCGCCTTATGGTTTAAGCCAAAAGATATTGGCTTTGCCGAAGGCTTCTATGCAGGTTGGGGAAACTTTGGTTCGGCTGCCGCCGCCATTACCATACCTACTGTAGCCTTACAGTTTTTTGGTGGTGACGATGGTTGGCGCTGGGCAATTGCCCTATCTGGTTTGCTGTTAGCTATATACGGCGTGGCTTATTGGTTTTTAATCACTGACGGACCAGAAGTTGGTACCCATAAAAAAGCACGGAAATCAGGCGCTTTAGAAGTATCTACTTGGAAAGACTTGTGGTTATACTGCCTGTTTATTGTTCCTTTATATGGCGTATTGGGATTGCTGGTTTATCGTACGCAAGCGATGAATTTCTTAAGTATGACAGGCGCTATCGTTTGCTATAGCGCAATTATATTGATGGTTGTTTATCAAATCTATAAAGCTATCAGTGTCAATTTACCTATCATTAAAGCCGGTATTCCAGAAGACGATAAATACCCCTTTAAATCCGTCGCTGCGCTTAATGTGAGCTATTTTGCCAACTTCGGCGCAGAGCTAGCGGTGGTTTCCATGCTACCAATGTTCTTTGCCGCGACTTGGAAACTAGATCCGACGGCAGCAGGTTTGATTGCGTCAACATTTGCATTTGTGAATTTATGGGCGCGTCCACTTGGCGGTTACATCTCTGATAAAGTCGGTAATCGTCGTCTGGTGATGTTGGTTTATATGTTTGGTATCGGTATTGGCTTTGTGCTGATGGGCTTGCTGAATGCCGAATGGCCGCTGTTTATCGCCGTGGTATTTACCATTTTATGCTCAGTGTTTGTGCAGGGCGCAGAAGGCGCAACCTTTGGCATTATCCCTTCAATTAAACGTCGTCTAACCGGTCAGATATCAGGAATGACAGGCGCTTATGGTAACGTTGGGGCGGTATTCTACTTATTCATTTATACCTTTGTTGAGCCCAATCAGTTCTTCTATATTATCGCTGTTGGCGCATTGATTGCGTGGATTGTCTGCTATTTCTGGCTAGAAGAGCCTGAAGATGCCTTTGGAGATGATTATAAAATGTCATCCGTCGATCGGCAGATTGCTGCAGAAAGTTAAAATTAAAATTAAAATGCAGATTGCCTGTATGTCTTTCTAAATCTAAAAACCCACTTAGCAAAAGTTAAGTGGGGTTTTTAATGAACAATATCAGTACTTTTATTTTAA
The DNA here is from genome assembly GCF_049295055.1 of Psychrobacter sp. Classification (GTDB taxonomy): domain Bacteria; phylum Pseudomonadota; class Gammaproteobacteria; order Pseudomonadales; family Moraxellaceae; genus Psychrobacter. Next base: position 21,919 of record NZ_JBAQQF010000038.1, on the reverse strand, counting down.
CGAGGGTTATTTTAAGAGATAGCTATTTAGATAACAGCTACTTAGACAAATGGTTGACCGTCCAAACCGCTGCTTCGACACGCGTCCGTAGACCCGTTTTATTAAGGATATGCTTCACGTGCACTTTCACTGTCGATTCGGCAATATCCAAACTATTGGCAATCATCTTATTACTGAGCCCTTCAGCGATCATTTGAATCACTTGTCGCTCTCGGGTGGTCAGATTGCTGGCGATATCTTCAATACTGGGTGTGCGTAGCGTTTGTGCCAATATAGATGCCAGATTTGGACTAATAACCAGCTCGCCTCTTAATATTTTTCTGATATCAATAATAATCAACTCAGGCTCCATATCTTTTAACAGATAACCGTCAACGCCTAATTTTAAAGCCTCTTGTACGTCTTCACCACTATCAGAAACCGTGAATAAAACTGTCTTGGTACTGATATTTCTGGCTTTGATTTCTCTTAACGTTTCAATACCAGTGAGTACTGGCATTTTATGGTCAAGTATCACCAAATCTACTTCATTATTTTCTAAAAATACTAGCGCCTCTTGACCGTTACTGGCTTCACCAACGACTTTGACATCATCCTCAAGACTTAATAATTCGAATATGCCTCGACGTAACATAGGATGGTCATCCACCAATAATAGCCTAGCTGGCGACGTGCTGGTATAAACTTTAGTACTCATAACATACTCACAAATTAATAAAATGGTACAAGAGTTTCACTACTCAAAAACGATACATTCAAAAACAACAAGCTAATTACTCAAAGCTATTATTTTCTTCGATTATAAATAAGCGTCTTTATTGCTATCTTTATCAAAGAAATTAGGCTCAAATCTGACCGTTATAATAGTGCCGCGTGGTTGGTTATCAGTAACGATTAACTCACCGTCGATATTATGAGCGCGCTCTTTCATAATCATCAAACCATGATGCTGTGTCTGATCGACACTGCCTAGCATTGACATCCCAACCCCATCATCAATAATACGCATCACGATATGTTTATCACCGTCCTCATAACCAAGATGAATCTCTACGTTTTGCGCTTTGGCATGGCGGCTGATATTTGATAGCGCTTCTCTGGCAATTTGAATCAAATCTATCTGCTCGGTGGCACTTAAATTCAGCGTCATAATACGGTTGTGGACTGTCACATTAAAACTGCCTTTTAAAGCAAATTCATTGGCAGCTTCATGCAAGGCTTCATCAAAATTGTTGTTATCAATCGTCAAACGAAAGGTCACTAATAAATCTCTTAACTGATGATAAGCCGAAGCCAGCCCTACCTTTATCTGTTCGATGTTCTGATAGATAGGTGATTCATCTGACTCACTGAGCGTCTTTTTAAGATGCCTTTCTAAGACGCTGACTTGAATCTTCAGATAAGACAACGACTGCGCTAAAGAATCATGTAACTCTCTAGCAATAGTCGAGCGCTCTTCAAACAAGATAAGCTGATGCTCTTGCTGTCTTTGTTTGCGCAGCGATAACGCTGCACTGATTAAACTGGTCAAAGCAACGATTAACTCGTCATTTTGAGCGTCCAATTCAGCACTCGAAAACGAGGAAATACCACCCATCCCCATTCCTGTCTCTATCATATTGATACGCTGTGATGCCGGTATCTCGCTACTATCCTCATCCTCATCCTCATCCTCATCCTCATCCTCATAAGCATCATCATCATCATCATCATCAGAGATAACAGAGCGATTCATCATTAGCATAGACTTTGGACTGACGCGTAATTCACCAAACTCTTCTTGTTGATGAGTAATGGCGTAAGACTTAGTGTGTTCACCATTTTTAATCTCACAGTTATCACAATTAAGCTTTTTGCACAGCTCCTTCATTTTTGCGCCATGTAAAACGATGGCATTTTTATTGGTGATATATTTATTCTGTATACACAAGGTAAATTCTAAATGCGGTAAGGTCTTGCTGAAATCAGCAACTAATTTATCGAGACGATATAAGCTGACTTGGTTGGTGGTAATAGATTTGGAAAAGTCATAAAACAGCGACAGCACGTGGTTGGCTTTTGTCAGATGTTGGGTTTTTATCTGCACCTCACTTTCAAGTGAGCGCTGATACGTCTCAATCGTACTTGCCATCTCATTAAAAGAATTGCCCAGCACTTCAAATTCTCTATAACCCGTTATAGACACTCTGGTATCGTACTGGCCTCTTTTAAATTGATTGTTGGCTCTAATAAGTTGATGAATAGGCATTAGCACTGCTTGATGCAGTCGTCGAATGCCAACCAGCATAATAACGATGGTTAATATCAATGATAATATTTGCAAGTTTTGCTGCCATGTCTGGCGCTGCTCGTTCCTGTACTGCAGCTCGCTAACAAAGCGATTAACATCATCAATATATTTGACTGAAACGCTATAAAACTCCTGCTTATCTTGTCCTAATAATGCAGGCTTTAAATCCTGAAACCATTGAAGTTTTATCTGATTAAGTTGATTACTAATGGGCGCACTTCTGTTAGCACTTGTTAATTGATACTCCTGTAATTCTTCTAGCCGAATTTCCATATCTTCAATAAGGATATCAATCTTTTCAGCGGTATTTTTATTAGAAAAATCTAGTTTACCCTGTTTTTTAACTTGCTTGTCATGAGTAAGATTAAGGCTGTCTTGCCGAATATTTAAACTTGAACTAAAAGGATTGTCATCAGAAAAATCCGTCGCGAGCTGAAAACTCATACGATAGGCTGCCATACGTATCGAGCCTGCCGTATTAATAGCCTCAGCATCTGACTTTGCGACCCAAGCCAACGTACCACTGCCTATCGCTGACATAAAGCATAGGATAGCGATGATAAGGACGGCGCCCCAAGCATGAAGTGATAAAGAGTGTCGTCGCAAGCTATTCATCATTTGTGGCTGTTACCTATTATCAAACTCTATCAATTGCAATCTTAAAGCATACCAACAAGCAAAAATTATACGCGCAAAGCTTATTCTAGACGATAAATTTTTGCCTGCCTTCTACCCCTTTTAGCCATCAGTATACCACTATGTATGAATACTCATAACCGCCATATCACAGTACCGTAAGTCATCATTTGCAACAAATATAGCAAATGATGACTTACGGTACTGTGAATAAATCCGTTAGCGCTATGCCGTCATTGTGCCGTCATTGCTTAAGTTTGGTGACTTATTGTTAGCAATATTAACAGCGACTTAACGTGATAAAAACACCAATTATAACTACGTATAGACGATATTAAGTGAGGAATCGTATGGGCAATCATTACAACTTTAAAGGTGGTAAGCTCATCACTGACTGGCGTCCTGAAGTTGAAGAATTTTGGGAAGGAGGCGGCAAAAAAGTCGCTCGCCGAAATTTATGGATATCTATCCCATCGTTGCTACTAGCGTTTGCAATATGGATGGTATGGAGTGCGGTCATCGTACGCCTGCCGGAGATTGGTTTTGCTTTTGATAGCGAACAGCTATTTTGGCTCGCGGCGCTACCAGGTCTATCAGGGGCGACGCTGCGGATCTTTTATTCTTTTATGGTGCCTATCTTTGGCGGACGACGCTGGACAGCGATATCGACCGCCTCTTTATTAATTCCAGCATTGTGGATGGGATTTGCGGTTCAAAACCCTGATACACCCTTTATGATATTTGCCATTATCGCCCTACTTTGCGGCTTTGGTGGTGGTAACTTTGCGTCATCCATGTCGAATATCTCCTTTTTCTTCCCAAAGTCAGAGCAGGGCACCGCACTTGGGCTAAACGCGGGTCTTGGTAATCTTGGCGTCTCTGTCATGCAGTTCGTCGTGCCGATGATTATTTTGGTAGCAGCCTTTGGTAGCTTGGGCGGCGACCCACAAGTTGCTGCAAGCGGCAAATTGTTTTATCTGCAAAACGCTGGTTTTATTTGGGTACCTTTCATCCTGTTATTTTCGGCATTGGCTTGGTTTGGCATGAATGATATTGCCACTGCAAAAGCCTCTTTTAAAGACCAATCGGTTATTTTCAAACGTAAACATAACTGGATCATGTGTATTCTTTATATGGCGACGTTTGGCTCATTTATTGGTTTTTCCGCAGCGTTTCCGATGTTGATTAAAAACTCATTTCCCGCTATTGATGCGCTCAAATTTGCCTTTTTGGGTCCATTCGTTGGCGCATTATTTCGCCCATTAGGGGGCTGGATATCTGATAAAACCAGCGGTGCAAAAGTCACCTTTTGGAACTATATCGTCATGGTGCTGGCCGTATTGGCAGTGATGTATTTCTTACCGAGCGAGACCAGTGAAGGCAGCTTCGTTGGCTACTTTATCTCCTTTATGGTGTTATTCATTACTACAGGTATCGGTAACGGCTCTACCTTTACCATGATTCCTGTGATTTTCAGAACCTTTCATGATCGCCGTGAGCCTGAAAAAGCCGGTACCGAAGAGTTATTTGTCGAGATACGTAAAGAGTCCGCTGCCGTGGTTGGTTTTACCTCAGCAGTCGCTGCCTATGGCGCTTTCTTTATCCCTAAAATGTTTGGTTCTGGACTGGGTGCTGACGGTACTTTTATTGCCCTAATCATTTTTTATGTTATATGTATTGTGTTGACTTGGTGGTATTACAGCCGTGGCAATGCTGAAATTCCCTGCTAGAACCTCGAATTCTTAAGCTAAAAAACCTCTCTTTACCGTACTACTTACCAGCGTAAGTAGTACTTTTTTTGTTTTAAATTTTTGTGAGCGGCTTTTAGCTCATTAATTGCTATTAATAATTTACGCTTAAGGGTGTTTTTAATCATTTTTTATTTTTGGCAGCTACTACTAAGGTGGTAGTGCTCTGCTCATGTTAGCTAATAGTAAGACAGTGACGGCTTACTTAAAATGACACCATCGAATACTATTTACGGCTTAGGTGCATACGGTTACTCATACAGAACCACCCTGCACTCAGCTTTAGATACACCATAGGCAATAACACAGAGGATAGCGAAATGAGCCATTTACTCGACCAATTCCGTTTTTTTAAACGTAAAAAGGGCGAATTCTCCGATGGGCATGGCGAGACACGCGATGAGTCTCGTGATTGGGAAAATGTGTATCGTAGCCGTTGGCAGTATGACAAAGTGGTGCGTTCAACGCATGGTGTCAACTGTACCGGCTCTTGCTCGTGGAAAATCTATGTCAAAAACGGACTGGTGACGTGGGAGACGCAGCAAACTGACTATCCAGAAACACGCCCAGACTTACCAAACCACGAACCGCGTGGCTGTCCTCGTGGCGCAAGCTACAGCTGGTATATGTACTCTGCCAACCGTGTGAAATATCCTAAAGTTCGTAAGCCATTACTCAAATTATGGCGTGAAGCCAAAGCGCAATACCCTGACCCAGTCGATGCGTGGGGCAGTATCGTCCAAGACCCTATCAAAGCTGAGCAATATAAATCTAAGCGTGGTTTAGGGGGCTTTATCCGCTCAACGTGGAGCGAGGTCAATGAAATTATCGCCGCTAGTAACGTTTATACCGCCAAAACCTTTGGCCCTGACCGTATCGTTGGCTTCTCTCCAATTCCTGCGATGTCGATGGTCAGTTATGCCGCTGGTAGTCGTTACCTATCGTTAATTGGTGGTGTTTGCTTATCATTTTATGATTGGTACTGTGACTTGCCACCAGCTTCGCCGATGGTTTGGGGCGAGCAGACTGACGTACCAGAATCAGCCGATTGGTACAACTCTGACTATATTATTGCGTGGGGCTCAAACGTTCCGCAAACGCGTACGCCTGATGCGCATTTCTTTACCGAAGTTCGTTATAAAGGCACCAAGACAGTCTCAATTACCCCTGACTATGCAGAAGTCTCTAAACTTACTGACTTATGGCTAAATCCAAAACAGGGTACTGATGCGGCAGTCGCGCAAGCATTTTGCCATGTCATTATCAAAGAGTTTTATCTCAAGCAGCCAAGTGATTACTTCTTGGATTACGCCAAACGCTACACCGATTTACCCGTTCTAGTCATGCTAGAAGGTGAAGAAGGCGCACGCCATGCTGGTCGCTATCTGCGTGCTTCTGACTTAATTGATAACTTAGGGCAAGAAAACAACCCAGAATGGAAAACAATTGGTCTAAATAGTGACGGTGAACTGGTTTCTCCACTTGGTTCAATCGGTTATCGCTGGGGCGAAAAAGGTAAATGGAACCTTGAGCAAAAAAATGGTACGACAGGCGCAGATATTGACTTGACGTTAACCTTAAAAGACAGCAATGAAACCTGCCTAGTCGGCTTTGATTACTTTGGTCATGTTGAACACCCACATTTTGCTTCAGTACCAGGCGAAGCCATACAACAAAAAACCGTTCCTTGTAAAACAATCACCCTTGCCGATGGTACAACCGCTATCGTCGCCACTGTATTTGATTTAACGGTTGCTAACCTTGGTGTGGATAATGGTGTCGGCGGCGAGCATGTTACTGATGACTATAACGACGCTACTGTACCAGGCACGCCTGCTTGGCAAGAAGTGATTACGGGGCTAAGCCGTGAACGCGTCATCCAAGTAGCTCGTGAGTTCGCAGAAAACGCCCATAAAACCCATGGTAAATCGATGATCATCATCGGTGCTGGTATGAATCACTGGTATCACCTCGATATGAACTATCGCGGCGTGATCAATATGCTCATGCTTTGTGGCTGTATCGGTAAATCGGGTGGCGGCTGGGCGCATTATGTTGGTCAAGAAAAACTGCGTCCACAAACAGGCTGGTTGCCATTGGCATTTGCACTCGACTGGATGCGTCCGCCACGCCAAATGGCAGGTACTAGCTTTTTCTATGCGCACAGCTCACAGTGGCGTCATGAAACTATTTCTGCCCATGAAATACTATCGCCACTCGTCAATAAAAAATTCTTCCCTGAGCATATGCTTGATTACAACATTCAAGCAGAGCGCGCAGGCTGGCTTCCATCTGCCCCGCAATTAAACTGCAACCCACTGACTATCGCGGCTAAAGCCAAAGCAAGTGGTAAAGACGTGAAGGATTATGTCGTCGATTCTCTTGAAGATGGCAGCATCCGCTTTGCTTGTGAATCACCTGACAACCCAGACAACTTCCCACGCAACATGTTTATCTGGCGCTCAAACCTCTTGGGCTCATCAGGTAAAGGTCATGAATATATGCTCAAGTACTTCTTGGGTACCAAAAATGGCTTGCTCAATGAAGAAAATGCAGCAGGTCAACTGCAGCCAAAAGAAGTCGATTGGGTAGAAAAAGGCCCTACTGGTAAATTGGACTTGGTTGTCACGTTAGACTTCCGTATGTCGTCTACCTGCATGTATTCAGATATCGTACTACCAACGGCAACATGGTATGAAAAAGATGACATGAATACCTCAGACATGCATCCCTTTATCCATCCTTTAACCGCCGCAACCGACCCTGCTTGGGAATCTAAAACAGATTGGGAAATCTATAAAGGCATTGCCAAGAGCTTCTCTGAAATATCAAAAGGCCATTTGGGCGTTGAAACCGATGTCGTCACCTTGCCAATGCAACATGATACCCCGGGCGAGCTAGCACAACCATTCGGTGGCACTGACTGGAAAACGGCTGGCGAAAAACCAGTACCCGGTAAAAACTGTCCGATGATTTTGACCGTTGAGCGTGATTATCCAAATACTTACAAGAAATTTACTTCTATGGGCCCTGCCCTAGAGAAACTAGGTAACGGATCAAAAGGCTTGAACTGGGATATGAAAACCGAGGTCAAACAACTTGGTGATTTAAATCATAGAGTTACTGAGCCGGGTATCTCTGAAGGTCGACCAAGTCTTAACACTGCCGTTAATGCTTCTGAAATGATTTTGATGCTCGCACCTGAAACCAATGGTCATGTGGCGGTAAAAGGTTGGGAAGCATTGTCTGAGTTTACCGGACGCGAGCATGCCCATCTTGCCAAATCTAGCGAACATGAAAAAATTCGTTTTAAAGATATCGTCGCACAACCGCGTAAAATCATCTCAAGCCCGACATGGTCAGGCATTGAGTCGGACGAAGTGAGTTATAACGCCGGTTATACCAACGTTCATGAGCTGATTCCTTGGCGTACGCTGACTGGTCGTCAACAGTTTTACCAAGACCATCCTTGGATGCAAGCATTTGGTGAGCAAATGCAGCAGTATCGTCCACCAATCGATACCAAAACTACGGCGATGGTTAAAGATGCCAAGCCAAACGGTAATAAAGAGATTGTACTGAACTTCTTAACGCCGCACCAAAAATGGGGTATCCACAGTACCTACTCTGAAAACTTATTGATGCTGACGCTGAGTCGCGGTGGACCTTGTGTTTGGATGTCAGAAGTTGATGCGGCAAAAGCCGGTATCGTCGATAACGACTGGATTGAGCTGTTTAACGCCAACGGCGCGCTTACCGCTCGTGCCATCGTCAGCCAACGGGTCAAAGAAGGCATGACCATGATGTATCACGCACAAGAAAAACTGGTCAATATTCCAGGTTCTGAGCAAACCGGTACGCGTGGTGGTATTCATAACTCAATGACTCGTACTATTTTGAAACCGACGCATATGATTGGCAGCTATGCTCAGCAATCTTATGGCTTTAACTACTATGGCACCGTGGGTTGTAACCGTGATGAGTTTGTCGTGATTCGTAAAATGTCAAAAATTGACTGGCTAGAGGATAAGCCAGATAACGAATTACCGCGTCCATTACCAACCACCATTGAGGATTAAAGCGTTTTCTTCTATTGAAAATAGGTCGTTTTAAAATATGCTTTTTAAAACGACCTCAATAAAGAATAAAGAGCTGCTTTTTCTACTAATATTTGGAGCACATCAATGAAAATTCGTTCGCAAGTCGGCATGGTGCTTAACCTTGATAAATGTATCGGTTGTCACACCTGCTCAGTCACCTGTAAAAACGTCTGGACCAGCCGTGAAGGTATGGAATACGCCTGGTTTAACAACGTTGAATCAAAACCTGGTATTGGCTATCCCAAAGAGTGGGAAAACCAAACCAAATGGAAAGGCGGTTGGATACGTAATGCCAATGGCACGATCAATCCACGCATCGGTGGCAAATTCAGAGTATTAGCAAATATCTTTGCCAACCCTGATTTGCCAGAAATTGATGATTATTACGAACCGTTTGATTTTGATTATCAGCATCTGCATACCGCGCCTATCAGCACCCATCAGCCTATCGCCCGCCCGCGTTCAGCCATCACTGGCAAGCGTATGCAAAAGATTGAATGGGGTCCTAACTGGGAAGAGATTCTAGGTACAGAGTTTGAAAAACGTCGTAAAGATAAAAACTTTGACAACATTCAAGCGGATATCTATGGCGAGTACGAAAACACCTTCATGATGTATTTGCCGCGTCTGTGCGAGCATTGCTTGAACCCAACGTGCGTCGCAGCGTGCCCTAGTGGCGCTATCTATAAGCGTGAAGAAGACGGTATCGTACTGATTGATCAGGAAAAATGTCGCGGCTGGCGGATGTGTATCTCAGGCTGCCCGTATAAAAAGATTTATTACAATTGGAAATCCGGTAAATCAGAAAAATGTATTTTCTGTTATCCGCGTATTGAAGCGGGCTTACCAACGGTTTGTTCGGAAACCTGTGTCGGTCGTATCCGCTATTTAGGTGTCTTGCTATATGACGCTGACAAAATCGCCGAAGCGGCTAGTACGCCAAACGAGAAAGACATTTATCCAGCACAATTGGATTTATTCTTAGATCCTAACGACCCTGAAGTTATTGCTCAAGCGTTAAAAGACGGTGTACCGCAGTCAGTGATTGATTCTGCGCAGCGCTCACCAGTATATAAGCTTGCCGTAGATTGGAAGCTTGCGCTACCACTACACCCTGAATATCGTACGCTACCAATGGTTTGGTATGTACCGCCATTATCACCGATTCAAAACGCTGCTGAAGCGGGCAAAGTCGGTATGGATGGTCTGATTCCAGATGTCGACAGCTTACGTATTCCGCTACGTTATTTAGCCAATCTCTTGACCGCAGGTGATGAAGAGCCTGTACGTTTGGCGCTAAAACGTCTGCTTGCGATGCGTAGCTACAAGCGTATGCAACTGGTCGAAAAGCAAGAAGTTCAAAGCATCTTAGATGATGTAGGTCTAACCAAGCTACAAGTTGAAGAGATGTATCGCTATCTCGCTATCGCCAACTACGAAGATCGTTTTGTGATTCCAACTGCCCATCGCGAAGAAGCGTTGAGTGATGCTTTTGCTGAGCGTGGCGGCTGTGGCTTTACCTTTGGTGAAGGCTGTTCAGGCACTTCTGATAATAGTATGTTCGGACAACGCAAAACCAATCGTCGTGATTTCATTGATACTGTTCAAAAGTGGGAGTCGTAAGATGCAAACTACTCAAGTTCATACCAGCAGTTCAGTGAATGACATTATTGAGACGCCGATGATTGGCGCATCAGACTTGAAGCTCCTCAAAGTATTAAGCTTACTGATAGATTATCCCAGTAACGAGCTATTTACTGGCGATACCTTGGCTGACTGTACAGAGATTGTTGCTAGATCAACCATTATTAGCCCTGAAGTACGGACGCAAATCATTGATTTGATTGAAGACTTAATCGATACCGGCTCGCTTGAAGCACAAGCACGTTATGACGGGCTGTTTGAGCGCGGTCGTTCATTGTCGCTATGGTTGTTTGAGCATGTACATGGTGAGTCGCGCGATCGCGGTCAAGCCATGGTTGATTTGATGGGTCAGTATGAAGAAGCTGGCTTTGAGATTAGCGTAAAAGAGCTGCCTGATTATCTGCCTTTATATCTAGAATTTTTGGCGTATCAAGCAACAGTTATCGACGATGATATTCAAATTCGTATGGATATCGCCGATGTCAGCCACATCATTGCATTGCTTGCTGCCCGACTCGAACACCGCGGCAGTATGTATAAAGGCTGCTTTAATGCGCTATTGCAGATTGCTGGTAAGCCTCTTGATATGGTCGAAGAGTATCAAGAAAAAATCAGTAAAGAGAAGCCTGATGACAGTTTTGAAGCATTAGATAAAGAATGGGAAGAAGAAGTAGTTACGTTTTTGGATGCGCAACAAGAAGAGCGTTGCTCCTCACAGACCAGCACTCAAAGTCTGGCGGCAAAAGCTGGCGTTAGAGCCAATCCACATGCTGTCGACGCCCCTGTGCACTGGGTAGACTTTAAAACCAATACAACGGTTAAACAATAATAAGGAGAAAGGACATGAATATTGCAGATCCTGGTGTACAGTCTTTAGCCAATCTAAGTTGGCTACAAATCTTTCTTTTTGGCGTTTATCCTTATATAGCATTAACCATCGCTATCATTGGCACTTGGGTACGTTTTGATTTATCTCAGTATTCGTGGAAGACCGGTTCATCACAAATGCTAAGAACCAAAAATATGCGTCTTGCCAGCAACTTATTCCACGTTGGTATTATCGTGGTATTACTTGGGCATTTATTCGGTATGTTGACGCCGCATTTCCTCTATGACCGATTTATTAGCGCCGGTCATAAGCAGATTTTAGCGGTAGTCGTCGGCGGTATTGCAGGGGTATTCTGCTGGTTCGGTTTGGTCATGCTGATGTGGCGGCGCTTCACTGATGATCGTATCTCAAACACCTCATCATTTTCAGACAAACTGATACTGGTGCTGTTATTTATTCAGCTTAATTTAGGTCTAATATCCATCTTTACCTCAGTTAAACATCTAGATGGCTTTACCATGATGAATTTAGCAGGCTGGGCACAAGATATTACTATTTTAAGACCTTGGCAAGCCGCCGCTCGTATCGAGCAGACCGACTTGATTTATCAGCTACACATGGCGCTGGGCATCACGCTCATTATGATTTTCCCGTTCACGCGGCTCATTCATATTATTAGTGCCCCAGTATGGTATTTAGGTCGCCGTTATCAAATTGTGCGACAGAAAGGTTCGCAATAGAAATAAGCACAATAGTGAAACAGCATTGATGTTTAAACAGGAATACGATACCATAAGATTCATTTTTAATGAATCTTATGGAAACAGCTTGATTATTTGACTACTGAACGCTTAATCCTGCACCCAGTTGCAGCGTTCATTACAGTTTAAATATCTAATGACTGTTACCAAGTTCATTTTATGAGCTTCAATCCCTAAACTTATCAATGTGAATATTCACTAAAGGAACCACAATGGCTTCAGCACAAACATTAGAAATCGTCAAAGCAACGGTACCAGTACTTGAAGAGCACGGCACCGCGATTACTACTGTGTTTTATAAAAATATGTTTAATGGGCATCCTGAACTACTCGATATTTTTAATGAAACCAATCAAAAACTCGGTCGTCAGCAGACTGCATTGGCAATGACGGTTTTAGCAGCGGCCAAACATTTGGAAAACTTAGCGACTTTATTGCCGCAAGTCACACAAATCAGCCATAAGCATCGCGCCTTACAAATTTTGCCAGAGCACTACCCTATCGTTGGCACCCATTTAATTGGTGCCATTAAAGAAGTGCTGGGTGAAGCCGCTAATGACGACATTATCAATGCTTGGACTGAAGCTTATGACGAGATTGCCTCAGTATTTATCCAAGTCGAACACGGTATGTACGAGCAGGAAATGTGGCAAGGTTTTGCACCCTTTAAAATAACTGAAAAAGTAGAAGCCGCCACTGATATCGCCGCCTTTACAGTCGTTCCAGTAAACGCTGATTCAGCAAACAACAAGCCTATCGACCTAAGCAAGCTTAAACTAAGCGCTGGTCAATATATCACTGTAAAGACAGACCCAACCGACAGCGACCATATTGCCCTACGTCATTATTCTTTATTCTCAGCGAATAGCGATAAAGGCATCCAATTTGCGGTCAGACGTGATAACCGTAATGAGCATAATGGCTTAGTCTCTAATTATTTGCATGATCAACTGGCCGTTGGTGATACGGTTCTATTGTCTGCACCCGCAGGCGATTTTGAGCTTACCCAAGATTTGGTCGAACAAAATGACATGCCATTAGTCTTGGTTAGTGCAGGCGTTGGCGTAACACCGATTTTATCGATGTTAGAAGCACAAGTCGCTGCCAATCCAAAGCGTCCTATCGTTTGGGTTTATGCTTGCCAAAACCAAGAGCATCATGCCTTTAACAATAAAGTAAATGCACTATTAGAAACTGCTGAAAACGTAGAAAAACACATTTTTTACTTTGAGTCTGGACAAATTCTTGATGAAGCGTGGCTTGCCAACTTACCTAAGCCCGCCGATATTTATGTCTGTGGTTCTATGCCATTTATGGAAAGCATTATCGATGCGCTAGTAAGCTTAGACCATGGCGTCGATAGCGTTCATTACGAACCATTTGGTCCTAAAATGAGCCTAGAGCTGGCTTAATATTATCAATTTGATAAAACGTTGAGGATGATAAACAAGCTCAATACTTTATTAAAGATAATAGAAAATAAGTCAGACACCGTCGTAGAGCAGCTTTTAAACAATTTATTCAATAGCAGACAATTTATTATGTATTTATAAATTGTCTGTCTATCAATTTATTTAAAGGCGGCTCTATTTTTTTATTATTTTTATTTAGTGTTTGACCTAAAATTTTAATCGTCTCTTACGATTCCTATTATCAGAAACCTTTTATCAAAAACTTTAGCGGAGCAAAGCCATGACTGTCAGTACCTACAATCCAGCCGACCATACGACGACTAATAACGTAAGTAACAACGCAAACAATAGCGTTAGTAGCGACACTCATACTGGCCATGCCTCTACTGATGACTTGCACAGCGGTCATGATTGTGGTCATGACCACAGCCACGATCACAGCCACGATCACAGCCATGAACACAATCATCATCACCATGAGCATAGTCATGACCATGGCGATGATATCGTTCATCTTATGCCAACCTTGACGGATTTACAAAAACCACATTCTGATCAAGAGTTCATCGACAAAGCAATGGCTGAAGAGCGCAGCAATCATAAAAACCTCATCGCTTCTAGCCGTGATGAATTGCCTTCAGTGACGGTTAATGGCGTGATGATAGATAGAATCAATATCGCTCAAGAGCTGCAATATCACCCAGCAGAAAATAAAGAAGACGCGGTATTTTTAGCGACGCAGGCATTGGTGGTACGTGAACTCCTTAGATTGGCGGTTTTGGATGAGCCAAAACTTGGTGAAGCAGCATGGGAAAATGACGAAGAGCAAGCCATCTCAAGCTTGATAGATAAAAATGTCCAAGCGACCATGCCTGATATGGCAACCTGTGAGCGTTATTATAAGCAAAATATTACCGACTATATGACCGATCCGATTATGACCGTGCGCCATATTTTATTGGCGTGTTTACCAGAAGATGGCGACGAGCGATTAAAGCTCAAAAAGACCGCTTACGAATTTATTGAGCAAATCAAAAACAACGCCAATCCTAATTCGGAGTTTATCCAAGTGGCACGCCAGCATTCTGCTTGTCCTTCAAAAGAGCAAGATGGTGAATTGGGTGTGATTAACAAAGGACAGACCGTACCAGAATTTGAAAGTGTGTTATTTAAGTTGGACGCAGGACTTGCGCCAAGCCCTATCGAGAGCAGATATGGTTTTCACGTGGTTGATGTGATAAATAAAGAGCCTGGGATACAGATGACCTATGATCAAGTCAGCCCTGCTATTCATAATAAGCTGAGCCAGCAAGCGTTCCATCAATCATTATGCGATTATCTGTTTACGCTAGCGAATGAAGCAGACATCGAAGGTATCGAGATGATGCTTGAGCAAGAGAATATATTCCGCGGCTAATTAATACGCTGTTCAATACGCTGTCGGTCACGACATTGTTATGGTATAAAGTAACTCATATGATATAAGCTATCTCTTATACAATATAAAAGTTACCTCAATAAAATAAGTAGGGATTTATGATTACGGTTGAAGGCCTCATCTCCGAAATAAAACAGCGCGTAGACACTTATAACCATAATGACTATCCGCTACCTAACAGACAAATCAATACTTACGATTTATTAGACAGCCGTAATCAGATATTGGCTGAAGATATCGCCTCGCCCTTTGCCATACCGAGACAAAATCTATCCGCGATGGATGGTTATGCGATTGCAAAAGACAGTAAGCTCTCAGCAGATACTGTGATTGATATCATCGGCGAATCACAAGCTGGCAGTCCTTACGATGGTGATATCGAGGCAGGACAAGGGATACGTATCTTTACCGGTGCGGTCGTCCCTAATAGCTGTGATACGGTCATCATGCAAGAAAACACCAACTTTGCCGCGATTAGAGATAGCATTGATAAGTCACAGCCTTATCCCATTATCCTTAGCCAAGACGCCAAACGTGATGATAATATTCGCAAACAAGGCGAAGAGATTGAAACTGGTGAAACTGTTTTACTCAAAGGTAAACGATTAAACCCTACTGATATCAGTTTATTGGCGAATTTAGGTGTCGATAAAGTTGATGTCTATCAACCTTTAATCGTTGGTGTGCTCGCGACTGGCGATGAGCTCGTAGCGATTGGTAATAAGCTTGAAAGCTTGGCACAAATCTATAATTCCAATACCCCGACACTCAAAAGCCTATTATCTGACTTACCCGTAGATATTCGTGATTATGGCATCATTGCTGATGATTTAGACAAAACCACTGAAGCCGTTACCAAAGCGATGCAAGAGTGTGACGTCCTCATCTCTACTGCTGGCGTATCAGTCGGTGATTATGACTTTTTAACTACCGTTATTGAGCAATTGGGAAAAATCAATCACTATAAAGTGGCGATGAAGCCCGGCAAACCTTTCGTATTTGGTGAGCTGACTCAAAACCTTGCCAAGCCAGTATTGTATTTTGGCTTACCCGGCAATCCATTATCGACGGTCGTCGGCACCTTGCAGTTTGTGATTCCAGCATTGTGGCAAATGGCAGGCGCTGCTATACAAGACCGACCCATGCAGTTGATACTAAGCGCAACGCTTGAAAATGATATTAAAAAATCAGCGGGTCGTACGGACTTTCAAAGAGGGATTCTGTCACAAAATGAAGCTGGTCATTTTCAAGTTGAAAGCTTCTCCAAACAGCAATCGCACCGTATCAAACAGCTTAGCCACGCTAACTGTTTTATTGTATTGGCTCAGGATTCTGGCAACCTATCGGCTGGTGAAAACGTACAGGTTCAACCCTTCCCTTGGTTGAATCACTGATAGTTACATAACTGAGAATTGCGTCATTGATAGTTACATAACTGAAAACGGCATTGTTTATAGCTAAACAATTAATAACTATTTATGCCATTAGCCGTGAGAAATTTATTACCTTCTACCATTTAGCTTCTACTACTTTAGTGGTAGTTTTTGGATAACTTACGGTTAATTGTTATTTGCTTGCAATCTGTCATAATAGTATTTAAATAGAACTTCTCACTCACAACCTGAGGCAACGCCTAAAAGTACACAATATAATTAATATTAATGGTAATCATCTATGAACCATCTTGCCCCCAATGTAGGAAATGCTCAACTGTATTCACCTGCTGCTGCACCCGCTATTTTTGATGGTCACTCATCATCGAAAGTCGCCATCTCGTCTATGCATTCTCCTACTACGCTCTCTCAGCCATTAACAGATGGTTTCGCACGACGTCTAACCTATTTGCGTTTATCCATTACAGACTTCTGTAATTTTCGCTGTGAGTATTGCCTGCCAGATGGCTATCAAGGTAAACCACCACAGAACGAAATAAGTGTCGCTGAAATTGCTACTTTAATCCGCGGTTTTGCCCAAGTAGGTACCAAAAAAGTCAGAATTACTGGCGGTGAGCCTTCTATACGCCGTGATGTCGTAGACATTATTAAAACTATCAAAAACACCGAAGGTATCGAAACGGTTGCCATGACCAGTAATGGTTATAAACTTGGCAAGCATTTGGCGGGTTGGCACGCTGCTGGACTGAACCAAATTAATATCAGTATGGACAGCTTTGATGCTGCTACTTTTTATAAGATGACCGGCTTTGATATGCTGCCGCAATTACTGGCTGATATGGATCAGTTACTAGCGACCACGGATATTAAGTTGAAAATAAATAGTATTTTAATGGCTGAAACTGCCTTTGAAAATCTGATGAATGCTATCGATTATGTAAAAAACAGACCTGTCACTTATCGATTTATTGAATTTATGCAGACCAGTGATAATAGCGATTTGTTTTTTGCTCAGCATGCGCAATCCGACATCATTACCAATTATTTGATAAAACACGGCTGGCAAACCCATGTACGTGGCAGCAACGATGGCCCAGCGATAGAATATAGCCATCCTGATTATCAAGGGCGCATCGGTATGATTGCCCCTTATGCGGCACATTTTTGTGACAGCTGTAATCGCCTACGTGTTAGCAGTCAGGGCAAAGTACATCTGTGTTTATTTGACCAAGGTAATTACGACATTCGTAAGCACCTAGAGCAAGATGATGTCGCAGGATTGGTCAGTACGTTGCACAGCTTTATGCCAATTAAACCCGAACACCATCATCTCCATGATTCGAATAGTGGCATGATGAATAACTTGTCGATGATTGGTGGATAGAATCAACCATATACTAATAATCAAATTTCTCATTTTTTATAACAAGCGTATTTATTAAGGATTATTCATGAGTAAGCTGCAAGCCCCCTTTACCCCGCTTAACATCGCCATCTTAACAGTTTCTGACAGTCGTACTCTTGCAGAAGATACCTCAGGGCAGTATTTGGTCGACCAACTGACCGCAGCAGGTCATCAACTGGCTGATCGTCAGCTGATTATCGACGATATTTATAAAATCAGAGCTGTTATCAGTGGCTGGATTGCCGACCCAGATGTGCATACAATTATCACCACTGGCGGTACTGGCTTTTATATCAGAGACAGCATGCCAGAAGCGGTTAACGTATTGTTTGATAAATCAGTTGATGGTTTTGGTGAGATGTTCCGTTTAATCTCAAAAGACGATATCGGTATGTCTACCATACAGTCTCGCGCCGTAGCTGGTATGGCAAATGGTACGGGCATATTCTGCTTACCTGGCTCATCCGGTGCTTGCCGCACTGCTTGGGAAGGTATCTTACAAGAGCAGCTTGATAGCCGTACACGCCCCTGTAATTTTGTCCCACACTTTATGCGTACCAATCCGAGTCACGACTAAATGATTGCGGATGTTGCAAATGTTGTAATCAACTCCAATGCAGATCACTTAAATCGCTTAGCAGGTATTGTTATCTTAGCCGGCGGCGCATCTAAACGTATGGGGTCGCCTAAAGCTGAATTAATCCTGCCGACAAACGAGCGCCTGCTTGACTATCATGTCAGACAGGCGCTTGAATTAAGCACAGCGCTTATGAATAACGTACCTATTATGATTGCGGATAATGGGCGTGGTTTTACTGTCAATCCGGATTTAATCGTTCAGAATCCGCAGGTGCCAATCATTCATATTACTGATTATCTGTCTAGCAACACTCTTTCTGGTAATGATGACGAGCAGATCGAGACAGGTGGCGCATTAGTAGCCATTGAGTCGGCGTTGCAATCTTTAGCAAGTTCGACAGCATTAGGCGAAGCACCAAACGAGCAAGCATCTTGGCTAATGGTCATTAGCTGTGATAGCTTGATTCCTGCCACCGATTTATGGCAAAAGCTAAAGCCTTATATGACACAAGCGACAGATAAATCAGTCATTTGCCTTACAGATGACAGTCATTTATATCCCTTATTAGGTATTTATCGATTAAGTATAGAGCCTGACCTAAAACGCTATATTGATGATGGGCAGCGCCAAGTGATGAAGTTTATTAAGCCTATTGTACAACCTGTGCCATTGCCGAAAAACTGGCAGCATTTGACCAATTTTAATACACCCGAAGATTTCAAACGCGCTTGTATGGCTTTGACTCATCTATAAAAAACAGTTTGAAAAAAGGCGTCACCTATGAGCAGCAATCTCCAAACAAACCATGAATCCACATTGGATAAAGAAGTATTAGCTGAATCAACAGCGACTAAAGCAACAGCGTTTGAATCTAACCTATCGCATCTAGATAGCGACGGCGATATTACGATGGTCGATGTCAGTGGCAAAACGGCTAGCACAAGAGAAGCGCATGCAAGCGGGCAAGTAATTTTCCCCGCAGCGATTTATGAGCAGATCAAAGCGGCTGATGGCATGACTAAAAAAGGTAGCATCACGCAGACCGCTCATATCGCAGGCATTATGGCTGCCAAACGTACCCATGACTTGATTCCACTTTGCCATCCTTTGCCATTAGATAAGATTGGTTTAAGCTTTGTCTACGATGATAATAAAAATAGCATTACCGTTACTGCTACTGTCAAAGTCACTCATAAAACGGGCGTAGAAATGGAAGCACTGACAGCGGTTAGTGTGGCGTGCTTAACCATCTATGATATGACCAAAGCCATCTCACATGACATTGTGATTAATAATATTCATCTGATGAACAAAACAGGCGGCAAATCAGATTATCAGCATGCCTAAGTTAGCATCATTGATACGATACGCATAAAGTTCGGTGATTAACAAATAATGGAGACTGCTATGAGCGCTTTAATCGACGGCAATACAGATACTACAGTGAATAACACGATGAATATCACTGTTTTATACTTCGCAAGCTTGGCTGATGAAGCCAATTGTCATGAAGAAAAAATCAATGTAAAAGAGTCTACGTCATTAACCGATTTGTATGAGCAACTATGCCAAAAACATCGTTTTAGTCGTCCACAATCAGAGCTGCGTGTGGCAGTGAATGACTACTTTGCTAAGTGGACAGATGAAATTGTTGATGGTGATAGCGTTGTTTTCATCACACCAGTAGCTGGCGGTTAATGTAATTAAAATTTTCGTTGATATCGTTATAACGCTCATTAAAAATAATAAATAGAGAAAATAAATGACAGACAATGTACATGGGCAATCGATGAGCATTAAGCGTAGCATCGATGAAGCTTACCTGATTGCTGAACGTGATGGTTTTGCGCTATTAGATATCGATATTGATGAAAGTAGACTTAAAAAAACCCTTGATAATGATAGCTGCGGGGCATTTGTATGCTTTGAGGGGCGCGTCCGCAATCATAATAATGCCAGTAGCGTCAATCGCTTAACTTATTACGGCTACGAAGATCTCGCCATCAATCAAGGTCGCGCCATTATTGAAGAAGCCAAAAAGCGTTTTGAGATTACCCATGCGATTGCCATTCATCGTATCGGAGCGTTAGAGATTGGCGATGTGGCCATTTGGGTTGGCGTCATTTCAGCCCATCGCTACCCCGCCTTTGATGCGTGCCGCTGGATACTAGATACGATAAAAGCCGATATTCCGGTTTGGAAGCAAGAATATTACCAAGATGATTCTTCTAAATGGCTCAGTAACAATGGTTAAATCAAGCAATTAAATGATAAGGGCTAGCTAATAAGCGTTAGGCAACATTAGATAGATAACAAAAGCTAATTCATACAACTAAATAAAGAATCTTTAATCAAACCTTTGATAATAAAAATAATTTTTTCAACCAAAATATTTTGAATCAATTATTAAGCTTCTTAATATAATTAAGTAATATATACTTAAATATTGATACCATTTTATCGACGTTTGTTTTTTTATTTTAATTGTTTGAGGAAATAGAGTATGAAAGCAAAGCCATTAAACGCTCATAAAAAACCAGCTAGCCATCGGTCTTATTTAATACCTGACGGTAAAGTGACGAAATCTATTACCACATTAGGCGCATCTGTTTGTTTGGCATTCACATTAGGTGCTTGCAGTAAAGAAGCCAGTACCGAAGGAGCGCAAGTGGTTAGCGATGACACTGCGCCAACCACACAGCCAACTGAAGCCATTCGCATTGCGGCCGCAGCCAACTTATCTGATGTGTTGCCTGAAATCATCGATAGTTATAAAGCAGATAGAAATCTGCCTAACCAAAAAATTGAAGTCACCTTTGCTTCATCAGGTAAGCTATATTCTCAAATTACCTCAGGTGCGCCTTACGATATATTCCTATCTGCCAACCAAACCTTTCCAGCGCAGTTAGTCGATGAGATGTTTAAAGGTGACACAAGCCACACACCATTTACTTATACTCAAGGTCAGCTATCCATTTATAGTGCCAGCAAACCTGTTAGTGGACTCAACCAAACGACATTGACTGAGCTACTCAAAAGTGATGATAAGAGCAAAATTACCATTGCCAATCCTGAGCTTGCGCCTTATGGTGAATCGGCAAAAGCCTATCTACAATCACAAAACCTCTATGACTCTCTAACGGCGCAAAAACGCATCATCCAAGCTGAGAATATTGGTCAAGCATTCCAATACGCTCATACTGGTAGTGTTGACTATGGTTTTGTCGCTCATTCGCAAGTCACCGCCATTAAAGCCACCCCTGAGCAGTTTTACATCTTACCACCGGAGTCTTATCCTGCTATCTTACAAGACGGCATCGTTATCACTGATGCCGCAACAGCAGCAGATTTCACTGACTATCTGCGCTCTCCTGCAGGACAAGCTTATTTTTCTAAAGCGGGTTATTTAGCGGTTAAATAGTCTGACTGTAAAAAGCCATCTGTATGAAATCGCTATAGAAAGTTATCCTATCAGCTCTAGAATGATATTTATAAATGAAGGCGTGATTGCAATGCGGCTAAAGCTATCGTTGTCAGCGCGCCTTTATAGTATGATGCTATAGTCAAAATATCCTAAAATCGCTACGGTATTGCTGATATCAATTTTTTGTCGCCTCTGTCTGCGCAGGCACAGCAAGCAAGGAAAATTGATATCAGCAGTGTGTGATGTATCGATATTACT
>NZ_JBAQQF010000037.1:0-20458 GCF_049295055.1 Psychrobacter sp. | reverse complement strand
ACTTTAAAGCGCTTATGACGACGGCATTTGATGCCATATTCTTGTTTGATACTTCTAACCATGTATTGGCTAATATGATGCCCTTGCTCAGTTAGCCGGGCATGTAAACGCTCATAACCATAGCGCTGCCCGGTATCAGTATGAGCCGCACGAACTAGCAACTCGCACTGGTTTCGATATATCTGCTGCTCACTGAGGCCACGCTTTGCCCAATCATAATAACTTGATGGCTTGACGCTTAACACACGGCACATGCTGCTGATGTTAAATATCTGCTGGTTGTCTTTGATAAAAGCATACTTTACGGGCTGTTTTTCGCGAAGTACGCTGTCGCCTTTTTTAGTATCTCGCGCTCCTCTTCAGCCACTTTCAGCTGGCGCTTTAAGCGCTTATTCTCTTCTATCACAGCCATCAGCTGTGGATCGTACTGCTCTGTACCTGCAAGTTTGCCTTGATTGGCTTTATTGCTCCAATTCGATAAGGTCTGCATGGCGATGCCAAGCTGCTTTGCGGTGGCTGAAATATTACCGTTGTTATCTGCTATTTTCTTAACGGCTTCGGCTTTGAATGCTGCACTATAAGTTCTGATTTTCTTGGTCATGGTAAACTCCGGTTATTGTACTTAGTTTACCAAGTCTACTTGTACGGTTTCTTCAGCATAGCTCACGACAACTCCTGTCGTGATTATAGTTGAATGTATTATTGATATTGAAAACGAAAAACCCCGCATCATTACGATACGGGGTTTATTTTTAAGACTTAAAAACGTTTAATTTAAGATTTGACCAAAATTAGGTCAACTGAGCAACGTTAATTTTGTCCGCTTCTTCTGTATAGGTTTCCATACGGTCGAAGTTCATGTACTGATACACTTCTTCGCCCATGCTATCAAGCATACCAGCATACTGCTGATACTCTTCGTTGGTTGGTAATTTACCCAATACCGCAGCAACAGAAGCCAATTCAGCAGATGCTAGATAGACGTTAGCACCTTGACCCAAACGGTTCGGGAAGTTACGGGTTGAGGTCGATACCGCAGTAGAGTTCGGTGCGATACGCGCTTGGTTGCCCATACATAATGAACAACCTGGCATTTCAGTACGAGCGCCGGCTTGTGCATAGATATTATAGTAACCCTCTTCCATCAATTGACGCGCATCCATTTTGGTTGGCGGCGCAATCCATAGACGCGTTTGCAAGCTACCTGCTGGGACATCTTTTAGCAATTTACCGGCAGCGCGGAAATGACCAATGTTGGTCATACATGAACCAATGAATACTTCATCAATGGTATCACCAGCGACATCTGCCAATGTTTTTGCATCATCTGGATCATTCGGGCAGCAAAGAATTGGCTCTTTGATTTCAGACATATCGATAACCATATCGATGGTATATTCTGCATCTTCGTCAGCGCGCATCAGGCTTGGATTGGCCAACCACTCTTGCATACCTTCGATACGACGGCTGATAGTACGCGCATCGCCGTAACCTTCTGAGATCATCCATTTTAACAAGGTGATGTTCGAAGTAAGATACTCGGCAACTGATTTTTCAGATAACGTAATCGTACAACCAGCAGCACTACGCTCAGCTGAAGCATCAGACAATTCAAACGCTTGCTCAGCAGTTAAATCTTCTAAACCTTCAATCTCAAGAATACGACCGTTAAACTCGTTAATTTTACCTTTTTTATCAACGGTTAATAGACCTTCTTTAATTGCTTGATAAGGAATGGCATGAACCAAGTCACGTAACGTGATACCGGCTTGACGCTCACCGATGAAACGGACACGGACAGATTCAGGCATATCAAGTGGCATAACACCAGTCGCAGCAGCAAAGGCCACTAGACCAGAACCCGCTGGGAATGAGATACCAATTGGGAAACGGGTATGCGAGTCACCACCAGTACCAACGGTATCTGGAAGTAGCATACGGTTCAACCAAGAGTGAATGATACCATCGCCTGGACGTAAGCTGACGCCACCACGGTTCATGATAAAGTCAGGAAGCGTATGCTGAGTTTCGATATCAACTGGCTTAGGATAAGCAGCTGTATGACAGAATGACTGCATCACTAAATCCGCTTGGAAACCTAGGCAGGCTAAGTCTTTTAACTCATCACGGGTCATTGGACCAGTGGTATCTTGACTACCGACCGTAGTAATTTTTGGTTCGCAGTACATACCAGGACGAACGCCTGCTAGACCACAAGCTTTACCAACCATTTTTTGCGCTAAGGTAAAGCCTTTACCGGTATCAACTGGCTCTTCTGGCTTAGCAAATACGTCTGAATGACCAAGACCCATATATTCACGAGCACGATTGGTCAAACCACGACCAACGATTAATGGAATACGGCCACCGGCACGAACTTCGTCAAGCAAGGTTGGCGAGTTTAGCTTAAAGGTTGATAGTACTTCATCAGAGTCATGCTTGGTGATTTTGCCATCATACGGATAGATGTCAAACACATCACCCATGTTTAGGTTATCAACCGCTACTTTTTCGATTGGTAATGCGCCAGAATCTTCCATGGTATTGAAGAAGATAGGTGCAATGTTATTACCTAGTACTAGACCGCCGCCACGTTTATTTGGCACGTTAGGGATATCATCGCCCATCAACCACAATACTGAGTTAGTCGCAGATTTACGGCTAGAGCCAGTTCCAACCACGTCACCAACATAGGCAAGTGGATGACCTTTTTCTTTAAGCGCTTCAATTTGCTTCATTGGACCAATTTCACCCTCAACGTCAGCAGTGATGCCGTCACGAGAGTTTTTGTGCATGGCTAATGAATGTAATGGGATATCAGGACGGCTCCACGCATCTTGCGCAGGAGACAAGTCATCGGTATTGGTTTCGCCAGTGATTTTAAACGTTGTGTAAGTGGTCTTTGCTGGGACGGCGTCACGGCTCAAGAACCATTCAGCGTCAGCCCAAGACTGAACCACTTCTTTAGCAATAGTATTGCCCGCTTCAGCTTTTTCAGTTACGTCATTGAACGCGTCAAATACTAGCAATGTTTTTTTCAAAGCTTCAGCAGCTTCTTGTGCGACATCGGTATCATCAAGAGCAGCAACTAACGGTTGAACGTTATAGCCACCTTGCATCGTACCCAAGATTTGAACCGCTTTTTTCTTACTCACTAGTGAAGAGGTCGCTTCACCTTTAACGATAGCGGCTAAAAATGCAGCTTTAACATAAGCGGCTTGGTCAACACCGGCAGGAATACGGTTTTCAAGCAAGTCCATTAAGAACGCATCTTCGCCCGCTGGTGGATTTTTTAATAGCTCAACTAAGTCTGCTACTTGCTTCTCATTAAGTGGAAGGGGTACAGTTCCTTGCTCGGCACGTTCTGCGACATGTTTACGATAAGCTTCTAACACAATAGGCATCCTCGTTAGTTGAATAATCAGTACATCACGTGAGTAGTCAGTATGACCGCCTGCATCGATG
Organism: Psychrobacter sp.; assembly: GCF_049295055.1. GTDB lineage: Bacteria > Pseudomonadota > Gammaproteobacteria > Pseudomonadales > Moraxellaceae > Psychrobacter. Next base: position 16,993 of record NZ_JBAQQF010000037.1, on the reverse strand, counting down.
TACTGCATTGAATAATTATCCGTGCAATCATAGCTCAAAACGCTCAAAATGTTAATGGCTGAGCTGATAATAGGCGCATAATAAGGCCATATTGGACATTTATTATAAAAATAGTGCCATAAATAATATGACTAATGGTGTCTATATCATAAATTCTTGATTTTTCATACTAAGGACTTATTTTAGCGTTGAACATTAAAAAATGTACTCGCAGTAAAGTGGTGTTAAGACCGTATATTCATTCAAAAGAAAAGGCACGTTATGATTAAATCGAATCAACTATATCTCGATTAACGGTTAAATAAATCGTGCTTGACTGTTATACTATTTGATAACAAAACCTCAATGAGGCGCACCCTATTTATTTAATGACAACATCAAGGATGATAATGGAAAATAAAGACAAGGAAGATCGCAACACCAATCACAGTATCAGTCACGATATCGATCAAAACGCTAATTATGAAAGCGGTTTAAAAGTTCGCACCGAAGTGATGGGCACGGAGCACGTCAAACGCTCGCTTGACTCAGCAACGCCATTTACTCAGCCCTTGCAAGACTGGATTATCGAACATGCTTGGGGCAGTACTTGGCAGGATGATTCCGTATTACCGCGCAAATATCGCTCCTTAATCACCATCGCTTTTTTGATTGCGCAAAAAAGCCCAAATGAGCTCAAAGGACATATCCGAGGCGCTATAAATAATGGTGCTAGTGTCACTGAGATTCGAGAAGTACTCATGCATAGCTTGCCTTATTGCGGCGCGCCTGCCACTCAAGAAGCGTTTCGTGCCGCCATAGAAGTGCTAAATGATTTGAATATTGATATCAATAAATGAAACTATGCTAAATCACGTATTCATAGTAGTCTTAAATAGTAGCTTTAATAAGCTTACCCTCGTACTATTTCTTAAAAAGCACCTGCCTGATATCTGCTATAATAACTCGATTCATAAAGCATTCTAATAATTCCATAAACCCTTATTCTATCAAGGGTTAAGAGATAATTCGATTATGACAAACGCCGCCGTACAAACGCACGTTCCCGCTGCACGCGCAAAACCAAAAAAAGCCATCCAAGGTGAAAAGCTACGTGGCTACGATAAAGTTGCGCGTATCCCAATTAAAGTCATCCCGACCGTCGAGGCCAAGAAAAAGCCAGATTGGATTCGGGTTAAGCTCTCCTCACCTGCTGAAGTAGCCCGTATTAAGGCTAAATTGCGTGAGCAAAAGCTCTTTACCGTTTGTGAAGAAGCCGCCTGCCCGAACTTAGCGCAATGCTTCTCTGATGGCACTGCTACCTTTATGATTATGGGTGACATCTGTACCCGTCGCTGCCCATTTTGTGATGTCGGTCATGGTCGCCCTAATGAGCTTGATAAAGATGAGCCGCGCCATACCGCTGAGACTATCTTAGGGTTAGAGCTTAAGTATGCCGTCATCACTTCTGTTGACCGTGATGATCTAAAAGACGGCGGTGCGATGCATTTCGTCGAAGTATTGAATGAATCACGTGCATTAAGCCCAAATTGCTTGATTGAAATCTTAGTACCAGATTTCCGTGGTCGTATGGATATCGCCTTAGACTTATTAACCGAAACTGCGCCTGACGTCTTTAACCATAATATCGAAACCGTGCCTCGTCTATATAAAGCCTTCCGTCCGGGTTCTGATTATCAGCATTCATTAGATTTGCTCAAAATCTATAAAGAACGCCGTCCTGATATTGCGACCAAATGTGGTTTTATGGTTGGACTTGGTGAAACTGAAGAAGAGATCTATACGCTGCTTGATGATCTAAAAGCGCACAACGTCGATATGATTACCGTTGGTCAGTACTTGCAACCGAGTAAGAATCACGCGCCAGTCGATCGCTATGTACATCCGGATGAATTCCAACGCTACATGGATTATGGCAAAAAGATTGGCTTCTTTAACATTTGGGCGGGTCCTATGGTACGCTCAAGCTACTTTGCCGATCGTCAATACTATGGCGAAGATTGCCCAGCACCTATTCGTAGCAAAAAAGCACTGATTGCTGAAGGTAAACTTGGCTGTTAAAGTCATCTAGAAAAAACTTGTATCACGATAAAAAAAGAGGCTTATAACAGCCTCTTTTTTTATTCACGTTTTTGAGCTTTACTTTTATTTTTATTTTTTAGGGCTGCTTTTATATCGTTAAAACGCTGTAAAATAGCAGCGCTAACAATACCAACAAACATTAAATATCAAAGGATGGATTATGAAAAAATTATTTATTTCAACAGCATTAATGGCTACTTTTGCCCTATCTGGTTGTGCGACAACCGGTGGAAACACAAATGCCGGCAATGCAATGGGTACTGCAAACGAGATCGGTATGAGCGTCTTTAAAGCAGCTATTGATAATCAATGTCGCAGTCAGATTGAAAATCAAAATGCATGGCGTATTGCCAGTGTCGCGATGACTGACGCCCAAGAAGAAGCGGTAAAAGGGAGAGTTTGCGGCTGCGTAAGTGAGCAAGCACCGCAGCAAGTCACTATCATTGAATTAGGTAATGCAGCACTAGACTCACAATATCGTGCCCAGTTGGTGACCAGAGTCGTCGCGAAATCATTACAAAGTTGTTACTCGAGTATCGTTAAATAAGCATTTTCTATAAAAGCCTGTAGGCTGAAGCATTACAGATAACGCAATAAAAAAGAGGGCGCTATTAAACATAACGTCCTCTTTTTTTATCAAGCGCAATAGTGTTTATTCGTTCATTATTTAACTCTTTATAAGCCCTCACCATTCGATAGACTCTGAGGCACTACTACCGGTAAAACTCTACGGCGAAAATATTTTGATTTGCCATCAAGGATCTTATTCACTTCTTTGACCAAGTCATGAATAATGTCATCATAAATTCCATGATTCAGTTCTGTCTCAAACGAGGTGAATGGATGCTTACGAGCCGCTGATCTCACATCAGTGATACCTTGCTTAGTATAAAAAACATTGACTCGACCATCACTGTTTAAAATGCACTTTAACTGACCATCATCCACCATAATCTCTACACTCTCAGGCATGAAAATATAGTCATCCACATCGAGCAATTCTTTCTCTATGCCTCTTTTTAATAATGCCTTGATATCAAACATAGCTATATTCCTTTCTAAAACTTATAAATATAATTAATTCAAAATAGCTATCACAGAAGCCATCCTTTATTAATCTATACTACATAAAGCAGCTATCTGTTTTAAGTTAGAAAGTGTAAAACTACGTGTAATATTGGAAAGCGTACAGTGTCAGTGTTAGCTCTTGTATTGAGTAAAAAACTTGTTAATTCAACATATTTAAAGTGCGCTATAATAAATTGTACTTATACTAAAACCCTAAAACCTCACAAACCTGCTGAATAGTCTTCGTACACTTTAGGATGAAGTTATCATCTACTTCTATGAGAGCAGTTATCTCTGAAACATCACCTTCGTTAAAGAAAAACTTACCCTTATCTTTAATTTTAAATGACAAACTAGCTTTGTTTTGAAGTAAAAAGTCGTAGCTTCTACCTTGACCGTGTTTTAATACATTAATAGCAGCCCTATAGATTTCAAACTCTTTCACTAACTCAGTTTCACCTTTTGCTTTTAGCTCTTTTTCAGCTTGCATAAAACCATTTTTACATTCTAGCGCCGTCTGTAGCATTGATTCTGAAAATGAAAATACTCCAACGATATATATTGTTTTCTGTAGATTCATTGTCTGTAAAGACTTAACTAATGAAGTGCTCCCACTTATTTCTAGTTCTTTCGATATTAGCTCATAATTTTGATTCATTGCGTTAAGTGTTGATAATGTAGACATTTCTACGAGTTCACTAAATTTATGCATTTAATTTTATTCCAGTTTATCCTAATACTTAGATGTAATAATAAAATAAGGCACGTCAGCCAAAAGCCAACCCACCCTATTTATCGAACTTACAACACTTCTAAATCAAATGCGCTTTAAGCTCCAACACTTTATCACGCGTTTTTGCCGCATCCTCAAACTTCAAATCACGTGAAAATTGCTTCATGAGCTTCTCAAGACGATTGATTTCTTTAGCCAATAAATCAGGGCTACGTAAGATACTAATATCAACATCGGGCAGATTACTCTTAATTGGAATCACTTGATTATCATTGGCATTATGGTCGTCACCTGTATCGATTTTATCCGTGATACTACGGCGCGCGCCTGTTGGCGTGATGTTATGTTCAAGGTTAAATGCTACTTGTTTTTCGCGGCGACGATCGGTCTCATCAATCGCTTTTTGCATGCTGTTGGTGATACGGTCGGCATAGAGAATCGCTTTACCATTAATATGACGCGCAGCACGACCAATGGTCTGAATCAAGGCACGCTCAGAACGCAAAAAGCCCTCTTTGTCCGCATCAAATATCGCAACCAATGACACTTCAGGCATATCAAGTCCTTCACGCAGTAAGTTAATACCGACCAGCACGTCATGCACACCAGTACGCAGCTCATGGATAATTTGCATACGCTCAAGGGTATCAATATCAGAGTGTAGATAAGCGACTTTGACATCGTATTCTTTCAGATAACTGGTCAAATCCTCTGACATACGCTTGGTCAAGGTCGTGATTAGCACACGCTCATCTTTTTCACGGCGTTTAGTAATCTCAGACAACACATCATCGACTTGCGTCAATACTGGACGGATTTCAATCTCAGGGTCAATCAGACCGGTTGGACGCACCACTTGCTCTACCACTTGCTCACTATGCTCAAGCTCATACATCGCGGGCGTGGCGCTGACATAAATGGTCTTCGGCTTGATACGTTCCCATTCTTCAAACTTCATCGGGCGGTTATTCATCGCACTTGGTAGACGAAAGCCGTAATTGACGAGATTCTCTTTACGCGATCTATCGCCTTTATACATCGCACCAATTTGCGATACCGTCACGTGCGATTCATCAATGAATAGCAACGCATCTTCTGGAATATAATCAAATAGCGTCGGCGGTGCCTCACCTGACGGACGACCAGAGAGATGCTGCGAGTAGTTTTCGATACCATTACAATAGCCGAGCTGCTGAATCATCTCAAGATCATACTGGGTACGCTCTTTTAGACGCTGCGCCTCAACCAGTTTATTATTGTCGCGGAAATACTCTAAACGTGGCTCAAGCTCAGCGCGAATCGTATGGGTTGCTGCCTCTAATTTATTGCGCGGTGTCACATAATGCGACTTCGGATAGATAGTAATACGCGGCACCGTACGCACTGTTTTACCCGTTAAAGGGTCAAACCATGTGATTTTTTCTACTTCATTGTCAAACAGATGGACACGTACCGCCAGCTGTTCAGACTCAGCAGGATAGATATCTAACAGCTCACCGCGCAGACGATACGTACCACGCCCGAAGTCCAGCTCGTTACGCATATATTGCATTTCAACCAGACGTTTAATCGTCGCAGTGCGGTCTATTTTGTCACCGACGACGACATGCAGCAGCATTTTTAGGTAACTTTCTGGATCACCCAAACCATAGATACACGATACCGAAGCAACGATAATTGCATCACGACGCTCTAATAAAGCACGCGTGGCTGAAAGACGCATTTGATCAATATGATCATTGATAGCACTATCTTTTTCGATAAAGGTATCGCTAGCAGCCACATAAGCTTCCGGCTGATAATAGTCATAGTAACTGACAAAATACTCAACTGCGTTGTTAGGGAAGAACGATTTAAATTCCCCATATAACTGAGCAGCAAGGGTCTTATTATGTGCCATGATAATGGTTGGACGTTGCGTCTCAGAGATGACCTTGGCCATGGTATAGGTCTTACCAGAACCCGTCACCCCAAGTAACAACTGCTCATCCATACCAGAATTGATACCGTTAACCAGCTTTTTGATCGCTTGTGGCTGATCGCCTGCTGGCTTAAATTCCGTGACCATTTCAAAGGCGCGACTTGATATTTGCGTACCAGACGCATTGACACCACTAATTTCAGCTTCGCCTTGTAGCTGAGTGGCCAATTGGTTTAGCTGACGCGACGAGCGCGGTTCAGGCATTCGCATAATGGTTGTCTTCCTGGTATTTATAAAAGGTTATAAGAGATTAGGTTTATAACAATATGGGGTTAAACCTTTATTTTTAAAGGTCATTTATTGCGCTAAACACCCACACATGGATGCACAAACACTCAATAAAAATTATAAAAACTCAGGTATAGTTTAGTGACTATTAATCAAGGAACGAGTTATGAAAGGTCACTGTTTGTGCGGTAACGTCACCATCGAATTAGAAGATATCAATACCTTTGAGGCGTGCCATTGCACCATGTGCCGCCGTTGGGGTAGCGGACCATTAATGGCGATACATAGCCACTCGAAACCTGATATTCAGGGCGAAGACTCAATGACGGTCTATCCCTCTTCAGCATGGGCAGAGCGTGCATTTTGTAATAAATGCGGCACCAATCTGTATTATCACCAGCTTGGCTCTGAGACTTATGTACTGTCGCTTGGATTATTTCAGGGTCACAGCAACTTTACTTTTGAAAGCCAGATTTTCATTGATAGAAAGCCTGATTATTATGAATTTGCCAATGACACAGTCAACTTAACCCAGCAACAACTTTTTGATAAATTCGCAGAGAAAGGCATTAGACCAAAAGACTAAGTACTGATTAGGTTCAAAGTGCTTATGAGGTTCAAAACTCACATACCTGTATTAAAAAGCTTAATCTAAACGATATTGAAAATGCTAGCGTGTGCAGTGATTGTTATTAAACTGTCTATTTTACTAACTATATTTACAAAGCTTTTCACAGTTAACACACTTATTACATGACCACCTCATAAAGCATAACGCTTGAGGGTTTTATCTGCTGTTTAAGCTGTTATTATCGGTAATGAATTAATAAGCAGTCAGCAACACCTTAATAAATAAAAATTTAAAGCGCTGTTGATATTAGTTAAAAACTCAAACTTAGTAAAATAAAATAATGGAGCAAAATATGAGAGAACGTTACGCAAGTGGAATAGATGACGCAACCGCAAAGAAAATGATTGATCTGCTAAACGCTAACCTAGCAAATCTAATTGATTTGAGTATGGACAGCAAGCAATGTCATTGGAATCTGCAAGGTACTGGCTTTATCGGTGTACATCAGTTATTAGATGACACTTATGGGCGCTTAACTGAAGCTTATGATACAGTCGCTGAACGCATTGTTATCCTTGGCGGTAAGGCCAATGGTATCTCTAAACGTGTGGTTGAAGACTCTATCTTAGAGACTTACCCGACTGATATTACTGACGTTGATCAGCATGTTCGTGAGCTGACCAATCGCTATAAGACCATTGCTGCGTCTTTGCGTGAAGGGATTGACGCTGCTGGTGATGCGGGCGATGAAGATACCGCTGACTTATTGACTGAAGTGAGCCGTACTGTCGATAAAGATGCTTGGTTTATCGGTGCTAATGCACCAAAGAAATAAAGTTTGTATAGAATAAATAATAGCTATAAAGCACAAAACGAAAAGGTCACCTAGTTGGTGACCTTTTTTATGTACGCTTGTTCTGAATATAACTTTACAATAGATAAGTTAAAAAATAATGTAAAAGCAGCTAGGTTAAAAAATACTTTTTACTATTTGCTTCATCTGCGGCAGTAGCTCGCTCAATTGCGCTTCGGTCGCACTGGTATCATCAGGTAAGGATTGCTTTAAAAAGGCAGCAGTAATCTGCGGCTGTTTTGCTAAAATATTTTGACCGACAGTAGTGTCGTAAAATGTGATTTGGGCATCCACCTCTGCTTGCGTATAGTAGGTTTTTGCGGCACTGATATAGGCTTGCGTTAAGGTTTGAATATCTGCCGTATCGCCTATCCCATTGGTCATGATTTTTGCATATTGACCTAAAACGCTTTGAATCTGATTTTGCAGCTCAAGTTGACGCTTATTTAATGGTTTATCACTCGCCTGTTGAGTTTGAGTCTGCGTATTAATTGCATCAATAGCAGCCTGCTTGCCATCGACGATAGATTGTATTTGCTCATCAATATGCATCACTTGCATAAGCTTAATAATAGAGATATCAGTAGCTAGCTGACGGTTAACAATTTGTTCTTTATCAATATTTTTCACGCTATAAGATGATAATTTGGCCATTTTTGCGGGTTGAATTTTATTTGCATCACTGTGGACGACTAATTCTGCATTGGCTTGTACAGCAGTACCTGCCATCAATGTCGCTACTACCAATGCAAGTAAAGGCGATACTATTTTTGTATGGCGGTTGGCGTTTTTCGTTAGATTATTTAAAGGACTTTTCATATTATTACCTCATTATTATTATGAATTATGAATTTTCATTATCAGGTAAGCGTAAAATCTCAGCATTCGGCACTGATAAAGTCAAAATGGCTTCTTGAAATAAATCACTAGCACGGAATTGATTTTCGATAGCTTCAAGCTTATGCGCTAGGGTTTCTTCTTCTGGATTCCCTGCAAAATCTACTGCTGCTACCATAAATATCTTCTTCGGTCCGACCCATTCTAGATGTAGGTAGGAGACGCTATCGATATCCGGATGATCGATGAGCTTACCCAACACATAGCAGTGCATTCTTTCTGATACTTTATACCCAACCAAAAAATCACGATTACGACTGATGAGAAATATTGCCACCGCACCTAATAATATGCCTACGATAATAGAGCCTAGCGCATCCCAAAATGGCGCTCCAGTATAGGCATGCATGCCCATTGCAGCAGCGGCTATCACTAAACCGATGACAGCCGCTAAATCCTCAAAGAAAACGCCTCGTAAAGTGGGGTTTGAGGTGTCAATCACGTAACCGACGGCACTAATGTTAAGCACTTCACCTTGCTTTTTACTTTGCAAATAAGCTTGCATCAGTGAAAAGCCTTCCAGTACAAAGGCAACTGCCAAGATAATAAAACCAATGGTGTAGTTGGTCTCGGTCTCAGCAGCATTCCACTCGGTGATACCAGTATAAATAGAGACGATCGAGCCGGCCATAAAGACACCAAAGGCAGCAATCATCGACCAAACATAGGACTCTTTACCGTAGCCTAATGGATGGCTTTTATCGGCAGGTTTGACTGATTTTTTCTCAGCAACAAGCAATAAAGTACCGTTACCCGCATCCGCCCAAGAATGCGCTGCTTCTGCAATCATAGAAGCCGAGCCTGTTGTAAACGCCCCGAATGTTTTGGCGATAGCAATCAGAACATTGGCACCGACCGCAATCAGCACTGTGATTAATGATCCAGATTTTTTATCATCGTTTTTAGTCAAGGGACTCGAGAAAGGGTCAGTGACAGAATTGGGAGAAACCGTAGATTCAGAGAGGCGATTACCACGAGCATGATTATCACGCGGCAATGAATGAGATGTTGAATCGGGTTTTGATGGCTTTAAACTCATATGAGACTCTATCAATGATATTTACAATAAATAAAGTAAAGACAATGATAGAGTTTCATCGTCTTTATTCATCTTATTAATCATTCAATTTAGTCAAAAAACCGTGAGTTATCAGTGATATTTTCGTGAGGCTTTGTTTAGGAATTGAATTCCCTAACGTTTAGATAGCGTACTTTTTAAACAACTGCTTTTTTCAAACTGCTTCTTTTTGATACTCTACCTAGGAGCAGTAAGCTCTCCAACCATTTTTTCATCTGCCATGTTACTGATATCACAGCTAGGACGATGCGAGCCTTCCATACGCATATTTTTACGCTCTAAGCCCGCATCAAAGCGGCATTGCTGCATGGCATCTTTAATCTCAAGCTCAGGTACCGGTGTTGGCTTACCCTTATCATCAATCGCTACCATCGTAAAATAGCAGCTATTGGTATGGCGAACCGTACGCGCGCGGACGTCTTCTGACTCAACACGAATACCTATCTCCATTGAGGTGTTACCGACATAGTTGACACTGGCAGCAAAAGTAACCAATTCGCCGACGTAAATAGGCTCACGGAACATGACTTGATCGACCGATAGCGTCACCACATAACTACCGCTATAACGACTGGCACAAGCATAAGCGACTTGATCCAACATCTTTAGCAGATCACCACCATGGACATTGCCAATAAAATTGGCCATATCGGGTGTCATGAGTACTGACATGTATAGCTCATGGTTTAATGGTGCTCTTTTGGCAGTTGAGCTGGTGTTGTATTGCGACATAATATTCCTTAACGTTATCAAAAACCTATTTTTGAATATCATTTATACAGCAGGATTTGATATAGCGCAAATGAGCGCCCGTGAAGAAGTAATATTAATGGTATAAACACATAAATTTTATAGCATTTAAATATATATAGTCAGTCTTCAATAAAGGAGATACGTTTGCAATAACGTACTACGGGTATAGATTTTTCTTGCGTGCTGTTCGTAAGCGTGACAGAGGCTGCAAAAAATTCATTCCAGTAGCACGTTTTCTCTTTTTTATATTAAAATAGCTATAGCATTCAACTTATAACGCTAAGCCAACTAGCCCGTTGTTAGCTTAACCAATGGAAACGGTACGCAAGCCAAGCGACAATAGTACTCACTGTGCCAGTTAAAATTCCACCCCATGCAAAATCTACTAGTGCTGTATCTAATGTAAAACCTTTATATAATGCTAAGCTGGTAAAATCATAAGTGCCATAAGCCATCAGCCCTATTAGACCACCCAGTAAGAAAATATGAAACAGCGAAGCGTTTGCTTTGATTTGTGGGTATAAAATGATGATACAAAGTGCCAGCAGATAGAACATATAAAACACGCCAGCTGCAATCATATTAGGCTCATCAGCGAGCAAATGTCCGATACGCTTTTCATAGAAAAGCCCCGTCATTGTCTTGAGCCAAACCGCATCAATACCCAAAAATATAGCAACGGAGGCAAGATAAATATATATATAACCCATGATAATATCCTTTTATAATGGTCGCTAAATATGAAATATGAGTTGCATATATGCGATTCAAACTTATTGTTTGATTAAGCAGTTAAGTAGTCATGCTCTCGGCACTTGGTAAATCAGAAAAATGCAACGTATTGATATTGTCTGGTTTGACCGCTGTGACTTGTACCACCCCAATCGTACGCTCTAAGAACCCACCTTCGCAGTAGCAAAAATAAAATTCCCACAAGCGGATAAAAGCTTCGTCATAACCGAGCGCTTTTATCTCTTCGCGCTGCGCCATAAATGCGCTGCGCCAGTCTCGCAGCGTATGCGCGTAGTCAAAACCATAATCGTGCAGCTGCTTGACAACCATATCTGTCTGTTCGGTAAACTGCGTATTCAACTCTTGATTGGATAACAAGCAACCACCTGGGAAAATATGAGTCTGGATAAAATCCACTGACTCTATATAGTTCTGATAATTTTGATCATTAAAAGTGATAGCTTGCAGCACCATTAAACCCGTCGGCTTGAGCAAGCGATTACATTTAGCAAAAAACGTCGGCAAATATTCATGACCGACCGCTTCAATCATCTCAATACTGACCAATTTGTCATACTGTCCTGCCAGCTCGCGATAGTCTTGCTTAAGCAGGGTGATTTTATCAGAGAGTCCAGCAGCTTTGACACGGCGCTGCGCCTCTTCGTATTGCGCGTCTGAGATCGTCGTCGTCGTTATATGACAGCCATAATGCTTTGCCGCATAAATAGCAAAACCGCCCCAACCTGTTCCAATCTCTATTACATGATCTTCAGCGGTGAGTTGTAGGCGTTGGCAAATAAGCGCCAGTTTATGCTGCTGCGCCTCAGCCAATGTCGCATCTGGATTTTTATAGACCGCCGATGAGTACATCATCGTCTCATCCAAAAAGCGCTGGTACATATCATTGCCCAAATCGTAATGCGCTAAAATATTCGACTTTGAACCCGATTGATCATTACTACGCAGCTTATGATTTGCCTTCTCCAGTGTTTTACTGATCCCAGCAAAGCGATTCTCTAATTTATTAAGCACCGCTAAGTTACGTGCTGCCAGTCGAATCAATCCCGTTAAATCATCCGTATCCCACTCACCATTGATATAGCTGTCCGCTAGCGCAATAGAGCCACCGAATAACAGCTGACGATAGACGGCACTATCATGAATCATGAGCGTCACATCTAATGGATGACGACCAATAGCTGAGCTATTCTTAGTATTAGAAGATTTACAGCCAAAATGATGAGTCTTGGACGGCTGTCCAGTAAAGTCTTCAATAATCGTGATGCTACCAAATTGAATATGCTTTAAAGCGCGGAATATGGCTTGTTTTGCCAAATAACTCACGCTGTTACTGACTGGTTGCAAAATCGTACTTTCGTTAACTGTTTGGCTCATGCGAGCAGTGATTTTTCCTAATTTTGAAGCGGGTGCTCTATCGGTGGGTCGGGCTGTCATTATCTACTCATCCTTGTCTAAGTGTTCTATATCTTATATGTTGAAGTCGGGCTGGTGGCTATTGGCATAGTTATTTATCAGTTTTCTAAAACGTCCTCTATCGAGGAATATCATTTTTAGTATTTTTATTTTGCTGTTGGCTATCCGCTAACTTTTCATCGTAATTAATATAAGGTATTTTTTTAATAGCGTAGAGTTTAAAAGCATGCCAATAAATACGCGTTAAAGAAGTCACATTCATCAGCGGGTTTTTACGCAAGCTATGGCGAATCGTCGTCGCTGTCATTGGCGTACCTGACATCTTTATGCCCGTTTTTAATACTTCACCACGCTTATCACTGATATTAATAGCAATACGAACTTGCAAGCCGTTATCTGGCTGTTTTTTCGAATCGTTTTTTACTGTACTTTTCACTGAGCTTTTTACTGTATTCTTTATCGTTACTTGCCACTGATACTGCTGATCAATAGGATTAAACGGTGACACATGAAAGTCCTTATCATGACGAAATTCAGTATTCTCGCCATCTAATAGAAATCCATAATAATGACGTTTATCCCAAGGCGTATTCGATACTTCAGCCAATAAATGGCTTGGTGTCTGCTGTTCATCAAACCCTAAGTAGAAATTCACTGGGCTAAAATAAATACCGGCATTGCGGCAAACAACCATACCAATCATATCGCCTGTTGGCGCACTACCCGTCCGTTCTGTAAATGCTTGAATTAGACGTTGTTCAAGCGCTTGTGCATCCGTTAAATATCTTTCTTTATCATCAGAATCTTTATTTTTACTTAGGCTATTCGACTCTTGTGAACTTAGTCCTTGTAGATAGTCATCAGGATAAAACTGCTGCAATGCTTTTTTCTTTGCTGAAAATAATGGCAGTCCTTTTGATAACAATTTACTCAACGATAATTTACTTAACGATAGTTTTCTTAGCATTTTATTGTTGCTAAGGATTGCTGTCTCTACTTCTGGAAGTGCTTGTCCTACTGCCAGAGCACTAATATTGACGCCCCAATAACGATAAGGATAAGCAAATTTATGCAAATTCGGTAATAACCTACTATGCCATGTGGTTCCATGAAACAGTTGATGCGGCAATCTTACATGATCATCATATAAAGCTTGTTTTGGCATCCTGTCAGACTTAGATATTGAAGGCATTATTGGAGGTATTGAACCAGTCATAGTGACCTCTTTAATTAATTATGCTATATGTTTTTAGCTTTACGACGAGCAAAGAAACCCAGTTTTTTCTTATTAAATACTTCAGTATTTGGCTGTAAAGTCGCGATATATTCCACTAACTCTTGATTGGTCGTGGCAGTCACTACCTTACGTTTTTTGAGTTTACGTAACTGTTTATCTGCTTTTACCGGCAGATCTTTATAGCGAAACGGCGTATGCGCACTTTCGGCATCAGGTAAATGACTTGGGTCAACGCTATCCTTAATATCAATGCTGCATTCTAGTGCCTGACAAACACGCAGAGCGCTGCGTACGCCATCTTCATGGAAGCCATTAAACCAATAGGCACCGCAGAAATGAGTATGTAAACCACTACCAGAAATACGTGACCACTCACCTTGCGCGGCAATCATTTCGTTATTGAATACAGGATGGCTATAGTCAATTCGCTTAATAACTTGGCTTTCATCCACTTCATGATTCAGCGTCACTAAGTAATTATGCTGCTTGGTTAAGCGCTGTAAGATATTCATATGATAGGTCAATACTGGTTTCACTGAGTCTTGCGACTTTTCATTACTATGCTGAGTAGCATTTTTATTATCAAGTAAATAATTCCAACTTGCCCATGCAAGTGGCTTGTCTGGCAAGACGGTCGTATCGGTGTGTAGAATCGCTGTATTACTTGTAAATTTAAAATGGCTCAATACTTCTTGTTCAACAGGATTAGTATCTTGTAATATTTTGAGCGCTGTATCTGCATGACAAGCAAAGATAACCTCATCAAACACGAGTGCTTGCGTCTTATTATCTGTTGTATCTATAACTTTCAATGTCACTTTATTATCTTCGCGAGTAACTGACTGCACCGGACTATTAACCCGAATGGTGCCACCAGCTTTTACAAAGCGTGTCACCAACTTATTCACGTACTGCTTAGAGCCACCTCTTATCGTAAACCACTGCGGACGATTGACCACATCCAGCAATCCATGATTATCGAAAAATTGGGCAAAGAAAACCAAGGGGAAATCTTGCACTTCACTCAAACTGGTTGACCAAATAGCAGATACCATTGGCAATAGATAATTATCCGTAAATAAATCGCCGTATTTACTGTTACTAAGATAATCGCCTAGCGTTTGCTCAGTAAACACACTGACATCCTGTCCTTGCGTGCGAGCCGCATCATAATCTTGGCGCAGCTGACGAACCTGCTTATTAAACCGCAAAATATCAGTGATAAATCCCCAAAACTTAGGGTTAAGAATATTCTTTCGCTGCGATAATAAGGTATTGAGCGTATGACCGTTATATTCAAAATGTCGTGCGGTATTTTTAACTGAGAAACTCATATCCGTTGCTTGAAACGGTACTTGCAGCTCATGAAGTAAGCGGAAGAAATTAGGATAGGTACGCTCATTAAAGACGATAAAGCCAGTATCTATCGCACTTTTCTCTACTTTGCTTGGTTTTGCCTTTTTGCCCTCTTGCAGCATCACATCGATAGTATTCACATGTCCGCCAATATAATCACTGGCTTCAAATACCGTGACGTCATGCTGCGGCGCTAAGTAATGAGCACAAGTCAGTCCTGACACGCCCGAGCCGATGATAGCAATACGCTTTTTAGCTTGAGTATTGGGAGAATCTTGTAAAATACTGCTGGATTTTTTAGCCATTATTTCTGTACTTTTACGTTTACGGTGGATAAACGACATAAAGGCGTTCCTTGTTGTTTTTTTAAACGCTATCTTCTTTAACACGTTGTATTTTTTAACATGCTATTTGCTTTACTATGTTTTCGGAACTATCACGATTGACTATTTTTTATTCATTTTTTCACTGACTTGCTTCCAGACCAAATCTGGCAACGTCCCCAATACTTTTAATGGCATGGTGAGTTTTTTGGGGAATTCGATGACCTCATGACCACTCTTTATACCATCGCGAATCGCTTGACTTGCCTGCTCTGGCGTCTGGAGAAATGGCATCGGAAAGTCGTTTTGCTTGGTCATCGGGGTTTCCACAAATCCAGGGACTACCAAACTCACGGCTACACCTTGAGGTGCAAGGCTAATCTGTAAGGTTTTCATCAAATAATGGATGGCCGCCTTTGAGCTACCATAAGCTTCGGCACGGGCAAAAGGCACATAGGCCGACGCTGAACCGATGCCAACTAAACGACCACGTGAGGCGATCAGCTTTGGCAACACTCCCTCAATGGCATGCGATAACGTACCCATATTCACTGACATTACTTTCATAAAAACACTGCTATCAAAGTTTGGCATATCTAAATACTCACACATGCCAGCGCCACAAATCGCCAAATCAACCTCACTGATTTTGTCAAAAGCTGCAATCACTTTATCTCGATCCATGAGATCTAAATTAATACTTTCTGCTCCTAATGATGTGAGCTCAGCCAACGCTTCCTCATCACGACCAACGGCATAGACATGCTGCCCTTCTAGCAGATAGTCTTTTGCCAATTGGTAACCAATGCCAGAGGTCGCACCAGTAATGAGAATATGTTGTTTTTTAGGAGAGTTTGTCATCATAAATATCCTTTTTAGTGATTTTTTATCTTATTAATTTTTTAGCTTCGATAAAGCTTTAATAATTTAGTAATTATTATTGTTGAGCCTAGCGTATTAGTAGCATTTTTATTAACTAACAGCCATTTTTATTTATAAAATCTAAACAATTATAGTCTAACTAAGCGTCTCAATTTGTTGTTACTTCGCAAACAGACATATATATAAAATAGTAGATAAGCTTGCTGTATAAAATCGTTTTTCATAATATTGATGCTTTTATCTATAAAAATATGCAAAAAAAAGCTTGACCTATTTTTTATCTTTGTTAGAATACGCCCCACTTAGCAAGAACTCGTTAGAGACTTTCTAAGCTCGTTGTAAGTAATTAAACACTTACAGCTTATTCTCCAATAGCTCAGTTGGTAGAGCAACGGACTGTTAATCCGTGTGTCCCTGGTTCGAGCCCAGGTTGGAGAGCCATATTTTAGTAGTAAAATCTTTGAGTCATTTTTGATTCGATTATGGCATTTGCCAAGACCCTCATCACTTTGATGGGGGTTTTTTTATGGCTGCTATTTTCTATTCTATAAGCTTATAAGTCCTAAAATCGATAGTCCTTTAGAGTCTCATAATATCAATCATTAAGTTATTGACTGTCTTGCAGAATAAAATCAGTCAATAAAATGAGTCTAAGAGTTATAATCGATACTAAATAAAAAAGATACGTATTGTAGTGCCGCGTAACTGATATGAATTTTTATTGCTTGCTGTGTCTACGCTGACAGAGGCTGCAAAAAATAAATACCAGTCACGCTGTATCACTT
>NZ_JBAQQF010000036.1:0-25878 GCF_049295055.1 Psychrobacter sp. | reverse complement strand
ATAGCAAGTTGACTACCAAGAAGTGGGCAGTGATAACCAAGTGTTCTATAGACACAGCGCTACGGGATATCAATGATTTGATAGAGAAAGGGATGCTAAAAAAATCTGAGGCTTCGGGGCGTAGTACGAGTTATGAGGTGGCTTTGTGATAAAGATCGTGTGGTTGTATGATGCGTAACGCAATAGATGAGCTAGTTCAGTAGTCTGTTATAAATGTTTCCATTATAGCAGTCTATTTTGAGTGGTTCATTAGATCAAGTAACGGTCTTATTTAGCGGTTCTATTGGGTATACCTATGGCGAACCAGTCAGGTGCCTTCACTGGTTCGGTTCCTTAGTGAGAACTTGAAAATCCGACTCTATAATATTGTTATCAAGAGTTTGATTTTTTGAGGTAGTACAAGGGTACTTGTTGAGAGAGCTGATGTTGTTCAAAGTCACTGCTGCTGAGAAGAAGAAATGGTGGAATTTGTGAAAGCCTTATTTCACTTGATGTAGCGGTACTTTTAGATGAATTTAGTTAGAAAGGTAGTTTTTAATCAATTCATTGCGTAAATCTTTTTCCCAGATGTCTTTTGCATAGAACTCTGCTTTGCTATCAGCTGTATTTTTAATTAAGTACTCATCTATTTTCTCTATCACCAGCTTAATTTCATTCCTATCCAATCGATAGAATTCGTGATATGGAAAGAATTCAACACATTTACTATCAATTATTTTATTAAAAATTTCTGGATATAGATTCAATATAGCTTCTTCCAGAAGCTTAATAAACCCTCTACCAGCGAACTCACTATAATCGAAAGATATACACTCATCACCCTCTTCAGGACTTGTTATATAACTTGTGGAAAAGACTGACATAGTTACTACCTTTGTAATAAGTTGCTTGATAATAACCTATGCTATCGATTTCGTAATCATGCAACCCATATCTAACATGAGTAGTTCGATGCCTTTATAGCCCACCAAACACAATCTATAGGCGATATGAAGGGATTAAATCAGTTGATTTTAACGAGTTTCTTGTTTTTTATTTTATAAGAGGTTGTGGCTTTATCTGTAGGACAACATCCGGCATCGTTTTCTCCATAACTATAGGAAGTAATGTTAATCACCTCATTGTTAATGTTTTTTATTTGAGCAGATGCGCCAAGCGGTGCTGCACCTAGTTTAGTGAACTGATTTTTACCAAGCCCTTTAAAAACCACTAAATCTACACTTACCGTTGTTGGATGGCAATTGGTTTTTTCACAGTAATAAAGCAGTACGATAGCATCTTGAATCCCGTCAGCATTTACGTCTTTCATAACCGTTTTTTGATTATGAAAAACATATTTAAGCGCTTCATCTTCCGTATAATCCGCACTAGGAACAAAGTATTTTTCACTTTCTAAGTTTAAAAATTTAACGTTGTTAGTAACTTCGCTATTGATAGCTGTCTTTACAGTTTGAGCATAGGAAGTTATAGATAAAATAATAAACAGGCATGCAGCAGTAAGTTTAAATAAATAATTCATATAAATAACCTCGAGAAAAACTGTTTTTAGAAATGTGTTCTGGTCTGTAGAATAACGTATTCACTACGGTTTGTGCTTAAAATCACCCTGCTAATAGTGCTTTACAGCTAGCGGCCGTTAATAATATTAACGGCCGCTTTGTGGTTATAAACCTCTAATAATGGTACATGTATTAGACCTCTTGCAGAAGTAGCCTCATTATTTAGAATAACCGTAACACTCTAAATCAGATGATTGTCGTGTTCAATATAAATAAACTAATTGAGCAAAGCGACGCAGGCTTTAAACGCTATACCAGTGTTCAAAAAACCACCTTTTAAGCCATGTAGAAGTGATGCAAAAACATGAAGCAACCAAGACCAAATCAGATCGTCCAAGCGAGCTTAGCTTGGAGGCGCAGATACTACTTGCACTGAACTGACTATATAAAGTCCTATCGCCTAAATCAAAATTTAGTATTCAATATAATTGAAGCAGTTCAATTTTTAGAAGTATTAGTGTTAATATCGCCTAATGTTTGCTACAAATTAGCGTATAAAATTTTAAAGAGTATATCAGGGGTAATCATGAGCATTCAAAAAAACAACTATATTAAACCGCCAGAATTTGGTGAGTTAATTATGATTGCTGATGGTGTACTTTGGACACGATTTAGAATACCTGCCCAGCTGGATCATATTAATATTTATCTTATCAAAGACAATGATGGTTGGTTCGTTATTGATACAGGCCCTGAATCAGATGACAACCGCGAGCTGTGGAAAACGCTGCTGCAAAATTTACCTGACAAAGCTAAAATAACGGGCATTTTAGTCACTCATTCGCATCCCGATCATATAGGGCTGGCAGGATGGTTGCAGACCTATTGCGCTGTGCCTTTATACATATCTGAGAAGGAAATGTTGCAAGCCAAAAACGAACAAAATCATCGTAACGCCAAAGATTATGATGACTTAAGACGATTTTATCAGCAGATGGATGTCTCAATAGATGACATGAAAGGCGTTAAGGAAGGTTGGTCATTTTTGGACTTGCTTTATGGTCCTCTACCGACTGACGTAATCATTGTAAAATCTGGTGACACTATAAAAATAGGGGGCGAGTCTTGGAGTCTTTGGTCTGGCTCTGGTCATTCTATAGAGCATCTGTGTCTGCAAAATGCTTCAGGAGATATTTTGATCTCAGGTGACCAAATCATCGCTCACATCACTCCTTATGTTGGTATAAGTTACATGAGTCAAGAGGCTGATCCTCTGAGTGGTTGGCTTTATAGTTTGAACAATATGCTAGAGTGGATAAGTACTAAGGCGCTGGTTCTACCTTCTCATAACAAACCTTTTTTCGACGGTAGTAAGCGAGTTCGAGAAGTGATAGCGCATCATCAGATATCGTTAGAAAAGCTGTTGAGCAGTCTTACTCAGTGGCGTACTATAAATGGTCTAAGTACGGTATTAGGCTGGGAAAAGAAGCGTGGATTTGCGCGTTGTCTCGCATTGGAAGAAACCTTTGCCCATATCACCTATCTAGTTAATACTGGCAAAGTAGTCTGTGATGACTCAGATTCATTAGGTGTATTACGCTATCATTTAGCCTAATTGTCATTATCGAAGCACTTATCCAGCGCTTAAGCTTAAACTTGAAAGCCCTACTTAAAGAGTAGTAATAATCTCTAAGTAGGGCTTTTTTGCATCAGTAACTTGCATGGTTCTTTAAACTACATGTATTTCAAGTCTAGACCTCTTCAGGTTTAGACATTGAACGCCATAACATACCAAATAGTACATCAAAATTTGCATTTAGCGGGGTATCTGTTTGACGAATAATTTGCATGATGCCGAGGCGAATGACAAAACCCATAAACACATCAAATAGAATATGCAGTGGGACTGTATCAATAAGAACGCCTCGATTTTGCCCATCTGCTAGCACACTCAAAAACGCATTAATGAGCTCCTTATTCTTATAAATAGCAATATTATGAGAACGCGATATCGATACTTTAGACAGCACCATGACCGCATCAGGTTGGGTGTCTACAAAATCCAGACATACCCATAGCGTTTTACGCAAACGATCCTCCACACTATCTATTCCTTGTAGATGATCCATCATTCTCGCGGCCAGCCTCCCTAACACTAGATCCATTATGGTATAAAGCACCGTTTGCTTATCACCAAAGTATTTATATAGCGTTTGTAGCGACACATTTGCAGCTCTTGCAATTTGTATCATAGTGATGTCGCTCGCATCATTCCCAGCAAATAGCTGGCGCACCGCTTTTTCTACCTTATCCAAGGTAGCGGGTCGCATATTAGAAATAGTTGTTAACGCTAAAGGTTTAGTCTGATTATCTGTTTTGGTCGCTAAAGGTTTAGTCTGACCGTTCCTATGAGCAGTCTTATGACCAAAACCTGCATCAGTATTAGTTTGTGGTTTTAACCGAGTTGTTTTCATACATTATTATTCCTTTGTGATATAGGTTATTTTAATCGTTTTATATTTGGTCATACATTATTTTAGGTAATAGATATTACCATTATTAAACAATTAGTTGCATAAATTATTTTAATTTTCTAATATAAGAGACGAAAGTACTATGGCTGACGAAGATTATAAGTACTATATATTAAGGTAATAAATATTACCATTATCTATCAACTCACTATACATCAAAGATAAAAAGGGATTTTTTATGACTGAGACTGCCTACATTTATGACTCACTTCGCACTCCACGCGGTAAAGGTAAAAAGGATGGCTCTCTTTATCAGGCGACACCCATTTGGCTGGTTCGTACTTTATTGAAAGAGATGCAACAACGCCATAATCTGGACACCAGTTTGGTTGATGACTTGGTACTTGGCTGTGTGACACCTGTTGGCGAGCAAGGCTCTGATATTGCTCGTACCGCTGTCATAGATGCCGGCTGGGATCTGAGTGTGGCTGGTTTAACGCTGTCTCGGTTTTGCGCATCAGGTCTTGAGTCTATCAATCTTGCCGCTTCCAAAGTCATGTCAGGTATGGAAGATATGGTCGTTGCAGGCGGCGTTGAGTCTATGAGCCGCGTTCCTATGGGTTCCGATGGTGGTGCATGGTACATGGATCCACGCGTCAACGAAGCAACACACTTTGTACCACAAGGCGTTGGTGCAGATACTGTAGCGACGCTGAAAGGCTTTAGTCGTACTGATGTTGATGAATTTGCCACCGAGTCGCACCGCCGCGCCGCCGCTGCGTGGGAGCAGGGCTACTATAACAAATCGGTCGTTCCCGTCACTGATATGAATGGCATGTTGCTATTAGACAAAGATGAAACCATTCGTCCGAACACGGATGTGGCAACCTTAGCTGGGCTTAACCCTTCCTTTATTATGCCGGGAAAAATGGGCTTTGATAGTGTTATCTTGGACAGATATACCACCATTGAGAAAGTCAATCATGTCCATCACGCTGGCAACTCTTCTGGCATCGTTGATGGTGCAGCACTTTGCCTAATCGGTAGCGCTGCCGCTGGTCAAAAGGCAGGACTTAAACCACGCGCTAAAATCACTATGGCATCGGTTATTGGCTCAGAACCTGCGATCATGCTGACGGGTCCAACGCCCGCCTGCCAAAAAGCCCTCGATAAAGCCGGCATGCAAGCCTCAGATATTGATCTTTGGGAGATCAACGAGGCTTTTGCAGCGGTACCCATGAATACGGCTAATGACTTTGGTATCTCGCTTGATATCGTTAACGTCAATGGCGGTGCTATCGCTATGGGCCATCCTTTGGGTGCGACAGGCGCGATGCTTATGACGACCGTCCTAGATGAGCTTGAACGTCGCGACCTAAAAACAGCGATGATCACTTTGTGCGTGGGCGGTGGTATGGGCATTGCGACTATCATTGAGCGCGTATAGCGCTGGTAGATAGCACTGATAAACAATACTGATGAATTTTTAGTGATTGTCATTAGTTTTTAATGATTAAAGCGAAATACAATAATATAAGAAGGACTTAATATGAGCACAAATAGCGTAGATGCCATCAATGCATTGAACCACTTTTTTGCCGAATCTGATAATGGAATCATCACTGTTACTATCGATCAAGCAGATCGTAAAATGAATGTCATCGGCGATGGATTCACTGAATCCTTTGCCATCTTAGCTGATAGCTTCACTAAAGATGACTCTGCTAAAGGCATGATTCTTACCTCAGCTAAAGACACCTTCGTAGTCGGTGCTGATATCGATTCGTTAGCTGATATCAAAACCGCTGAGCAAGCGTTTGATCTGGTTCAAGACCTCAAAGCCAGTATGCGTAAACTGGAGTTATCTGGTAAACCGGTGGTCGCTGCTATGACTGGCACGGCACTTGGCGGTGGCTTAGAGCTGGCCTTAGCCTGTCATTACCGTATCGCGATTGACTCACCTAAAACCAAACTCGGTCTGCCAGAAGTTAAATTAGGTCTGCTGCCGGGTGGCGGTGGTACTCAACGTTTACCAAGACTCGTTGGTATTCAAAAGGCGCTTGAGATGATGACTCAAGGCTTAGAGCTTCGTCCTCAAGCGGCAAAAGATATCGGTCTTATTGATGCAACTGCCAGTGACCAAGCGGATATGCTAGCGCGGGCCAAAGAGTGGATCAAAGCCAATCCAAGTGCTCAGCAACCTTGGGATAAAAAAGGCTTTAAAATCCCTGGTGGCGATAGTAAGAACCCTAAAGTAGTACCGATGTTTTCTATTGCTCCCGCTATGGCCAATCAAAAATCACACGGCAACTATCCTGCGATCACCCATATTATGTCTTGCGTTTTTGAAGGCTGCATGGTTGATATCGATACTGGCTTGGAGATTGAATCTCGTTATTTCGCAGCGTGTGTACTGTCTCCTGAATCCAAAAATATGATCAACACCCTTTGGACTCAGCTTAATAGCATTAAAAAAGGTCAATCACGACCTGATGGTTTTGAGCGTTATAAGACCAAAAAAGTCGGTGTGCTTGGGGCTGGCATGATGGGTGCGGGTATCACCTACGTATCAGCCAAAGCGGGCATGGATGTGGTTTTATTAGATAGAGACATTGAATCAGCGGATAAAGGTAAAGACTATTCTACCAAGGTCTTAGACAAAGCAATCAGCCGTGGTCGTTCAACGCCAGAGAAAAAGCAAGCGCTGTTGGATAAGATCAAAACGACTGTTTCTTATGATGATCTTGAAGGCTGTGATTTGGTTATTGAAGCGGTATTTGAAAACCGTGAAATCAAGGCGAAATGTACTCAGCAATCTGAAGCGGTTATTCCTGAGTCAGCGGTCTACGCTTCGAACACGTCGACATTGCCAATTACTGGCCTAGCGACTGCTAGTAAGCGTCCGAATCAGTTCATCGGCCTGCATTTCTTCTCTCCTGTGGACAAGATGCCGCTAGTCGAAATCATCATGGGTGAAAAAACCGATGACGAAACGCTAGCCAAAGCTTTTGACTATGTATTACAAATCGGTAAGACGCCTATTGTCGTCAATGACAGCAGGGGCTTCTACACTTCACGTGTATTCGCCACCTATGTGACTGAAGGTATTGCGATGCTTGGTGAAGGTGTCCATCCACGCAGTATCGAAGTTGCGGGTATGAAATCTGGCATGCCAATGCCACCGCTAGCGCTTCAGGATGAAGTGTCGTTAGATTTGGTCATGCACATCACTGAACAGACCAAAAAAGATCTAGCGGCAGAAGGTATCGATATGCCAGATCATCCCTCAACGCCTGTCCTTAACATAGTGGGTAAAGAGCATAAGCGTCTTGGTAAAAAAGTCGGTAAAGGCTTTTATGACTATCCAGAAAATGGTGAAAAGCACTTATGGTCTGAACTGACCAATTTGTTCCCACCAGTTGCCGAGCAGCCATTGCAACAGGACTTAGTAGACCGCTTGATGTTCATTCAAGTCAATGAATCAGCAAAATGTTATGAAGAAGATGTCGTACGCTCAGTGGCAGACACCAACGTCGGTTCTATCTTTGGTTGGGGCTTTGCACCGCAACATGGCGGTACGTTACAGTTCGTAAACGCTATGGGCGCAGCTAAGTTCGTTGCTCGTAGCCGTGAACTTGCTGAGAAATATGGCGATCGCTTCGAGCCAGCAAATATCTTAATAGAGATGGCTAAAAAAGGTGAGGAGTTTACCGATGCCTAAATCAGATATTAGCCAAATGGCTGATTGTTTACAAGGATTGCGAATCATCGATTTGACTCGCAATCTACCCGGACCTTTTGCAACGCGTCTGCTTGCCGACCTGGGCGCAGAAATTGTCAAGATTGAACCCGAAAATGGCGATCCTGCACGCGCACTAGGTGGATTGTTTGAAGCCTTAAACCACGGAAAAACTATTGAGAAAGTCGATTTCCGTGACCCCAAAGGTATTGAGTCAATCAAAGCACATCTTAAAGATGCCGATGTCATGTTAGATAGCTTCCGTCCTGGCGTATTAGAAAACATGGGTCTAGATGCCAAAACCCTCCATACCATTAATCCAAAGCTGGTTATCGTATCAATCACTGGGTATGGCGCCACTGACGTAGTGATTGGTGATGATATCAAGCATGGATGGGCTAATAAAGCT
Organism: Psychrobacter sp.; assembly: GCF_049295055.1. Taxonomy (GTDB): domain Bacteria; phylum Pseudomonadota; class Gammaproteobacteria; order Pseudomonadales; family Moraxellaceae; genus Psychrobacter. Next base: position 17,757 of record NZ_JBAQQF010000036.1, on the reverse strand, counting down.
GGTCACGATATCAATTTTATGGCAATGAGTGGCGTGCTTGATCAGCTAAAGACTGCCAAAGGCGAGCAGGCTATGCCTAATATTCAGTTTGCGGATCTAGCAGGTGGTAGTGATACGGCAGTGATTGCATTATTGGCTAGTGTATTCGCCGCTCAGCGCACTGGCATTGGTCGACATATTGCGGTGAGCATGACTCACAGCTTATACAATCACATGATTATGCCAAAGGCGACAGGGACGCTGGTCAAAAGCTTCTCAGGGCAGAATCCACCACCGCAGTATGACTTTTTAGGCGGTCTGCTACCTTGTTATCGTCTATACAAAACCGCTGATGCTCGCTATATGGCAGTGGGGTCGCTAGAGCTTAAGTTTTGGCAAGGCTTATGTGAGGTTTTAGAATTGCCTGAGCTTAAAGCGAAGCATTGGCAACTTGGCGTGATGCCTAATACGCCAGATAGTAAGGAAGCTGCTAAGACCGTCGCTAAGACCTTTGCTAGTCAGTCGCTTGAACATTGGCAGCAAGTTTTTGCAACTGCTGATGTCTGCGTGACCCCAGTGCTGACTTTAGAAGAGGCCAAAGCTCATCCGCTATTTGCGCATCAAGATCAACACCAAGCAACATCTGGGTGGCAACTTATTGGTTAGTTAGGGCATGAGTTATTAATTATTTGAGAGTACATAGTTTAACGCTTACGTTAAGCACGATTGTTAATAAAGTTATCAATATACTCATAAAATAATTGACACACATTTACTAAGCTATTTTATATTTACTAGGGAAGGTAGAGTATGAATAAATTTTGGACAAACAGTTATCCTGAGGGTGTGCGTACTGAAGTAAGTTGTGAGTATAAAACGCTCCTCAACTTTTTTGATGGTACTTTTGCAAAGTATGCTCAAGCAGAATTGAGTACCAACATGGGAGTGACTTATTCTTATGAGCAGATTGATACGATATCAAAGAACGTCGCTGCTTGGGTTCAGAGTTTAGGGCTACCCCAAGGTTCGACGATTGGCATCATGATGCCTAATGTCAATCAGTATTATCCTATCGTTGTCGGCATCATTCGTGCTGGAATGGTGCTTACAACCATTAATCCATTATATACCGCGCGCGAGCTTAGACATCAATTAGCAGATTCAGATGCCAAAGCACTCTTTATATTAGAACCTTTTTGCCAAACCCTAGAAAAGATTATTGATAAGACTGACGTTAAAAATGTCGTCGTTAGTACGATTGGCGATATGTTAGGTACAACAAAAGGCATGGTTGTAAATCTAGCCGCCAAACATATCAAAAAAGCGGTGCCCAGTCATGGGCTAAAGTCTAACTCAAACTATAAGGTTAGTAGCTTTAAATCTGTAGTGAAACAAGGCAAATCCTTGTCTTATTCTCGTCCCGTGGTGCAGCCTGATGACTTGGCCATTTTACAATACACTGGTGGCACAACGGGCGTTGCTAAGGGGATTTTGGTGAGTCACTACAATGTTGTGATAGCGACGGCTCAATATGAAGAATGGTTTAAGCCTATTTACGATAATATGCCGCAAAACACGCAGACCAATACCATTATCGCCCTACCGTTATATCATATTTACGCCTTTGTACTTTTTATGTTGGGGATTCGCGTCGGCCAACATCTAACGTTAGTCACCAATCCACGTGATATTGATGGTTTCGTTAAGATATTAGGGCAACGCCCGTTTCATATTTTCCCAGCAGTCAATACTTTGTATCAAGCCTTATTGAGCAATCCTAAGTTTAAAAAGCTCGATTTCTCAGAATTGAAGTTATCACTTGCAGGGGGTATGGCAGCGACGCCGGCCACAGCGAAAAACTGGCAACAAACCACAGGTCTGCCAATCATTGAAGGTTGGGGTATGTCAGAGAGCATAGGTGTTGGTACTGCCAACCCACTCAATAGTACCAAATACAACGGTAACATTGGTCTACCTTTGCCAAGCGTCGATATTACTATTCGTGATGATAACGAAAATATCCTTGAGCCAGGCAAAGTTGGAGAGATATGCATTAAAGGCGATAATATTATCTCAGGCTACCACAAAATAGATAATGCCAGCTTCTTCACTACCGATGGTTATCTAAAAACGGGTGACGTGGCCTCAATGAATGATCAAGGCTATATTCAAATATATGATCGCAAAAAAGACATGTTAATTGTCAGTGGCTTTAACGTCTATCCCAATGAAGTTGAAAATGTCATTGAGATGCATCCTAAGGTTGCTGAGTGTTCGGTAGTCGGCGTAGAGGATGCGATGCAAGGACAATCTGTCAAGGTCTATGTGGTGAAGTCTGACAAGAGCGTCACTGAGAAAGACATTAAAGACTTTTGCAAAGAGAGTCTAGCGGGCTACAAGTGCCCTCGTCATATTGAGTTTATCACTGAGTTACCCAAGTCAACAGTTGGCAAAATATTACGTCATGAACTGAGACAAAAAGCAAATCAGACGGCATAGTCATTAATTATTACAGACTTTTTAAACCTAGCAGTCAATAAGATAACACTATCTAACCCAGCAACTATAGCAACCACAGTAATCACAGCAACTACGGATGTTGCTAATTTCATGCATCATGGAGGATGTACAATGTCAAAATATTTCAAGTTATCTCAGCTCACTTGCGCGCTAACGGTCATATCCCTAACTTCTATGGCAGGCGCGGCTGGCTTAGATCGCTCTGGTCAACCCAGTGAAGATTTTAGCTCAAGTGGCACGATAGCTTATGTCAGTGCCTATCACATTAGTCCTGATGTTTCAGGCGTAGAGTCAAACGGTGATAAAGTTGGAGACCTTACAGAGGAGTATGAAGGCTATGGTTATGGTGTCAAGACCGACATCAATGACAAATTTAGTGTTGGTGTATTCTACGATCAGCCATTCGGTGCTGCAGTGCTTTTCCAAGGCGACAATTCACTCACTAACCTCACTGCTGCTGATGATGATCGCAAGTTTACTTCCGCTGATGTTAGTACCGATAATTTTACAGGGCTGTTAGGCGTTAATTTAGGTGCTAAGAATAACTTCAAAATTTATGGCGGGCCTGTGCTTCAAAAGATCGAAGCTAACGTAAAAATTAACAGTAAAAACCCTGCACTTGCTTCTGTCGATGGCTATGCCCTTAATATCGCTAAAAATGATGCCTATGGTTATATGCTCGGTGCTGCTTATGTGAAGCCTGAAATTGGATTAAAAGCTGCTATTACTTATCGATCAGAAATTGAACATGATTCAAATTATGCTGAGTCTATGCCATTTGTTGCCCAATATGGACTCCCTTCTATACAGACTAGAGAAAGTGAGTTAACAACTCCTCAATCAGTCAATATTGACTTTCAAACGGGCCTTAATAAAACCACGCTATTGACTACAAAAGCACGTTGGGCTCCTTGGAGTGATTTCAAGATTACTCCACCATTGTTAAATGAAAATGGGATTGCCTTGAACGATTTACGAGGCAAAAAAGTAGATCAAGTGAATCTTTTACAGTATGGTGATGATTCTTATATGCTTGAAGTAGGCTTAGGCAAGCGCCTTACGCCAAAGTTAGCGGTATCAGGCTCAGTCGGTTGGGATAGCGGTGCTGGTAATCCAGTATCGCCGCTAGGACCTACCGAAGGATATTATAGCGTTGGCGTTGGTGCTAAATATAACGTTACGCCTGAATGGGCAGTATCTGCCGGTGCTAAATATTTGATGATAGGTGATGCAGAAGGTGTTCTGGCTTCTAATGGCGAACCAATTGGTAATTTTGAAGACAATGATGCTTATATATTTGGTATGAGACTGTCTTACGCGTCTAAATAATTTTCTAATAGTTTAATTATCTAAACGCAATTGCTATAAAAGCCGCTATACCTTATTTATATCTTAGGAATAGCGGCTTTTCTATGGGCGATATAAATTTAAGCGTTTTCGTTATGACGATATAGTCAGTCCTAAATAAAAGAAATATAAACATTATAACGTGCTACTGGGATCAATTTTTCTTGCTTGCTGTGTCTACGCAGACAGAGGCTGCGAATAATTCATCCCCGCAGCACTGTATTCTTTTAAAAGTGAATACACTATATAAACGAAGTACAATCGCTAAGAGAACCTCAATCAGTATTGGCAAAGCGCTTAACACCTTTGTGAACCATCACTCTCCAATTAAACTGAGCAAATGCAATTATTCTTGCTTAGAGGTAGATGAGCTTTGCGTATATATTGGTAATAAGTAGCAAAAGCATTGCTCACGATGTTAAAACCTACCCGTAGTTTTGTAGGGAGAAAAATCGTTGAAAGCATATTATAAGCGTTGATAAGTTTTGGTAAAAAAATAACCCCGCTCATTTATTAATAGCGGGGTTATCGATAATTTACTGAGTATTATAGCAATGTAATCATTGCTCGAAGCGCTGAAGTATAAACCTTCATAGACGGCTTGGAGTAAATTAGATTGGTCGCTTTAATAGCCTGATTTTTTTAAACGATTCGCTTGGACACGATAAACTGTCAATGGGTTGGTTTCTAATAGTGAGCTAAGACCGAGAACTTGATTGATGGTGTCTAAATGATTCATGCGATAGTTGTCACGGATGACCTTACCTACACGTGTTGAACAGTTATCCACTAAGCCATCATTAGGGAGACCTCCATGGGTAAGCCCAGTCGATGCTAGAATATAATCACTTGGATCCAAGACATTAGTAATATTACCAATACCAGCCCATGAATAATACTCAACACCCGTCATTATGTTATTCGTCGGTGGTTGACCACAATACGTCTTTGGTAGCGGTGCTGGATACTTAGCATTAAAGGCAGCAATATTTTTGGTAGTTGTTGTGGTAACGAAATTTAGACTATTTTGGTCCTGTAGTTGATTTAAGGGTACGCCGGATAATATATCTGCTGATACTCCCAATGCTTCAACACTCGCAAGCAGCACTTTGGCACCCAACCGATTCACAGTCTTGTCACTGTTCACTAAGTTATCAGACACATAGTCACTCGTTTTACTACCTTTGTTTGGACTAGATACTGCTGTTACAGAAGCGACTTTATCAGAAGCGACTGTCGCGATATAGCGACTATCGAGGCCACCTTGGCTATGACCAATCAAGTTTACTTTTTTCGCTCCAGTGATGGCGGTAATATAATTGACTTGTTTTAATAACTGCTCACCGCGAACTTCAGAGGAGTTAACAGAGGAGGTCTTAGTGGTGAAGACATCTGCGCCGTTGCTCATGAGAGTTTGCGGCACACCAAAAAAATAGTCTAAGCTACTGGCAAGCTGGTTCCAACCCAAGAATCCATGGACTAATACCATAGGATATTTAGTAGCGCCGTAGCTGCTAGTAATTATTCTTTTATCGACCTTAGTGCAGCTCGTCGGCGCGTCACAAGTGTAGTATGATGATGACGCAGAAACTAATGTAGAGGTCATTGCTAGCAGGCTTATGGCTGTTATAGCAGCACTTGCTGATAGCAGCTGAAAACGATTAATAGGCTTTTTCATGTCACTTCCTTGTTAATGAATAATATCGATATCATTATCGACTCTTTTTATACAGCATTGTACTCAGATACTCAGCAAGCTAACCGACATATCCGGCTAGATTATTGAGGTAAACTTAAATCTTGCCATTCAAATGAACTTATAAGTTGTTGGTCAGATCAATTAGAGTCATTTTTTGCAGTTCAGCGTAGCCTGTCAGTCTTTTTCGCTCCGATTCACTAAATTGACTGCGTTCAAGCTGATCTATCTGTTCCTGAGCGTTGGCTTCGCTACCAGCATTGCCAATCAGCGCTTGTCGCTTTGCTTGATACTGATTGAATCTGGTATCAAAATTAGCGTCTTCTGTATCGACCTGAGCCAAACGAGAGGCTGCTGCCTCACCAACTAATCCACGGCGCATGACAAATAGCTCCTCTTTGCTAGCACCTTTCGCTTTCATCTCTTCAGTACGCTGCGTAAGCTCGCCAAAATTGGCTTGTTTTTGGAAGTTTTGCTTGATATCTCCTTCTGGCAATCGGCTGATATAATCCTCACGGCTTGCTTTTTTCTGTGCCGTATTTAAGCTGTTGTCTTGTTCAATGCGAACCATAGCAATACTGTAGTCTTCATAAGCATCCTCTCCGCCAAAGAACGCTTGTATGGTGTCCTTATCGAACAACTGCTGACGTAAGCGATTAACATCTTGACTACGTTGAGCAATTAGATTTAGATCTATCTCACCTGACTGCGTCGCCTGCATCTGTAAATTCCCATAGCTTTCTTCTAAACTGCCAATCTCTTTTAGATAAGTTATATATTGACGAAATACTTCAATGGCTGAGCTGGCTGCAGGCTCTGGCGTACGATGACGAATATAAGCTTCCACCCTTGCGATGATGGTGGCCTCATCTTCCTCGCCCATAGCAGAGAGAAAGTAATCAAATAAGTGCCGAAGTCCTTCCGTGGCTACCAGCTGCTTATTTTCATCAATAATAATCTCACCATCGACATCGGTATCTTGTAAAGAGCGTGGCATGTGCTCAAGGCCTGTGGTAAATATAGCTGACTTGTTGCCGTTTGCCGCTTGAGTGTCAACATTAGTGATCGTGGTGCTAGACGTAGTAGAGGCTGAGGTACTGTTAATTGAGGTGGCAGCATTTGTAACAGGCGTAGCCGCTGATTTTGGCTTCAGCCACCAAATAAGACCAGCAAGAAGAGCCAGTAGCAATAGGGCAATAATGATAATAGTCTGAGCTTGGCGTTTATTATCCATAAAAGTACCCATATTCTCGCAATGGTTATTCCAAGCTACCCCAATGATATTAGATATTTTGAGTGGCATCTCAGCAGATAAATTTTGTTGTACTCTAAAAACTCAATAACATCGATATACAGTGGGTAACAATACTGTGCTAGTCATTGGTTTATAAGGTGTTGCAAGTTTCAATGAAGAAGATATCTCACTATCGTCGCATAGCTTATCTAAAGCAAAGCTTTGATTTAATAAAAGCTATTAATAGTGTGTGTTTATAACTACGTAAAAACTTTGATAAATGTAAAATGGTAATTTTAATTACCGTTAAATATTTAATTTAATCTAATTATTACTTGACTATTACAAGGATATTGACAAATAATAGGGTATTAAGCAACAAGTGATTAATTAATGGTAATTAAAATTACTGTTAGAAGTTACTATAGTTAAGTCGTCTACTTTAATCATAAACATTACAAATAATTTACTGAATAAATGACGATGGTTTTACAAATTCAATGCCAACTTAAGATCAATACACTATCAAGGAATACTCTATGACTATTGCATGCTTTAAGCCCAAATGGATGGACGAAGAAATTGACATGTTGCACGATAGTGCACTTAAGCTATTCAAAGATTGGGAAGTGCATGATGAGAAGTGGCGTGAAAATGGCATGCTTGATCGCGAGGCGTGGTTAGAAGCTGGTGAGATGGGCTTTTTATGTGCTTCTATGCCAGAAGAGTATGGCGGGGCGGGCGGAGACTTTCGTCATGAAGCAGCTTTGATTTATGCTCAGGCAGAAGCCAACCAAGCAGGATTTGGCGGCTTTTTGCATTCAGGAATCGTAGCACCTTATATCTTGCATCACGGTACCGAAGATCAAAAGAAAAAATGGCTACCTAAGATGGCGACCGGCGAGCTTATTGGCGCTATTGCCATGACTGAGCCGGGTACAGGCTCTGATTTGCAAAATATCAAGACCTTTGCGGTCAAAGACGGTGATGACTATATCATCAATGGCTCAAAAACCTTTATTACCAATGGTCAATTGGGTAATTTAATCATCGTTGCTTGTAAAACGGATAGAGATGAAGGTGCTAAAGGCGTTTCACTAATTGTCGTTGAAACTGATAACTCTCCTGGCTTTGAGCGTGGTAAAAAACTGAAAAAGCTAGGTTTGGCTTCACAAGATACCTCGGAGCTATTCTTTAGCAATATGCGGGTTCCACAAGCGAATTTGCTCGGTACCGTTGAAGGTATGGGCTTTATGCAGTTGATGCAAGAGCTGCCACAAGAGCGTTTAATTGTTGCCCTTGCTGGTATTGGCGCCATGAAACTGGCACTTGATTTGACGATCAGTTATACCAAAGAGCGCACCGCTTTTGGTAAACCAGTATGGGGCTTTCAAAACACCCGCTTTAAGCTGGCTGAGTGTAACAGTCATTATATCGCCTCAAGTGCACTATGTGACGCCGCTATCGAAGCTTTGTTAGAAAAAACCCTCACAGTACAGCATGCCGCATTAATTAAATATTGGGTCACGCAAAAGCAGTGTGATGTTATGGATGAGTGCGTACAGTTATTTGGTGGTTATGGCTATATGATGGAATATCCTATTGCTCGTTTATATGCTGATGCGCGCGTACAAAAAATCTACGGCGGCACTAATGAGATTATGAAAGAGTTGGCATCACGCTTTATGTAAGTGCTATGTAAAGAATAAATTTTCGCATTATGTTTTTGAGTGTTACTAGTATAGCCACCATATTAGCTATCCAAGCCATTGATACCTGTGTTAGTAGCACTCAACTATTTAGAATGAAGCTTTCAAGGAGGAAAGTATGCTTGGACAAATGATGAATCGGCCGTTGTTGATTAGCCATTTAATTCAACACGCTGCCAAATATCATGGCGACACCCCAATTATCTCGCGTGAGACTGACGGTAGTACCACTTTATCTGATTGGACAACCATACATAGTAATAGTAAGCGCCTCGCTAATGCCTTGGCCAAACTTGGCATAGAGCAGGGCGATCGCTTAGCGACTATCGCTTGGAATAACCGTCGGCATCTTGAGATCTGGTACGGTGTGTCTGGTGCTGGTAGGGTATGTCATACCATCAACCCGCGCTTATTCCCCCAGCAAATTATCTATGTCATCAACGATGCTGAGGATCAGGTACTGTTTTTTGAAAAGACTTTTTTACCGCTGGTAATGGGTGTCAAAGATCATCTAAAGACGGTCAAACACTTTGTTTGTATGACCGCACTAGATGAAGAAGTCAGAGCGCAGTTGCCTAATGTAATCTTTTATGATGACCTCGTTGATGAAGAGTCGGATGAATTTGAATGGCCTGAGCTTGATGAAAATGCACCGGCATCATTATGCTATACCTCAGGCACAACGGGTAATCCTAAAGGCGTGCTATACACCAATCGTAGTACAGTACTGCACAGCTTTGGTATCAGCTTACCCGACTCAATCAATCTATCAGCACAAGATGTGGTCCTACCCGTAGTACCGATGTTCCATGCTAATGCTTGGGGTCTACCTTATGCCGCAGCAATGATCGGTTCATCATTGGTGCTACCAGGCCCTAATCTCGATGGGCACAGTTTGGCGAATATGATCGATGACTACAAAGTTAACGTCGCTGTTGGCGTACCGACTATTTGGCAAACCTTACTAGCGGCTGCCAAAGAGACAGGTACTAAGCTGCCTAGCCTTAAGCGCAACGTCGTTGGCGGGTCAGCATGTCCGTCATCGATGATTAAGACTTTCCGTGACGAGTTCGATTGTGAAACCTTACATGCGTGGGGCATGACTGAGACCAGCCCGTTAGGGACAGCCAACCAGCTTAAAGCTAAGCATAACGACTTATCAGAAGAAGATAAGCTGACGGTCCGTTTGTCACAGGGTCGACCACCATTTGGTGTTGAGATTCGTATTGTTGATGCAGAGCAGAACAACCAATTGCTGCCTAACGATGGTAAAACACCGGGCAATGTGCAGATTAGAGGGTATTGGATTGTAGATACTTATTTTAATTGTGAAGAGTCTGCGCTTGAGGCGGATGGTTGGTTTGATACTGGTGATATTGCAACGATCAACGAAGATGGCTATTTGAGAATTCGTGACCGTGCCAAAGACTTAATCAAGTCGGGTGGCGAGTGGATATCTTCAGTAGAGCTAGAAGATATTGCTATGTCGCATCCTGCGGTGGCTATGGCAGCGGTCATTGGGGCAAAACATCCAAAGTGGGATGAGCGTCCGATTATCATTACCCAGCTGGCTGTTGGCGAGCAGGTAAGTGAGGAGGCTCTCATCGCTCATTATGAAGGTAAGGTGGCAAAATGGCAGCTTCCTAATGCAGTCATCTTCGTAGAAGCATTGCCATTAAATGGGACGGGAAAAATGCTCAAAAAAGATCTACGTGAGCAGTATGGTAATCATCTTATTGAGCGCGGTTTGATTGATTGATTGACTGACTAAGCAGTTATTAAACTAACAATTGTATTTAATTCAAATAAGAAAACCTATCTAGATGATAGGTTTTCTCATATTTTGATTGCTGAGCTATGTTGAAGTGTAGTGGCATGATAAAATTGGACAGCTGCTAAGAGGTTATAATAACCCAAAGAAGGAAACTAGTATGACTAATAAACGCAATCAATATACCCGAAAATTCAAAATTGAAGCCATTTGAGCTGTGCTGTCAATCCTGTAGACGTTAACTTTGAATATTATCATTGTTAAAAAGTCTGATTTGTTTCATTTCCAGTGATAACTTCACAAGTTTCTTCATAGTCTTCAGGCTTACTATAGTTGTATCTAATTTCAAATTTACCATAACATTTATTATAGATACAGTCGGCTGTTTTGGGGTTCTCTACCGCCTATTTCAGATGGTAAAAAGCTAGTGATTTAACATCATTATGGGAACATGTTTCGTTTGCCATACAGGTAGCGAAGCATCGGCTATATAATTAGCATTCTTTCGTCTATCATCCTAAATTGTACGAAATTAATTGACTACAGACTTTGATTATAGGAAAGAAAATGTCGTTCTTTTATCCTAAAGATGTAGATTTTATAGAGATGTTTGGATGCGAGAGTCATATAAATAGTGATGGTTTGCTAGAATCCACATTAATTGATACACAAAATAAAAAAATGGTTTTTTCTATCAGTGATATTCAGAACTCAATATCTGCTTATATATATCAAGATGAAGCATTAATATTTAAGATATATGAAGAAGGAGCGATGAGGGTCATGATATATGAAAATCAGATCATTATAGAATATCTGAATTATCAGGATTTATACGCTAAAAGAATTACTATTATTGATGTGTATCCAATATTTAAAATTGACCACTCTACTCTGATAGACAAAAGTATGAACCAGCTAAACTAAATACCATAAAGGTATTATCATATTAGGATATACCTATGTCGAACTAACCATGTGCCTTCATTGGTTTGGTACCATAGTGAGGGCTTGAACATCTAGCTGCAGGGTATTTATATCGATATTCTTAGCTGTTGGGAAAATAGTAGTGTAAGTCATGATGTACATAAAATGAGTTTTTCGAGAATAGAATTAATTATTTTTGGTTTAATAATTGATACTGGTCGCATCCATTTTGATTGCCACTCTCACAAGCTTCTCTAAGCCAATCTTTTGCTTGTGTTTTGTTTTCAGCAACTCCTAGACCAAGACGGTATAATATAAGTTGAGTACTAGCATCTCCTTGATTGGCAGCCTTTTCTAACCATCCAAGCGACTTTTTATAATCCTGATGAACTTCTTTGCCGTTTTCATATATCACTCCAACTTTAGCTTGAGCAGGAGTAAATCCTTGTTCTTCCGTTTTTTCATCCCACTTTATAGTATTTGAATGGTTTTGCTGAATACCATCACCCCTATCGTACTTCGAGCCAAGGCTGTATTGAGATAACATATCTCCCTGCTCTGCTAATGCTCTAACATTTGGAATGTGCGCCTCCTCAGACTGAGAAGCCAATAATTTCTTTGTAGTAGTAGAGCAGGCTGACACTGTCAGCCCATATAATACTCCCAAAACTAACAGCTCCAAAACCAGCAGACCATAAGTAGCCGTCTTTTTTAGTAATTGCATTGTCATTATTCTTATTGAAAAGTGATTCAAATTTTGAGTGGTATGCTTTAATTTAATAAAATTAATTCAAATACCCTAAGATTCCATCAGTAAGTATCAATCCATGCACAGCTTACTGCGAGGGCATTAAAATCTGCTGGATCGCTGGAGCTATGATACTAATCAATTGTTCCTGTTCGGCTTCTGCAAGTGTAGGAACGACAATAATATTACGACTGGTTACGATGCCAACAAGCATTGATGCTGCAAGACCTGCTCTAAGCACGGCATCAGATCCCAATGGTGCTTTGGCGCTAGATAATAATCGGGACTCAATAAAATCACTTAATAGTTTTCTTGCATCTTCACTAACCATTGACCCACGAAGCATTGCCATTAGCGGCTCTGAGGCTTCTGGTTCGCCTTCCCAAGCACTGAGATACGCTCTTACGATACGCTCTCCCAATTGTTCAGAAGGTCCTTCAAATACGGTATCGAATTGCTCTAGTACCGAAATCGGAACAGACATAACCACCATAAATAATTCTTGCTTTGAGCGAAAGAATTGCATGACCTGTGCCACATCGACACCGGCATCTTCTGCTACTTTTCGAATGGTCGTACCAGTAAAGCCTTGGCTTGAAAAGAGTGCACGAGCCGATTCAAGCACCTCTTGGCGGGTATTGTTTTTTCCTGGACGTCTTCCACGCTTAACTTCTAACTTAATTTGATCTGACACAACCATCTCCAACAAAATATAATAAAATATATTATATCAACAAGCGTTGATTTAATCAAGAAATAGACTACACTGTTGTGTCAGGGAGTTTGCCCTTGCACAAAAAACATGAGGATTTCACCATGAATGATTATAAAAAAACATATGTACCATCCCAGCCATTACCTCCAGGCAGAATAGGTCTTTTGACGCCCTTTAATCCTGGTATACGAACACTGGAAGCAGGTTACAAGGTGGCGCCTCAGTTCAAAGCGATACCTGTTGATATCATTTTTGAAAAAGATGTCGCCGTCACACTTCGTGATGGCACTACGATTTACGTGGACATATTTCGTCCAACTGGTACTGAAAAAGTACCTGTTCTGTTGGCATGGAGCCCATACGGCAAAGGCCAAGGAACATCGTTTAGCGTAATGGGCGTATTTGACTTAGTGGGGCTAAACAATAATATTGTCTCAGGTTTAGAAAAATTCGAAGGTCCTGATCCAGCCTATTGGTGCGCACAAGGCTACGCCGTCTGTAACCCAGATATCCGAGGTGTCGTAAACTCTGAGGGCGACAGTGTGTTGTGGGATCGCCAAGAAGGTAGGGACTGTCATGACTTAATTGAATGGTTAGGCGTGCAATCTTGGTGTTCTGGTAAGGTAGGTATGAGTGGTACGTCTTATCTTGCTGTATCTCAGTGGTTCACGGCGGCAGAGCAACCTAAGCATCTTGCTGCTATTAATCCATGGGAAGGCGTTAGTGATGTATATCGAGACTTAGTGATGCGTGGTGGTATGCCAGATACGGGGTTTGCCGACCAGCTTCAAAATGGCAGCTTTTATGGCAAAAACCAAAAAGAAGACATAATGTCAGAAATCGAAGCTTACCCACTTATGAGCCCACTATGGGAAAATAAGATCCCTGACTTTGATCGTATTCAGGTACCAGCATTTATCGTGGCCAGTTATTCGAATACGTTACATACATCAGGCACGTTCCGCGCTTGGCGAAAAATTGCCTCTGAAGACAAATGGTTGCGCATTCACAATGCTCAAGAGTGGCCTGATTATTACGATGAAAAGAATATTGAAGATCAGCGCCGTTTCTTTGATCGTTACCTTAAAGACATCGATAATGGCTGGGAGTCGACCCCTAAAGTTCGTTATGCTATTCATGACTTTAAAGGGGGTGATCAAGTCAATGTCCCTGCAGATTCATTTCCGCCTAAAGGTGTGGTATCGACTAAGTTTTATTTAGATGGTACGTCACGTTCATTATCAAAAGCACAGCCAGATAATGCGGTTCATGCAAGCTACGACGTGAACGCCAATCCGAATGCGGTTTCCTTTATTACTCGTTTTGAGGAAGAAACGGTGATGGTTGGGTACCCTAAAGCGCATCTTTGGGTGGAAGCATTCAATGCAGATGATATGGATATTTTTGTGCTGATTCAAAAACTTGATGAGTTCGGTACGCCGCTACAGCAGTTTACTGTTCCAAACTGTAGTCCAAGAAACCACGACCTTACCGATCACGGTGCGACAATATTACGATACAAAGGCGCTGATGGACGTTTGAGAGTTTCTGCTCGGCACTTAGATAAATCGCAATCGACACCGGATCTTCCTGTCCATACGTTTGATCGTGTGGAAAAAATATATCTTGGTGAGATTGTAGATATTGAAATCAATATTGAACCAATTGGCATGGTTTTTTATCCGGGGGAGCAATTACGATTTGTTGTGAGCTCTCGAAACCTGCTTGGCACACTGATGCCATTTATTCGTGAATACCAAGGGGAAAACAAAGGTCACCACATTATTCATACCGGAGGAGAGCACAGCTCTTACATACTCCTTCCTATCATGAGTGCCTAATTTTTCTTTAAGGTTGCCGTTATATTAAAAATGCTGCTTCTGGTTAGATGGGGCATTTTTAATATCTGGTAAACGATATTAAAGATTACTTCTCTAAGGCTAGGTGAACATTACGTTTTCGAGGTTACGACATGACATCTCATACATCATTTTTACTAATAGGAGCATTGGCAACACAAGCCAATACTACTAAAGATACTATTCGCCATTACGATGAGATGGGATTACTAAAATCCCGTAAACGCCAAGCAAGCTCACGCTTATATACCGAATTTCATCCGGAATGTATTGAGCGTATCAAAATGATTAAAAGCGCACAAGCTATCGGTTTTACTCTTACTGAATTTAAAAGCTGCCTAAATGACTATTACGATGGTACGCTCGATATCGATAAACAATTGAGTGTTATTTCCGAAAAGCTCACTCAAGCGAAACGTCAACAAATTAACCTTATAGACATTATTAACCAACTCAGTGCTCGTCATACGGTTCTAGAAGAAATGAAGTCAGACGATACTGGTCTCTTGTCTAAATTTGAGTGGGAAAAAAGATTAGCGGATCAGCTTCCAAAGGATGTCAAATCCGAACCCACATTGGCTTAATTTTGAAAGCATGGAAACCTCTGTGTGCTCGTTGATACATGCTGTCGATCCAATAGAAATTAACTAAGTAGATAGTCAAAACATTATAACCATTTACGTTTTAAGGAAAGCTAAATGGTTGCAATTGGGGTTGTTGATATAAGGCAAGCCCAATCATTAAACTTCACGCAGCTTAAACCTATTGATGATCGCATTAATTTATATTAACTCATGATCGGTGCGCTAGTTAGAACTTAAAAACTTAGCTGTATGCTATTGTTATCAGTACTCTAATTTATTTGTAGCAGCTCAGTGTACATAGCGGTGTACCTTTCAAGATGAAATGGCGGCATTACCGTCCTTGGTTAGCCGCTGAAAATTATTAACTATAAGACTTTATTCAAACCACCATATTTACACCAATAGCTATTAATACCAAACCACCTAGCGCTTCTGCCCAACTGCCAAGCCATGTTCCTGACTGGCGTCCTATATAAGCGCCTAAAACACTTAAAACAGCTGTCGTGAGTGCAATAATTAAACATGCCAAATAAGCATTAACCGCCAACAGATTTAACGTAAACCCTGCTGCCATCGCATCAAGGCTGGTAGCTATCGCCAATGACAGCAATGTTTTATGACTTAAATTGATCCTAGTATCATCATCATTAACGGAACGCGACTCATAGAGCATCTTAATCCCAAGCGCTACCAGTATGACAAAAGCAATCCAAGAAGCCCCTTCAGCAAACCAACCCAGCATAGTAGAGCCAAGCGCATAACCAATGAGTGGCATTACCCCCTGAGCAACCCCGAAATAGACACCAATGAGTAACGCCATTTTTATAAACTGCGACCTAACATCGCTCTTATGCGTTGAACCAAGACCGATTGCAGCAGCAAACGCATCCGCAGCCAGTGCTAACGCCAATAATAGTATTTCTAACATAAAAAATAGTACCCTTTAAGATGTTTCATTCTTCTACTTCAGATAAGTTTTTAGTATAGATAACACGTCTTCTATCTCTTGTTGACGTTGTTGCTGGGTAATGTCTTCTGCTCCTAAATGCTCTCTTATATGCTCTTCCAACACTTCCTTCATAAGACCATTTACCGCTCCCTTCAATGCCGCTATCTGCTGTAAGAGAGCCATGCATTCAGGACTGCCCTCTAGTGACGCCTCTATTGCTACCGACTGACCTTTGATGCGTCTGATACGTCCTAGCAGCTTTTTCTTACTTTTTTGAGTGTGTGACATTATTTTTATTGCCTCATTTTATACTGGGGGGTAGTATATTTGCTGATGTTGTTTATAATACGTGAAATTATCATGTTTTCATACACAGTCAAGGATTTAAAGCGTGAAAGAATCAACTATTCAGTGGGATCACTCTCATGATTTCGGTGTCGATAACACCCAAAATCAGTATAAAGTACAGATTGTATTCTGGCTAACGACGGTAATCATGATATTGGAGATTGCTGCGGGTACATGGTCTGGCTCTATGGCATTACTTGCTGATGGGTGGCATATGGGCACGCATTCAGCCGCATTTCTTATTGCTATCTTTGCTTATTCGTACGCTAAAAAGAATGCTAACAATAAATCATTTAGTTTTGGTACAGGCAAGGTAAATTACCTCGGTGGCTTTGCGAGTGCCATTGCGTTAGCCATTGTCGCATTATTGATGGTTGTAGAGTCAGTCCAGCGGATAATAGAGCCAAACAATATCCATTTTAACGAAGCCATTATCGTGGCTGTTGTTGGTCTAATCGTAAACATAGTGTCGGCATTCATACTTAAAGATGACCATCACCACCATAGCCATAGCCATAGTGATAGTAATGATCATCATGATCATCATGGCGATTCCGACCATCATCATCACGATCATGATCACAATATGAAAGCGGCTTACTTACATGTGTTAGCAGATGCGCTCACGTCTGTGCTTGCTATCGTGGCTTTATTAACCGGTAAATACTTGGGCATCATCTGGATAGATCCTGTCATGGGCATTGTCGGCGCAATAGTGATTTTTCACTGGTCTTATGGGTTAATCAAAGAATCGAGCAGCGTACTTTTAGACAAATCTGTTGATGTTGCCACTTTCGAGAAAATATCGCAGACCCTTAATGAGAAGCATACGATTATTAACGATATCCATGTCTGGAAAATAGCGACCACACACCAAGCGGCCATTCTTTCCGTTTCCTCACCATCCCCTTTAAGTACGGAAGAATACAAAGAATTATTATCAGAATCATTGCCCCAGCTTTCTCATGTCTCTGTTGAGATTAATAAAGTCTGAATGGATTGATTCTGTGTCTAGGAGAGTGCTTTGAATATATGGCTTAAATACGCAATTACGGCCTCACTCGTTGTTATTATCTCTGAGGTTGCAAAACGGAGTGATAGAATTGGTGCCCTGCTTGCCTCATTGCCCTTAGTGACGCTACTTACTTTAATTTGGTTGTATGTTGAAAATCAGCCGACAGCTAAGATAAGCAATCACGCCTACTATACCTTTTGGTATGTTCTGGGAACGCTGCCTTTTTTCTTGTTATTTCCTTATCTGCTCAACAAATTTAGTTTTGGTATGGCCCTACTATCGAGCAGCTTGCTAACGGCTTTATTTTTTGCACTGTTCGCAACGGTACTACAGAGCTTTAAGATCAACCTTTTTTA
>NZ_JBAQQF010000035.1:0-34528 GCF_049295055.1 Psychrobacter sp. | reverse complement strand
TGAGATAACAAAAGCAAATTGAATTCGCGCGAGCATCAGCGCATCAAGCTGACTGATCATAAATGTAGCGAACATAAACGGTTACCCTTATCTGTTAGCTGAATAGCGCTAGCTTCCATGATACGCTCAAGTAACTGTCCGTAGCGGTCCATCAATCAGGACGATACGTGCTACGGACAATGGCTAAGTGTTATTTAGCATTATTGTCGTTTAGATAACATTTTAACTAAAATAGCTCGAATCGCTACTATTTAGTTAGATTAAACAGTTCATATCCTTATAAACTATAAATTATGTATTCTATGACAGTGTTAATAATATTTACTGTTCAAGTATTATGCGCCTGACCATGCGTACACGCAAGTTAGGTGAGCTTATTAATACACACCTATTAGTCATAATTGATTAACAATATTATTCAATGTAATTTCAAGTAATAGCCATTGTTTAAGTAAGGTTATCAATAGACACATAAGAGTAATCTAAAAAAACATTTTTTAATCAAATAATCAATCTACTATTAAATAAATACAGCGCTACTGAGATCAATTTTGCGCAGCCTCTGTCTGCGCAGGCATAGCAAGCAAGGAAAATTTATACCAGTAGCGCCTGATAATAGAGATACTTTTTTTATCTAGGACTGACTATAGTTGTTTAATGCATATTATAAAAATAGTGCTTATAAAAAATATTTGGGCTAATTTTTTAACTGCTGATGTAAAATTCGTCTCAGTGTCAGGATAGTTTGTGGATTTGATTGAATACTATGACCACCATTAATGACAGTCTCCGACGTTGCGCCATCAAGATGCGCGCTGGTATAGGGCACGATACCATCTGATAAACGTGAGGTTAACGCTTGGCTAATTTCTCCATCGACTGTGACAGCGGCGACAAGCGCTTCACTTGACAACGCATCTGTATCAGCGCTTGCATCATCGGTATTGCTTGTATCAATAGCTTCGATTGCACTACCTTTATCCTCTACAATTTCTTGCGATAAATCAAGTTTAACCCCTGCTGGTTGCATTTCCGCAAGGCCTCTAGTGATATCGGCATCATTATTGGCGATTATCGAATGATAAGTAATACGATTGTTAATACTGATGTCTTTAGTTAATTGAATAAAAGAGGATTTATCACTCAATTGACTGGCGCCATTTTGCAGATATAGTGCCCCTAATGGATTATTCGCCAAGTCACCTTGGATGGCAATAGTCGCTAAATTATCCGTCACGGTTTTTACTAAACCAACGGGTAGGTAAATAATGCGACGTAAGGCGCGAGTAAACCAGCGATCGGCATAGTCGGTACCTCGAAAAGGCGAGGATAAGAATACCGCTGTGTCGACTTGCGGTAGGGCGTTTAACTCAAACCGGTTACGCAGCTCTTTATTGGTAAGCGCTTGTTTGAGCATCGCATCGACCTGACGTTGGCTGCTATTAGCCAGTAAATCCTTGTCGTCCAAGGCATCCAAATTGTTCGCCAAATTATCATCAGACAGCATCATGCGAGCAATGATACCACCCATACTATGGCTGATAATGACGCTGTTTTTGCTGGCGAGATTTTGTCCTTTAGGGTCGGTCTGCTGATAAGTACTGCTGATTAATTCTTGGATTTGGTAGCGATTTTCTAAAATAGGTAAGTTGGTTGGATAAAATATTTGCCATACTTGATAGTTATTGCGTAACTTATCGTCATTAAAAATATCGTTGGTTAAATTGACCCACGTTGCTGGACTCGAAGCCAAACCATGCAGCATGATAATCACTCGTTTATCAGGGTCATAAGGCTCGAGCATAAAGAGTTTTGGTAGGTTGGCTTCTTTTTGGCGAGTAATGAGGTTTAAATAGCCGACACCGTCGAGTTGGTTTTCTGCCAGCCATAATCCATAACCGGCAGAGAAGTTGGCTGCAAGTGGATAGTCGTCGCCTAAAATATTGGCACTCTCACTGCGGTAAGGATTGTACAAATTTATATCAAGCTCCTCACTACTGAGAGTGCCGAGCACACTATCACCAGTGGGCTTAATCAACCCAGTCATCAGTAAATGTCCGGTAGGATAAATGCGCGAGCTAGCGTCATTCTCCTGTGTATTACCCTGTGCCTTGTTTCGTGCATTGTTATCCATATTGCCATTACCGTCTTCTTTATTTAATCGACCTGATAGCGAGGATACCAATAACTGACGGATAGTGGTGGTGTAGCGATCGTCCAATGAAGCAACCAAACTGATACCCAATCCTGGTCGTTTGCTGATTGAGTTAAGTCCAGATAGGCGCAGCTCGTAAGTCGAGACCAAGTCTGCAAGCGCTGAGGTTTGTTGATTGGCATTTTTTAGATAGTTGTTTTCATTGGGCAGATAGACATTGAGATCATAATTGTCTAGTTTTACCTTCATTACTTTGACTTGATCGGTAGGCTTACCGCTAAGTGGCGTTCCATTAGCAATCGCTGCTTGCTCACTGTTATCGATGCTATTTGCCGTAACTGATAGATACTCCAATTTTATATCGCCCATCATTCTATTGGTACTGCCTTTCGGTTGATATAACTGGGTAATCACGTCATTGCTGGCAGCATTATAGATATCTTGGGTTTGGATATCGATATCGCTTGGGATACGATTTTGCTGGCGAGTCCTGCCTTTTTCCTTATCTGCTCCTTGAAAATCATGGACTAAACTGTCGTAAAATAAATACGTATAACTTGATTTAATGGCGTCAAATAGCTGTCCTTGATAGTTCACTAAGCAGCTATTGGTTCTTTTCTGCTTTGCTTCAGTAGCTGCATCGTCTAAGGAGGCGTTGGCATAATAAGGATCAAGTGGCGGGCGCGCAAGCGCATTCTGGCAGTCTTGCGACTTTGCCAGCTCGCGTGCTTTAGCATAGTATAGCTCTGAAAAAACCGCCAACGCTGGGCGGTAATGTTCATTCAGCATACTGTCATTCAACTGCGTTAGGCACAAGTCAAATTGCTGCATACAGGCTTGCTCATTGAGACCTGCTGACAGTAAGACCGATGCAGTATCACTACTTAACTTGTCATCGGTAACAATATTGCCGCGCTGGGCAGAAATGGTCTTTGCGGACGCCTGTTTATTGACCGAGACAGTGCTACAAGCAGGCAATACTACCATCGCTGATACCAGTGCCAGCAGGGCAATAGGTCTCATATTATTATTAGTGAGCGTCGGCACATTATTGACAGGGTCAGCAAAAATCATAGGTAATTCCAGTTAATAATGGTCAGGAATGCATAATAAAGTGAGTATTAAATCAGAATGAGTGTAACGTAACTTTTGTGGTTCGACTATTGTTTTGATGCCTTGTATTAAAATAACACCAAATTTTATTGATACATTTTTTTAAACAGAAATAAATAAAGTCTGTCCAAAATAATATAAATATATTCAAAACAGTGTTCTATAGTTAGTAATAAAGGTGTGGTTTACTTAGCGTGTGTTTTAGGCAGAAAAAAGCGTCTTTATTTTATATTGTCGTT
This sequence comes from Psychrobacter sp., assembly GCF_049295055.1. Lineage (GTDB taxonomy): Bacteria > Pseudomonadota > Gammaproteobacteria > Pseudomonadales > Moraxellaceae > Psychrobacter. The sequence continues at coordinate 31,021 of NZ_JBAQQF010000035.1, read as the reverse complement.
GTAACAATATAAAAAAAGACGCTAGAGTCACACTCTCAAATTATTTACGATTACAGTTTGAGGGTGCCTTTCTAATGGCATATTTTACGTAAGCCATTGTGCTTAAGTGATTTACATTTACATATTTGGTGCCGGTATGTCCCAAATATAAAACTTACCATCTTCAACTAGTTTGATTTGTTGACGGATAACGGCGTTATTAGGGACAGTCTGCTCAAGGCGACGCAGACGCTCTAATGCTTTGTCACGACGATCGCTTAATAAGTCTGACTGTGCCAAACTCTGCTCTGCTTCGGTGTAGCCTAGACTGACTGCTTTATCGAGGTATTTTTGCCCTTCTTTAAAACCGCCGCCTTCTGATAACATCAAGCCATATATGAAGTTGGCCTCAGCACTGTCAGGTTTGATTTTGATCGCGCGATCAATATACTGTCCGCCGCGTACCGTATATTCAGAGCCCAAATCTAAGTTACGCCCCATACCATTTAGTTTAGCTGCACGAAGTAGTACATCATACGAGGCATTTGATGATTTGGCATAAGTATCAATCCACTCTGTCATTACTTTGATTTTTTCACGAGCGTTGTGACGTTGGGTGCGGTTAGGAAAATTTGGTGGATAATGGCGAGCATTTGGCGATACGTCTTTAATAAAGTCATCCAATAGGCTGACGTCTAATTTATCGGTACCAAGGCCGTTTTGTTGCGATATCAACACCGTAGGCACAAAGCTAATATCCGAAAGTTGCACTTGTGGCGTTGGGATATTTGCCAACTGACCGCCACGTAAATCAATACCTGATGTGTTCATTGGTCCACGCTCATAAACCCGAGTGGTCCCTGTGAATTCAAGTTCTTGATTAGCTTGCGCTTGAGCCGCGTTTAAAGGCACACGGGTTGGTTGCGCGTTAGTTTGCTGAACATTGTTTGCTTGAGCACTGCCTTGTTCAACCGTATTGCTATTTAACGGTGCTTCAGATTGAGCGGTAGTATTAATAGAAGAATTAGGTGTAGCGCGGCGAATCACACGTTTGCTAGAATCGATTGCACTTGGTACGGTTGTGTTAGCCGCCGAAGCGCCATCTTCTGCCGCATTCGCAGGAGCAGACAGCATCATGGCACATGCTGCAGCTAATGCCGTTAAAGTCACAAGTTTGTGCGATTTGTTAGAGTTAGTCGGTTGGCTGATTGCTTTCATAAAAGTAGTTACCTTGTTTAATCGTTATGTTTAATAATTATGTTTACTAGTTATCTTGTTTATTTTATCGCTATTAATAAATCCGTTGATTAATAGTGATATCGCGATAATATCGAATTGTTATGGCAAAATCGTACAAATTTTCAATACCGTAGCAAATTAATATCAATGTTATCAGTAGTAGGATTGTTAAAAGTCCATACTGATTCATTCTTTGTAGCAGTTATAGCAAGGGATAAAGCCTACTATATCAATGATTATCGACGATCATAAATGATAAGCCGTGGCTTTCATCCGATTGGCCATCCAACGCATAGTGTGGCGTACGGGTGGTGGCAATGCTGCACCGCCATTGGCAAGCGCTAGCTCGCGATGGTGCAATTCCTCAATATCCATTTGCGCCAGTATTTCTCTTGAGCGCTGATCTTGTGCCGGTAGCTGTCCGATGTGGTCTTGTAAATGTTCGCTAACTTGCGCTTCTGTTTCTGCGACAAACCCTAAGCTAAACTCGTTAGAGATGGCACCTGCTATCGCCCCAAGACCGAATGACATGCCGTACCATAACGGGGTGAAAATACTAGGATGGCTGCCAAGCTCATCCAAACGCGTCTCACACCAAACCAAATGATCAACTTCTTCTTCAGCGGATTGCTGCATGGCTTGTTTAACGTTATCGTCTTTTGCCGTAAATGCTTGACCGTGATACAGCCCTTGCGCACACACTTCACCGGTATGATTGATACGCATCAAGCCTGCGACATGACGCGCCTCAGTGATACTCAGCTCAGGAATCTCATCATTGCTCACAGGCAATGGACGGGTGCTAGGGTTCGAATGCGGTACGACAGCTCGCAATGCCTTGTCTACCCCAAGCAGTAATTGATCGATTTTTGATAAGGGACGCAGGGCCATAATTCACTCCTGATGGCTTTTTTGACGAAATTTACTAAGAATATAATTTTGCTATTCAATACTTTAAAGCATATCAATGATAACAACTTGCTCAAAATCATTACTATAGCAAACAATACGGATTGTCGGCATCATAATTATGCGCTGACCGTCCAACTTATAATGACATCTGTCATAGTACTAGTGGTTCAAATTTTCCAACCCTTTAATCATGCCTATTAAGTTGATTGTCATCAGTTTGGATAATTGCATACTTGATATGCTTATTCAGCTTCAGATATAAAAACACCCCAAAGAAAATATTGAGCAAGCCGGTAACTAGAAATAATTGCGGTAATGACATTCCTAAACTGTTTAATACGATGATAGAAAAAATCGCTGAGCTGACCATAAATATCGCATTAAAGATATTGTTGGCACCGACGATGCGCGCGCGATGACTCTTGGGTGCATACGCCTGCATAGACGCATATAAAGGCACGATATATAAGCCGCCACTAAAGCCTAAAAAGAACAGATCGATAAAGACGCGCCAGCTACCAGTGATATTAAATAGTTCGCTCATGCCTATTAAAGTGTCCGAATTGACATCAATAGATAGTCCTGACAATGAAAAATATAAGTCGATAGCAAAAATACTTAAACCAGCGATGCCAAAGGGTAATAGTCGTAAGCTGACCTGATTTTTGGTCAGTCTTTTACAGAGTAATGAACCAATGGATACGCCAACTGAGAATAAGGTCAGCAGAAAAATGACCACTGACTCATCGCCGTGTAAAATAACTTTGCTGAATTCAGGCGTTTGGGTCAAAAATGTTGCCCCATAAAACCAGAACCAGCTATTACCTAGAATGACAAAGAATAAAAACCGTAACGAATATAAGTAGCGTACCGTTGCCACACTGGTGGTAAAAATATTCCAGTTAATCTTCAAATCAGGCTGCATCGCTGGCATGGTTGGTATAGCTCGTGCGGTGAAATAACCTAATGCCGCTATTACTAATACCGTTACGCTAATCCAGTATAGTGGCTGCGCTACTTGGGTTAGGACGCCAGCAATAATCATCCCGAGTAATATCGCTAGTGACGTGCCCATTTGAAATAGACCATTGGCACCGACCAACTCATCTTCTTTCATCGCTTGTGGTAAATAGGCATACTTAATAGGCCCAAAAAAGGTCGATTGTGTGCCCATCAAAAACAACGCCACAAATAATAATGCGTACCACTCAAATACAAAGCCTACTGCTGCTATCACCATAATTGACAGCTCAAGCAGTTTGGTTAAGCGTGTCAGCTTAGACTTTTCAAACTTATCAGCGATTTGCCCTGCGAGCGCTGAAAATAGGAAGTAGGGCAAAATAAATAGCATCGCTGCCAAGTTATTCAAAATACTGACCTCAACCCCAAGCTGGCTAGCAGCCGTGTAAGTCAGGACTAATATCAGCGCTTGCTTAAAAATATTGTCGTTAAAAGCACCCAAAAACTGGGTAAGAAACATGGCGCTAAAACGGCGACGCTTAAATAACTGAAACTGATTGGCCATGAAAATTCCTACAGATGGGTCGCGGCTAATAAATAAGAGAGAAAACAGATAACGTAGCTGTCAGTATATCGGTCATTAGTATCGAGAATTATCAACGCTATCAAAAACTTATCCAAATATGGCGTAGGTTTTATCAATGTTAAGCCGTATAATAGCAAGGCTTTGGTAAAAATACATGCGCCCAATGCTATGATTTAATAATTAACTAAGTTATGATTTGTAAATTTTAGCGGATCAAAGCCTGAAACAGCGAGCGCTAGCAAAGACTTGCTAGCATTCTACAAGGTTTATTATGAGCTATTATTTAGGCGATAATAGTCAAAGTAGTGCTCAAGCGAGAATCGTTTGAACAATAATAAGCAGATTCGTAATTAAATAACCTCAGTGAACTGAGCTAAGTTTATTCACCGGTAATACTTGATAGTTGCCACCTTCAGCGACCTTGTGCCGTGTGCAGCGATAGGAAATAAATATGAAACATCAGCTTTCAACGTCAGCGCGTAACTTAGCGGTTATGTCGCCTGCTATATTAGACAATCAAAGCTGCTTGACTAAGCCTATCGCTAGCAGTGACACCTCGCGTCTTGGTTTTACGCGCACGGCGCTTTTTAGTGCTTTGACCACTAGTTTGGTTGGCTTTGGCATCGCGCCAGTCGCTTTTGCCGCGACTACTGCCGATTTGAATAGCAACACCATTAATAATAGCCAGATAATTAAAAATAATGCGCGAGCGGCTCAGGCAACAACGGCAAAATCACCTTCTGAGTTACCGCCACTTTCTAATGACGATAAACAGCTCGATATTGCTTTGGATGCTTTGCGCTTAAAGAAGGCTGTCGAACAAGGTATTATTGAGCAGTCAGTATTGGATGATTATAGCGAGCAAAACCTAGGCATTAAAAAACCTGGTTCAAAAAAATCAGATGATAGCTTTAACGGTTTCAATAATAATATCGATGATTCAGGTAATGCTCAAGCAACTGACAATAATAAAGATTTAGCACAACAAGCGGCAGCGATACAGCAGCAAGGCTATCAAATGATGACGCCTGAAGAGATCGATCGCGAGCTAGCAGCGATGGATAGTCAGAATGCGCAAGATATTGATGGTATTAATGGCGTTAATAGTAGCGGCTTTGATGCGCCCATAGCTACTTTGGATGACCGTACGCCGCCGATTGGGCTGGATATGGGCTTGGATGCGACCAATATTCCAACACCGAGTAATCTAGAAACGTTAGGTACTAATGATAATGAAAGCGTAGCTGAACGTGCAGAGACCGCTGAAATCATGGCGCGTCCCATTAGTGTCAGTGACTCTGTCAGTAGCGGTAACGCTAATCAAGCCGTTGATAACGACATGTTAGCCACTATTAATAATTCAAATAATGGAGAAAATGCGCAGTCAGATGGCATCAACCCTGATGATTATTTGCCTGATTATCAAAACGACACCCAAGCAGTAACTGAAAGTATTGAGCAAGCCAAAAAGCCCAAACTAATGGCGCGTAACAAAGGTAATATCGTTAAGCGACTTTATAATCGTTTGTTTAATGCAGGCGCGATAAACCTACCACATATAGAAACAACGATTTATTTGCAACAAGCAGTGGCTGACAATGCAACCAATAATACTGCCAATGCGAAACCAAAATTAATCAAAGCCGATGATGATGTGCAGCCCATTAAAAATATTAAGGCGGCACTTGATGACACGACTGTCCAATCTGTCGTTGAATTTACGGCAGCGCTACCACGCTTACGTCAGACAGCGTTAGATGCAGCAAAAGCTGTTGGTTACTATGATGTCACCTTGCGTTTGCGCCAGCCTAATGCTGATACTATTGATGTTATTATTGAAAAGTTGGGTGAACCGGTACGCGTCGATAGTCGTATTATTGATATTCGCGGCGCAGGCAGCGAACAAGCAGAATTTGCCACATTAGAGAAAGACTTGCCGCCAAAAGAAGGCGATATCTTTAATCACCGCGTCTACAAAGACAGTAAATCTGCCCTCGAATCGCTTAGTAATACCTACGGTTACTTTGACCAATATTGGCTAAATAAATCAGTCGATATTATCTTGCCAGATAATACCGCTGATGTGTCACTGGTTTATAATACCGGTGATCGTTATCAATTTGATGAAGTGGTGTTTTTTACTTATGATAAAGACTCAGGTACGCTGACTCGAGATCCTGAGAAGCTACCGGTTGAATTATCACTATTAAAGCAACTGCTCGACTTTGAAACGGGCGATCCATTTTATCGTCCAGCTGTGACCAAATTCAGTAATGATTTGTCGGCAACCCGTTATTTTAATACCGTCAACGTCGAGTCGATTTTTCCACCAGATGAGCGCACTGAAAGCGCTACTTTAGCCTTTGATAATTCGCCAAATTCTGACAGCGCCGATACGTTAGATGATGATATCAATAACGCCTCTGATGTGAAGAATGCTCGCCAAATAGAAGGTGTGAGCAATGACGGCGAGGTTTATAGCACCAGCGGCGAAAAAGTGAATGCTGCTGACATCGCTGCCATCGAGTTTGAAGCTGACGAAGAGACACTTGAGAAACTGCAAGCGATTAAACAAAAAGCAGAGCGCCTAAGCCGTTTGCCAAATGATCGTGTGTTAGACGAAAAAGACCAAGCGTCAAATAATATTTTGGGTAAGATTAGTGACTCTATTAGTAATGTTGTACAAAAAATATTCCCTGATGAAAAAAACTTACTGGCTGACGAAAACTTTGTCCCGCCGACGCTAGCAGAACGTAAAACGCCGCAGGAAGTGTTAGAAAGTAAAAAAGTCCCATTGTATGTGTTTGTTTCCGCTAATAAACCACGCGATGCCCAAGTCGGTCTCGGTTATGGTACAGATACAGGCGTCCGTGCAACCGCTAAGATAGACTATAACCTTCTCAACCGTAAAGGCTATCAAGCAGGTTTTGAGACAGAAGTCTCCAGAATTACTAAAAATGCCAGCGTTTATGCGAGCCGACCATGGAAACACCCATTGAATGATAAGTTAGAGGCGCGTCTAACCTATGAAGAAGAAGTCATCGATCAAGGCGAAGGTAGCTTTGATTTGTCTACCAGAACTTTAAAAGCGTCATTAGCGCGTAACATTCGCCGCGACAGTGGCTGGAATCGTAGCTACTCTGCTCGCTACCGTTTAGATGAATTGCAAACGGGAATTGATGCAGCAGATTTAGATGATCTTCCTATACGCTTCACCTCCTCTAAACCTAAACAACAAGCATTGTTGTTTGGTTACGGCGTCAGTAAAGCAGATGTGGATAGCGCGACCAATCCTACTCGCGGCTTACGCCAATATTATTCGCTTGAAGCAGGGGCGGATAAAGCACTGAGCGATACTGACTTAGCAATCGTTCGCGCTGGCGTGAGCGGTATTTATAGCTTTGGGGCTGACGATAAACACCAAGTACTGGGTAGCGTAAATGCAGGTTATATTTGGGCAGATGACTTTTATGAGGTGCCCTATAAATTACGCTTCTTTGCCGGTGGCGATCAAAGTATTCGTGGCTATGACTACGAAAGCTTATCGCCAATCGATAAAGGCTATCTGACGGGTGGGCAAATTCTCGCGGTTGGTAGTGCAGAATATAACTATGAATTTAGACCGGGCTTTCGCGGTGCCGTTTTCACTGATGTCGGTAACGCCTATGATAAAGATTTTGATACGGACACCAAGGTTGGTGTGGGCGTTGGTATCCGCTGGGCGTCGCCAGTAGGTGTGGTACGTGTCGATGTAGCGGCTGGTGTGACAGAAGAGAGTATCCCTGTTAGGTTACATCTATTTATCGGATCGCCTTTATAGATACTTGATATAAGGTATCCAATATTAAGTAGCTTTTATTAGGTATCTTTTATTGAACACCTTTTATTGAGTCGCTTTTATTGAGTATTTAGTTAATATAAGCATCAAAGACAGTGCTATTTTTTATTCTAGCGATTGTTGGTAATCATTCTTTAACGTAGTTGAGTGTCATGTTGACCGAAAATACCCCGCCTAATAAGCCTTTGGATGAAGATCCAGCACAGCGAGATGCTCGTGCAGTAAGACGTTGGTACCCACTGTCTTTTTTGCTCAAACTGATGGTACTCATTCTTATTGTGCTGGCGATTATGTTTGCCATATTTTTATATGCCGCTGGTACTGAATCAGGTACTAAGTTTATTTTAGAGAAAATCAGTGCGGAAACAGGTATTGATTTTAAATATGGTCGCGGTAACTTGCGCGATGGTATTTGGGTCACTGACATCGACATCGTAGCGACCGATGAGCTTGAGATACTAGTAGATAAAGCATACGTCAAAATAGGCTGGCGCGCGGTTTTTGCTAAAGAAGTGCATTTACGCGATGCAGATATACAAACCATTGAGATTATCAATAAAAAGCCGCCAACGGGCGAAGCCTTTGATTATAAAACTCTCAGTTTGTCGGTCAATCTACGTTTTGATCAAGCAAAAGTAAAAACCATTATTTATAAACAAGTGACTAAAAAGCCTATTGTCATTCATGATATTACCGCTCGTGATTTAACATGGGTAGGTAGTAAAGTCACTGTGGGTCGTGGCGACCTACGATATGCCGATATTGTAAAAGTCAGTGCCTTAAAAGGCAATATCGATCTGCAAGGCGACTATCCGCTAGACCTTACGGCAATTGCCGAAGTTAGCGCATTAGAGAAAGTCTATGTAGATCCGCTTGATATTACGGCAACTGGTAGCCTAAAACGCACGGTAGGCAAGGTGCGTAGCCGCTATAATGACAGTGATGTGAGTGGTGATGTTGTGGTGCAAGGACTAGACGATGGCGCACCGTTCCAAGCCAAGCTGCAATGGGACGATATCCTTGTTCCTTATGCAGACAGTCAAAACATCCATCTCAAAAGTGGTACAGCGACGGCATCAGGCGTTATTTCTGAGATACGCTTGCGTATTAATACAGAATTAACCGCTAAAGATATCCCTTCAGGACATTATCAAGGGCGCGGAATCATTGCCAACAGTCAACTACGCATTGATAGTCTGAATGCCGACGTTCCTGCTGGGCGTCTGTTTGCGCAAGGTATTTTAGATTGGAAAAATAGCTTTGATGCCAAAGTAGTAGCGACTGGTAGTAATTTTGATATTCGCCGTGTCATTCCTAAAGACTATACCGACTATAAAGTCTACGCGCCGCAAAAGCTTAATGGTAAGCTTTTCGTCCATTATCAGCATAAAAATACCACCGGTAATCTACAGCTCAATGCTGATTTACAGCAGCGAGATGGTGAGCATGTCAACGCTAAAATCATACAGGGTAAAACTTTAGCCAAATCTAAACAAGCAGCTCCTTGGTATATTGATGCCACTTGGCAGAATCTAGTGCGCCGTCAATTACCAAATATTGGTAATGTTGATAGTCCAAGCGGCAAGGCGAGCGTCATCGTTCGTGGTTCGCGTTTATCGGTTGATGCCAATGCCGTCATTAATGAGCTTAATGTTGCGCCCAAAGGCAATTACGATGTGCGTGTACGCAAAGCTGGCGATGTCATCGATATCAACCGCCTAAATTATAAAGGGATAGTGGGCGACTTATCAGGGACTGGGCAGATTCAATTAGCGAATAAAAAACGTCCGCTAACTTGGCAGATTGATGCACGTACCAATGGCTTATTACCCAAACAATATCGCAGTGATTTACCACTTGAGCGTTTAACAGGACGTATTAGTGCGCGCGGAAGATTGCTAAATATCACTAAAAATCGCGTCAAAGGTCAGCGTCATATTATTAATTTTAATAATACCGACTTGCAGGCGCAACTTGATGCCACGCAAGATGGCCGTGCTATTGGTATAACGGGTAGCGGTGATGCTAGTGTAGACATTATCGGTGGTGAGCTCTCTGTCTTTGATGCGCGCTTTGACGGTCAAGTTGATACTGCTGATGTGCCCAAAGGTCGTTTATCGATTAATGCGGCAGGCACGCCAAAGCTTATTAGTATTCGTAAGTTAAATTATAACGGCGAAGCAGGTGCAGTAAAAGCCAATGGTGTGATTGACTTACGTCAGGATATCGGCTGGAATGTAGATGGTCGCTTTGATAAATTTAATTTAGGTTACTTTTTACCAAATAATGCCGCCATCATTACTGGCGATTTAAAAACCAGTGGTGTGTGGCAAAGTGCGCCAAAAAACAATGCCAAGGCAAAAGGCAAACTTAAAAACTTTGTGGTAAATTTTGATGGCGTTTTAGATGCTGAGCAATTACCAGCAGGTAAACTCACCATCGATGCCAGTGGCGATGCTCAACTGATTCGTATCAAGCGCTTCCGTCATGTAGGCGCGGCAGGAAGTATCGATGCTAAGGGCACCGTTGATGTCCGTCAAGGTATCGCTTGGGATATCGATGCAGTCATGGATCGTTTTAACTTGGGTTATTTTTTCAAAGACATACCGAGTACCATCACTGGTAGTATAGATACAAATGGACGCTGGAGCGATACGCAGCAAATCATCAATATCAAGCAAGTTAACTTGAATGGTATGCTAAAAGGTCAGCCGCTCAGTGCCAAAGGTAGCTTGAATGCGAAGATGCATTTACCAAAAGACTTAGCAAGCTATTTTAAACGCTTACAGACACAAGATGCGCAGGCACAATATAAGCAAGTTAATGCCTTAATCGATAGCTTAAACGCTAATAATTTGGTGCTGCGCTGGGGTGATAACTATATAACCGCCAATGGCAATGCCAAACAACTACAAACGAAGATTAACATTACCAGTCTTGACCAGCTCTCAGACAAGCTTGCCGGTAAAGTATCTGGCGGCGCTACCTTATCGCAGCCAGCAGGACAGGCGTTACCAACTATCTATATTGACTTGGTTGGTGAACGTATTTCGCTGCCAGGTTTTATATTACATCAAGGTCGTATTCGCGGCAAACTGGTTAATTTGGCAAATAGTCCAAGCCAGCTTATTGTCACGGCTAAAGGTTTAGACGTAGCGGGACAAAGTTTTAAAAGCTTAGATGCCACTTTCAATGGTACTGAGCGAGCGCACGTGGTCAATCTTGATGTGGCTAATGAGGAGCTTGATATTTCTGCTAGGCTCAAAGGCGGCTTTAATCGAGATCAACTGAGCTGGTCAGGGGTGGTTGGTAAGGGTCAAGTCAAATCAAAATATGCCACTTTAAACCAATTGCAGCCTGCGCAACTAATCGTTAATTTACCCAAAAAACAAGGTAAAAATAGCACGGATTTAAAAGTACAGTTGGCGGCGCACTGTTGGCAGGCGACCGATCAAACAGGCAAGCTATGCTTACGTAAAAACCTCATCGCTTCAGCGGCAAGTGGCCAAGTTGATTTAGCCATACAAAAATTAGATACGTCGCTATTTTCGGCATTTCTACCGAAAGATATCGATTGGCATGGCAAGATTAACGGTAAAGCCATTATTGGTTGGCAACGCGGAGGTCCACCGACTATTAATACCACGCTATATTCTGACAATGGTAAAATAGGCTTAATTCAAGATGGTGATAGCTTGCCTGTCACCTTACCTTATAAGCGTATCTCGCTCATTGCTGTGTCAGTGCCTAATGGTCTAAAAATACGCTCAGATATCAATACAGGTCGCGGTGCTCGTGGCTATGCAGAAGTCATCGTCGATCCTTATAAAACGCCAAAACCAATTTCAGGTGCGCTGGTGCTCAATGAGCTTAATTTGGCCATTTTCAAGCCTTTCTTTCCTGGGATGCGGGTGCTTGAAGGCAATATTACGATGGCAGGTGGCTTGGGTGGTACGCTAGATAAGCCGCAGTTCTATGGTGATGTGAAGTTGGCTGATGGTCGTGTGGCGATGCTTGGTTTACCGGTTAACTTAAATAAAGTCAATGCCAACGCCAAAATTCGTGGTACGCAAGCGGTCATTGATGGTAAGTTTAATAGTGGCACTGGTACTGGGACACTGACCGGCACCGTTGATTGGCAACAAAAACTACAGGCAAAACTGAGTGTTATTGGCAAGCGCTTAGTGTTAACCCAGCCGCCATTATTAGTGGCTGAGGTCAATCCTGATATCGATATTATCGTCCGTCCAGGCGATCGTTATGTCAATATTACAGGGGCAGTCAGTGTACCTTCAGCGACCATTCGTCCACCAGAAGCCAGTGAAGATATTATTACGCAAAGCGAAGACGTCGTTGTGCTTGACCGTCGCCTCATTGGTAATATTGATGAGGTTTTGGCCATCTCGAAACCTTGGTCGATCAACGCTGATATCGGTATCGATTTGGGTAATGATATTAACTTCCGTGGTTTTGGTGCGGTCATTCCTTTGGCAGGGGCGATTAATGTCACTCAAAACGGTACGGGCATCATGCGCGCAAAAGGTGTCGTGCAAGTATCACGTCGCACCAATATCAACGCCTTTGGTCAGAATCTAGAGCTTAACTACGGTCAAGTGCGCTTTAATGGTGATGTGATGAAGCCTAATCTCAGTATTGAGGCGGTCAAAAACATTAGCGGTAAAACAGTCGGTGTGCGTGTCAAAGGTAACACTGAAAGTCCCAATATCATCGTCTTTAATAATGCAGGACTTACTCAGCAGCAAGCGATGAATGCTTTGATTACCGGTCGTATTAATAATAAGAGCGCCACTCAAATCAGTGAACAAGGATTTAAATCTCAGGTCACCAATAACTTAGCCGCTGCCGGACTGAGTTTTGGGCTGAGTGGTACACGCAATCTAACCAATCAAATTGGTCAAGCATTTGGCTTCCAAAGCTTAACCGTTGATGCCTCAGGCAGTAGCGAAGATACTAACGTCAACGTCACTGGTTACGTGACTCCTGACTTGTATATCCGCTACGGTGTGGGTGTCTTTAATGCGCAAAACAGTCTATCTATACGTTATCAGCTCACGCGCCGTATTTATGTAGAAGCAACGTCAGCAGCGGAAAATGCGGTGGATGTGGTCTACAGCTGGCAGTTCTAAATGGTGCAGCGAGATATTTGCCATTGCTGTGATTATGACTGATAAAAAATAGCGCTTAATAATTTTATCCAATAAAAAACGCCTTTATTAAAAGGCGTTTTTTTATGAGAATGACGGTCTGCTTATTTGGTTAAAATTAAGCGGTTATTGCGCGTTAAGCGTAAGCGATATTCTTCACCTTCATGCTCGATACGCACTTCTTTAGTCAAAGCAAACAGATGCTGTGATTGCAAAGTAGGCAAGCGGTTTTCGCGGCAGTTTAAATAGCGAGAGATAACCATGCTCATAATAAAATCCTTTTGATAAAATAGTAAAATAAATAGAAGCAACAGAAAACAAGTTATTAACGATAATAATTATCATTTAGATTGGTAACTTTTGCAAGCTAATTAATAAAATAAATTGCGGCGATTGTGTAAACTCATCTAACACCGTTGTTAGATGAGCATTCAATCACCGCAATAAAACACCCTATTAACAGGTCACTCTATTAGTGAAGGAAAATATTATGGCCAGTCAAACAACTATGCCCATAAAAAAAGATTCAATAACGATAATAAATGTCGCGGTTGCTGTTATTCATTATAAAAATCAGTATTTGCTTGGGTTTAGAGACGCGTCCCAGCATCAGGGCAATCGCTATGAGTTTGTTGGTGGCAAAATAGAGCACAACGAAACCGCCAAACAAGCACTCATACGGGAAGTCGCCGAAGAAATAGGCATCGAGATTGATAATAATATCGCCGTTAAGCTTGGCAGGTTGCACCACGATTATGGTGATAAGCAGGTCTGCTTACAGGTCTACTGTATTGAGATAACAGCATTACAATATGAGCAATATAAAAACCAAAGCCATGGTTTAGAAGGTCAGGCGCTAACTTGGGTAGATAAATCAAAGTTATTAAAAGGCGATTACCATTTACCAGCGGCCAATAAGACGATTCTTGACTGGTTACGATTACCAGCGCAAATAGCAATTACTTATCCATTGGCACATTTTAGTGAATATCCGCAACCGATGGCAGCGTGGTTAACGTATCACAAGGAGTATTTAGCTGAAGAAGCTTGGGTTTATGTTCGAATTAGAGCAGCAGGTTTAGAGGGTAGTGCGGATAATACAGCGCAATTGCTGCGCTTACGACCTGATATTAAAGCAATTGTGCCTTATCATTCATATTCTAATAATACAAATTGTCAGGTTTCAAAAGCTGAGTCTTTAAAAGCTAAATATCTAAAAGCTGAGGACTCAATAATTGATAGCCAAATTGTTGCAAACCACTTAACTCATAGTCAACTCATGCAATGGTTAAACACAGTTGAGAAAGACAATGTATCTAACTGTACGATATCTGCAAGTTTGCCAATAATAGTCAGTTGTCATGATATTGATAGCATTGAGGCTGCCAATCAGTTGGCTTGTGCGCGTCTAACACAGCAACTATCGCCGGTCATCGGTATATTTTTATCGCCTGTATTATTTACTCAAACCCATCCTGATGTGCCGCCACTTGGTTGGAAGGCTTGGTCAGAGTTAGCGGAGTTAGCGAATATGCCAGTTATCGGTTTGGGTGGTCTGTCACCGTCGATGATCGAGCAAGCAGTACAACATGGCGGTGTTGCAGTTGCGGGTATTCGCCAGTTTTTTAAGTAGTTTTTAAAGTAGTGCTTAAAGTCATTTTCAACGCTTTCCTAAACTAAAAGGTTGCGCAAATACGCCTCAAATCAGTGAATAAAGTGAACTGTAAAATGAGTAAAAGCGCATAGTTGCACCGGATAAATCACTGATTTTAAATATATTTGAGCAGTGAGCAATTTTGTGTGCGTTTTATCGCCTAAATATAGAATTACTTACAAACCGTTGCGTTTTCCTACATTGCTACACTGTTTTGATAGTGATTTTGCCATTAATATAAACCATCAAATTAATAAAGGTCGCTGAATCAGTTCTTGATAGGTAATTTGTTTATCTATTGCGGCGATTTTTCTTAAAGGTTATTGCAAATAAAGGTCATCAAAAAGCTAATTTTCATTTATCTTTTACATTGAATGTAAGTAGTGTGAATTATTTTTTATCTATCTAATATTTGTATCTATCTAATAAATAAAGAATTTCTGACAATCACTATTAACCAATGGTACTCATATGAAAACCACTAAGTTACCGAAGTCAGCATGGTCTGATTCTCAGGCAGCTGGTTATCAATCTCATCAGCAAGCTAGTCAGCTACCTAAGTATTATCTAAATAAAGATAGTGCGTCCCAAGTGAGCAATGTTGGTCCCGCCAGCAATGACGCTAGCTATCATCATCAAGAGTGGAATGACGAACTCATGAATAATATGGTGAAAGGCACGTCTACAAAAACCAGCTCTTATGGCTATAAAAAAGCACAACTTAGTACCAATGCAAGTAGTACCGATGCAAGTAGTACTAATTTAGAGATGGATACTAATACATCATTGTCGATGCCGTTAAGTACAAAAGCCGTAGAAGTCGGAACAGTCAAAATTTCAAATAATGATCTTAAAAAACTATCTAAAAATAATAAATCTAAAAATAATACATCTAAATCAAATAACAATACTTCTGCTAAAGACGCTACGCTAGGTGTCACAGAGATACCGGAGCGCATATTTATGAATGGTCTTATCAAGCATACAGGCATTGCCCTAGCGATTATTATACCGTTAGCGGCGTTTTCAGCTTATGCGGCTTCACCACCTGTTAGTCCACCGTCAGCTGTTGCCACAAACACTAAAACTACCACCGAAACGCTATCGGTAAAACCTAGTAGCATTATTCATAAATCTGCTAATACACCAACTACTGTCGATAGTGTCGATCTGAAAAAATACGCGGGAACTTGGTATGAGATAGGTCGTTTGCCGATGTATTTCCAGCGCAATTGCGCTAGCGATGTTACGGCTACTTATGTTGAAAAAACGGATGGCTCGGGTATCAAGGTTATTAACGAATGCAAAGCTGAAGATGGTTCAGGGATTATGGCTGAGGGCTTAGCGAAACCAGCTGATAATACTGGTAGTAAGTTGAAAGTAACTTTCTTGCCATCATGGATTCGTTGGTTGCCTGTCGGTCGCGCAGATTATTGGGTATTGGCACGTGATCCTGACTACCAAACAGCATTAGTCGGTACACCTGATAAGAAATATTTATGGCTATTAGCCCGCTCGCCAAATGTGAATCAAGAGACTTATGCTAAATATCGTCAGATTGCCCAGCAACAAGGTTACGATTTAAAAGAATTTAAACTGACTTCGCAAAGCAATCAAACCGTCAATCTGGTTCCATAGAAGTTTAATAGCTACTTAAAGCGCTTATATTTGCTATGTGGTCAGTCAGCTTTTAGTCGATTCATAATGAGGCAGCATAATACGCTGCCTTTATTTTTATAATAAAGAAGCTGTCGCTATTAAATACTTTATAAATCACACAACAGGGTTAGCACTAGCAAAATAGGGCGTTTTAAGCTAAAATCTAGCTTATCTAAATACTCTGACGATAATAACTGATGACAGTAGTCGTCCGTTAGCGTGCTAGCGTCATCGATTAGACTATATATAACTTATCTATTAATACTTTCTGTTAATGCTTCTTCCTACTTTACTGATTCCCTAATACTGACCATAAGGATGTTTCTCGTGAGTAACGCTGATACCTTACGCCAATTACATCAAGACCACTTGAGCAACTATAACAATCAAGAGCAACAAGCGATTGAGCTGATGGGGCTATTGAACAAGCTCTATAATGAGCAAGATGTGCAAGTGACGTTGTTTGGTGATACGCTAGATACCAATTCAGTAGGTCAAATATTGGCACTGCATCAAAAAGTAGCGCTGCGTGACCAAGGCGCTCATGCTATTGATATCGCCGACACGTTAGCGATGGTTAAAGTTATCGCAGAAAATAAAGCGCTTCAAGCTACTCGTGTCGATGTGGGTCAGCTGATTGCGAATGACAGCGGTATCCAAGCGGCACTGCAATCTATTGGCGCTAACAAGGGTGATATGAATGGCGCGACTGATGTTGTGCTATACGGTTTTGGTCGTATCGGTCGTATCTTAACGCGCTTATTACTATCACAAGCATCAAGCACCAAAGGTATGCAATTAAAAGCCATTGTCGTCCGTCCTGCAGCTGCTGGCGACCTAGCCAAGCGTGCGTCATTGCTAGAGCGTGATTCGATTCATGGTAGCTTTGCAGGTGGTGTGATTGTCGATAACGAAAACAACGGTTTGATTATCAATGGTCGCTTTGTACAAGTTATCTACGCCAACGATCCAAGCGATATCGACTATACTGCTTATGGTATCGATAATGCGTTAGTAATTGATAATACCGGTATCTGGAAAGATGAAGCCGGTCTTGGTAAGCATCTACAAGCTACAGGTGTGAAGAAAGTGTTGCTAACCGCACCTGCTGGCGGTGAGATTAAAAATGTCGTTTATGGCGTCAATAATGATACCGTTGGCGATGATACGATTGTTAGTGCTGCAAGCTGTACTACTAACGCTATTACGCCAACGCTGAAAGTATTGAATGATGAATATGGTATCGAAAACGGTCATGTTGAAACCATTCACTCGTTTACCAATGATCAAAACCTGATTGATAATTACCATAAAGCTGATCGCCGTGGTCGTAGTGCCGTATTGAATATGGTTATTACCAGTACTGGCGCTGCCAAAGCAGTGGGTAAAGCACTACCAGAGCTGAGCGGTAAATTGACGGGTAATGCCATCCGTGTGCCGACACCAAACGTTAGCTTAGCGATTTTAAACTTAAATCTTAAAACGGCGCCAGCCAGTGCTGATGCGTTAAATGAATTTATGCGTAAAGTCTCTAATAGCAATCAGTGGCAAACGCAGATCGCTTATACCGATTCTACAGAAGCCGTATCAACTGACTTTGTTGGCGATACTCATGTCGGTATTGTGGATGCGCAAGCGACTATTCTCACTGATAACCATGCTATTGTTTACATCTGGTATGACAACGAAGTAGGCTATAGCACACAAGTATTGCGTTTAGCAGCACAAATGGCAGGAATCAGTTACACTCAGATTCCAGCATAAAGTATCTGGACTGATTTTATATTGATACCGTGTTATGGTAAAAATGATGCCGTTACTTGAGCCAATATGCTAAATAAGTCTGCATGATTTTGAAAGCAGCTCTTAAATTTATTTAATACTTAAGTCCTGTTATTTAAGATAAAGCAGAATTTAAGATAAATCAGCACTTAAGCACCCGATAGTCCGATTGGTTATCGGGTGTTGTTGTCATAATGAATGGCATGATTAAATACAAGCCAGTGTAAACATAAGATAAGCGTGA
Organism: Psychrobacter sp.; assembly: GCF_049295055.1. Lineage (GTDB taxonomy): Bacteria > Pseudomonadota > Gammaproteobacteria > Pseudomonadales > Moraxellaceae > Psychrobacter. The sequence goes on along the minus strand of NZ_JBAQQF010000035.1, from coordinate 13,003 downwards.
GCACAAAATTTGCGCTAATCATTGCTTTAGAAAACTTATCTAAATCTAGAACATAGCTAAACATAAAACATTGCCAAATCTAAAAGACAGTCATTAGCTGTCACCAGTTATAAGCTGGATTGTAAATTAAGGAACGTAAGATGCGATTTATTGATGAAGCCGTCGTAACGGTAAAAGCAGGTGACGGTGGTAATGGAATCGCCAGTTTTCGCCGAGAAAAATACGTCCCACGCGGTGGCCCTGATGGCGGTGACGGCGGTCAAGGCGGTGACGTTTATGTCATTGCAGAGGATAACACAAACACCCTAGTTGACTATCGCTACACGCGTCGCTATGACGCCATGCGCGGTGAGAATGGTCATAGCAGAAACTGTTCAGGCAAGGGCTCTGATACTGTTTTCTTACCAGTACCTATTGGTACGACGATAGTCGATACTGAAACAGATGAAGTGTTGGGTGATTTGGTTGAACTTGGTCAGACTTTACTGATTGCTAAAGGTGGCGACGGTGGTTTGGGTAATACCCATTTCAAAAGTTCTACTAACCAAGCACCACGTAAAGCCACTTCAGGCTTTGAAGGTGAGCTAAAAGTCCTTAAGTTTGAGCTAAAAGTCGTGGCTGATGTTGGCTTAGTTGGCCTGCCTAATGCAGGAAAATCTACTTTTATTCGCCAAGTATCAGCTGCTAGACCAAAGGTTGCTGACTACCCATTTACTACCCTAGTGCCAAATCTAGGTGTGGTTGATATTGGTCGTCATCGCTCATTTGTCATGGCTGATATTCCAGGTTTAATTGAAGGTGCCTCTGAAGGCGCTGGTCTTGGTATTCGTTTCTTAAAGCACGTTGCACGTACGCGTCGTCTGTTACATATAGTCGATGTAAAGCCTATCGATGGCACAGATCCAGTTAATAATGCGCGTATCATTTTGAATGAGCTTGAGCGTTTTTCACCTGAATTGGCTAATTTACCGCAGATTTTGGTATTAAACAAAATCGATCAGGTGGCTGATGAAGATTTAAATGAGCTGTGTACACATATTGTGGCTGAGCTTGGCTGGACAGGTATTGTTTTTCGTACCGCCACACTTACCGGCGAAGGCGTTGATCCTATTAAGTATCACTTGATGAATGAGATTGAGCGTGAGCGTGAGCGTGAAATCGAAGATCCTATCTTTGCTGAGGCGCAAAAAGAACGCTTTGAGCGCTTAGAAGTAGAAGTACGTCTCAATACGGAAGCACAGCGAGAAGCCTATCGTGCGGCTCGCAGAGCACAACGTGAAGGTACTGATTTGCCTGACGATGACAGTTTTGATGGTGAAGGCTTTGACGACGATGATGAAGATGGCGTTGAAGTGGTTTATGCCCCTTAAAGTAGTTGATGTATGTACGTTTTTTTAGTTGAATCCCCGTAATTAATTTACCCTAGCAACAGGAGTTTATATGGCAGTTGGCATAGAGAACACGATAGAAGCAAGGTTCGTTGAGCAAGCTCGCAACTTTGATATTCAGCGCGTCATTGTCAAGATTGGCTCATCGTTATTAACCAATAATGGTCGAGGGCTCGATCGCACTGCCATTTACGAATGGGCAAAGCAGATCGCTAAACTTCATAAGAATGGGGTTGAAGTACTGCTGGTATCTTCAGGTGCCGTTGCTGAAGGTGTGGTTCGTATGAATCTTGATGAGCGTCCCAAAAAACTAGCAGCATTACAAGCCTGTGCGTCTATCGGTCAGATGGGTTTGATTGAAACATGGTGGTCAGCATTGATCCAACATGGCATTCAAAGCTCGCAGTTGCTGTTGACCCATGATGACTTGTCTAACCGTAGCCGTTATCTCAATACTACAAGCGCACTGACGCAACTATTAGAGTGGCGCGTGTTACCAGTAATTAATGAAAACGATACCATTACCATTGATGAGATAAAATTCGGTGATAATGATACTTTAGGTGCGATGGCAGCGGCGATGGTCAATGCTGACTTATATATTATCTTAACCGATCAAGAAGGTGTTTTTACCGACAACCCACGTCACAATCCTCATGCAAAAATGATTCGTCAAGAGCGTGCTATGGCTGATTATTTGTTTGATATCGCAGGAGATGGCGGCAAGCTCGGGCGCGGTGGTATGCTGACCAAAATTCGTGCTGGTCGCCTTGCTGCTATGGGTGGCTGTCCGACGGTTATTGTGAGTGGCGCTATCGATGATGTGATCACCCGTGTAGTCTCAGGCGAAGCCGTTGGTACTTTGTTGACCACTAACGATGAAGATAAAATCATTGCTCGCAAGCAATGGCTGGCTGCGCATTTACGTATGTCAGGCTCTTTGATTGTCGATGCCGGTGCTGCGAAAGCTGTAGTTACACATCACAAAAGCTTGCTACCAGTTGGCGTAGCAGAAGTACGCGGTGATTTTGATGAAGGCGATGTGGTTGAAATTGTCCATCAAGATACGGGCGAGCGTATAGCAGTCGGTCAAGTCAACTTCTCCTCTCGTGATGCGCGCCGTGTTGCTCGTGAGCGTACTGAGCAGTTCGACAGAATTCTTGGTAATAATGAAGAACGTGTGGTCATGGTACACCGTGATAATTTAGCATTGACGATGTAGCACAATTTATTATTTATTGAACTATATGAGTATTTATTGATCTATAAATATTTCGATAATAAGTATTCTGCTATTCTTTTTTTTAACGTAATTTATCCAGTATTGTATGCCTTTTTGTGACATACAATGCTGCTTTGGAGATTTGTAAATGAGTGCTTCAGACAATAATAATGCGCTTGAGCAAAACTTTGCGCCATTTGCGCCTTTAAAAAACGACAGATTGTTACGGGCGCTACGTTTTGAGCCGATAGATACCACACCTGTGTGGATGATGCGCCAAGCCGGTCGTTATTTGCCAGAGTATAAAGCTACCCGTGCTGAAGCAGGTGACTTTATGAGCCTGTGTAAAGATACTGCTCGTGCGACTGAAGTTACTCTGCAACCATTACGTCGTTATGATTTAGACGCGGCTATTTTATTCAGTGATATTTTGACCATCCCTGATGCGATGGGATTGGGTTTATATTTTGAAGCGGGTGAAGGACCAAAATTTAAATATCCTATCCGCAATCAAGCAGATTTAGATAGATTGCCTGTACTTGATGTCAATGATTCTCTTGATTATGTGATGCGTGCGGTCACTAGCATTCGTAAAGCACTAAATGGACAAGTACCATTATTTGGTTTTTCTGGCAGTCCGTGGACGCTTGCCACCTACATGATTGAAGGCGGCAGCTCAAAAGATTATCGTTATACCAAAGGATTTTTATATAGTAATCCTGAGTTCTTACATCAGTTACTAGATAAATTAGCGACGTCTGTTATTGACTATTTAGATGCCCAAGTTGTCGCTGGCGCACAGATATTACAAATATTTGATAGCTGGGGCGGGGCGCTTGGTCATCGTCAGTTTATTGATTTCTCTCATACCTATAATAAGCGCATTGTTGCTGAGCTAAAAGTACGCCATCCTGACATACCAGTGGTATTATTTACCAAAGGTGGTGGACTATGGCTTGATATTCAAGCGGATAGCGAAGCTGATGCTTTAGGTTTAGACTGGACCATGCCGCTAGATCGTGCCCGTCAAGTATTGACCGAAAGTCAGCGTCAGTTGACTAAGCAGCATAAAAAGCTACAAAGTAGCAAAGCCATTCAGGGTAACTTGGATCCGGCCACACTATACGGTTCACCTGCAACTATCCGTGCTGAAGTAAATGCGATGCTCGATAGCGCTTATGCTAATGGCGAGAAAACAGGTTATGTGGCAAACTTAGGTCATGGTATTACCCAGTGGGTCAATCCCGATAATGCCAAAGTATTTATCGATGCGGTACATGATTATAAAATTTAGAAACTGTCTTTAGATTGTTGAATATTTTTAAGTAATTTAAATTCAGCATCTAGCGATATATATCAAGTATTAAGTGAGTGACATAAAAAGGGATATCTTATGATTTCAGCAGCGATTGTCGGTGGCACAGGTTATACGGGTATTGAGCTGATTCGCTTATTATCCGCCCATCCTGAGGTATCTATTGATTTACTCACCTCGCGTAGCGAAGCGGGTACTCGCGCTGATGAGATATTCCCAAGTTTACGCGGTATATCAGACATTGTTTTTAGTGATTTAGGTGATGATACGCTGGCGACATTACAAAAATGTGACGTGGTATTTTTTGCAACACCACATGGCGTCGCGATGAAGCAAGCAGAAGCGCTGACTCAAGCAGGCGTAAAAGTCATTGATTTGGCGGCAGATTTTCGTTTGCAGTCATTGGCTGATTTTGAACACTGGTATCAGCAGTCGCATGCTTGCCCTGAGCTACTAAAAACAGCGGTTTATGGCTTACCTGAGATTAATCGTGACAAAATTGCGAATGCTTTGGTCGTTGGTAATCCTGGTTGCTATCCAACCACAGCTATTTTGGGCTTAAAACCCATTATAGATACACAGAATCAGCAGGCAAAACAGCTCATTGAGTCACGTATCGTCATCGATGCAAAATCTGGTGTGTCTGGGGCTGGTCGCCAAGCAAGTATCGCGCTTAATTATGCTGAAGCCACAGACAATTTTAAGGCGTATAGCGTTGAAGGTCATCGTCATTTGCCAGAGATTGAACAAGGCGTCGCGCAGTTATTAGAAAGCCGTTTTGCCCATCGTATTCGTTTTTTACCCCATCTTGTACCGATGATACGTGGGATGCTGAGCTCTATTCATATGGAGCTTACTGAGGCAGGTACTGCCATTGATTGGCAACCAGTATTTGAGAAAAGCTATGCGTCAGAGCCGTTTATTGATGTGATGCCAAAAGGGTTGTATCCAGATACCCGTAGTGTGCGTGCTAGTAATCGCTTACGTATTGCTGTCCATCAAGACAATGAGCGTGCTGAATTGACTGTGATTGTCGTTCAAGATAACTTGGTAAAAGGTGCAGCTGGGCAAGCGGTACAAAATATGAATGTGATGTTCGGTTTTGATGAAACGCAGGGCTTGAACTTTGCGCCCATCATTCCTTAACAGATGTTTATTAATAATTAAATCATTCCTATTTATGGTGCTAGGTATTGATTATAAATTCCGCTATAATAACCTGCCTTTCCTGTTAAGAGATATCGTCTAGATGCGTTTTAAGAGAGTACTACGCTTTTGCTCACAGCCAGCACATACAATGTGCCAAGACTCTGTTTCCTATGATTTGGAGCGTAGTTCGTATATCTCTTATCGTCACCAAAATTGCCATAACCAAAATAACCTTATAAAAAATTATCCTATAAATAGCCCGAGCCTTGGTAATACACAACAAGGTGCTTCTACCGTAGTGTTGGCGTTATTTGTGGTTGCGATATTGGTAACAGCGATCGTTGGATTATTATTTGGTCACAAAATTGGTTATCAGCGTGGCTATCATTCGATGCAAACTGAAACCAAGCAGGCGGTCATTACTGGTAAAGAGGCAACGCAAGAGCTTAAAGATTTACGTATCAGTAATAAAATAGCGACCAATGAAGCCGCTACAGCCAAACAAGAGCTAGAAATAAGTTTGGCTAATTTAAAAGAGTTGCGCGACAATCAACAAGCGCTAACCGTTGAAAATAAACAAGTGGCGCAGCTTAATGAAATCTATGCTGAGCTTCTGAGTGAAAAAGGTGGCATGCCTTTACAGATACTTGGCGCAAAGATTGAACCACTGCCTGAAAATGCCTTTGAATATGGTTTTGATGTCGGCATGCTTGCAAGTGATGGCAAAGCCAAGCGTTTAAATCCAACACTGACATTGCTTAACAACGATGATTTTGTAGAAGTGCCATTAGACCCAGCAAGTTATGCCATTGAAGGTGTTGCTCGTATTCGTGGTCGCTTTACGATGCCTTCAGGCTTTAAACCTTTACAAGCAAAGCTGAGCCTAAAAGCTGGTGGGCAGGAAGTAGAACAGTTGTATGATTGGAAGCTGGGGAATAAGGTCGATAATATGCCCTTATCACTTTTAGACTTAGCAGAGGTTGATGAAAGCCCGATTGAACCTTAGTAATGGTTCACACCTGATAGAAATATGCCTCGCGGGATTCCAGTCATCTCTCTTAAGCTTATTTAATTCTGCTGTAACTATACTTATTCATTAAACCTACTTATTCATTTGTATTCTAATTATGATAAAACAAACAATATTACCAGCGACGCCAATCACTTCAGATTGGCATTTTCCTAGTATGCCCCTACATTTTTCCCAAGATGGTGAGCCAGAAGGTGAAACATCGCCGCAGGCTGATGTTTTGGTAGCGGAGCCAGAAGTGGCTAAGCCACCAATGTATGCAGTGGTGATGTACAACGACAATTATACCCCGATGGAGTTTGTCGTCCATATTTTGCAGTCTGAATTCCGTCATAGTATGGATTCGGCCGTTGAGATTATGCTAAATATTCATAATACAAGCAAAGGTATTGCTGGGATTTATCCTAAAGATATTGCTGAAACTAAAGCTAAAAAAGTCAACAGCCTTGCTCATCGTGAAGGTTATCCGCTGCTGACTCAAATTGAGCCACATCAAGGCGAGTAGTTGCTTTTTATATTACTTTAATATCTTTTTTGCTTTGAATTCCTCCATTTTCTATGGGTAATATTTAACTACGCAGTACTTTTTTTAGAGCAATTTCAATTAACTATTAAACTTGCTCTAAAGAACTATCTTTTTCCAAATCTTGTCAATTATTATCTTCTAAGTCTTATCTTCTAAATCTGTGCTTACTTTCTTGTTTGACACTTGATTTTTACCTCATACCGCCCTATATATTAAAGTACACTCCTATATATTGAACTGAATGCTACCTCCTGTTTACTTCGATATTTAAATTGACTGTCCAGAGTCGTTTATTAAAAACTCTACGCTAACAGCTGCTATTCAGTACTCTTTTTTTTACTGCTTCGTTTTTTAGTATGATGCCAATTTTCACTCTACCATTGGGCTATCCGAATCGCTCAATAGTCTTTATCGCTGTTAGATGAATAATATCCTTTCCTAATCGCATCTTTCCAAAAAATGTTCACACCATACTTCGATACATTTTAGTACGCGTTATTAGATTGACTATGCTTGAGTATCATGTTGAGATAAAGAGAAGTAAAAATAATATCCGATTCATGAAAGTCGTCATTTAATAATCTCTCTGAATAATACTAATATTGCCCTTGAACAATCTATCTATCGCCCTGATTTACTTACTAACTCATTCATAAAGCTATCAATTATAAAGATAGGCACAACCGTAGGAAGTCCTTATGTTAAGTCGTCATCTTGAAGTCTCTTTGCGTTTAGCAATGACACTTGCGCGCCAAAAATCGCATGAGTATCTCACTGTTGAACATCTATTACTGGCATTATTAGAAAACACTCACGCTGCCAATACGTTGACGGCCTGTAATGCGAATGTCTCAGCATTGCGTAGCGAACTTGAAGCTTACATCAATAAGCATACACCAACAGTCGATGCCGATACGGAGCAATCACCGCAGCCGACCCAAAGCTTTGATCGTATCCTGCAACGTGCCATTTTTCATGTGCAGTCTATCGGTGGTGGTCGCTTAGTGGAAGGTTCAGATATTTTGGTCTCTATGTTCTCAGAACATGATACTTATGCAGTTTATTTACTCAAAAAGCAGGGCATCAGCCGTCTTGAGCTGACCCAATACTTATCGCATGGTCAAGATAAAGATGAGCCATCTGAGCCGCGTGCTTCTATGACTGGAGAGCGCCGTAGTGCCTCAGAGAAAACCAGTAAAGATCCATTGGTTGAGTTTGCGTCAAACTTAAATCAACGAGCAGCGGAAGGTAAGACCGATCCACTTATTGGGCGCGGTCCTGAAATTGAGCGTGCAGCGCAAGTACTTTGTCGCCGCCGCAAAAACAATCCATTATTGGTCGGCGAGCCCGGTGTTGGTAAAACTTCCATCGCTGAAGGGTTGGCGTGGCTCATTATCAATGATAAAGCACCAAAGCCATTGAATGGTTGTGTGATTTATAGCCTTGATATTGGTTCATTGATTGCCGGCACTAAATATCGCGGTGACTTTGAAAAACGTATGAAGTCGCTGCTTGATGCACTAAAGAAAAAGCCAAATGCCATTTTATTTATTGATGAGATTCATATGATTATTGGCGCAGGTTCGTCAATGAGCAGTAATATGGACGTGTCAAACTTGATTAAGCCGGCACTTGCTAATGGTGAACTGCGTTGTATTGGTTCAACAACCTTTACCGAGTATCGCCAGGTATTTGAAAAAGATCATGCATTATCACGTCGTTTTCAAAAAATTGATGTGAAAGAGCCAAGTGTGGATGACACTATCGATATTTTACGAGGTCTTAAACCGCGCTATGAAGAGTTCCATAATGTCGAATATACCGATGAAGCGTTGGTCACCGCCGTAAAACTATCAGCCAAACACATTCATGAGCGCTTTTTGCCAGATAAGGCAATTGACGTCATTGATGAAGCAGGTGCTTATAAGCGCTTAGGTATCGTAGCCGATGCAGAAGATATCGAAGCAGAAGAAAGCTTTATTGCTGATATAGAGAAAGACTTTGATGCGCAAATTGATACTGATGAAGAAGGTATTGATAATTTTGACGATATTGATAGTGAGTCTGCTAATGACACTGTCAATGAGATGCAAGATGAAGCAAATATTGCGAAAGAAAATGATCGGTCGAAATCTACTGATCACAAAAAATCAAAAGCGAAGCGCGCACCGATAAAAATCGATGTGGCAGATATCGAAGCCATTGTTGCTAAGCTTGCGCGTATTCCACCCAAGTCCGTATCTAGTGATGATAAGAGCATTCTTCAGCATTTAGATCGTGACCTTAAGCATTTAGTGTTTGGGCAGGATGAAGCTATTGCGACCCTTGCTGATGCGATTAAATTATCACGTGCTGGTCTAAAAGCACCAGATAAGCCTATTGGTTCATTTATGTTTGCTGGACCTACAGGGGTTGGTAAAACAGAAGTATCACGTCAGCTGGCAAAATTGCTAGGCGTTGAATTAGTACGCTTTGATATGTCAGAGTATATGGAATCGCATACTGCTTCACGTTTGATTGGTGCGCCACCAGGCTATGTTGGTTACGATCAAGGCGGTTTGCTCACTGAAAAAATTAATCAGCATCCGCATTGCGTATTGTTGTTTGATGAGATAGAAAAAGCGCATCCAGATGTTTTTAACTTGTTACTACAAGTAATGGATCACGGTACATTGACGGATAATAATGGTCGAGTTGCTATTTTTAAGCAAGTCATTGTTATCATGACTACTAACGTTGGTGCTGATAGTATTAGCCGCTCTTCTATGGGCTTTACCCAGCAAGATCATAGTCGTGACAATACTGAATCGCTCAAACGCGTTTTTACCCCTGAGTTCCGTAACCGTCTTGACGCAATCATTCAATTCAACCCGTTGGATACGTCAGTCGTTGTGTCAGTAGTTGATAAGTTCTTGGTTGAGCTACAAGTACAGCTTGATGATAAGCAAGTAACTTTAGAGATTGATGATGAAGTACGTGATTACTTGGCTGACAAAGGTTATGACCGTCTAATGGGTGCGCGTCCAATGCAGCGTTTGATTCAAGATGAGATTAAAAAACCATTGGCAGGTATGATTTTATTTGGTGACTTGGTTAATGGCGGGGTAGTGCATTTAACTTTGGAGCCAGAAGCATCAGATGGTGAGGCTGTGAAGCTTGATAAGTCTTCAGACAAAGGTTCAGCAGACAGTCGTATAATATTGACAGTCGTTGAAACCCATGAGCCACGTCCAGACTCTGAATCATTAGCAAGCTAAGTTTTCTAATAGCAATAAAAAAACGGTTACCCTATTACTGTGGTAGCCGTTTTTTTATTGCTATAATTTATACTACAGTCAGCCTAATACTTGCTAATATCAACTTTAAGATGAGTCATAAAATATTATCATAAGTTTTTTATCTATCTTATAACAAATAAAATAGGACCTATTATGGAATTATTCGATGTACAACCGACAAAGACAGCGGCGCAAAAGCAAGTCATTTTAGATAATGTTCGTCTACCGGAAGATTGGAAAAATGCGTTAGCAGAAGAATTAACCTCTGATAATATGGATAATCTACGTGCTTTTTTAAAGGGTGCTTATCAATCAGATGAAAGTATCTATCCACCGGCACCGCTGATGTTTAATGCTTTTAATTTGACGCCTTTATCGCAGGTAAAAGTCGTTATTCTAGGGCAAGATCCTTATCATCGTCCAGGACAAGCAATGGGGCTATCGTTTTCTGTCCCCAAAGCCATTCCGAAACCGCCGTCACTAAATAACGTGCTCAAAGAAATGGCAGATGATATTGGTACCAGTTACTCAGCGCATGGGGATTTAAGTTATTGGGCGCAGCAAGGCGTATTGTTGCTCAATAGTTCATTGACCGTAAGAGAAGGCGAGCCAAATAGCCATCAAAATAATGGCTGGGAGCAGTTTACCGATGCTGTGATTGCTGTGATTAATGAGCAAACAGAGCATACCGTATTTATTTTGTGGGGTAGTAAAGCTCAGAAAAAGGGCAAGTATATCAACACGGAAAAACATCTTATTTTAACGGCTGTACATCCATCGCCACTAGCAGCTAACCGTGGTGGTTTTTTTGGTTCTAAGCCTTTTTCAAAAACCAATGATTATTTGGTGCAGTATGGTCAAACGCCTATTGACTGGCAGTTACCACAATAAATGATTAATTTTCTAGATATTAATTTATCAACTGGCTATTTATCACCTTATCAGTTAATAAATAGCCAGTTGATGAACAGTTCGCTAATAGGTGAACAGATTCAAGCTAGCAGATTTTGGTCAGTTGAAGATGTCAAATGGATGCAACAAGCACTTAAACTTGCAAAACAAGGCGCTGAGTGTGGGGAAGTGCCAGTAGGAGCGCTATTGGTACATAACCAGCAGATTATCGGGCAGGGATTTAACGAACCGATTGGACGCCATGATGCGACCGCTCATGCCGAGATAGTCGCCTTAAGAGAGGCTTGCACGCGTCTAAAGAATTATCGCTTGCCGTTACAGACGACTTTGTATGTGACTTTAGAGCCTTGTACTATGTGTGTGGGCGCGCTTATTCATGCGCGTGTGGATCGCCTAGTGTATGCAGCACATGAACCAAGAGCGGGCATGGTTGGCAGTCAAATGAACTTGGCTGAGCAGCCTTTTTATAATCATCATATACAAGCTCATAAAGGTTTATGTAGCGAGCATAGCAGCAAAATGCTAAAGACGTTTTTTCGTCAGCGTCGATATGCGGCAAAAAACAAAGGTAATATTAGCAATTAACAAGATATCAGTCTTGCTGCTAGTGATAGGTCGCTTTGTTTGCTATAATATCGCCCTATTTGCTTGTTAATAGATTGTCATGCGTATAAATATTTGATAAACAAGCAGAATTTGTTTTATTTGTGCTGCTATTATTATTTATTTCTTTATAAAAAATGCCGACTATTAAGTGAGTGTTATGACAGTTTCTATCTCTGATGCTAACTATAATAGTGGAATGCGGTCATTACGCTATCCTGTTATTTGTATTGATGGGCCAAGTGGCGCAGGCAAGGGAACGGTTACATGGCGCTTAGCACAAGCTTTAGGCTATCAGCTGCTTGACTCGGGTGCGTTATATCGTATCGTTGGACTCAAGGCGTTTGAAGCTGGATTGATTACTGCAGATGCCAGCCAAGTTATTGATGAGCTGGCTGTATTAGCGTTAACGCAAAGCTTAGAGATTGCTTTTGTACCTAACAATGATTCAGGACGTGTTGATATTGTTGTAAATGGTGAGGCAGTAGGTGAGCAAGTTCGTAACGAGACTGTTGGCGGTTATGCATCGCAGATAGCGGTGTTTCCAAAAGTTCGCCAAGCATTGCTAAAGCTGCAACAAGATATGGCAAGCCGTTCAGGATTGGTTGCTGATGGTCGCGATATGGGTACAGTGGTGTTCCCAGACGCTGACGTTAAGGTGTTTTTGACTGCCAGTGCTGAAGCGCGTGCCCAGCGCCGTGTAACGCAGTTACTGAATGCGGGACAAACAGCGGATTTTGAAGCGATTTTAGTAACGATTAAAGCCCGTGATGATCGTGATGAAAACCGTACGACAGCACCATCGAAGCCTGCAGAAGATGCGCTAGTATTAGATAGCTCTCACTTAGATGCTGATGCGGTTTATGAGCTAGTAAAGAGACATTGTCAGGCAAAAGGTATTTGTTTTAATAGCTAATAAAAACAAGTTAGTAAGTATGAAAAGGTTTCCTATAAGCTTGATTTTAGTATAAAATTACAGTAGTAGATGCCAATCCTATTCATGGGATAATAAAAGAGCCTCTATAAAGATGTAAATTAATAAGTATAACGTATTTTAATAGAAGACAGTTGTTGCTAGTGAGCTTGATAAATCATTCGCTTATTAGCAACAAACGTTTTTATATATGGCTGCATAGGATATAAAACCAGTATTCTCGTTTTATGCAATCATACATTTGATCCGTACTGTGCTGGACAGGATACGGCTATACAAAGGTAGACATAATGGAATCATTTGCTGAACTATTTGAAGCGAGCATCGAAGAAACAGGTCTGGATATCGAGCGTGGCTCGGTTATCACCGGTACTGTTGTCGCCATCGATAACGACTGGATTACTGTCGATACTGGTCTGAAATCTGAAGGTATTGTCGCTCGTGAAGAGTTTTTAAGCGAAGAAGGCGAACTTGAAGTTGAAGTTGGCGATACAGTAGACGTCGTGGTTGAAGCGGTTGATAACGGTATGGGTCAAACCTTACTGTCACGTGAAAAAGCCAAACGCGTTGAGACTTGGAATTTCCTTGAAAAAATCTCTGACAACGATGAGATTGTAAAAGGTATTATTTCTAGCAAAGTAAAAGG
>NZ_JBAQQF010000034.1:0-10338 GCF_049295055.1 Psychrobacter sp. | reverse complement strand
CAATCGATGGACATCTAAAGGGACTAAAAATAGCTAAATTTTGCCAAACATCGTCAAATAGCTGGGTAATATCCCGATATTAACTGCGCTATTTTCCTTATTTGCCTGCAATTTATCTTATTTTTATTACCATTTTTAAAATGAGGACACGCCCTAGTAAAAAGTATTTACTTAAATATACAGTAATAAATTTCTCTCAAAACAAAATAATATAAATATGGTATAGACTCAAAGTAAGTTTACTAAAGATAATCGACTGTGTATCAATATCACTTATAACCATAGTAATTGCAATATAAATAACTTACCTTCACGACATCCGGCGTCGCGCTATTTAAGAGTATTTTTTGAATAGATAGCTGAGTGAAATGAGGCAGATATTAACTAATATAATTTAGTACAGTAATCAAGATTTGGATGTTTTATCGGGATAAAGTAACGAGAAATAAATATCAGCTTTTGGTCATCTAAAAAGACTTCACATATTAAGCCTTATCATTAATTAACTTTGAAAAAAAGCAGGGTGCCCGATGTATAAAAGAGAAAGAATGTATTACTCACCATCAGACCTGACCAAATATATGGAAAGTCCTTTTGCATCATGGATGGATAGGCTTGCTCAGGAATACCCAGAGCTGACCCCAGAAAGAGACCTCAGTGATGAATTCATGGGATTACTGCAACAAAAAGGCTATGCCCATGAAGATAAGCTCGAGACAAGATTTATAGCTGAGGGTAGGACGCTAGTAAAGATTGAGGGTAGCAGTAATACCGAAAAATACACCAAAACTCTAGAGGCAATGAAAGTAGGTATCGAAGTCATTGTGCAGGCAAGATTAAAGCTTGACCAATTTGCTGGCTTTGCTGATTTTTTGGTAAAAGTAATACACGATTCAGATCAAACCCCAAGCAAGCTTGGCAACTGGCATTATGAGGTATGGGACACAAAGCTTGCTAGCCACGTTAAGCCGACATTTATCATCCAGTTGTGTTGTTACGCTCAAATGCTTGAATCCATTCAAGGCTGCTTGCCTCAGAGTATTACTGTTGCGCTTGGCAATGGTGAGATGGAGGTGCTAAAGACTTATGATTTTTACCATTACTACTTAAGTTTAAAAGCCCGTTTTCTAGACGAGCATGCCAAATTCCACTTAGATCACTGCCCAGATCCTGCCGACTCTGGAAGCTGGAGCAACTGGAGCCATCATGCCGAACAGCTTTTGCTTGATAAAGACCATTTGTTTCAAGTAGCAAGTATTACCAAAGGACAAATTAAAAAGCTTAATCAGGCAGGTATATATACTATGCAGCAGCTTGCAGAGTCGCCTGTATTATTAGTGAGTGGTATTCCCTCTACGGTATTTGCTAAGCTAAAAGCTCAAGCTACTATACAAATAAAAAGTAAGATAAAAAGTCAAAAGCTGGGTGGTTCGACTGACAGCGATAAGCCAGAGTTTGAAATCCTGCAACATTTGCAAGCTGAGAGAAAAGGACTCTCATTATTACCGCCTCATTCTCCTATGGATGTATTCTTTGATATTGAAGGCTTTCCGCTTGACGAAGGCGGATTGGAATACTTGTGGGGTAATACCTACTTTGATGAGCAGGGCAACCGCCAGTTCAAAGACTTTTGGGCTCACAACCGTGAATAAGAAAAGCAATGCTTTCAGGAGTTTATCCATTGGGTTTTTGGTCGGTGGCAACAAGATCCAAGTATGCACATTTACCACTATGCCAGTTATGAGATTACCGCCTGTCGTAAGCTGATGGGGCGCTACGGTGTTTGTGAGTATGAAGTTGATCAACTGCTAAGAAATGAAGTGTTTGTCGATTTATACAAGGTAGTAAAGGGATGTTTGCGATTGGGTGCTCCCAGGTACTCAATTAAAAATGTCGAACGTCTATATCGCAATCAACGCAATACTGAAGTAGGTGACGGTGGTGATTCAGTCGTCGTTTATGATCAGTGGCGTGAGTTAAACCAACGTGGTTTGGAAGGCGATACTTGGCAAACCTCAAAGATTCTTAATGACATTCGAGACTACAATATTGACGATTGCGATTCTACGCAAGAGCTGGCGGTGTGGCTAAGGGAACAACAGCTAATACATAACATTGATTATCTTGGTAAAACCGAAGTCATTGAGCCAGAAACCTCCGAAGAAATAACCATGGTTACCGCACTGCGTGATCGTCTATTAAACCAAGCTGAAACAGAGTCACTAGATAATCCTAAACAAGCACAACTCACTGAGAATCTAGCATGGATGTTAGAGTTTCATCGCCGAGAGTCCAAACCTTTATTCTGGAAGCTATTTGATCGCCTTGGCTCAGATGAGATGGAGCTCTTTAACGATTTAGATTGTCTGGCCATATGTGAGCGCACGGATAGAGTAGCGTTCAAAAATTCACCAAAAGCTAGAAACCTAAGCTACGAATATAGATTTAATCCAGAGCAAGAGTTTAAGGGGGCTTCAAGTAATTTCTATGTGCTTGGGTTAGAGACATCTGAAGGTAAAAATATAAAAGTAGGGTTTGTTGTAGAGGAGAGCGATTTAGAAAACGGGCTAATTGTACTCAAAGCTAAAGATGAACTCCCAAATATGGTGTCGCTCATTCCCGATAAATATATCAGTACTGATATCATTTCTGGTGCGTTGTTTAGAACGATTTCTGAGTATGAAAAAGGGTTATTTAGACAGAAAAAATCTGCCATTATGGATTTTTTAACGGGTGTAAAGCCAAGAATCTTAAATCACAGAGGTGGTGATATTGTCAGCAGTGAGGAGCCTGATGCTCGCTTAAAGCAAGTTATCGCAGCAATTGGTAATCTTGATAGTAGCTACCTACCGATACAAGGGCCTCCAGGCGCTGGTAAAACTTATACCGCTAAACAAGCCATTGCTCATTTGCTTAAGTCAGGGGCAAAAATCGGTATCTCTAGTAACAGTCATAAAGCCATCAATAATCTATTACTTAGCACGGCTAAACACTGCAGAGAGCACAATATAAAAGCATCATTTTTCTGCAACAAAGAGACGGACGATGAGCTTGCTGATTACGACGTGACTATCTCAAGCAATAACCAACTAGCCAGCCAAATTCAGCCAGCATGTGTTATTGGTACGACTGCATGGGGATTTGCTCGTGAGGACATGACAGAGCAGCTCGACTATCTGTTTATTGATGAAGCAGGGCAGGTCGCAACAGCAAACTTAGTCGCCATGAGTCGTAGTGCGAGAAACCTAGTATTAATGGGCGATCAAATGCAACTGGGTCAACCTTCACAAGGCACTCATCCTGCTAAAAGCGGACTATCTGTACTTGACTATCTGTTACACGAAACACCGACCATCCCTGCGGATATGGGCGTGTTCTTAGATATGACCTACCGTATGCATAGTAAGGTGAATACGGTTATCAGTCAGCTAATCTACGAGAGTAAACTACAATCACACATCGATAATGATAAGCGTATCCTCAACGTAACAGACAATACAACTAACCAAAGTACTGACTGCCAGGGGATAGAAGATTACTTAAATTTGGAAGCAGGCATTGCCTTTGTTCCCGTGGAGCATGAGGGTAATACTCAAGCTTCTGATGAGGAGGTAGCAACGATTAAGCAGCTGGCTAAATCACTACTGGGTCGCATGTTTTATACTGGCGCTACCAAAGATAATGGTGAGCCAGTTACTCGACCAATCACGTGGGAAGATATGCTGTTTGTCGCCCCATACAATCATCAGGTGAGTAAGCTAAAAACAGCTTTGGGTGCACAAGCAAAGGTTGGTAGTGTTGATAAATTTCAAGGTCAAGAAGCTCCGATCGTATTTTTAAGCATGTGCGCTAGTGATGCTAATGAATCGCCTAGAGGTATTGACTTCTTATTCGATAAAAACCGCATTAACGTGGCAATTTCTAGAGCACAAACACAGGCTATCGTGGTGGCAAGCCCTAATCTTGTTAATACCTCTGTCAATAGTGTTGAACAGTTGAAGAAAGTAAGTTTGTTTGGTGCTATTGGCTTTATGAGCCATAAGACTGGCTAATTAATATAAAGAATAACTTAGTGTGGCTATTAATAGTATTTTTTCTAAAATCTTACTATAATAAACATTAGTCTATAAAATATAAAAACGAATAGTAAGAAAATATTCGTTTTTAACTCAAAAGTAAAAATCTATAGAAGGGACTTCTATGATAGCTAAATTATTGAAAGGGCATCTAATTATGTTTATAGAAAAAAGTGGATTAATAAAAATATATTTGGAAAGATTTTAACTTTAATATTACTGCCATTTGTACTACTTTTTTCTTTGATATCTATAGTGTTTACGATTTTGATGTGGTTGTTTGTAGCTGCACTAGCATTGGGAGCAATGTATGTTGTCTATACAGTCTTCTTCACTTAATTTATTTTTTATACATGTACTTTTAAATAAATTCCGAGATGAGCTGATAGGCAAAAATAATGCTGAACTTTTACTATGCAAGTTATTTGATTTATCTACAGTTATCTTACTCAAGAAAAGGATTTTTATGAAAAATCTTATTAATATAATAAGAAACGATATTGACGAGTTTCATCTAAATCGTAAGATTACTCGTGCAAAGGAGCTGTCAGAACAGACTGGAATGCATGTCAATCATAATGAGTATCCTGCATATTTCTTCGGTGATCTCCAAGCAAAATTTGTACTCGTTCACCTCAACCCTAAACAGCAGGATAATCCGTCAGATAGCTATAAAGGGAGTTTCAAGTTTGATAACTTTGACGAGTATTTTAAATTTCATAGATACTACGGCAAAACCCATTATGGTGAACACTCAGATAAGTCACTTAAGTCTCCCTTTGATCTTAAGCAAATTAGATTTATAAAGCCATTTAACGTTATTGAATTCGATGACAATGAATATTTGAACCTAGAAAAGGTCATGGATAATAAGCTACAACTCGAGCTCCTGCCCTTTGGTTCAAGTAAATTTGAAACTGCATTAATTAAAGGTGATTCACTAAATCCTTATGTCGAAACCTTGCTGGATACAATAATCAGCCAGGAAAGAGAGTACGTTATATTTTGTGGCAAGGTATTCGAGAGTTTACTAAAAAACTATATCGTCTCTAAGAAAGATTATGAGTTTAAACTACCAAAAGTAGATGGTTCAGTCGCTAAAAATAATTCTAGTTTTTCTAAGATTGTTATAAGTTTTAATGGTAGCGAAATTTCTGCTGGTATGGCGAAATCCTTTGCTCAGCAGGGCTTGAATATGTCTGAATATGGTAAGAAATGCTGTCAGCTTTACAATCAATAGGTATTATACTTTGCAAAAAGAAAAGTATTTAATAATACTATCTGAATGTCTTAAAGTGTGATCATATATACATCTTAATTTTTAGGGTTATGAGTGAGTTTAGATAGAATATAAGTATTTTTTGAAATTTCACTCTAAACCAGAACCGCCTCGACTATATCAGATTATTCAATAAAGTAGGGACGGTTCATGATGTACAGAAAACGCCAAATAATCTAGTGAACTGACCAACATGATTTTGACGCAATGACTGAACCCTGCTGTTCATTTCTAACACTAGCAGATCGATAACTTGATAGCGCACCCAACATGATTTAGAAGTAGTAACTTCCAACTCGGGAATATCTGCAACTAATAGCGAAAAACGCCATTACCTCGCACACTTAAGTAAATTAGCCTCTGATGTAGTTGGAGCGGTTTAGTATTAACCCAAGCCATCATTGCGAGTTATTGAAGCTTATGTTCCGACAACAACTTTTTATCTACAATTCTCCATCCTTCAGATGCGTCACCTGCAACAGTGTAAAGGTACTCATATCTGGGTGAATTATTACTAATCCACCCATTTGTACCATCACCGTTATCATGACTCGATATAATACTAAAAACCCCGTCTTTGTAATCAACTTCACTAACAAAATTAGGGTAAATATCTAGATCACTAAAAAATCTATCATGACGAATATCATCTCTACCAAAACCTGTTTCAATTAAAAAAGGTCGTGTATTAGAAATCTTAGTAAGTGATGTCATGAAAGAGGTGTTATCTACGACCCCTCCCGAACAACCCATATCACCGCTCCAATAAACTAGATAGTCTGAATTAAAACTCTTATTTTCAGGATTCCCTAAGTTTGAAGTGCCAACTAAAAAAACATCATTCACAGTAGTTTTCGTTATCGCATCATCATCGAAAGAGGTTGAACACGCAACGCTTGTAGCGAAGTTCTGAACTATACCTAAGATTTCTTCTCTCTCTGAAGTATTAACTGCTATTGCAGGTTGGTATACCTGATTAGTAGGAGTTTTTACATTACTTAGATTACGATCAGTAGCACAAGCCGACAAAGTAATTGCAATAGTTGCTAGAACAAACGTTTTATAAAAATTATTCATATGGTTAAAGGCTCATGGATAGACAATATTTCAATCTATCATGTAATCTATTGTTTGTAAAACTTGCTATATTATTACATCAACAATGAATTTTAAGTTGAAAAACTTTTACCAGTTATTAAGTAAATCCCAAAACCTCGACTGTTTCTATAAACGGACGTTATGGTAAGTAAGTTTATAGCGAAAAAAGTAGGCTTCAAAAGGGTTTGTGCTATAAATCGCTAAGATATATGAAGTTTTTTTATTACCGTCAAGCTGTGTCACTAAAACCTCCTCAGTTAATATCTATGGATTTGATAGCAGGGGTTAGCGTTATAATAACCCAAAGAAGGAGGCTGGTATGACCAATAAATGCGCTAGGAATCCTTTCATGAAACAGGTTTATTCTGTTATAGCTATTATTCTGTCATTTATAAGTACTGCTCATGCTGAGTCATGGGAAGCAGTAATTCCAGCAGTAGAAAAACGGGCTGCCTTTTATTTGTCTGAAGCTGACCGTCTTGGTTATTCGAACACCTCCAAAAGTGATGTAGATTACTTGGATTATTATCGCGAAGATCATGAATGCGGCATTCTTGGCCGCATGCTCGACCTAGCTGATGTGGTGGCTGATGATGAACGTCTTGGCACTCCTCGAATTGCCGATGATCTATCAGAGATTGAGGTAATTCAGATGTTTGCTGTAGGTCGTACACTAGAATCTTGGGTAATGCAGGCTAAACATGCTCTTAGTCAAACCAAGGAGAAGCGCGTTCAACATTGGAACCAATCTTGTGCCGAGAGTGAAAGTCTTAAATATGCGCCAAGCCTATTGATTGCTGACGTCCCCAGTTTTAATGCCTTTGCTATATCAAACCCAAAGCATTCAAATCTTAAAACCTCCGCCCATCCTATTGCTATGCCCGATTTTGAAGGACGTGATAAATCAGCACGCATGTTCCGAACCCGTATACGTGATGGCTTAGCAGAAGGGGCTAATTTTAATGGGCATTACTCTTTCATTACTTTTGGCTGCGGTACTTCTTGTGTTATGAGTTATATTACTGACACTCGCACTGGGAAAGTCTTTGAGCCGCCGTTTGGTGGAGAATCAACCCCAGAGTTGGCGATTGAATTTAAGCTTGATAGCAATTTAATACAGGTTGTTCATATGGGTGATACCTCTGAGGAATGTCAGGTTCGCGCATGGTCTTTTGATGGAAAAATCTTCAAGCTTGAAGGTGAAGATAGTTTTGCGCGTGAAGGCAGCTGCAACTATGGGCAGAAACTGGTATCCAAATAGTACGACAGTTATTTCTGATTGGAGTTTTGTGGAAAATCTACTAAGTTGATGAGCTTTTATTAACTTTACCCTATGTAGTGGCACACTAAATTTGGACTGTATTTAAGAGAAGAAGTGTTGCACACAAAAAAGCCAGACAACCTAAGCTGTCTGGCTTTGAAATCTTGAACGACTTATCTATGATTATGTTCCCGCCATACAGCATGCTCACATACCTCACAGCACCAACTGTTTTTTGCTCGCATGTAAGGGATGTCTGCTGGTATCTGCAGAGGGCACACATAACCACAGTACTCGCATCGCACATCATCTAAATAAGCAAAACACTCACCGATTATCTCGAACAGTAACTGAGGGCTAATATCATACTTCTCACAGACGGTTTCTACATGTGCAATATAATCACCTTTATTATCATATGACCAGTAATCCTCACAGATCTTTAGATCTCGTGCGTTCTGTGTCATATTCGGCTGAAGCTTTACACTCATCACATTCTCCTTAGTAGCCGACATGGTCAGAGTGCGGTAATAGCTCATAAAGCTCGCTCTGAAGCTGACAACGCATATCCTCAATCACATAGTCAAGATTCACATCCAAGCGCTTCTGTACCCATACACGCATCGCCATATCGTTATCAAAGCAGCGCTTTACTCCCAAGAAGCGAGCGAGGTTATGACCCGATGAAACATACAACTCACGCATTAATGTATTAGCAATCAGGTTCGCATCTGCACTGATTGCACCGTCCCGTTTAAGTTCAGCAAACAGCTCTTCATAATTGATAATTGTCATAGTGACGTCTCCTTGCCAGTCTGTTTATTCTTGATGAGTGCTTCAGTGTCAGAGCTATTCGATGCGCTGGTTAGCTTCTCTTTGCTCGCAAGTAGCAGATTATCCATCGCTGAGCCATCCTGACGGGTAATATCAGGCACATAGCGGCTATACACCCGAAACAGCATCTCCGTACTACTGTGACCCATCTGCCGTGCTATCCACTCAGGATTTTCACCAGCAGCCAGCCAAAGCGTCGCTGCGGTATGCCGAGTCTGATAAGCACGTCGGTGTTTGAGACCGAGCAGTGCAAGCGTAGGCTTCCACACCCGCCGATTTACATTGCGGTACTCCATGGGATTACCTTGTGAGTTGCAAAACACAAACTCTGACTTACCATAGGTGCGTGCCTTCTGCTCTAGTAAGGCGTCATAGACTAACTGTGACATCGCAATATCACGTTGTGAGCCCAATGTCTTCGTTGGACCCATTTCCCCATTCACTAATGCCCCTTTAATACTGATCTCACGCCGATCAAAGTTAATACAGTCCCACTTAAGCCCATCGATCTCACTGGTACGCATACCCGTAAAGAAGCGAATGGTGTAGTAGGGCTTATAATCAGCACGGACATGCTTTAAAATTAGAAATACCTCATCTAATGTAAAAGGACTGACATCAGGACGTGCTTGCTTGAGATTCTTAATATTTTTATAAGGCATCTCAAACTCATGGCGATCTGACGCTTCTTCTAGTATCATACGAAGAAGTATCATGATCTGGTTGATCCGTGCTACTGACAGACTTGACTGACCCTCTTTACCGTAGCGAACTTTGGCGAGGGAGCTACGGAAGGTCAGCAAGTCTGGTTTTTTTATGGCATGTACCGCTTTGCCACCAAACTCAGGTAGCAAATACTTATTCAAAATAATCTGCGTCTTTTGCCGATAGCTCGGCCGCCATTCAATCTTTCTCTCCTCATAAAAAGTCTCTGAAAACTGCTTAAAAGTGGGATTACGACTGATACAAGCTTCCACTCTATCAGCCAGTGCTGTCATCTCTTTTAAACGCGTACTCTTCGGAAAGTAGGCACCATAGTCGAAGATGCCTAGGGTTATTTCTGCTTCCATTTTTTTTGCTACTAAAGCCAGCTTTTTAACGTTTGCCGGAGTATCAGGGAAGTTTGTTGTCTCACGGCAACGAATATTCATATATGTGAAATCTATGAACAGCTTGCCACGCCTTGCTCTTACTGATGCCATTGTTAATCTCCTTGTTTAAATAAAACTTACTGTAAAGCCATGCCGTTGATGGCACTCATAACTGGCTTACACATATCTTCTTCGATACGCTCCCAGACATATAAAATCTTACGACCGCCAAAAGGACGGATGTAGTGAATGTTTTCAATCAAAACAGTGTCTTTCATTTGATTGCGGATAGTACGTGCGTCGTATTTGATACGGTCCGCTAATTCTTGAGTAGTAAGATAAGTCTGTGACATAATAGTTCTCCATGTGAAATAAATTTACTATTAGTGGGTCATTAGTTATCACTAATGAGTACATATTATCTGTATATATTATCACTTGCAAGCATTTTTTTATCACTTTAGGGATTTTATGTATGATTAAGCTCAATTTACCTGTTTTATTTGCACAAAGAGGCATCCGCGTAGCGGATGCTGACAGGATGTGTAAACTAGGAAGATCTACTTTATATCGGATGTACAATAATGAAGTCACTAGAATAGACTTTGATTCATTAAATGAGCTTTGTAAGCTTTTAGATTGCACACCCGGCGATATTATCCTCTATGAAGAAGATGAAGTTTGTGAGGAAGAGGGTTC
>NZ_JBAQQF010000033.1:0-195206 GCF_049295055.1 Psychrobacter sp. | reverse complement strand
AGCGTATCATGGAAGCTAGCGCTATTCAGCTAACAGATAAGGGTAACCGTTTATGTTCGCTACATTTATGATCAGTCAGCTTGATGCGCTGATGCTCGCGCGAATTCAATTTGCTTTTGTTATCTCATGGCATATTGTCTTTCCAGCTTTTTCCATCGGTCTTGCCAGCTTTCTAACGGTTTTAGAGTTCCGCTGGCTCAAAACTGGTGAGCCTATTTATGCAGAAGTTTATAAGCACTGGGTAAAAATATTTGCCGTGGTGTTTGGGATGGGTGTGGTATCGGGCGTGGTGATGTCCTACCAATTCGGTACCAACTGGGCGGTATTCTCTGATAAAGCAGGGAACGTCATCGGTCCACTACTCGCCTATGAAGTGTTGACTGCGTTTTTCTTAGAAGCGTCATTCTTAGGTATCATGCTATTTGGCTGGGGGCGCGTGAGTAAACGCATGCACCTTGCCTCAACAGCGATTGTCGCTATTGGCACGCTAATATCTGGTTTTTGGATTTTGGCTGCCAACAGTTTTATGCAGACGCCACAAGGCTTTATGGTCGGTGCTGATGGCCTGCTCTATCCGACCAATTGGTTAGAAATCATTTTTAACCCTTCATTCCCTTACCGTTATGCGCATATGATGACCGCAGCCTTTTTAACCACTGCTTTTGTCATCGGTGGTATCGGTGCATATTATTTGCAATCTAAAAAACATGTTGAACATCGCAAACATGGTCGTGTCATGCTCGGTATGGCAATGGTTATGGCTATTTTTGTCGCGCCAGCACAGGTGCTTATTGGTGATATGCATGGTCTAAATACTTTAGAGCATCAACCGGCTAAAGTAGCAGCGATGGAAGGTCTATGGGAAAATGAGCGCGGTGCGCCCCTAGTCCTATTTGGTATTCCAGATCAAAAAGCGGAAAAAAACCACTTTGAAATTAAAATACCCTATGTATCGGGGTTAATCTTAACGCACTCATTAGATGGTGAAGTCAAAGGGCTTAAAAACTGGGCGCCAGAAGACCGGCCGTACGTCCCTATTGTCTTTTGGTCATTCCGCGTCATGGTTGGTATTGGTACGTTAATGGTATTTGTCGGTCTATTTAGTCTCTATAAATACTTTAAAAAGCAACAGTTCGATCTTGAAAGTAAATGGTTCCATCGAGCGTGGATGATGATGACACCACTTGGTTTTATCGCGCTACTTGCGGGTTGGTTTGTTACTGAAACCGGTCGTCAGCCATGGACTGTATATGGGGTGATTCGTACTGCTGAAAGTATGTCGCCGGTTGCTGCCCAACAAGTCGCAACGACGCTGATTGGCTTTATTGTCCTATATGTCTTTGTGTTCGGCGCAGGGAGCTTTTATATCCTACGCTTGATTGCCAAAGGTCCACAGCCGTATGAAAATCCTGCTGATGATAACTTCTATGAGCATTCTGTTACTGAAGGTCAAGGTCGCACGTTAAGTGGTGATAGTAAGGCCAGTGAGAAAGTAGAAGATCTTGATAAGCCTGCCGATGACGTCGATGATGGAGGATTACGCTAATGTTTAACTTTGGTGATGTATTAGATTTACCCCTCATCTGGGGCGGTTTAATCGCTTTAGCCGTCTTCGTCTATGTGTTACTTGATGGCTTTGACTTAGGTTGCGGTATTTTATTCCCATTTGCGGGCTCCGATAAAAACCGTAGCCGCATGATGAACTCTATCGCCCCTTTTTGGGATGGTAATGAGACGTGGCTAGTCTTGGGCGGCGGCGGTTTATTTGCCGCCTTCCCAGTCGCTTATGGCATTATTATGACTGGTCTTTATCTGCCTGTTACCTTTATGCTATTCGGTCTAATCATGCGTGGCGTAGCGTTTGAATTTCGCTTTAAAGCCACTTCACACCGTTATGTATGGGATTATTTCTTCTTTATCGGCTCTGTAGTCGCCACCTTCTTCCAAGGTGTGATGCTTGGCGCTTTAGTTCAAGGATTAGAGGCCAGCAATCGCTTATATACTGGTGGTGCTTTTGATTGGTTCACACCGTTTTCTATCGCTTGTGGTATTGCTCTCATGATCGGTTATGCACTACTCGGTTCGACATGGTTAATTATCAAAACTGAGCACAAGCTACAAGTATGGGCACGTAAAGTCTCTGGTTGGATGTTGTCTGCATTGGTTGTAGCGATGATTGTGGTCACTGCCTTTATGTACTTCTCAGATATCAACGCGCTTGAAGGCTGGTTCAGCTTCCCAGGTCTACTGTATCTTGCACCGATGCCAATTATTGTCGTTCTGTTGTTTTTCTTGATGCGTAAAGATTTAAGTGGCGAGCGTGAATATCGTCCATTCTTATTGACTGTCGCGCTATTTTTGATGGGATATATAGGGGTTTGTTTTGCGATATTCCCGTATATCGTCCCGTATCAAATGACTATTTATGAGGCAGCAGCAGCAGATACTTCACTTTCCTTTATGCTGATTGGTGCGGGTATCATGCTACCGATTATCTTAAGTTATACCGCTTTTGCCTATTACACCTTTAAAGGTAAAACAGATCATGAGCATATGTATTAAGAATAAATAGTGATCAATAGCTAACAGCTGCCGTAAGTCATTGCGGTAGCTAAACCTAACCAGCTGATTTAAACGCTAACTAGGAGTTTAAGATGAAAAATCTTACTAAAAAACAATCACAATGGGCATGGTTCATTGGTTTATATCTGGCAGGTTTTTTGACTATTTTTACCATTGCGCAGCTGATTAAACTGGCAATGGGCGTTTAGATATTCGTATAGCCGCTTTATCCTTAATAAAAAACCGCCGCTCTAATAACATTAGGGCGGCGGTTTTTTATTGGTTAATTAATAATAACGCTTAAACAATCAAGCTTTCAAGTTAGTTTTATAACTACTAATTCTAAGCACCATGATGTCCATCTATTTCATGCGTTTTAATATAGTCATTTACCTGTATTAGACGCTCAGGCGTACCAACATCTATCCAATTATCTTGAATAACTTCGGCGGTCACTTGAAACTTCATCATTGCTTGCTTCAGTAATGGCGCAAGAGCAGCTGCTTGACCTGCTACCAAGCCATCAACCATCCTAGGTGACATGACGCTAATACCTGCAAAGGTATATTTATCCGCATCGCCGATAGCTTGCTCACTGGCTAAACCATTATTCACCGCAAAGTCACCGCTACTATTATGCTCAGGATTATCAATCAATAATAAATGGGCACGTTGATCTGCGCTGAGCGTATAACGTTGCAACTGGGAAAAATCGTAGGTAGTCCAGACATCAGAGTTTACTAGGATAAATGGCGCATCTTGAAGCTTACCAGTTTGCAGCGCTTTGAAAATTCCACCGGCAGTCTCTAACGGCTCATCGTCTTCAACTGACCAATGCAGCTTGACGTTATACTGTGAGCCATCACCTAAAGTCTCCATCAGTTTGTCAGCGAGCCAAGATGCATTAATAGTGATATCGGTAATACCTGCCGCTTGTAGCGCTTTAATGTGCCAGACAATAAGCGGCTGTCCACCCACTTCAACCAAAGGTTTTGGCGTCTCAAGTGTTAGCGGACGCAGACGCGTACCCTTACCGGCAGCCAAAATCATTGCTTGCGTTATTGTGGACATATGCATTCCTTTTTCTTATTTTTATAACGTAAAAAATTAAGATTAAAACTATTGATGCTTCAGACTAGCTTAACAAATAGCAGCTTAATACATTAAACTAATTAGATATATTGCTGCACAAACTTAGCCTGATAGGCAGGCAGTACAGTATCTCTCAACCATTCATTAAAAGGTGCTACTGCTTGTTGCATATGTTGATTACCATGCGCTTCTAACCATTCTAGCTCAAAAATTAAATCACGCATAACCTTAGGAATATCAGCTAAATAACGGTTTTTACCATCGCGCTCATAAAGCCTGATAAAAATACCAAGCACTTTTAAATGCCGCTGCACGCCCATTATATTCACATCATTGGCAAGCTGTTCGGCACTGTTTGCCGTCTCAAGACCCGCTTGCTGCTGTAGTTGCCAAAAGTCATGAATCCAGCGCGTCACTTGCTGCTCTGACCAATCGACATAGGCATCACGAAGCAGTGACACCAAGTCATAACTATAAGCGCCTATCACGGCATCTTGAAAGTCAATCACCCCTAAATGCGTTTTATCTGCCTGATCTTGCATTAAATTACGGCTGTGGTAATCACGATGGACGATCACCTGCGGCTGTAATAAAATCTCATTTATTAAGGCTGATTTTAGATTTCCCCATAACGTTTTATTCAGCGCGACGCCGATATGAGGAATGAACCAATCACTAAATAAATCCATCTCACGGGTCAATAGTGCCGTATCATAGTCTGGCAACTGGTGAGCAGACTTTGCCGTCGCGACTGGAACCGCTTGTAGTGCAACTAATGTTTGCATCGCTAATTGATAGTAATCATCAATCTGGGCAGACGTTGCACCAACCAATAAATGAGCAAACTCTACTGTGCCAAAATCTTGCAATACCAAAAATCCTTTGGTCACATCTTGCGCCACAAGCGTTGGTATATTAATAGCCGCTGACATCAGCTTTGCCACACTGATAAACTGCTGCAAAGCCTCTTGTTCATCAGCAGAATCCATGACAATATAGCGCGCTGTTTCTGTCGCATTATTTTTATCATTATCCAACAACTGGATACGGTGATATTGGCGCGCGCTAGCATCGCCTGGCAGACTATCAAGAATAAATTTTTGACTTGCAAATACTTGCTGTAGCCAGCTTTCTAACTGCTGCTGGCGAGTATTGGTAACAGGTACGGTCGGCTCTAACATTGGTTTATCGATCATAGTTTTATCGGTCATAAAAAGCATCGCAGGTTAAATATAAGTCGTAAATAATTAAATTAGTGATAAGTCTGGCAAAACCTTGCTAAAATAGTGAGCGCTTGACCCACCATAACTGCGGTTTTAAAGATATTGACGCAGCAGGCCATATTTGCAGCTCACTACACACTTAGCCTCTATCTCAAAAATGGCTTGGCAATCTGAGAAATTTTGACAATTTAATAATTAGTGTAGCTGATTTGATTTTTTTTGACTATGATTAGTCGTCATTATATGTAAAACGTTCCAGACTTTAAGATTATATTATTTATTATTCGTTTTTTAAGCGCTAAATATAGCTAAAATGCGGTTGATAGACTAAATATCGCAATCCAATAGGCTCTACAATCATAGGTGTGCCCTTGTTATATTCTCCGCTTTACCAAAGCATCCGTTTGGTTTTATTTGGTGCCTTAGGCTTATCCAGCTTAACCGTCAGTGCTGCTATCAATAATACTGATTCGCTGATGCCTGAGCCATTGATGGCTGATAGCGCTAACAGTTATGTCGCTAACGTAACGACTGACGCCAATAATGGTGTCAATCAAGACATCAGTTATCAAAGTAATATTCAGCAGGATGCTGCCTATGACAATGCTAGCGATCAAGCAGAAAATACAGCAGCCGATACTATTAGTAGTAATGCCAATTTGGATAATAACAAAGTAGACATCACTGAAATTAAAGAAGGTACTAATAATACTCGTCCAGATAATCGTGCTGACCAAGTAAATGAAAGCAACAAGCCTAAGATAAAATCTAATAGCCGCCAAGTTGATGTCAATGATGAAAGTATACAAGACAGTCTGATGCGTTTGGCAGAATTTTATGAGTTAACGCCTGATACTACCTCAACGTCAAACAATGCTAACAATGCTAACAATATAGCAGGCTATGAACAAGGCGATATCCAGAATACGCTGACACCGACAGCAAAGAACATTCCTACAGTCGGCAGAGACTTGCAGCTACTGCCAAACACCGTCGATAGCGCTCAGCGCTGCGAAGGTCAATGGGTCTATCCAAAGAAAAACCCCAATTATCAACGGGCTATCAATGAGACAGGCGCTAGTAATGGTCAGCCAGCACCCAATTTAAATGGTCTTCCTAATAACCAAGCACCGCTATTTACAGAATCAGATTATGGTTATTACGATAACGTCGATTATGCCGAATTATCAGGCAATGTCATCGTTGACCAAGGTACCCAACATATCGAAGCAGAAAAAATCATACTGGACTTGAGCAATGGCGTGGCTGCGGCGCAAGGTAAAGTGATGTTCACTGATCAAGCTACTGGTAACAGCAGCACTACTACTCAAGCTCAAAGTAATAACGCTCAAAATAATAATAAAGTCAGCCTCACTGATAAGGCCACGCAAGGCGGTCTCATCGGTATCGCAGATAGCTTGAATTATAATACTGAAACGGGACAATCAACGGCCACCAATGTGGCCTTTGCTAGCGTAGAACTGCAAGCACATGGTTATGCCAAGCGCCTAAATCGACCTAATGAAACCCAATATGAGCTAGATGAGGTGATGTATAGCACCTGTCCACCGACCAATCGTAAATGGCAATTTGAAGCTAAAAGTATTGATTTAGATACTGAGACAGGACGCGGTGAAGCCTACAATACAACCTTCCGTATCGCTGATGTCCCTGTGTTCTATTTGCCTTATTTTAACTTTCCCATAGACAATCGACGCAGTAGCGGGGTTTTATTACCCAGTGCTAGTATTAGTAGTAAAAGTGGGCTTGAAGTTGATGTGCCTTACTATTTTAATTTGGCACCTAACTATGATGCGACCCTTAATACTCATATTTATACCAATCGTAATCCGATGCTCTCAGGTGAGTTTCGCTATCTCACTCAGGAGTATGGTGAGGGTATTTTTAACGGCTCCTACTTACCCAATGATAAAGAGTATAACGGCGAAGATCGCAGCAGCTTATTTTATGATCATTATTGGTCATCGACCAGCATTCCACGCTTAAGCGGTGATGCTAAGTATAGTTATGTGTCTGATGCAGACTATCTGAACGATTTTGATACGTTAGGTTTATCAGAAAATACTTTGAACCTTCCACGCCGTGCTCGACTGAATTATTATAATGATTACGTCGATGGCGAACTAAAAGTCGAGACGTTCCAAACTCTCGATGCTTTTAACAGTAATGGGCAGCCTTTAGAGGATAAAGATAAGCCTTACTCACGCCTACCGCAGCTCAAACTTGATTATAGACTGCCTTGGGCAAAAGGTTTTGATATCACTGGTGTCAGTGATTCCGCTTATTTCAAAAAGTCCATTGATGACGGTTCTGAGAATGAAAAAAGTGGCGCACGTCTCTACAATAAAATCAGCGCTACCTATCCAATCGAAAAGTCTTGGGGCTATATCAAGCCAAAGCTGAGCTTGCAGCATCTTTATACGTCTTATGATCAAGACAGCTTAGCGGACAACCAGCTTGATAAAGAAGATGGTAACCAATCGGTATTTGTACCACAAGCCAGCATTGATGCAGGGCTACATTTTTACCAAGCCGGCTCACCTTTTGGTGCTTTTGATGATACTTTGGGTGGTTATGGCTTACTTAGTCCACGATTAAAATATACCTACTCACCATTTAAAGACCAAAATGAGATTCCTAACTTTAATACCCGTATTGCTTCTATCAACTACGAGCAGCTGTTTTCAGACAGTTGGTTCTTAGGACACGACCGTCTACAAGATTTACATGCGTTTACTCCCGGCATTAATTATCGTTACATCGACGCAACGGGTGTGACACGTTTTGATGGTAGCATTGCAGAGCAGTTTTATATCGATGATGGGCGCGTGACACTTGAAGATGAAAAGCCTGTCTTTACTTCATCTTCTTCAGGAGTGGTATGGGATACCAGTACGCAACCTTATAATAACGTTTGGGTCGACGTGAGTGGCGCTCTGACCAAAAGCTATGACTTAAATTATATTACCACTGAGCTACGTTATCAGCCATCTGACAACAGCTTGTTTAATGTGGGCTTTGTTAAGCGTCAGGCTGATGAAAATACCAACCAGCTCCCGCTATCAGCAGTGACAGCATCAGCGGTTTTCCCTATTAATAACAACTGGCGAGTATTGGCTCAAGGTCAATATGATTATAATCGTGATAAGATGCTCGATTCACTACTCGGTGTCGATTATGAGGATTGCTGTTTTGGTTTTGCAGTTTACGGTCGTCGTTACTATAATGACTTAAACATTAAAGACAAACCCACACAAGCGATCATGGCAGAAATTAGGCTGAGTGGTCTTGGCAGTGGTAGTAGCCGTCTAACACGACTACTTTCTGACAAAGTCTTAGGTTTTGAGCCTGTGCAAAATGCATGGAAGGATTAATAAAACGGCTAGATTGCCGTATTATTAATCGTACTATTTATATCCTATTATCTGTTATATAAAATTATTTGTGCCCTATTATAGACAACCCGAGCCGATACTTGATTATTAAAAGTATTGTGAATGGGTTTAACCGATTACCATCCGATGCAATGACATTGATGAGGAGCATCATGAGATTTTTTTCTTTACGTCAGACTAGCCGAGCTGTATTGCTTTCTATGGGCATGACTACCGCCATCGCGCTGAGCTTTAGTGCGCAAGCAGCAACCGTTAAGCCTCCAAAAGCACAAGCGACTAATGCTACTGAACAAAATGGCGTAAATCGTTTGACGCCTGCCAATAGTACAGACGGCATCATTGCATTGGTCAATGAAAACGCCATCTTAAAAAGTGATTTGATCGCTGCTATTACTCAGACTCAGGCGCGTGCTAAAGCTGCTGGTGAACCGATTGCCAATTCAGCACAATTACAGTCCGAAGTATTAAATGCGCTAATTTTGCGTGAACTACAGCTGTCATTGGTCAAACGCGTCGGGTTAAATCCTGATGAAGCGGCTATCAATCAACGCTTAGGACAAATTGCGCAAGCAGAAGGTCTAAGTAGTATTGGTGCTTTGCAGCAGCGTCTAGATTCAGCACAACCTGGTAGCTACGCCACTTTACGTGCGCAATTGATTGAAGATGCGGCTATACAAGCATTACAGCAACGTCAAATCACTAATCGCGTGCGCATTAGTGAACAAGATATTGATGCATTTTTAGCCTCTCCTGAAGCCAAACGTCTAAATCAAAGCGAATACCAAACAGTCCATGTCCGTGTTCCGTATATCGATGACTACAGCCGTTTATCAGAAGCGCAGCGTGCCGACGCACTAAAGGTAGCGCAGAAATTACGCACACGCCTACTTGTACCCAATGTCGATGTTGCAGAAGCCATTGCGGCAAGCCAAGGCAGCTATCCTATCCCACTACAAGGTGGAGATATGGGCTTTCATAAAGCAGCGGCCCTACCTACAGAGCTATCGAGCGAAATTACTAAGCTTGATGTGGGCGCAGTGAGTGCTCCATTAGTAACTCCAGAAGGTATTGATATCATCAAACTGGCTAATAAAAAATCCAGTGATACCATGCTTGTCCCTCAGTGGAATACTCGTCATATCTTAGTCAAAGTCGATGAGTTGCAAACTGATGCGCTTGCTGAGCAAAAGATTAACGATCTCTATACTCAGCTACGTAGCGGCGCTGATTTTGCTAGTCTGGCCTCAACTTATTCAGATGACCCCGGTTCAGCAGGACGTGGTGGCGATCTAGATTGGGTTGGCGAAGAGCAGATGATTGGACCATTTGAAGCCATGATGAAGAACACTGCGGTCGGCGACTATTCTGCACCATTCAAAACTCAGTTTGGTTGGCACATATTAAAAGTCGATGGTAAGCGTCAGCAGGATGTCAGCGATGAATACCGTCGTAATATGGCACGCCAAGCGCTATATCAGCGCCTAGCACCACAAGCCAAAGAAGATTGGCTACAAGAGCTACGAGCAGGTGCTTATATTCAAGTGCTTGGTTAATCAATGCTTATTTAATGAGCGCTTAAATACTACAACGTTTTATAAAAAAGGGTATATGCCAACGCATATACCCTTTTTATTGTATTGATAGCTTTATAATCATTATTCATTTTGCGCATGTATGCTCGCGAGCTTTTCTTTACCTTTTAGCAATTCGCTCATGTACTCTTGCGCTTTCAGCTAATACGCATAACTCATAAGCAAATTTTGACTGGGAGGTAGCGGTAGAGTTTTTACTCAAGTCTTCTTCAAGATTTTCTTTCTCAAAATCGTCTGCTGAAAAACCACTTATATTTCACTCCCTCTAATACTTCTAAATACATAAAGGATAATAGAATAATTATTATCGAAGCAGCAAAAACGCTGATTTAATCGTTCAATATTTAAAATCAGGCGTAGCAAAGCAGGTGTTTAGACGAGACTTATTGCTTGAAGACAACCATAAAAGTTACACAAAGAAAAGCCCCGAACCTAGGGCGATTGGTTCGGGGCTATGGTGTTTCATATTGTTATTATTATCTCTTCCGTGTTGACTTATCCTAAGTCATAAACAGTAATTTATAAGACAGCGGGCTGACCTGTCTTTTTATTAATCCTGTCTCAACACTGTATCCTTACGTATCCTTGTGTTGATGGATGTATTCTAAGGCAATTGATGTGCTGCGACTAGACGCTAAAGACCTTATTTGACGTAAGCATTTGCTTACACCTCTATCACGCAGTTCAAGTTTATAATCTTATTTGGATTTGTTTCGAATCACTATTATTCTATGCTTCTTCATGCTCTTTAGAGATTT
The DNA here is from genome assembly GCF_049295055.1 of Psychrobacter sp. Classification (GTDB taxonomy): domain Bacteria; phylum Pseudomonadota; class Gammaproteobacteria; order Pseudomonadales; family Moraxellaceae; genus Psychrobacter. The sequence continues at coordinate 184,563 of NZ_JBAQQF010000033.1, read as the reverse complement.
TGCTACCCTCTTTTTTGCCGGCTTTGATTTTATTTTCTGTTTCTTTAAAGTCTTCTGCTTGTGCAGTAGGAGCATTTTCTTTCTGCTTACTCGTCTTTTCTGGCTCATATTGCAATGTCGTCATAACCGGAAAATGATCGGAGCCGATAGAAGGCAGACGCTTGATATCCACAACGGTAAAGCAAGCGCTATGAAAAATATGATCGAGCGCCCAGCGTAGAAACGGATAATCAACATGAAAAGTATTGATAAAATGTCGTCCGATACGTGGATCTAGCAGCCCAGAGATTCGCTGAAAGCGACGGGTTGTCTTTGACCAAGCGACATCATTGAGATCACCTGCCAATATGGCGGTTTGTTGATTATCTTTGATATGCTTTCCAACCATCAGTAGCTCTGCATCACGAGTAGTAGACTTGTCTGCTTCTGTTGGACTTGGTGGCATCGGATGCAAGCAGTATAGCCAGATGATCTGCCCTCCTTGCAAACGCATCTGCGTATGAATAGAAGGGATATCATCAATCATCAAGTACTTAACTTCAGGATCTATCAATTCAAGCTTAGAATATAAATGCATACCATACAGATTATCTAAGGCTACTTTTACCGTATAAGGATAATCTGATTCGACTTGATGCAGCGCTTTTTCCCATTTTTCATCACTCTCTAAAGTAATTAAAATATCGGGCTGTTTCTGTTGTACTAACTCAACCAATTTTTGGGTATCATCATTGGTCGTTAGTACATTTGAGACCATGATTTTCAACTGATATTCATGCACATCTGGCTTATCTTTGGCATTTAACACTTCCTTTTTCCACAGTTTGGTATATGGCAATACCATTTTGAGCTGGAACGCTAAGGCAACACTCAGCAACCCAAACAGCAGCCACTGTCCTAGCTGCCATTCTGAGCCAAACGCTACCATACCAACCCATGCGACAATACCCAGTATCATAATTTGAATACGAGGAAAATCTACACCGCGTACCCACCAATGATCAAGTGGTAACCAGCCCCAAATGGTGACAAAGGCGATTAGTCCCGCTAACCACTGTGCGCCATAATATACTAGGGAGAAATCCATAATGTGTATCGACCGTTTATTAAATGAATGGTTAAGCCAATGATTGCGCCCATTGTCAGTGAAATGGTTCACTATTCGCTATATCTTAACTGCTAAGATGCAAAGCAATTATACTTGAATCCACAACAGCTGCTTACTTTAGCACTTCATAAGAGCAGCGCCTATTATTGAACATTAATTACGCAATAGTCACTATAAAACATTACAATCTCAATGCTTATACTCATATTTACCTTATATTAGCAGGCACTCATGCGCGCTCATTTTACTGATAGTTATAGTCAGTTTAAAACTAAGGAGAATAGCCTAGCAAATATCTTGTTAACACTAATAACCCAAAGTTATACTAAGCATAGTTAATAGTGCTTATAAAACACTTAAAATAGTCTAAAAAACCTTGCTTTTTCAAGCTATTCACGGCATTGTTATCGGTTGGCAATGCAACAATTTATTGTAAAAAGGATTAAGTTTCATGAGTAATTTAACAGTAGGCTTGGTAGGCTGGCGCGGTATGGTCGGGTCAGTATTAATACAACGTATGACGGAAGAAAAAGACTTTGATGGTATTACGCCAGTGTTTTTTTCGACCAGTAATGCAGGCGGTGATGCGCCAAGCTTTGATGGTATTCAGACCAGCCAACTAAAAGATGCTCATGATATTAAAACCCTTGCTACTTGTGATGTCATTATTACTTGTCAAGGTGGCGACTATACCTCAAAAGTCCATCAGCCACTGCGTGATAGTGGCTGGAACGGTTATTGGATTGATGCGGCAAGTACATTACGCATGGAAGATGACAGCATCATCATTCTTGATCCTGTCAATCGCTCTGTCATTGATAGCGCACTGGCTGATGGCAAAAAAGACTTTATCGGTGGTAACTGTACCGTGTCGCTGATGCTAATGGCTATCGGTGAGCTCTTTAATAAAGGCTGGGTCGAATGGGTCAGCGCCATGACGTATCAAGCAGCGAGTGGTTCTGGTGCCAACAACATGCGCGAGCTCATCGAAGGCATGGGTGTATTGCATGATGCGGTTAAAGACGAACTTGCCAATCCTACCAGCGCTATCCTTGAAATTGATAAGAAAATCGCTCAGACTCAACGCTCAGATGATTTTCCTAAGCAATACTTTGGCGTGCCATTAGCCGGTAGCTTGATTCCTTATATCGATTCTCAGTTAGAAAACAAGCAGTCTCGTGAGGAATGGAAAGGCGGCGTTGAAACCAACAAAATTCTTGGCAACTCTGAAGCAGATAACATCGCTATCGATGGTATGTGTGTCCGTGTTGGTGCGATGCGCTGTCATGCACAAGGCTTAACGATTAAGCTCAAAAAAGACATTCCGCTAGAAGAAATCGAAGCGGCATTGAAAAATAGCGGTAATGAGTGGTTGGACGTGGTAGAAGACGATAAAGAAGCGACCATGAACCGCTTAACCCCAGTAGCAGTGACGGGTACGTTGACAGTGGCACTAGGTCGTCTGCGCAAGCTGAATATGGGACCTGAGTATCTAGGCGCATTTACCGTCGGTGACCAGCTACTATGGGGCGCCGCAGAGCCATTACGTCGTATGCTGAATATCATCCGCGAGCAAAATAGCTAGACCAAACATTCTGAATATTAGATATAAAAAAGACAGCAAACGCTGTCTTTTTTATGACTTATTTTTGTTGATACGCAATCATAACTTCATTGCACCGCATAAAAGGCAGCGTCCATGGCGGATTATAACGTGCCAGTTCAGGTATACCTGTCACTGCTAAATTTTTTGTCTGCATCCAAGACTGTAGTTCTGACGTTTTAGCAGCCACCTTTTCAGTACCAGCTAGCCCTGAGAACTTAATAACGCCATAAGTCTGTGGCGGCACTTCGATAATAGTGATATCTGGATTATTTGGCTTCGGTAGCGTTTGCAGCGTATATTGGCTTGGCATAGTAAATTGTACGCGCCATTTACCATCATTTTGCTGCTGCTCTTGTTTAATAGACACCGGTGCTGTCATGGCAATTTTTTGCGACTCATTATCACCATTTTTATTTTCAGATTGCTTTACTTCAAATTGCATAGCTACAGGCGCTGTCATACTAATCTTGCTACTTTCTCCACTTGGCGCTGTATTATTACCAAATATATAATCTGCTAAAATCTTAAATCCTGTACGGCTAGCGGTATTTTGGTCGCCAGAAACCCAAGTTTGTGCCACCAATTGATTCTCATAGCGACGCAATTCAAAATCTTCGGTTTGCGACAAGATAGTATAATTTGGTTCTTCGGTAGCCATAGCTGTTCCTGATATTAATAAGGTACTGGTTAATAATACGCCACTTAACGTGAAGCCCTTTAACAAGCGAGTTGCTTTAATCATGTCAATCATGTCATGTCTCAATTATCCGAAAGTATCATGTCACCATTTCTATCTTTCTTCTACTGTAGCAATGAATTGATAACGATGTCTGTAACTTTTGGTTCTATAGCTTTTAGTTCTAGCCCCCTATAAATAGCCTATCAAATCTGTACTGGGCAAACTTCAATGTCCAAAAAAAACTAACAATGCTATAATTAGCGCCATTTTCATAGCTCATATAGCGGTTATCTTATGCAATTTGTCTTACATAAAACAGCCAGCGGCGTCACGCGTGCACGCCGTGGCACGGTTCACCTTAATCATGGCGACGTACAAACACCTGCTTTTATGCCAGTAGGTACTTACGGTACGGTTAAAGGCATGCTACCACGTGATATTGAAGCCATTGGCGCTGACATCATCCTTGGTAATACTTTCCATTTATGGTTACGTCCAGGTACCGATATTATTGATAAATTTGGCGGTCTGCATAAATTTATGCATTGGGATAAACCAATTTTGACTGACTCCGGCGGATTTCAAGTATTTAGCCTTGGCGCAATGCGTAAAATCACCGAAGAAGGCGTGACTTTTAAATCACCTATCGATGGTGCAAAAGTCTTTTTATCACCAGAAAAATCGATGCAGATTCAATATAGCTTGAATTCTGATATCGTGATGCAGTTTGATGAATGTACGCCGTATCCAGCAACTCATGACGAAGCGAAAAAGTCATTAGAGCTGTCATTACGTTGGGGTCAACGCTGCGTTGACGAGCATAAAAAACTTGGCAGTACCAATGCCTTATTTGGCATCATTCAGGGCAGTATGTATGCCGATTTGCGCAAGCAATCACTCGAAGGCTTGCTTGAGATTGGCTTTGACGGTTATGCGATTGGCGGTTTATCTGTTGGCGAGCCAAAAGAAGAGATGATAGAGGTCTTAGATTACATCGCCGATGATATGCCAGCCGATAAGCCACGCTATTTGATGGGTGTGGGTAAGCCTGAAGACCTCGTTGAAGGAGTACGCCGCGGTGTCGATATGTTCGATTGCGTCATGCCTACTCGCAACGCCCGTAATGGTCATTATTTTGTCACAGGCGACGCAGAAAATGCAGGTGTAGTGCGGATACGCAACAGCCAATACCGTACCGATGAAGGTCCATTAGATCCCGAATGTGATTGTTATACTTGTCAGAACTTTAGCCGTGCTTATTTATCTCATCTGAATAAATGTAAAGAGATGCTCGGTGCGCAGCTAGCGACGATTCATAACTTACGTTACTATCAACGTTTGATGCAAGGTATCAGAGACGCGATTGAACAAGATAAATTTGATGAATTCGTCAATGAGTTTTATGCCAAGCGCGGACAGACCGTTCCTGAACTAAACTTGCGTTAATTGACTCTGATTAGATTCTGACTTAATAGCAAGCCTATTATCAAAACGTGTTGAATAGAAAAATGCCAGTCGGCTTGCACTGACTGGCATTTTTGTAGCTATTAAAAAATTTAATAACTTGATAATTAAAAACTTTTACGCTTAAAAAATTCGATGCTTGAAGACTTAAAAATTATCATCTGGCACTTGACTCATTGGAACATCTGGGTTGTTTCTTAGATGTATGATGGAAGCAATCAAGCCACCCCATATAAGTACCATTGAGATAATCATAAAAATAATAGCTGAAGTGCTCATAATAAATTCCTATTGAAATGTTAATCTACCTGCTAACTATTTAGTTTACTAACTAGCGCGCCTCATCAATGGTACGAGCTTTAGCATCTTCTTCATCATGGATGCCCTTAATACGACTTAGTATAAACGCACCTAGACCGAAGAATACGACTACGCCCCAACCAAATAGTAATAAGATAGTTGAAGAATAACCTTCATAAGGTGTTTTGACCAAATCAATAAACTTAAGACCTAAAGCGATAGTAAGTACTGTTGGCGTGATAACGGTTAGCATGAATATCCAAGCGCCGCCTAGTTTGACGCTAGAGATACGATTGCTGTGAGCCAATAAATTTGGAATTTTATGACGGTTAAACCAAGTGACTAAAACAATGGACATCAAACCACCAGCCACGATACCGATGTTATTAGCAAAGTGATCGATGACATCTACTAATACCAATGAGCTACCAGTGGAGAAAGCTGAGATAGAGATGACCGCACATACGCCGCCTATCACAGCAACTGCTTTTTTGCGTGACCAATCAAATTTTTCTTGAAAAGCAGAAATAGGTACTTCTAGAATACTGATTAGCGAGCTAATACCAGCTACCACTAAAGAGCCAAAGAATAAGAAACCAATTAAATCACCACTTGGACCCATAGTAGAAATAATTTTAGGGAATACGAAGAACGCGAGTCCAACACCGCCACTAGCAACTTCAGAGATATCTTGACCTGTCGATACCGCCATAAAGCCGATTGCCGCAAAAATACCGATACCAGCAATAAGCTCAAAAGAAGAGTTCGCAAAACCAACCACTAAGCCTGCGCCTGTTAGGTTTGTATTCTTTTTTAGGTATGAGGCATATGTCACCATAATACCAAAACCTACTGATAGAGAGAAAAAGATGTGTCCGTAAGCTGCTAACCAGACGTTAGGATCTTTCATTTTCACCCAGTTTGGCTCAAAAAAGGCATTTAGGCCGACTATAGCACCCGGTAAATTGACTGCTTTGTATACCATAATACCGAACAATACTAACAACAATGGCAAACAGATTTTATTAGCGAGTTCCACACCCTTACGGATGCCACCAAACATAATTAATATAGATACTGCCCAAACGATGACCAAACCTATGAACATCTGGGGTACGAATACGGAGGTTAAGTCTCCTGTATGTTTGACAAAGTCGCTGACAAAAAAGTTCGTGGTATCTTCACCCCACTTTTGACCGAACGAGAAAAACATATAACTACCAGCCCAAACAATAACGGCTGCGTAATAAATAGCAATCACAAAAGACACTAGCGTCTGCCACCACCCTACAAACTGTCCAGATGGTGAGAATTTTTTGTAAGCACGAGGCGCTGCAGTGCGATATTTATGCCCTATAATATAATCTAAAAATAATAGTGGGATACCTGCTGTTAATAAAGCAATAAGATAAGGCACCATAAATGCCCCACCACCATTATCGTAAGCTACGTAAGGAAATCTCCATATATTACCCAATCCTACTGCTGATCCGACAGCGGCTATGATAAATCCAGTTCTACCAGACCAATTTTCCCTTTGCTGTGCCATGTAACACTCCTAAAATTTATCAATAGTCTCTTTGATCATCTTCAGTATTTATATTATATTAAATGAATTGAGATAATCAAAAAGATAACAAGTCAGCTGTTAGTTAAAATAAGTTGCTGTAACCTTACTACAGACAATAAGTCAGTTTCTGCTAAGCGACCAAAAAAGTCAAGGATTCATAAAAACAAAAAAACCATAACTATTAGCTATGGCTTTTTAGTATTTTAAAGATGACTTACAGAGATTAGATTATTTAGTAATTTGACTTAAAAGGTATTTGATAATTAATAAAATAATACTTAACGAACAACACCGCGACGACTTTTCTGTAAAGATTCAATCAGCAATTCAATTTTTGGCTCTTTCGGCAATAGTTCTTGTTTTAGTATCTCAAGTGCTTGTACCGTCGTTAAGCCAGATCTAAAGACGATACGATAAGCTTGACGCAGTATATCAATCGTATCTTGAGACCAGTCTTTGCGGCGCATGCCTTCGATATTAAGCCCATGTGCTTTGGCAGGATTACCAGAAACCATGGTAAAAGCAGCGACATCTTTTAAAACCAGCGTAGCGCCACCTACCAAGCTGTAATCATCAATGGTACAAAACTGATGAATACCTGAGTTACCACCAATAATCGTATGATTGCCAATGGTTACATGCCCTGCAATACCGACATTATTAGCCAATACATTATAGTCACCGATCAAGCAATCATGAGCAATATGGGTATTGACCATCAGCAAATTGTGATTGCCAATCTTGGTCAGCCCACCATCTTGTTCTGTGCCACGATGCAAGCTACAAGCTTCGCGGATGGTATTATAATCACCAATCTCAAGCCATGTACGCTCACCAGCATATTTTAAATCCTGCGGGTCTTCACCGACGCTTGCAAACTGATAAAACTGATTGTGCTCACCAATACGAGTTAGTCTTGTTACGACCACATGCCGATGCAAAACCGTGTGCGCGCCAATGGAGACTTCATCACCGACAATACAATAAGGGCCAATAGTTGCGGTTTCATCAATATTAGCAGACGGTGAGATGAGTGCTGTTGGATGGATCTGACTCATAATGTGGGCCTTTGTATCATCTGATGCGAGTAAATAGTAAAACAAATACAGACAGTTTAGCGTTATTAACCACCCTAATACTAGCTCTGTTAAAAAATACGACGATCATTATAGTTATTAACATTAACGGCATACTTTGAGCACTCTTGCTTATGCGCTCAAAGTGAGTAAAAGCGTTTTATTGTTCCTGACGGGCAATCATAATTTGAGCACTAGCGGCAAGCTCATCTTCAACGTGTACTGTGCAATCAAACTTATAAATACCGTGCTTTTGCATGACTGTTTTGGCACGAATGATCAGTTGATCGCCAGGGATGACGCGACGCTTAAAGCGTACTTTATCAACGCCTGCAAACAGATATAAATAGCCATCTTCTGCCGTCAATCCTGCACTAATAAAACCAAGCACGCCTGAGACTTGAGCCATGCACTCAACCATCAATACGCCTGGCATAATCGGCTCATCAGGGAAATGACCATTAAAGAACTCTTCGTTAATGGTCACATTTTTAATACCTGTAATGCATTCACCAGGTTTACAAGAAATCACCTTATCGACCAATAAAAAAGGATAACGATGCGGTAGATAATGCTTAAGGGTATGATACGTTAATGGCAACGTTAGACCTTGTTCAGCCAAGCTTTTGATGTCTTCATCAGTTGGGATATCAATATCAGTGATGCTCATAATAGCGCTTCCTTGCTGTGTTTTTAAGTCTTTCTATGTCTTTAAGCTTTACTATATTTTCAAGCTTTGCTGTATTTTTAAGCTTTACTATATTTTTAAATTATATAAATCATCCTACTAATCACGACCGAGCTGGCGAAAACGTACCGCGGCACGGCGCCAGTTAGCCGTTGGCATGGCAGCGGTTCCAGAAGAATAAGAGCCTGCCATTTTGATTGATTTAGTCACCATTGTCATACCAGATAAAATGACATCATCTGTGATTTCAATGTGACCTGTGATACCAACTGCGCCGCCAATAATACAGCGCTTACCAACAGTGGTACTACCAGCAATACCCGTTTGGGCAGCGATAGCCGTACCATCACCGATACGGACGTTATGAGCAACTTGTACGAGATTATCAATAATAACATGACTACCAATCACTGTATCATCAATGGCACCGCGATCAATACAAGTTTGGCTACCGATTCTTACATAATCGCCTATCACCACACGCCCTAGCTGAGCAATACGCTCCCAACCCGTGACACTAGGATTGCTAGTGGGTGCAAAGCCAAAACCTTCAGATCCTATGCTCGCCCCAGCGTGTAATCTCACATGATTACCGATGACACAATCATGGCCTATTACGACTTGTGATTTGATAACGCAATCAGTGCCAATAGTAGTGTCTGCCTCAACAACCACATGAGCGTCAAGACAACTGCGATCACCAATTTGCACCTGTTCACCTATGACGCAAAAAGGCCCGATAGTCACTTGATTACCAATAATGGCACTGTCGGCTATCACTGCACTCGGATGAATACCGCTGTCTGATCGTTGACGAGCAAATAGTTGACTGGCGCTGGCATAAGCTAAATAAGGCGTGGCAACTACCAATGCAACCGTATTTTTTGCCACTCTATCACGGTGCTCTGCAGTGATTAACACCGCCCCTGCTTCACTACTAGTAAGACTAGAGAGATAATGAGGATTGGCCAAAAAACTTAACTGCTGCCGATTAGCCGTAGTTAAATTACCAATGCTGTCTAAATTTAGACGGCATTGCTCAGCGCTAAGCTCAGCCTTATTAAGAACAGGCTGACGCTGCTCGATTTGAGTGATGAGTTGCTCAATGGTTATCATAGTTGGTATTAGTATTGGTATGAATAAAATGGTCGCCAAGCTGAAATATCATCTTGACGACCTACTAAAATCTAACTCTCTCTTAATTTACTTAAATAAAAGCAATGAGAGTCCTTTAAATAACACGATACCATTAGAATATGTGACTAATTAGAACGTATTACCGATTTGGAACTGGACTTTTTCGGTCTCATCGCCATCTTTATCACCGATAGGCACCGCATAGCTCAGAGAAATCGGACCGATTGGCGTATACCAAGTTACGCCTACGCCAGCACTAAAGCGGAATTTATTATCTTGCGTTAATAGTGGTACACCAGTATCGTTGCCAGTAGCTGGATCAATAAAGGTACGATCTTCTTTGTCAGTGGTATCAAATACCTGACCACCTTCAGCAAATAACACTGGACGTACTTGATCCGCCCAATCCCCTTTAAATGGCACTGGTAGAATCAATTCGGTACCAAAGCTGACTAGCGCATTACCACCAACCTCTTCATCTTTAAAACGGACATCATCATTTATCGCATCATTATAGCTTTGCGATTTAGGTCCGAGGGTTGATGCTTCATAACCACGTACCGAACCATAACCACCCGCATAGAAGTTTTCATAGAAGGGTAAATTATTACCATAGCCTAGCTTGGTGTAACCGCGTGCGACCCAGTCTTTGTAGATAGGTTGATAAATACTACCACGATAGACCAGTTTTTGATAACTGGCATCACCAAGACCAATGGTAGCATCTACGGTATGACTCATGCCTTTATTCGGAAATACGGGGCGGTCTATGGTGCTGTAATCCCAACCGAATAATAGGTTGTAGCTCTGATATTCATTTTTAAAACCGGTACGACCAGAGAATTCATCTTGATCATTATTGAACTTCTCAAACGTGCCGCCGTCATCAATAATCTGCTGAACGCTTGATACACCAAGACGGCTACCGCCACGTACAGTCGTGTTATCAACGTTTAAGCCAGCACTCACGCGCTTGGTTTCATCGACAGGATAGCTATAGTTTAACGTAGCACCATAAGCATCGGTAACATAGTTACTAACGTTTCTGTCATCGTATTTGGTTTCACGATAATAGGCACTGATACCTTGTGATACACCATTTTCTGTAAAGTAAGGATCGGTATAGCCCAAGCTATAAGAATCACGCGTCTCTGAACGCGAGAGTGCTGCTTTAACTCGGTCACCAGTTCCCATAAAGTTATTTTGTGTCAGATCCAACTGGAATGTCACACCGCCACTTTGTGAATAACCAGCGGCAATCGTTGAGCTACCAGAAGGCTGCTCTTCAACCGTGTAATTCACATCAACCTGATCTGGCTGATTAGGGACTGGCTTTACATCGACATTGACGCCTTTAAAGAAACCTGTACGCATCAAGCGCGTACGTGACAGCTGGATTTTATCACTAGAAGCCAGTGTGCCTTCTAATTGACGCATTTCACGGCGCAATACTTCATCTTGGGTTTTTAAGTTACCGGCAAAGTTGATACGGCGAACGTAAATAGGACGTGCAGGATCAATGTAATAATCAATATCGACTACTTTCGTTTCATCATTGATACGAGGCACCGGTCTGATTTGGGCAAGATAATAGCCCTCATTACCATAACGACTCTTAAGAGACGCGGTCGTGGCATCGAGTTTGGCTTGTGAGTATTTCTCATTAGGCGCGAAAGTAACCAGCTCTTTTAGCTCATTAGTTTCAAAAGTTGGCTTACCTAGGAAATTGACTTCACCAAACTGATATTGCTCGCCTTCGCTAAGACTTACTTCAATAAAGACACTACTCTTGTCTTCACTGATGTTCAGCACCGCATTGTCTACCGAAAAACGCACGTAACCATCGTTCTGATAAAGGGCTTTTAGATTCTCTAAACTGGCAGCTAGCTTCTCTTTAGCATAGCGATCAGACTTAGATAATAGACGTGTCCATGAGGATTCTTTTACCGCAAAAACCTCTTTAATCTCTTTATCACTAAAGTGCTTGTTACCAATGATATTGATATCGACCACTTTAGCAGGCTTACCTTCAATAAAACGTACATCAAGTTTTACGCGGTTGCCATCAAGCAGCGTTTGATCAACTTCGATATTACTATTGTAATAACCTTGGCTAATATATTGCTGTTGCAGCTCGTTTGCAACGCCCTGTAGCGTAGCTTGCTTAAGCACATCGCCGACAGACAATCCAGCGTTACTAAGCCCTTGCTCAAGCCCTTCTTTCGGAATGAGTTTGTTGCCATCGAAATTAACTTCAGCAATCGTTGGACGCTCAACCACATCAAAGCGCAGCTTACCACCTTCGATACGGCTTTGAATATCTGCGAAGTTTTCAGTCGCATATAGCGCTTTGATACTAGCGGCTAGACTAGCATCATTGACCGTATCACCCACCGAAATAGGTAATACCGGATAGAGACTATCAGGAGTTAGGCGTTGTAGACCATTAAAGCCAATATCAGTGACCACAAATTCTGCAGCTTGAACCGGCATACTCATCATTGCTACAACTAACGGCAACCCAGCCGCGCTCATAAAGAAAGGCGTACGCATAAACACTATCCGTCTATAAAAAACTTGCTTAAGTTAAGTTAAAAAGCACATCTTGTCCAGCCTCTTTCGCGTAAAGTTATCAACACGCTCATGGCAGACTCAGAACACTTTATATAAAACGCTTCATAAAATAAACTAAAAAATACAATTAGTACAGTAGCGATGCTATAAAAGAAACCGCTTAGCAGCCTCATAATCGGTGCATGATAAGCGCAAAACCATTAGTCTATCGCATCTTACCTTCTAAGCTCCAAACTAATCCTTTAAAACAGCCGACTGATATCATTACCAATTGCTAACACCATGAAACCTGCCAGCAAGAGTAAACCGATATTCAAACCCACCATTTGCACGCCTTCAGAAAGTGGCTTACCTCGTATCAGCTCAATGAGATAATACACAATATGACCACCATCTAATACAGGAATGGGCAGAAGATTCAATACAGCGAGGCTTAAGCTGATCAAAGCGGCAGTAGATAATACCATTTGCCAGCTAATATCAAAGCTTTGTTTGGCAACTTTTGCAATAGTAATGGGACCTGATAAATTCTCAAGACCGATCATACCTGATAGCATCTTACCCATTGAGCTGACCGTCATAACCGCTAACTGCTCAGTCTTCTGAAATGATTTGACTAACGACTCGCCAGGACCATAAACAACAGTAGTTTTATACTCATCGGGAATGACAATTTCAGATTGCGCCACCATAGCACCAATCTGCCCATAATCGTTACCTAAATTATCTTTTTTACCTTGTGGCATAATCTGTAACTGCACTGGTTTATCATTACGTAGCACAGTGAAGTTCAGTAAAACTTCGGGACTATCTCGGATAATACGGGTGGCACTAATCCAATCTTCAATTGCTGTACCATTAATCGCAGTGATGCGATCGCCAGCCTTTAAACCTTGACGGCTAGCAGCGCCATCAGGGGTCAAATCACCAACGATCGGTACAATATTCGGTTGCCAAGGTATCATACCAAAGCTCGACAAGGCATCTTTACCTTGCGCTGCGCCCTGCATAAACGCTTTAACGGGTGCCTGATACGTTTTGGTCAAAGCAGTTGAATCAGTCGCATCATTAGCTTTTGTATCCGATTGCAAAGTGACACTGACGTTATCTGTCTCACCCATGCGTCCAGCAAGGCGATAGTTAATGCCTTCCCACGTCTGCACCTCATGCCCATCAATGGCAACGATTTTATCGCCAATGGGTAGCTGAGCCATCGCAGCTGGGGTATCAGGTAATACTTGACCTATTCTGGTGGCCAGTTGCTCAGATGGGGTCATAAACAATACCCAAAATAAAGCAATAGCAATGACAAAGTTCATAATAGGACCAGCGGCAACAATCGCTATTTTCTTTAACGGATGCTGACGATTAAACGCCAAATGCAGCTCTTCCTTTGCCACCTCGCCTTCACGCTCATCGAGCATTTTGACATAACCACCAAGCGGTAATGCTGAAATACGATAATCAATGCCGCTTTTTTTGCTCGTCCAACCAAAGAGTTTAGGGCCGAAACCGATAGAATACGTGAGCACTTTAACGCCGCAGAGTCGCGCCACGATGTAATGACCCCACTCATGCAAAGCAATGAGCGGACCTAAGACAAATATTGCCGCAAGGAGCGTTAATAGAAACGTCATGATCTTTTCTCAGTATTGTTATCAGTATCTTTTATCAATATTTTTTAGAAATTGAATAATGGTACTTGATACGCTTATGCCATTTTTGCCACCAGCTCATTGGTATGACGACGCGCTATGTCATCAATGGCTAAAATCTCATCGATATCGGCAGTCTCATTTAATAGTGGCACCTGTATCTCATTCAATGCTTGCTCATTAATATCAGCAATATCAGTCAGACGAATCTGACCGTTTAAAAAGGCAGCAACGGCTATTTCATTAGCGGCATTCAATATAATTGTTGCTTGTGTCCCTGCTTGCATGGCTTGACGGGCAAGATGCAAGCAAGCAAATTTTTGCAAATCTGGTTTAATAAATTCCAAACCACTTAAAGCAAATAAGTCTAATGGCTGCGAGCCACTATCAATACGATTGGGATAGCTGAGCGCATGAGCAATGGGGGTTTTCATATCGGGACTACCCAGCTGCGCTAAAAAACTGCCGTCGCTATATTCTACCATTGAGTGAATGATACTTTGTGGATGAATCACCACATTTATCTTATTTTCAGGTAGATCAAATAAATGGCAAGCTTCAATCAGCTCAAGCCCCTTATTCATCATCGTTGCAGAGTCGACTGAGATTTTTTGTCCCATCGACCAGTTTGGATGTTTGACCGCTTCTGCGACGCTAGCTTGCTGCATCTGAGCAAACGACTGCTGCAAAAATGGCCCACCAGAGGCGGTTAACCATAGCTTGCGTACGCCATGACGTGGCTGATGAATCTGGGTATTGTCTTGTTGAATAGCAGACGGTAAACATTGGAAGATAGCATTGTGTTCTGAGTCAAGCGGCAATAAGGTAGCATGGTGCGTTTTAACCGCCTTAATCATTACTTGCCCGGCCATCACCAGCGCTTCTTTATTAGCTAACAAAATACGCTTGCCTGCACGTGCTGCAGCTAAAGTAGAAGGCAATCCTGCTGCGCCCACGATAGCCGCGACGACGGTATCGGTTTGCGAGTCGGTAGCAATATCTATTAACCCTCTAGCACCGCCTACCACCTCGATATTTAGACCTGCCGCACTAAGTCGCTGGGCAAAGTCATCGACTGCTGCTGTCGGTACACTGACACGCTTGGGCAAAAACTGCTGGCAGAGCGCAAAAAGTTTATCTAAACGATGGTAGCCTGATAAAGCATAAACGTCGTAATGCTGTGGTTGCGCCGCCAAGATTGCTAACGTGCTATCGCCAATCGAGCCTGTCGCGCCTAGTACGGCGATGCGTTGGATGCGCTGGGTCATAACCATCGGTGCCTATAAATGATACTGTGTAAAATTAAATAAGAAATCAAGAAGGCGCCTGACAAATAAGACGTCAAAGATATCAAGCGTATTAATTATAGATATTAACAAATAAGACTAAGACATTTACTCAGATCAATAGCTCAGCCTAATTGCTATAAGCTGCTATAAAATAAGCATCTGTTATACCTTGCCAGTCCTAAACTACTATCAAACCTAACTGCTGTATCGCCCAAAAACCAAGCGCAAATATCGGTGTGGCAGATAACAGCGAATCGATACGGTCGAGTACACCACCATGACCCGGTAAAATCGTTCCTGAGTCTTTAACATCAGCACGGCGCTTGAGCATCGACTCAAACAAGTCACCCAGTACTGACGCCAAAATCGTCAGCGCAGATAATGCCACAAATGCGATTAACGGCACGCCAGTTAATTGTAATTTAAAGACGCTGATTACAATCACGACTAGCAAACCAGTGATTAAACCGCCCGCCAGCCCTTCCATACTTTTATTGGGTGAGACATTCGGTGCCATTTTGCGGCGACCAAGCTTACGTCCAACAAAGTAAGCGCCGCTATCAGCACACCATACCAATAAAAAGACATAGAGTAACCACCATGCTGATAACTGCCATAAGTAGAACATAGCGGTAATCGATGCGGTCAATATCACTGCCCCCATCAATGCCAATTGCTTACCATACCAATTGGTTTTTGTTGGGAAAACCCTTACCCAAGACAGCGCCATTAACCATATAACAAGAGAGGCAGCCCACCAAAACAGCCAAGTGACTTTAAACATCAGCGACACTAATGTCAGCGCCAGCACCAATAGTACGAATAACGCAGGATGACGCCATTTTGGCATTAATTTAGTCCACTCATGCGCCGCGATAATCACGCCGATAGCCAATAGCGGTGCAAACAAAATAGGACTTTGGCTCGCAAACATTGCAATACCAACGATAATAACGAGAACAATTGCCGTCTTAATTCGTTGCCACATACGTATCGAGCCTTATAGTAATGAAGAGCATTTGATCAAAATTGCATGATAACCGCTCACTATAATAGCGCATTGACAGTGCTTAACGCTAATAATAGTGATTAACGCTAATAATAGTCATTAAAGCTGCTTAATATTCCCAAAACAACAAAAACTGAGTCTTTAATTTGATCTAATAAAACATCGTTAAGATAACTATTATTTTAAAAGCACCGTTATTCTGTCATTATTTGTTCGCTAGTTTTGCCAAAGCGCCGTTGACGCTGGGCGAACTCTTCTATCATGGCTGCAAGCTCGTTTACGGTAAAGTTTGGCCATAGGGTTTGGGTAAAGAAAAGCTCTGCATAGGCTGATTGCCACAATAAGAAATTAGAGAGACGGTATTCGCCGCCAGTACGTATCAACATATCTACCGCCGGCGCATCCGCCAATTGGACGTATTTTCCAAGACTCTCTTTATCAATATCTTCGGCTTTTAGTTCACCTGCCTGCACTTGTAGTACCAGCTGTTTAGCTGCATGAGCAATATCCCACTGTCCGCCATAGCTGATCGCAATGACTAATGTCATGGCTTCAAAATCCGCCGTTTCTGCTTCAGCATCTGCCATCAATACTTGTAAATCATCACTAAGCTGACTACGATCACCGATAAAACGCAAACGAATACGATACTTCACCATACGTGGCATTTGCTCATTGATGGTTAAGCTAAGCAGATGCATCAGTAATGCCACCTCAGTCGGTGGACGTTGCCAGTTTTCACTTGAAAAGGCAAATACCGTTAAAACCTCAATACCAGTACTAACACAATACTCGACAATAGGATCTAGCGCATCTTTACCAGCGACATGCCCTTGACCTTTACCCAAATTATTGACTTTACCATAACGGTTATTACCGTCCATGATGATGGCGATGTGTCTTGGAAGAAGGGCTGGAGCTAAAGTATCTGAAATAGACATAGGCTAACTTGTTTTTTATTGAGGTGAAATAATCATAACGCAGGTTCAAGCATATAAAAAACACACTGCATAAAATTCACATATTTATCATAAACCCGCTATAAAATAAGAAGAAAAAGGCATCTATAGTCATGTTAACGGCAACTATTAAAAATGCTTTCACTTACTTAATAATATCTCTGCCATCTATACGGCAATAAACAGCCAATAACAATGTAGCATTGGCTGTTTATTTAAGAGAGTGACTGCAATCGATTTATCTTAAGGCAAATAGACAAATAGCTGTTACACAGACATTAAATCGGTTTCTTTTTTACTCAAACGGCTATCAATCGTTTCAATATGCTTGTCAGTGATTTTTTGAATATCATCGCTGGCGCGGCGCTCGTCATCTTCTGAGATTTCTTTCTCTTTTGCCAAATCTTTAATATCATTCATCATATCGCGGCGGATATTACGAATAGATACGCGGCTATTCTCTGCTTCTCCGCGCGCAAGCTTTTGCATATCGCGACGTGTGTCTTCTGTCAACGCTGGCATCGGTACACGAATTACATCAGCGGTCATTGGGTTCAGACCCAAATCTGCTTCGCGAATCGCTTTGTCTATCGCTTGCACCATCGTACGTTCAAACGGCTGTACTAATAGCGTACGCGAATCTTCAACGTTAACACTCGCCACTTGATTCAAAGGTGTAGGCGACCCGTAGTAGCTCACCATCACCCCTGACAACATACCTGGATGCGCGCGTCCTGTACGGACTTTACTAAAGGTACTCTCAAGCGCTTCTAACGTTTTTTGCATGCGCGCTTCGCCGTCTTGCTTAATTTCATTAATCATCATGTATCCTTATTTATCGCTACCGATAAATCATTCATTATTGTTAATTATAGAGAACTACTAAGGTATTCATTACCAGATAAACTCATTGCCAGATAGATAGTTATTGATTCTCTACTCATCTTATTATCATGCCAACGACTACTATATTAATGATAAACACGTGTGCCTTCATTTTCGCCCATAATGACATTTAATAAAGCATTAGGCTTGGTCATATCAAATACTTGTAGCGGCACGTTATGCTCACGGCATAAAGCAATAGCGGTTAAATCCATCACGCCGAGTTTCTGCTCTAACACTTCATCAAAGGTTAAACCGTCATATTTAACCGCATCAGCATGTAAGCTTGGGTCTTTGTCATAAACACCATCAACTTTGGTCGCTTTTAAAATCAAGCCTGCTTCGATTTCGATACCACGTAAGCAAGCAGCGGTATCAGTCGTAAAGAAAGGATTGCCCGTACCAGCGACAAAGATACATACTTCGCCATTTTTAAGATAGCGAATGGCATTACGGCTGCTATAACTTTCGGTCACTTCGCCAATTGGCAATGCTGACATTAAGCGGGTTTTAATATTACGGCGCTCAAGGGCGTCACGCATCGCAAGGCCATTCATGACAGTCGCTAGCATACCCATTTGATCGCCAGTAACACGACCGACCAAGCCTTCTTTTTGCAATTGGGCACCGCGATATAAGTTACCACCGCCGACCACGATACCAACTTGTACACCAAGACCACGCAAATGGGCGATAGACAAGCTCATCTTATCGAGCACTTCGCTATCAATGCCCATTTCTTTACCACCGGCTAACGCTTCACCAGAGAGTTTAAGCAAGATACGAGAGTAACGCGGGTTTTTGTCAGACATGAGGTCACCTTGTTAGCATTAAATTATAATTAAAGTTAGCGGTAAAATACAAATAGAGTTTGGCTTTGGGCTTGTCTACAGCACCCGATATCGATGATAGGGGTGTAAAAGACTAAATTGCGCTAATTGTAGCAAAAACTGCCCACTGTTGGGCAATTTTCACGCGCCTATCGTCTTGGATAGTTAACCTTTATAACTGGCAAACAAATCATATTCGCTGGCATCGTCGATAGTCACGGTCAAGAACTGCCCGACTTTCACCGCAGCCGTGATGTCGTCAACATACACATGTCCATCAATTTCTGGTGCATCGGCATAGCTACGGCAAATCGCAACACCCTCTTCACTATCAATCTCATCGACCAATACCATCAAGGTTTTACCAATTTTTTCTTGCAGCTTTTGCGCAGAAATATCTTGCTGTAACGTCATCAAGCGCTCGTAACGTTGTTGTTTAACGTCTTCAGGTACGTGATTGGGTAAGTCATTAGCAACCGCGCCTTCCACTTCTGAATAAGTAAACGCACCAACGCGATCAAGGCGTGCTTCGACTAACCAATCAAGCAGACATTGGAAATCTTCTTCTGTCTCACCAGGGAAGCCAACGACGAACGTTGAGCGAATCACGATATCAGGGCAAATCTCACGCCATGCATGGATACGCGCTAAAGTGTTTTCACTATGTGCTGGGCGTTTCATCGCTTTTAGAATACTGTGGCTAGCATGCTGGAAAGGAATATCCAAATAAGGCAGCAGTTTCTTTTCACCCATTAATTCAACGACTTTATCGACATGCGGATACGGATAGACGTAATGCAGACGTACCCAAATGCCTAAATCGTTCAACGCTTGGCATAAGTCATAAAATTTAGACTTCAGCGGCATACCATTCCAAAAACTGGTCTTATATTTTAAATCTAAACCATAAGCGGAAGTATCTTGCGAGATAATAAGCAGCTCTTTCACGCCAGCATTTTTCAGTGCCATGGCTTCATTCATTACGCTATCAATCGGGCGCGAGACTAAATCACCACGTAAGCTTGGAATAATGCAAAACGTACAACGATGATTACAGCCTTCTGAGATTTTTAGATATGCATAATGGCTAGGCGTTAATTTGATACCCGCCTCATTAATCAAATTTATTTTTGGATCGTAGTTTGCGTCTAAACTGCGGTCAGGCTTAGGTACATGCAGCGCAACGGCTCTAATGACCTCATCATACGCATGCGCGCCAGTAACGGCTAATACAGCAGGATGCATTGCACGGATTTTATCCGCTTCTTTACCAAGACAACCGGTGACAATCACTTTGCCATTTTTACTAATGGCCTCACCAATCGCATCTAGTGACTCTTGGACTGCTGACTCAATAAAGCCGCAAGTATTAACGACAACTAAATCTGCGCCTTCATAATCGCTGGCAACCTGATAACCATCACGGCTAAGTTCGGTGATAATGCGCTCACTATCCACCAAGGCTTTTGGGCAACCTAGCGATACAAAACCAATCTTTGGTGCTGCGTTAACTGGTGCGTTTTCAGTCGATAAAGCACCTAAAGTCGCATCGCTACTTTGGGCAATACTGCGATTTTGATTGTGATTGGCTTTATGATGGTAAGGCTGACTGCTGTCTGACAATCTTTGCTCTGACACCATTGTCGGCTTAGCAGGATTAAAAATGGTGGCAGTGTCTTTTGGCATAGAAGCTGTTGGCGTAGAAACTGACGGTGAGGTAATAATAGTCGTTTTAACGGACTCGGTAGAAGTTTTGGGCATAGCTGACCTTGCTAGAGATAAATTGGCTGTGCGCATTGTACGTTTTTTTTGTGATAATCACCAGTTTTGCCGCCCTATAGTGTTGATTTATGGTTAAATATTATATCGAGTATCTCGCAATCCTAGGCATTACTAATGACCGCTAATTTTGTAAGCGCAAAACCGGCCCCTGACTTATCATTTATATCACAGCATTTGTTTACGGCTATCTTATGGGTCAATGACGAGCTGTCTATTACTTGGCTAAACGCCCAAGCTGAGCAACTACTCGCTATCAGTCGTGGACGATTACTCAATCAATCTATATTAACGCTGCTTGCACCAGCGGAATTAAAGTCAAAAGACAGCCCTATTATTAATAACGGCGATGGCGATGAGCAAATCTACTCTTTAACGGAACGATTTAATCAAGCGCAGCACTATCAACAACCTTTTATCGATCATGATCACCTCATAAGCACACCATTAAATGGTCACTCACCCCTCTCAGTCGACTATAGCGTGACGCCTGTCATTTATGAGCAGCAGAATTATTTTATCATCGAGATGTGGGGCAAAGATCGCCAAAGTCGTATCTCAGAGGAGCAGCGCCAACAGCAGCAATATAGCGTTGCCCGTCATATGCTGCGCTCAGTCGCCCATGAAATCAAAAATCCGCTTGCTGGTATTCGCGGTGCCGCACAATTATTACAGCGGCAATTTATAAAATTCAGTGACGCTTCTATTTTTAACAGCAACTCTTCTACTCTTAATACCAACGATCCTGCTGTTATTAACCATGCAGATTCTATTTTAAACCCCATTTCAAACCCTAACAACCACCTGCAAAAAACCGCTGACAAACTACGTATCTATACCGATATTATTATCTCGGAGACGGATCGCTTAACCCAGCTTATCGGGCAATTCCTTGGCTCCAGTCAACTGCCAAACTGGCAAATTCTTAATATCCATGAACCATTAGAGTATGTTTTAGCTTTGATAGTTCATCAATATCCACAAGTGGCATTACAGCGCGATTATGATTTATCGTTGCCTGAATTATGTGCTGATAAAGATCAGTTGATTCAAGTATTTTTAAACCTGATGAATAACGCTTGTGAATCGATGACCGAATTTGAACAAGCACTTCAGCATAATACATTTACTGAATTGCGCCGCGTACCATCAGATATCACGCCATTGAGTACTAACGGTAACTATAGTAAGTATGGGAACTATCAACCCAAACTAGATATTCAAACACGAGTTGCCTTTCAACATACGATCGGTGGGCAGCAGCACAAACAAGTGCTACAAGTGACTATCACTGATAACGGCTCAGGGATTGATTCAGATATTATCGGGCAAATATTTTTCCCTATGGTGACCAGCCGTGCTGCAGGCACTGGTCTTGGCTTGTCCATTGTGCAAGATATCATCAGCCTTCATCATGGTATGATTGATGTCAGCTCTAACCAATCCCCAAATCCTAACGACAGTCGTGAAAACAGCTATAGCAATTGTCAGAACAATAATCAGACGCGTTTTACACTATACCTGCCTTTTCGTCAGCCCGTAATTGATGCGTAAACCACAGTACTGCACTGCCTAACGCTGCTCACTCGCGAATTGCTGAATCATAAACTGAACCAATCTACTGCTCATTAGGCCTGATACATGACCAAATATAACGACAACCATAAACCTAAAAGCAATAATCAAATGTCAGACGATCAAATAATGACTGACCAAGCTGTTAATAATAAAACAATAAAAGTAACGGTCAATAATGCTCCTGATGATAATCCGGCGACTTTATGGCTGATCGATGACGATGCAGCACTGCGTTTGATATTGGCGGACACTTTTGAAGATGCTGGTCTTAGGGTTATTAGCTTTACCCAAGCGCAGGCAGCATGGACACGTCTCAACGATATATTGCAACAGCGAGAGTCAGCCGCGCAGTTACCAGATGTAATATTGACTGATATTCGTATGCCTCTAATGGATGGCTTGTCCTTTAGTGATTGGGTACATCAGCATTTTTCTAAGCTACCAATCGTGATTATGACGGCGCACTCAGACCTCACTTCTGCCATTAATAGCTATCAAACAGGCGCATTTGAATACCTGCCGAAGCCATTCGACTTAGATGATGCAGTTACTACGATTTATAAAGCGATTAATTATCAACCGAATATGGCAGTAACCAGCCATGCAACCGAGCCTGCTACCAACATAACCACTGCGATAGCATACGATACTCATTCAAAATCTGAGGCCAAAACCAATGCCAAAACCAAGCTTCAAAACCGCTCTAACAAAGAAGCCAAAAATAAACTTGAAGTTAAAACTGACACCAAAGCTAATAACAATCCCAGCGGGATCATTGGTCAATCACAAGCCATGCAGACGGTATTTCGCGCCATTGGCAGATTGGCGCACTCACCTATTACTGTCTTGATTACGGGTGAATCAGGTACCGGTAAAGAATTGGTCGCCAGCGCTTTACATCAACATTCACCGCGGCAGCAGCAGCCTTTTATTGCTCTCAATATGGCGGCTATTCCACATGATTTAATTGAATCTGAGCTTTTTGGTCACGAAAAAGGGGCGTTTACTGGCGCGACGACGATGCGCCAAGGCCGTTTTGAACAGGCGGATGGCGGGACGTTATTTTTGGATGAAATCGGCGACATGCCCTTTAGCACCCAAACACGCTTGCTACGCGTACTGGCCAATGGGGAGTTTTATCGCGTGGGTGGCCAGCAGCCTGTCAAAGTAAATGTACGTATCATCGCCGCTACTCACCAAAATTTAGAAGAGCTGGTCAAACAAGGCAGATTCCGTGAGGATTTATTTTATCGGCTGAATGTCATTCGTTTACCGCTGCCACCACTACGGACGCGGCGCGAAGATATTCCTGCATTAGCTATCTACTTTATGCAGCGCGCTGCTGAGCAAATGAATACAGCACCAAAGCAGCTACACCCTGCGGCGCTACAGATTATGCAGTCTTTTGAATGGCGCGGTAATGTCCGTCAACTTGAGAATGTCTGCCTATGGTTGACAGTGATGGCAACTGGGGATAGGGTCATGGTTGATGACTTACCACCAGAGCTGCTCGAAAATATCTCATCTACTCTCGAGCTGCATCAAGATCAAAGCTTAGCATCACTGGAACTTGCTCAAAACAACCAAATTCATAACCGTCCTAAAGCCCCAAGTTGGCAGCAAGCCTTGGCTGACTGGGCTGAGCAGTCGCTACAAGCTGGCGCAGTCGACATTTTGCAGACGGCAACGCCTGGGTTTGAACGTGTCTTACTTATGGCAGCGCTCAATCATAGTGGCGGTAAAAAGATAGCAGCCGCTAACTTACTTGGTTGGGGACGCAATACCCTGACACGTAAGTTACAGCAATTAGATATCTCTTCATTAGAAGAACAGATGAATAAAAATTAAAGACGCAAAAGCGTCAAATAAAAACTCTAGAAATATCAGCTATTTATAATAATCAGCAAAAATAATGATCAAATAATTCAAAATAATTGTAAATAGGGGTTGCCAAACTGTGCAAACTCTATATAATTGCCAACCACTGAGACGCACTACCGAATCAGTTAACTGTCTAGATAGCATTTGAATTTAATTGCTTTTGATGATAGAGTAACGAAAATGGGGCTGTGGCGGAATTGGTAGACGCACTAGATTTAGGTTCTAGCGCCGCAAGGTGTGAGAGTTCGAGTCTCTCCAGCCCCACCATTTTTCGATAGTGATTAGATTGTCTCAAACCTATACTGAACCTGCCATTGAGCAGGTTTTTTTATGTCTGCAATTTATAACCAATCCCACGCTGGGACGGCCCGTGGGATTGCCCAAACCTGACCTACCACCCGCAAACCTTGATTCTATGCGCGTACAGCACCTAAGTTTGCTTATCCCATATATTTTTGCGTGGGATTGAGCCGCCAATAAGACTGTCAAACCGCCCATTCCCCAGTTTTATCGAATCCTGCGATACGTTGTGATTTCACGTGATTATTTCAGCACCAAAAATGTCATGCACCGCTATATCCTGCCTTGCCCAGCCTCTCCCCAACGTTAACAAAAAAAGCGCGCGTTTTAGTCGCGGGTGGAGCGGGGAGTTGAGCGCGGAGCCTGGGGGCCGAGATGCCAAAAAAAATGATAAGCGATTTGGGTCGCTTATCATTTAGAATTTAATATAAAAAATATTTATATTTTATTATTTTGTTTTGTTTTCCTCATCGTCTGGCTCTACCTTGTATGGTACGAATGCTATGATCTGTTGGCCCAGCCATGAGTTGATGGCGGTGAATCTATTCTGTAGTGGTAGCACTTCGTTGCGAGCAAAGACTTTGGCTGCGTCAATGACGGGACCAAAGCCGCTGGTGTTGGTGGGCACGATGCCTAAGATGTTCGGTGGCACCCGCGCTGCTGCCAGTTGATCATCGCGGCTAACCGACTTGATGTTAAAGAACTCATCCTTTGCTGCGACCTCACTGATGGGTAGCAGCTTCAGGCCGTCCTTCTCCCCGTTCGGTGAGTACAGCATTAGGTTTCTAAAGTTGCCTGGGCCTTTGCTATTCTTCAGTGCTGTCTTTAATTCATCGATGTCATCTTCATTCATTTGCGGATCGGTAATATATAGTATATAACCGGCATGACTACCGTTATTATAGTAGCGTAACCTAAACTTAGTCGCTGCTTCATTGAGCTGGGCCGACTGCACCGCGGGTAGCCATTCAGGTACACCATATATCTCCTGGTTGACATCTGGTTGTAGTAGATGATGAATGCTGTCTTTACCAAAGTTGTGGATGGTTTCGCTTTGATCAAACTGATGCGGCTGCGTAATGAATTTATAATTACCATCTTTATCTGCTCTGGTATATTTAGCAGGGCTATGCTTGAGCTGTAGTAGTTTACCAGTACGTGATAGCACTCGCTCTGTATAAGCATTGCCGAACCAAAGATAATCAATGGCCAACTTTGCAAACTCTTGGCGATCTAGTAACGGATGCGGTATGTAGCAGCTGGTCAAGATGTCGGCCTTGAGCTGTAACGCACTGCGTAAATATAATAAGGTGTAGAAGTATTTTGCATGAGCATTAATAGAATATGGCAGCTCATAAAAGCTACCATTATGCACACATTGAAAGTGAGTTAGTAATTCATAGTAGCTATTAACTGATTCAGCTTCGCCAAACGAGAACGCTTGTGTCTTTGGTTGTGTATCGACCGTGTCTGTCATATTGAGTCCTTGATTAGAATAAAGAGATACTGCCTGATTTTTTGCCATGACCGGCTTCATCAATCATGCCAAGCGGGTCGTTAGATAGTGCGTTCATAATTGCCCACGCTACATCCGCGTGACCTGTGCTATTGGTACGGCTTGCTTTGTACGTTACTGAGCGACCGCTACCCGTTGTGGATTGATGTATGGTTAAAAATGCACTTGCTATTTCGGTGCATTCGCTATCGTACTCGAGGCGTTGATGATGGATAACTTGATAGGCTTTTAATACCATTTCGTTCTTTTCATCGACGTTATAGATGATGGCTCGCGCTCGCTTATAAAACTTAATAACCAAGTCATGCACGGCTTTACCCAGTCCAGTCGCATCGATGCCAATAAATTGGACGTTATACTTTTCGGTATATTCTTTGATTTTCTTGGCTTGGACTTCAAAGTCTAGCCCGTTATAAGATTGCGTCTCTATAATTCTAAACTTGCCACCCTCAACGCGCGGCGGTGCAATCACTGCTATCGATGCATCATCTTGTGTACGACTGGGATCATAACCAATCCAAACTGGGGCATCTCCAAGCGGACGTTTGCGCAATGGCTTCCAATCCTGCCACTCCACTCGTGCATCAATCATGCAGCGTGCTAAGTCTTTTAGCTTAAACAATGAATTCATATCATTGATAAACTGACACATAAACAAGTTGGCAAACTGAGCGGGGTTCGGGAATTTGCGCTCTAGCGTGCTGAGCGTGACACGATCAAAGCCACTGTCGATAGCATCTTTAATCGTGATAACTTGACGCCAATACCCATCATCACAGAGCACACCATCTTTAAGATGAGCGTGAGATAGATTGATTTTGACGTGGTCTTTTTTCGGACGTTCGGCGTTGTAATGTTCGCCATCCCACAGCTTGTATGCTTCGTGACCCATTGTTGAGGGCGTGGAAAAATAAGTAATGCGGCGGTCATCATGTACCGCCATACCAGATGCAACGTGCTGAATTTTATCAAAACGCGGTATCCAGAAATACTCATCAATATACAAATCACCTGAGTATGATTGCGCTGTATTGCTGTTTGTACCCAAAAAGTACAAGGTGGTACCAGCTGCTACACGCAGGTTTTCACCGCGTAAGGTTTTGCCCGTTGCTTGCTCGACAAAATCTATGATATTGGTTCTAAAAACTTTTGCCTGATTTTTTGATGCTGACAAGAATATCTGATTTTTGCCCGTCTCTAACGCTGTCAATAGCGCCTCAACTGCAAAATAGTAAGTAGCCCCGATCTGTCTTGATTTAACAATTTGACGCATGCTATAGCTGCGATTGTCCCACCACTTCATTTGGTGCGGATACATGATCAGTTTAAAATAATCTTTTAGGGATTCAATCTCTTCTTCTGTGAAGACCTCTTTGCCTTTTTGCTCTTCTATCTTTTTGCGTCTGCCCTCACCTCGTTTTTTGAGTTTTGGATTGAGGTCCGTTTCATTACCGCCATTTTTATATTTTTCAATACGCGCCATACGTTCGAGCTGTTTGCCCAACAGCTCAATCTCGTTTTCATCGCGTTCGCTTTTGTCTTCTTTTAATACTAATTGGCAGTATCTGTACTCGATACTCTCCGAACAGCGTTTAACAACACTATCTTCATCCCATTTGTCGTTTTTGTGCCAACTACGCACCGTCGAATCTGCGATATCTAATGTGCGGGCAATTTCTGCACACGTATAGCCGCGCCAATACATATGCTGAGCGTATTTGCGGACGGGAAGGTTTATTCCAGATTCAGGCGAAGTATTGTTGAATAGTGACATGACGCTATTGTGTCTATTGTCATTAGCAACCTAAACGGCACAAAGTCCGTCTGTATAACGGACGGACTGTTAGTTATTGCGACTATCTCTTAAACACGCAAAATACTAGACCTAACAACCTTATTATTACTATTAATCAATACCATGGAGCTCACATGAAGTTTTTTCGAGTCGCAACCGCAGGGGCTACTATTGATGGCCGCAAAATTAGCGTAAATGATTTAAAACAATGCGCGGCTAACTATGACCCTCAGAAATACGCGGCTCGTATTTGGCTTGAGCATTATCGTAGTGTTATGCCTGATGGCCCATTTTGCGCATACGGTGACGTTCTTGAGCTAAAAACAGAAGAGAATGAAGATGGTAATACGGTGCTATTGGCACGTATTGAGCCAACGGATGAGCTAAAAGCTATCAATAAGAAGTCACAAAAACTTTATACCTCTATTGAATTGGAATCCAACTTTGCTGACAGCGGTGAATGCTACTGCATCGGCTTGGCAGTGACTGACAGCCCAGCATCATTGGGTACTGAGCGTTTACTGTTTAGCGCCAAGCAAAAAGAGAAGGACCATGTATTTAGTGATTATTCCGAATCTGATTTGGATGTGACTGCTGAGCCTGATACTCAGACTAAAGAGCCTGAAAGTAAAGGTTTGTTATTCCGCGTTAAGCAGATGCTAGGCAAAAATACCGACGTACAAAATAACGATGCAGCTGCCGCTTTTGCTGCCTTTCATGAAGATGTTAATGCTTCATTTGAGCAGGTTATTAATGATACTTCAGAAAAAGACACTGCTCAGACAGAAGCGCTTACTGAATTACGCAAAGAATTCAATTCGCTAAAACAACAGTTAGACAGTACGCCTGACCCAAAAAACTATAGCCAACGCCCACCGGCGGATGGTACCAGTGACGCCAAGGCGAATGAAACTGACTGCTAACCTCTGAATGTTTACTAACTTTGATATAAATAGACTACTAAATTACTGATTGATTGCTACTGGAGCATCCTAATGCATAACCAAACACGACAACATTTTAACGGATTTTTAGCGCGTATCGCTGAGCTAAACGGCGTTGATAATGCCACTGAGCGTTTTAGCGTAACACCTAACGCTGAGCAAAAGCTGGTTGAGAAAATTCAAGATACACACCCGTTCTTAAAAGCTATTAACCATGAGATGGTCGATCACCTGGAAGGTGAAAAGATTTATGTTGGTACCAATACGACTATCGCTGGTCGTACTGATACAACAGGTACAGCTGAACGTGAGCCAAACGCGGTGCACTCTTTATCTAACGATAAATATCGCTGCGAACAGACTAACCAAGATACTTATATCCGTTACGCAACACTTGACGCTTGGCGTCATGACCCTGCTTTTCAGCAGCATTTGCGTAATGCGACCAGTAAACAAATTGGTCGTGATCATTTGATGATTGCATTTAACGGTACTAGCGCCGCGGCCAACACTAACCGTGTTGCTAATCCATTATTACAGGATGTCAATATTGGTCTGCTCGAGCGACTTCGTCGTGGTAAAGCTTCAGCCGTTATTAGTGCGATGAAGATTGGTGACCATGCTGGTGCTGACTATCGCAATCCAGATGCAGCCGTATTTGATGCTGTCAATGAGCTGATTGAGCCGTGGAATCGTGGTGATGATTTAGTGGTTCTCTGTGGTCGTAAAGTCGTCGCTGATAAATATTTTACTATGCTAAATGGTAATGATGTGCCATCTGAGCGATCAGCACTAGAGGGCATGTTGCTGAAAAAAGCATTGGGTACTTTGCCCACTATCACCGTGCCATTTTTCCCTGAAAACGCGTTTATGATTACGCCGCTGAAGAACTTGTCTAAATACACGCAGCGCGGTACCACTCGTTTAAATTATTTGGATAATCCAAAACGTGACCGTATCGAAGAATATCGCAGCGTAAACGAATGTTTTGTCATTGAAGATTATGATGCCTGCTGCATGTTCGAAGGTATTTTGCAGTATAACGAAGTCACCTCTACCTGGGAGTAATCCTAGGTTATTGAGGGCTTGAACTAAAAGAATAATTACTGATACGCGGAGTAAATAATGGCCAGTCCAGCACGGCAACATAAGCAAAAAATATTAGCAGCGCAAGCCGCTATGTCAATGTCTAGTGATGATGAGGTAGTACGTGGTAGCGCCTATGAGCTAATGCTAGAGCAAATGGGTCAGCAAAAACGCGACCTCAAGTCTATCAAGTCGATGGTCGCAAAGAATGAAGCCAAAGCCGCTATGCTGCCAGAATGGACAGGATATATTGATGGTGTTTTGACCGCCGATACAGGCGCATCAGATAGTATCATTGGTCAACTGCTCATTTGGTCGATTGATGTCGCTGAGTATGATCAAGCTATCAGCATTGGCGCTTATATGCTCAAACATGATATTGCCTTGCCTGAGCAGTTTGAACGCGACACCGTAGATGCGTTTGCTGAAGAGCTAGCGGACGCTTGGATTAAAAACGATGAGCCAAGTATTAAATTGGTTCATCTAAAACAAGCACATGAATTAGTCATTGATTATGAGCTGTTTGACGAAGTACGCGCCAAATTATTACGCGCGTTGGGTGAGGCGAGCTACGAAGCAGGCGCTAAATATGAGACCTCAATCAATTATTTAGATGCAGCGGTAACGCTTAATCCGCGCGTTGGCTGCAAGCCATTACTCACTAAATTGCAAAAATTACAGCTAGAAGCTGCAGACAATCAAGACAATGGCTAACGATTAGCTATTAAACATCTCAACCGCCAGCACGGGGGCAGCGATGACAACAAGGTTTTCCTTATTAATTTTGTTGTTATTTATCCCGTGCACCTAATTTGATAATCACCAGAGGTTTGTATGTCGCGCTCATCAACACTTATACCGCATGTGCAGCCTGATCCTATCGCTATCGATGATCTTATTGTTAATTACGATGCTTTCTATCCTGATATATCCATCGCTAAATATCGCCGCGAATATCGCAATGACGATACTGTCACTGATGAGCGCTTAAAAGAGAATATCGAAACGGCGTTAATCTTTATTAATGATGCGCTCAAAAAATGGCGAAAAGACAATCCTGAATTATTAGCATTGAGTGATATACAGCAGCAGTTATATGGCCGCGCGGTCTATCACCGAACCAAGCAGTACGTTATTAAGCAATACCCAGATATCGATACCACCGGTGACGGTGCTGATAAAGCTGAATCAATGCACTTGCGTATTAGAGATGAGCAACAAGGAGAGCGCGAAACCATTCGGTTGTTGACTGGACGTGCGCGAACTACCGTCACTCTAATATGAAAATATAAAGTATTTATCGAGTATAAAAATGACTTATATGACAGTTACAACTCAGCAAAACGATACTCTCGATGCGGTATGCTATCGAACGCTGGGCCGTACTGACATTATTGAAGACGTTATAAACGCAAACTCTCATGCTCTTGACAGTCCAGTACTGCCATCTGGATTAGAGATAAGAATACCTGATTTACCCAAGGTAAAACCAATTAAGACTACCATTAAATTATGGGATTGACTATGGCAGAACCTACATCCAGCACCGTCATAACCGGCGCTATAATTTATAAGATACTCGTTTACTTTTTTGGGCCATTGCTCGCTAGTATCGTTGTATTGATCATGACGCCACCGCCCAGCCGCAAAGAAGCCGTTGTTGGCATTATCAGCACCTTAATCTGCTCTATTGCCGGTGGCGCTTATATCGTCACTCGCATATTTGGCATACATGATATCGATAGCGAGCTGACCGCTATGTTTGTTGGCGGCATCTTTTTTGTCAGTGGCTTGCCAGGCTGGTTTGCTGTTCGCGCTATGTTTTACGCGATGGAGCAAAACCAAAACAGATCTATTGTAGATATCGTAAACGAGATAAGAGGACGAAGATAATGACTTGTAATTGTACTTGTAATTGCAATAAGCCAGACAGTAGTGCCAGTAGTGCTATGACGGTCTCGAAAAATGGCGTGCAATTTATCACTGAGCGTGAAGGCAGCCGCTCAAAAATGTATCTGGATAGCGCAGGGTTGCCTACCATCGGTGTTGGCCATCTACTGACCCAGTCAGAAAACAACAGTGGCAAAATTAACATTGCTGGCATTAATGTGATTTGGCGTAATGGCTTAAGTGCTAATCAGATCGCACAGCTGCTCGATCAAGATTTAGACAGGTTCGAGAACGCAGTAAATAAAAATGTACTAGTGCCCTTAACTCAAAATCAATTCGATGCTTTAGTGTCGTTTGCATTTAATGTCGGTGTTGGCGCGTTTAGCACCTCAACATTGTTAAAGCGTTTGAATGCAGGTAAATATGATGATGTGCCTAGTCAGTTAGAGCGCTGGAAGTTCTCGGCTGGTAAACCTGTACTTGTTAATCGTCGAGCTTTTGAGGTGGCACTATGGGCATCGTAATTAGCCGCATTAAACTCATTTTAATCATACTTTTGATAGCCGTGTGGCTATTATCGTGTGGTTTGTCTTATCGCTACGCCAAGCAGCAAGTCGAGCTGACTGCCTTGCGAGATTTTCAGACCGAAGTCGCTGAGGCTAGTATCAAACGTCGGCAAATGATTGCAGAGTTTGACGAGTTATCAAAAAAATACGCACTTGAACAAGAGCAGCGGATGCAAAGCACTGCGCAAATGGAGCATTACATTTATGAATATCTTGAAACTGCTGATGGCGGCTGTGATATTGACGACCGTGGGGTGCAGCTCATTAACAACCTCATCCAAGGAGCCAGTGTATCAACCCGTTGATAGCTCTGCCCTTATTAGCTGTCAGCCGCTACCACTACTAAAAAAGGGTGACCTTGAAACCTTGATTCCATGGGTTAAGCAAATTGGTGACACTTACAATGATTGTAGTATTAAGCAAGCCTACTTAGCGGACTGGGTGCAGATTGCCCGTAAAAACAACGTAGTCATAGATAAGTAAGCGGGGTCTGTTATGCACAGCTTACATAGTTTACGAGATACAGTACTTAAACAGCTACAGCTAGAGCCAGAGAACGTCTCTAGCTTTACCGAAGACGGTACTTTGCGTAGTCATTATGAGCGTAAGAATAGTGGTAGTAATAGTCATTTTCGGCTTGAATACACTGCAACTCTGTTATTGATCAACTGCACCAAACCAATTGAGCATGTGATGCACATTGTTGGACAATGGCTACACGATAATCAGCCCAGCCACGACCCAAAAGCGATCAGCTTTGAAGCTGAGATATTAGATAATAATAGTGCTGACTTAAAAATAAGTATCGAAGGTATCACTGACACTTATAAACCCAGTGTCACTGCTGATGGCACACTCATTATCGGCTGTAGCAATCAACCAGCTGACCCTATCATCAGAGCTGGTGGCTTGATGGTTATAGAAGGACATCCTGTACATGGCTAGTAGTGTCGATATGGGTGGATTTGATGCTTATTTTGAGCATGCTATTGCTCAGATGTCACCCTCTGGGCGTCGTAAGATGCAAAACGCTATCGGTAAGTATCTACGCACTGCTAACCGCAAGCGCATGACCGCGCAAACGGATCCCGATGGTGGCTCATGGGAAAAGCGTAAAGGTACTGGCGGCTCAAGCGGTAGAATGTTTAAAAAGTTACGGACCAATGGGCATTTGAAGCTACGTCATCAATCAAATGGCTTAAAAATAGGTTGGTTCGGTCGTGTTGGCTCTATCGCTCGCATCCATCATTTTGGTCTGAGCGAACGCCTACAATATGGTACGGCAAAGTATGCTGCACGTGAACTAATCGGTATCACCGCTGCAGACACTGAAGCTATCCGCTCAATCATCATCGAACATTTGGCATTGTAACTATTTGAGCAGAATTATGGATAATCAAAGTGAATTTAATAATTTAGAAGATAGGCGTCGCTTGCATAACAGCGTTTTGATTGCAACGGTTGAAAAACTTGATTGGGATAAGCGCAAGTTCCGCGCTAAACGTGGTGAGATACTCACTAACTGGCTGCCAATGCCTGCCTTTATGACTAATAATCTTAAATATTGGTATCCACTGCGCAAGGGCTGCCAAATTGTGATGAATGCAGTTAGCGGAGATCTCAATACCGCTAGTGTCGTTGGCATGCTGTGGAGTGATGACCATAAGGCGCCTGAAGTCCCTATCAGTGACCGCCCTACTACTGAGCTATTAGAGTTTGACGATGGCAGCGAGATACGCTATGACGCAAAAAAGCAAATCATGCTCATTGATACGCCCTGTGACGTGACTATTATAGCCAAAAATATAAACCTAGACGCTGATAACATCAGTATGGCGGCGGATAATATTAAAATGACTGCCAATAATATCAATATGAATGCTAGAAATATCGCTTTTAAATCATCCAGCCTAACCCACAACGGCGTTAATATAGGCTCTACGCATAAACATCCTGGTGTACTACCGGGCGGCTCATCGACTGCAGGACCAGTTTAATGATTACTAATAGTGCAAATCCTGCGCTCGCAAAAATGGGCATGGACAGGCATACCGGTCACACTCGCAGTCCACAGCTCGCACATATCCACCAGTCACTCACTGATATATTTACCACCCCGATCGGCTCTCGCATCCAGCGCCGCGATTATGGCAGTCATTTATTTGCGTTAATCGATAGTCCAATGAATGCAGCTGGGAGACTACGCCTTGCAGCTGCTCTTGTCGATGCCGCTTATCGATGGGAGCCGCGCGTGATCATTACTTACGCAAATATTGACGTTGGTATCAATGGCAAGATTACCCTTGACTATCAAGCTCGTACGCTAGATGGCGAAGAACTTCGCAATCACATCATCATTCGTTAATTCTACTTCCAAACCCTACTTAATTTTTAGTACATTCCGCTCGTTATTCGAGCGGACACCTTGTGCTGTTGTTTTTATTTAACATTGCGACAATAGCGACATAACTATATCAATGTCGCAGGTCTTTTATGAGTAAGCTTAAGTTGGTCGCTATTGCCGCGGCATTGACACTCGGTATATCCTCTTGTGTCCCTGCCAATGCAGGATTAAATGTTTTTACTGAGCATCAAGTAGTGCACATGGTTAGCCATGGTGTCAATAAATACGATGATGTTAGGTTTCCAAGCGGTAATTACCCTTACCTTGGACAAATCGGCATTGAGTATGAGCGCAAAAATATTAGCTATAGCATCAGCTATCTGCATCGCTCTAATGTCGATATCACACACGGTGATGAGTATAACTATAACGGTATTGCGCTAGGCATCAAACTAAAGCGCTGTATTTTTGCGTGTCGTTAATCATGACAAGCGATGTCAGCACTACTCTCACACCTAATATCATCGAAACCATTGATTTTGAACAAGCATTAACACATGCTAAATCAAAATTCGTTTCTCTGTATCCAATCGATGAGCAACAAGCATGGCGCGATGTTTTAGCGCTTGAGTCAGAGCCTGTCACCAAGCTGCTAGAGACTGCAACCTATCTTGAATTGCTTTTACGCGCACGTATTAACGATGCAGCTCGAGCAAACCTACTTATTTATGCAAAAGACAAAGACCTTGATCGCTTGGCAGATTTCTATGGCTTGGTACGATTGACTGCAGAAAAAGATGCGGCATTCCGTGAGCGTATCGTATTGCGTATCCGTGCCTCATCAACAGCTGGGCCTGCAGTACATTATCGTTATCACGCGCTGTCAGCATCTCAAGATGTGGCAGATGTTTTTGTCGATAGTCCACGTGCTGGACTGATAACTATTGCCGTGATTGGGAAAGATAGTGTTGCATCACCTGCGCTCATTGATACGGTCACTGACTATATCAATCGTCCGGATATCAAGGTGTTAACTGATACTGTCCAAGTAAAAGCAGCTACTATCAAAAATGTCACCGTAGACGCCACTATCTATATGTTGCCTGATGCTAGTACCGCAGTATTTGATGGCCTAGCGGCGCACTTACAGTCCGCTGTTGGTAGTCAGTTAGGACTGGGTCGAGATCTGACCCAGTCATGGCTTATACATACTTTGCATGTTAAGGGCGTTCAGCGCATCGTACTAAACAGCCCTAATACAGACATCATTATCAGCAATGATCAGGCTGCGCGTATTAATACGGTTAATTTAACCATGGGTGGTCGAGATTACTGATGACTCAATTAGCCAATTATTTATTACCACCTAACAGCACCTTACTTGAGCGTCAGCTTTTACAAACGATTGCGCACGGTATTGATTTGGATACTAACGCTATAACAGGCGTTAAGTTCGATGCACCTGATGATTGGCTCGATGCATTAATATTTGAGTATGGTCTAGCAGAGCTTAGCCCTTACCTACATGACAAGCGGCAACTAATAAAAGACGGCATCGCTTGGCAACGAATACGCGGTACGCCTCAGTCACTGCATAACGCACTGAGTTGGATCGATGTAACCGCCGATATAAAAGAACCTCCCCCATCGAATGAGTTTAATGCAGACCTAGCGGCTATTGACTACATACCTCATAAGCACTTTGCTGAGTATGATCTGCACCCTCATCAGCTGCCAAGTAACGCCCAAATTTGCCAGATAGTAGAACTTGCATCGCTTGCACAACCTAAACGCTCGCGGCTGTGGCGATTGATGTTTGACTACGACCGTAGTGTATTGCGACTCGATGAAGGCACTCTCGATGATGAGCTGCTCGATGACGACAGTGGTATTCGCCCTACTCGTACTCAGTTGCCATGTCTGCCAAGCTTAGATGTGCTTGATGTTATCCCAAAATTATCATTTAAGTTGCAATATGGCAGTCATATTATCCGTGATACCGCTGCTATTGATGCTGCAATCACTATTAATCATGCCACACAAACAAATTCGTGGACGGCTCACATGCCGTACCTTGATGATTTGCCGGACCCGTTTGAAGTATTGAGTATCTCGACCAGCTCTGCATCATCACAAGCAGCTGCTATCTATTACGGTCAGATTTGGGCAGATCAGCCGTGGTCATCTACTGATACTACGTGGAATAAAACCAATGTAATCGTCACAGGGAGTCATAACTAATGGCCATTTTAGCCACCAGCGGCCGCGCTGCAATTGCGACCGCTATTAAAAACAACGCACTATATCTGGCATGGGGAAAAGGGCTTGAGAGTTGGGATGATATTACAGTCCCTGAGTCAAGGTATTCAACAGCCTTAACCACTGAGATTGGCCGCCGCGCCATCACTGTCGCTGAATACTGCTTGCCCTCACCTGATGGCAACATTATCACTTTAGGGGGTCGCTTTAAAGCCAGCCCTACACCAACGGCTAACTTACATTTGCAAGCAGCATTTGATTTTGATGACGGACTTGGCGAGACCATTAGAGAGCTTGGCGTGTTTATTGGCACGGAAACTAAGCCAGGTTTGCCTGCCGGACAAATGTATTTTAAGCCTACCGATATTATTAACAAGGGCACATTACTGACTATTGACCATATCACAGGTATCGAACGAGGCGTCGGTTCGCGTATTTCCTTTGATGTTGTCGTTACTTTTTAGAGGTCTTTTATGACGATTAATTTATCAAATCATTACAACCGATTCAATCCTGCTGATGGTGATGAGTCAATCTTATTTCGTGCGGGTCGCGGCCTTCAGTCACCTGAACTTAATGAGATGCAGTCTATCCGTGAGCATCAGCTCAAACGCATCGCCGATCAATTTATGGTCGATGGTGGTATCCAGTCAGGCGGCGCCATCGTTATCGATCAAGAGACAGGTGCTACGACTTGCGCTACCGCAGAGATATATTTGCGTGGTCGCATTCGTGATGTTGCCGAGCGTCAAATGGTTATTCCTATTCTAGGCGATGTTCAAATAGGTGTCTGGCTAACTGAATCTGTAGTCACTGAGCTTGAAGACCCTACCCTACGCGACCCAGCCGAAGGAGCACGCAATTACGATGAACCTGGTGCCGCGCGTTTACGCATCTATGCAGAATGGGGCTTATCTACTGACGATCATACAGGCAACTTTTACCGCGTCTACGATATTGAAAATGCAGTATTAAAAATCAAGTCCGCACCGCCTGATATGACTGGCTTTAATAATGCCCTAGCTCGCTACGATCGTGACAATAACGGTGGCCACTACATCATTCACGGCTTGGACGTTATCTATAACAGCCATGATGACATCAATGAGACATACTCAATACGTGAGGGCAAGGCGCATGTATTCGGTTATGAAATTGAGCTGCCAACGTCGCTACGTTTGCGTTTTCCATTCGATCCTGATCTGCAGACTATTTTATCTGAGCCACATCAGTTTAACAATGCAGATGGCACAAAGCAGCGCGTCAATATTGACCGTACGCCCGTGCATGATATTCGCAAAGTCGATATCACTAAGCAGACCACGCAGACTATCATTCATGGTAGCTACTCTGGCGTTGCTGATGCGCTACCAGATGATGCGGTCATTGAAATCGTAAAGGTTCAGCAGTCAGCGAATACTTATAGCAAAAACACTGATTATATATTCAGCGGCGGCATGATTGACTGGTCGCCATCCGGTAATGAGCCTGCGCCTGGTAGTAGTTACGACGTCACTTATAAATACATCACGCAAGTCGTTCCTACTGACGTAGATGAACGCGGCTTTAGTGTAGAAGGCGCTGTCGAAGGCTCATTGATTTTAGTCGATTATCAATGGCGCTTGCCACGTACAGATACGATTACCATTGACCGTGAAGGTCGTATCACCCGTATCAAAGGTATGCCGCGCCGATTCAACCCAAAGCCTACACCTGCACCGACGGGACAGTTGGAGCTTGCACAGCTTTGGCATACATGGTTTGACGACGCGCCAACGAACGTCAATAACACAGCTATTGCAGCCGTAGCAATGGGAACGCTACAAGATATGCGCTCTGATATCTTTGATTTATACGACTTGGTCGCTATTGAGCGCTTGCGCTCTGAGGCGATTGCAACCGCACCTACAGCGACGCGTGGCGTATTCGTTGATCCATTTCAAAATGACAGTATGCGTGATCTTGGTCAATCCCAAACCGCCGCTATCGTCGATGGTGAGCTGATGTTACCTATCCATGCCGATGTGCACTCGCTTGATTCTGGAGACCTGACTAACCGCCCTGTCACCTTGCCTTATCGTGATGTGATGATTATTGAGCAGCTTGCGCGCACTGGGATTATGAAAATCAACCCTTACGCGGCGTTTGATCCAATCCCTGCGTCGGTGACTTTGATGCCACCGGTTGATATCTGGACTGAGACAGAAACAGTGAACGGTGCTGATATTACTCGTAGTTTTGGTAGTAGCGGTATTGAGCGGCGCACAATTGGTATAAAGCCTGCTGAACACCTACGTCCTATTACTATTAGGTTTAATATCGAAGGGTTTTTGGCTGATGAGCCATTACGCAATGTCATTTTTGACGGAATAGAATTAGCAGTGGAGGCGCAATCATGATTTCAGCCAATCATAGCGGCTTAGTAAATGGTCAATTTACTATTCCGTCTAATATCCCAGCAGGTGTTAAGAATGTTGAGTTTATCGGCGACCGTGGCACACGTGCAGTTACTCAGTTTATTGGACGCGGCGAAATTCGCATTGAGGAGCGTCGCCGCGTGCGAGTCGTTCAGCGTTATGACCCATTAGCACAGACATTTACTCTACTCAACGAGGGCCGTCACATCTCATCAATCGGCCTTTGGTTTGAAGATGTTGGTGTTAAGCCCATCACAATACAAATTCGTGAGACCTCAACGGGCATACCAACAGGTATTGTACTCACCGAAGCGCGTATCACTATTGATGATATCGCCGCACCCGGTGAAGAAACCATCATCTCGTTTGCTACGCCATTGTACTTAGATGCATTGACTGAATTTGCAATTGTGATACTGACAGATGACAACACACACAGCTTAGCTATCGCTGAAGTTGGTCAATACGATAAACGCGCGAAGACTTACGTTACTGAGCAGGGCTATACCGTTGGTGTATTGCTGTCGTCATCTAATGCGAGCACTTGGACCCCGCACAATAATGCTGATCTTGCATTTCGTATTTATGCCGCTGAATTTACCGCCACAACACATACGGTACCGCTTAAAACTATTACCGCCAACAATGCCAGTGACGCTTATATCATGGCTGATGTCGAGCGTACAGGCGTAGAGACTGATGCCTTTTTTACTTTGACAGATGCCGATTCAAGGCAGTATCGATTGCAAGATGGTCAAGCGACACGGCTTGATGTGCGTACTACGGGAGATATCACAACCAGCGCTACGCTGATGGGTAGTGCCAAACGCTCACCCGTACTCTATCCCGGTGTATTAGCGGCGATGGGTGATTTGCAAACCTCTGCAAACTACATTAGCCGTTATGTCACCGCAGGAGCAATCGATGCCATCGTTGTATTGGAGACTAACATTTCATCCGGTGCGTCTATCAAAGTTGAGATTGAGATCGATAGTGTTTGGCACGTTTGCAGTCCAGAGAACGGAGAGCCTATCGGTGATGGCTGGGTACGTAACGAGTATAAGAAGCCCATTACGGGTGGCGATGGTGTGCGTTGCCGTATAACCCTTACCGGCAGTATTAATGCCCGTCCTCGCGCGCGTCAACTGCGCATGATTACGACATAAGGAACCGATGATGATAGATGACCGCACGCCCAATTTTAATTTGCCGCTACCAAATTCCCAAAATCTACTGACAGATGATGTTGCACGGATTAGCGCAGGCATCACTGCTATAGATGCTGAGCTACACGCTCAAACAGTAGCAGCGTCGGATCTTAGCAATGCTGTCTCTAATCAATTAGAACAAGCAGCTACAGATACTGCTGAAGCTATCGGTAACGCAAATCAACAAACTACTGATGCGCTTAATAAAATCAAAATCCTAGCGCTTGCAGGGCTATAAGGAAAATTATGACTATTACACCGACCCAAATGACTGCAATATCCTCACAGCTGGCTGTAGATTTGAGCAGTCAATCAACGGACCGTCTGATTGAGCTGTGCTTATTACATCGCGCTGCGCCTGATGCTCTACCTTCGTTCGTTGTTGCATTAGAGACAGAGATTCAGCGCCGCTTTACCTCTGCTGAAATCGCCTCAAACGATGTAATGTTTTCTGTACTACAAAACTTTTTAAACCAATTTGCATCGCCGGTCCCGTATTTTCAGTTGAAAATGATACAAATGGCGGCAACGGTCAATCGCGATATTTGGTTTCAAAACAACGCTGACTTGTTTGCTACATCTATTAATGATGTCGATGTCATGACATGGCTGATTACACAGCCTGATATTTTAGATAAATGTTTAAACAACTCATTTGGCCTCACGATGCTAGCTCAGTCAACGACCGCCAGTACTGCGATATTGACACATGACCCTGCTGTGACGCTGTGGAAACAAGCGACTAACCTTTGGTCTATATGGCCAAACCATACAGCAGGTATGACAGTACTGGCAAAATCTAGCGAGCTAATGAGCTATGTAGCAGCATCAAGCACAGCGATGACAGCCGTTATAGCATCAAGCACAGCGATGACAGCCGTTATAGCATCAAGCACAGCGATGACAGCGGTAGCAGCATCAAGCACAGCGATGACAGCGGTAGCAGCATCAAGCACAGCGATGATAGCGGTAGCAGCATCAAGCACAGCTCTATCAAAAATTGTTGTCTCTACACCAGCACGTAATGCACTTATGACTAATAACGCAATATTGCAATCAGTAAGGCAGCAGATAAGATCTACTATAACTACCAACTGGGTAATGCAAAGAAGTGTATCAGGAGTAATGGATGTTAATACCCCAGCTTCAGCAGTAAATCCATCTGTAGCTAATCCGCCAGGATTTGTTTTAGCGTCACTAGGATTTTTTGCTGGTGCGTCAAACGGAAAGACAGAGGCAGCACATCCTAACGGCATTATTGCTGCGACAGGAGGTACAAGCCCATCACCCAATAACCTATCACAATTTGATGTCATTTCTTTTAACGGAGTAATTTTTACTGCACGGTCTAATCATGGCGCCGTATATGCGCAACTCTGGTCACCAAATTAGGGGTCAATTATGAAATTTAATATTGTAGATAAAGATAATAATCATATCGGGTGGACTCTCAGTAAATATGACGATGCAAATGTCACGTTTATCGACGACAGCAAGCCACTACCAGCTACCGATGTGGCGGCGCTTAAAATTAACAAAATCAGCGCCATCAAACTTGATGCGGCGCAGATGATTACCGATACCGATTGGCGCTTGCAGCGAGCAACGGAGCGCGAGCAAATTGGTGTAGCAATTAAAAACATTGAGACCGTCGCTGATGTATTGAGCGAGCGCGAGGCTATAAGAGCAGCGAGCAATCGAGCCGAAATGGAAATCAATAGATTACGGTCTGCCAAATCCATCAACAACTTTACATGGCAAGTCGAACCAAGCGACTACCCACCCACGGCGGCGCTTACTCATTTACAGTTCTTGCGCCGATTTACAAGTGACGAGCGTGCTGCTATCAATACAGCGGCAAAAGAAAATGCCAGCGTCAACGACTATATGTCAATGCTGCAGATGGCAAAGTTTATCAGCACCAAAGACGCTGATGTGATCTTAGGCGTCAACATGCTTGAGCAAAATAAAATCATTGGCAAAGGCCGCGCAGGCCAAATACTGGTAGGACTGTGAAAAACATCAAACCGATGCTGCAAAAATCCGTAGTCGCTTTGAGCGGACACGCGGCGCTAGGTACGATTATTGGGGCGTGTTTAGATTCTTATTACCGCGATGTATTCGCCAAGACCCTCAAAAATGGTTTTGTTCTGAGCTATGCGCGATGCTGCTAGATATACCCAAGCCCCACCAATACACCCCACAAGGTTTATACAACACACTGAAAGGATAGTTCACATGGCTGATTTTTTACACGGTGTCCGCGTCATCGAAGAGACGACAGGCGTACGCCCTATTCGCACGATTGCTACAGCGGTTATCGGTATTGTTGCCACTGCTGATGATGCTGATGCGACCCTGTTTCCGCTCGATGAGCCCGTATTGCTGACCAGCATTGTTGATGCGATTGGTAAAGCAGGCACTACAGGCACATTAGCCCGCTCACTGTACGCGATATCACGTCAAGCCAATGCCATGACTGTCGTTGTACGCGTTGCGGAAGATGTCGATGCTGTTGTACAGACTGCAAACGTCATCGGCAAGTACGAAAACGGCAAATACACCGGTACTAAGGCCCTACTGACTGCACAAACTAAATTACGCGTCACACCGCGTATCTTAGGCGTGCCAGAGCTTGATAGCCAAGAAGTTACCACTGAGATGGTTAGCATTGCACAAAAGCTACGCGGCTTTTTATATGCGCACACAGTCGGCGATACCAAAGAAGCCGCCGCGCTTTATGAGACTTCTTTCGCCGCGCGTGAAATCATGCTGATGTATGGTGATTGGGTTGGTTTTGACGAAGTGTCTGGCACGACAACTACTATTGACAGTGTCGCTACGGCATTAGGTCTACGCGCCAAGATTGATAATGATATCGGTTGGCATAAAACCTTATCAAACGTCGCGGTAAATGGCGTCATCGGTACTACTCACGACGTCAGCTTCAATCTATCTGACCCATCAAATGATGCCAACTATCTGAATGGCAATAATGTCACAGCATTGATTCACTCAGACGGCTATCGCTACTGGGGCAACCGCACGGCCAGTGATGAGCCTAAATTCATGTTTGAAAACTATACCCGTACTGCACAAGTACTGGCTGACACTATCGAGCGCGCGCATCAGTGGGCAATTGACAAGCCATTAAGCCCGGGCCTTGCAAGTGATATCGTCGATGGCGTAGATGTTAAGTTACGTGAGTTGACCACCTCAGGCTACTTGCTAGGCGGTGCCTCATGGTTTGATGCAAGTCTAAATACCAAAG
This sequence comes from Psychrobacter sp., assembly GCF_049295055.1. Classification (GTDB taxonomy): domain Bacteria; phylum Pseudomonadota; class Gammaproteobacteria; order Pseudomonadales; family Moraxellaceae; genus Psychrobacter. Next base: position 140,900 of record NZ_JBAQQF010000033.1, on the reverse strand, counting down.
AGACACTGTACAGCGGCAAGATGGTTGTGCCTTATGACTATACCCCAGTACCGCCGCTTGAGCAGTTAGAGTTTATTCAAAAAATCACCGACACTTATTTAATTGACTTCGCGCGTCGCGTTGAAGCCTCGCAAGGAGCGTAATCATGTTACCCAAAATTATTAAAGATGCCATTCTTTCAGTCGATGGCATTGGCTATGCCGGTCGTGTCGAAAACATCGACTGGCCAAAGCTTGCACGCAAAATGGAAGAGTATCGCGCAGGCGGTATGCATGGCCCAGTAGAAATTGATATGGGTGGCGAAAAGCTTGAGATGAGCTTTGAAACCCTAGAGCAAGATGCTGACCTCATCAGCCAGTACGGTGTGTGTAGTGTCAATGGTGTGCGCTTTCGTATCAACGCCAGTGCTGAGAGTGATAACCCCGACTGCGACAGCGATGGCATTGAGGTTATTTGTACAGGGCGTTTTAATGAGATTGAACTTGGCAGCTACAAAGGCGGTGATCCGCAAAAAACCAAGTACGCAGTGGCATTGGCTACGTTTAAGTATTCACGCAATGGCGAACCACTGCTTGATATTGACTATGCCAATAATATCTTTGTTGTTAATAAAGTCGACTTGCTTGAGAAGCGCCGCGAAAATCTACGCATGTAATTGTGCTTAAAATATTTATGCTGGTACCCTCATTCGTGAGGGTACCAGAAAACAAAACCAAACGTCTTACCCTTAATTATTACTACCTCGTAAACAGGAACAATCATGGAAAACCCAAACAGCGCAACAATTACTCTAAACGTGCCAATCAAGACCAGTGACAAACCTATTGGCAGCTTTACTATGCGAAAACCGAGCGCTGGTGAGCTTCGGGGGGTCAAGCTATTTGACATGATGCAAGGCGACACGGCGGCATATATCGAAGTATTACCACGCGTCACCAATCCAGCGTTGACTAAAGGTCAAGCCGCAAGCTTAGATCTCTCTGATATTTTGCAGGTCATGGAAAAGGTGGGAGATTGGTTCGCGGGAAAGAGCGAGAGTACCCCAGCTGCGTAATGTCGGCGTGGGTCGATATCAACATTGTCTTTGGCGGTGGCTGGCCCCCTAGCGAGATGGACAGCATGCCGATTGATGACTTAGCACAGTGGTGGCAATTAGCCCATCAGCAAAATCAGCGAGAGCAAGACGCTAACAGGTGAGTAAATAATAATGGCAAACTTAGATCTTAGCGTACAGCTCAAAGCGTTTGATAGCGTCAGCAAAAAGTTTGAGGCTATCAATCGAGCGGGCAAAAAGCTCGCTGAAGGCTTTGATAAAAACGTCAAAGCATTAGCCAAGCTCGATGGCCAGATGAAAAACATACGCTCTTACGAAAAGCTAAAGAAAGCCATGGACGATAATGGCCGTGCGATGACGGCTGCCCGTGAAAAAGCACGTGCGCTGCAGCAACAGCTACAAAACAGCGGTGCAGACAGAACCGCCGCACAGATGCGAGCGTTACGCGCTCAATACAATCAAGCGACAGCGGATGTGGGACGCTTAGAGAGCCGGCAAAACCGCTACCGGCAAAGCTTAGGACAGACCCGAAATGCCTTACGTGATGCGGGTATCAATACTCGCTCACTATCGACAGAGCAAGCAAGACTACAAGATCATGCAGCCAACCTCAATCGAACACTCACTGAACAGTCACAACGGCTAGAGCGGCTATCGCAAGCACAGCAGCAACAGCAAGCGGCGACTGGACAATACCAAAAAACAATGGGTATGCGCAATCAGGCCATTGGTTTGGCTATGGGGGGTGCAGCGGCAACGTATGCAGGCGCTAGATTTCTAAAACCTGGTTTAGAGTTTGAAAAAGAGATGTCACGGCTGCAGGCATTAACACGATTAGATAAGACTAGTGCGCAGCTCGAAGCTCTAAAGACACAAGCCAAAATGCTAGGCGCGACCACCTCATTTACTCAAGCCGACGCTGCACGCGGTCAGGCATTTTTAGCAATGGCTGGTTTTACTCCTGAGTCCATTAAAGCCGCTATGCCAGGTATGTTAGATTTAGCATTAGCTGGCAATATGGAGCTGCCACAGGTTGCAGATATTGCCAGCAATATTCTAACTGGTATGAAACTTGACCCAACCAAGATGACTAAAGTGGCGGACGTACTATCAGCTGCCTTTACCCGTGCCAATCTGGACGTGGGAATGTTGGGCGAAACCATGAAGTATGCCGCGCCTGGCGCTGCTGGATTGGGCGTATCGTTAGAAGAAGTCGCAGCAATGGCTGGTAAGTTAGGCGACGCAGGTATTCAGGGCGCGATGGGTGGTACGGCTTTACGCTCTATTATGTCACGACTAGCAGCGCCACCAAAAATGGCCGCCAAGGCTATGGATGAGCTGAACCTAAAAACAACAGATGCAAATGGTAATTTGCGCAAGATGCCTGACATCTTGAACGAATTAAACGAAAAAACCAAAAACATGGGGAATGCTGAACGTGCTGGATTCCTAAAAGCGATCGGCGGTGAAGAGGCTATGAACGCCCTAGCTGTATTAGTAGATCAAGCAGGTAATGGTGGGCTACAAAAACTAACGGCTACATTAAGCGGTGCTAATGGCGAAGCCTCTAAGCTTGCTAAAACCATGGCAGATAACACTATGGGTGACTGGACTACGATGATGAGTGGTTTTGACGCCCTGCGTAGCACCATTTATGAAGCTAATAGCGGTGCTATCAGAGAGTTTATGCAGAATCTAACAGCTATGGCAGAAAGAATGACGACGTGGGCAAAGGCCAATCCAGAGCTGGTCGCTACGATGGGTAAGGTTTTGGGAGTACTGGCCATTGGTGCTATCGTCATCGGCTCAATCGGTGCAATATTATTGACAATATTAGGCCCCATGGCACTGGTAAAAGCATCATTTGCTACTCTTGGTGGCGTGGCAGGTATCTTTGGTAGCATCATGGCACCACTTAAGATGCTGTGGTCATTTTTTGGCTTGATAGGTCAATCAGTGGTCTCTGCTGTAGCACTTATCGGTAAGTCGCTGATGTTCTTAGTTAATATTATCAGAGTCGTAGGCGCGGCAATGATGGCCAACCCTATCTTAATAGCAATAACATTAATCGCAGTGGCTGCTTATTTGATTTGGCAAAACTGGGGGCCGATTAAAGAGTTCTTCATTGGACTATGGGCGTCGATATCTGCAGGAGCTCAGTCATTATGGGCGTCTATCACAGCTATTTGGCAGAGTATTGTGGCGACAGTCACTGCATTATCACAAAACTTTTGGGCGACAGTCACTGCATTGTTTAGCGCAGGCGTACAGGCGCTCATATCAGTCATTATGAACTTCACCCCAGTTGGCTTATTTATCCAAGCGTTTGCGGCTGTCTGGACGTATCTATCAGGTCTGGGTGCGACGTTTTTCAGTTATGGTGCAAACATACTCGAAGGCCTCAAAAACGGAATTATGAGCCGCGCCGCTGCAGTGGTTGAGGGTATAAAAAGCGTAGCAAGCCAAGCAAAGTCAGCATTTACAGGGCTGCTGGGCATCCGCTCCCCTAGCCGTGTCTTCATGGGCTACGGTGGCTTTATGATGCAGGGCTTATCAGGTGGCATCTTATCTAATGCTGACCGTGCGATTAAGGCGACTCAATGGGTCAGCGACAAGATTAAGCAGCACGCGCCAGACAGCTTTGGCGCTCGTGTTATTGACACGGTACAGAGTGCCACGACGCGTATTCGCGACCGTGACCCTATCCGATTTGGCAGTTATCCGCCTTTAGTCGGTGCCAGTAGCAGCATGGGCGGCGCTGGTATGAGCCAAGCACCGAGCAGTATCACGATTCAGATTAATGGCGCAGCCGACCCGCACGCGGTAGCGATGGAGGTCAAGCGCGTATTGGCAGACCAGCAGCGCAATCAGCAAGCACGCAACCGTCGTCGCCTTACTGATTAAGGAGTCATTATGTTATTAACATTAGGATTGTTTGTATTTGGCGTACAGTCCGCGCCATTTGACACTATCAGCCGTAGCAACGGGTGGCGGTGGCCAAGCAATGACAGGACAGGCGCGGATCAGGTCTATCAGTACACGGGGCGTGATGAGGAAACCATCGCATTAGCAGGCACACTGATGCCAGAGTTCAGCGGCGGCCCTGTCAATATCGATATATTACGTACGATGGCAGATGCGGGTGAGCCGTATCTCATGATGTCAGGTGCGGGTCAGATTTACGGCTACTACATCATTACTGATTTGACGGAAAACGGCTCTTATCTCATGGCCGATGGCACCCCGCAAAAGATAGAATTTAGTATGACGCTCAAGCGCTATGCGTCAAATGTTGCGAGTAGCAACCGCTCACCGCTCATGCCGTTATCGAATAGGTGGTTTTAATGCGTCCATTTTACACCTTAGCGATAGATGGCAATGCTATCGAACTACATAACCGCTCAATTAATATGCAAGTTATTGATAAGAACGGTATGGAAGCAGATGAATTATCCTTAGATATTGATGACCATGATGGCGCGGTTGCCATGCCCACCAAGGGCCAACTCATTGAGATCAGCTTTGGTTATGACAACAGCGCAACGTATGTCGGCTCCTTTGTTGTCGATGAGATGAGCCATAAAGGGCCGCCCGATGTGATTACGATTAGGGCCAGTAGCGCAGATTTTCGCCAGTCGCTATTGCAAGAGCGCGAAGAGAGCCACCACGACACCACCGTAGGCGGTATCTTATCGACTATCGCAGGCAGACAAGGGCTAGAGACCGCATTTGACGGCGGATTAGCAGGTATTGCCGTTGAGCATCTGGACCAGACCAACGAATGTGACGCCAACCTTATCACCAGGCTCGCTCAAGAGTATGACGCGCTAGGCACGATTAAGGACGGCAAGCTGATATTTGTCCCCCGTGCCACAGGCAATACCGCAAGCGGTCGCGCGCTTAGCAGTATCACCATTGAGCGTAGCGAGGGCGACACTCACGACTATAACGACGCTGACCGTGACGATCAAGTGACGGGCGTAGCAGGATACTATCAAGACAAAGACGAAGGCAAGCGCAAAAAGGCCACTGTAGGCGGCGGTGCCAATACGCATCACCTCAAGCGCACCTATAACACAGAAGCAGAAGCGACCAACGCGGCCGCTGGAAAGATGAAAAAGATAAAGACCGCCGCGCGGAAGCTGACACTGAACCTCGCAATGGGCCGACCAGAGATATATTCAGAGATGCCTATCACGGTTAGAGGGTTCAAAGACGTTATCGATGCGGTCAGTTGGATTGCTACCGAAGTCACGCATACACTAAACAATAGCGGCTTATCTACTGCAGTCAATTGTGAAGAAAAAGCCTAAAAAAGTAACTTAAATACAGTCATATGACTACATTCTGTAACGCAAAGTGATAGAATGCATTCAAACGATTGTCTGCTATCGCTGAGTCAATGACCTTCTCACCTGAACAGGATACGATATGTATATAAAACGCTTTTATTGTCCCACTTGTGGTAGCTTGACAACGACCAATGGCAGTCGTGAGCTTCACAAGCTATTGCGTCGCTCTTATGCTCAGTGCAGCAACCATTTGTGCTCTGCATCGTGGCAGCTATCGATAGAGGTCACTGCGAGTATGTCACCGACATCCTCGTTATATGCAGCAGATGCTCCAGTGCTACCTGATGCTGTGACGAGTGATGATATCGCTCATGAGTTGGCGCTACAGTTTTTGCATAGTCATGATGCGGATGATATCGATAGCATACTGGGTCAGTGCCCCATTTTTTTACAGTCGCATACGGATATAGATGCAGCGATGGCTGATGTAATCACGCGTCAAGTGCTGGTTAGTCGTGATAGCAGCGGCTATAGTTCGTGGTTGGCATTAGGTAGTATGGGCAGTTCGATAGCGCCCGTGGTGGTAGAATGATGTTTGTCACGATTAATACAGAGACGATCAATCTGGCACACGTCAAGCGATTTAAGCAGATGGGATCTCATATTCTAGTTTGGTTCAGTGATGGCAAAGACTTAACAAATTATAAGCTGTCAAGCCAAGTAGCAGCTGAGCAAATGGAGACTAAGATTATAGAGGGTTTAAGAGAACGACATCTAATGATATAAAAGGCCCCGCATCATGCGGGGTTTTTATCGTCTACGTATAAATATACCACTACCCACTACAGACCTTTTTAGACTGACTGATTTTACCGTTTTTGCAGACAAACTTGCCGTCTTTGCAATGAGAGACACCGCCCATTTTCCCAGAGCATGGCGTGTTTTGGGCGTTGGCTTGTATTACTGGAGCAAACATCAAGACAGAGATAAAAAAAGCTGACCAATATTTCATGTTAGTAATCCTTTAACTCTTTAAGTCTATATGAATAAAGCAAGCACCTTCGTTACACTGCCCTGTAGTAGGATAACCACCTACAGGTTTGCTACGATATATACCACCGTTAGATAAATACATAACAGCATCATAGCCTTCCATTCCTGCCATAGCCCTAGCCAACTTATAAGCGTCTTTTAAACTCTGCTGGCTAATCTCAAGAGTTTCAGGTTCGTCCGAGTATTGATACCAGTTCAAGGAGATGCTATTTGGACTATGAGAAAACCAAGCAGATATAGGTGTATCGTCATTAATAATATAGAGTTTTTTAGGTTCACCCATGTGGTCAGCCGACTCTTCTGTCTCGTCTGGATCTAACCCAGCACTATTTAAAATATCTTCCCCATTCAGCATACCTACATTTTCAACAGGTTCACTTAGGTCGTCTTGATACCATAATATATTACCTTCAGTCTTTATAGACTCATCAGGAGCCTTAATCTCAATCGCCCCATTATCATGCACTTCATAGTTATCTGTAGTCAGCCCAGCATCAGCTGCAACCTCAGCAACATCTATCGTGGTACTTTGCTCAGGGGTGATAGCTACGCCTATAGCTATTGCGGCAATCCACGCTGCTAGAACTCCAAGTGAAAACTTGCCTCTCGACCACTTTCCATTTGGATTCTTTTTAGTGCGAATATGTAATTTGGTAGGCCTAACCAATGAATAAACTAACAAAGCTGGCAGCAATAGAAATGCTACTAGACCAATGATGACTGCGCCCATACCACATTCCTTACAATTGTGTAATGTAGTAGCAATCTATCAAACCGTATCGACAATCACAATCACTATTTAACTTTCGTCAGTCCCAATCCAGCGCTTCACGATATATGCACCAGCCGTGTGGTAAAGTTTCAACTGGCACAGCATGCTTAAAGAAATGCTCAAGCCATACAATCATATAATCCTTAGACACAATTATTTACTCCCTTTGTCGCCTGATAATCCATTTAGCATAGATAGACGCACGTAGTGTGCAAACTCATCTGCTGTCAGTCCAGTCTTTTCAAACCACTCAGAATCGAGCTCTAAGCGAATGCCATTATCGTAGCCCGGTATATAGCCAGGTGGATAAATATGATCTTTAGCAAAACTCTGCTCAAGTCTATATGCAGCCTCAGCATTTATTGAACGACCGCTGATTTGCGCAGCTTCATTTACTTGCTTTTTAAGCTCTTCAGGTACTCTTAGATTGAACTGGACAACAGCCATAAAACACCTACCTATAACAATAATAGCATTATGCTAGTATTTAGCGTTGCTTTCAATGTTAGCAAAATGCTATGATAGCAAAATGCTAACAAGGCATAACCATTAACAAGGAATCCGTATGGCAGATAAAAAAAGACAATTCAACGTAAGGATTGATGGTGAATTAGTTGAATGGCTTAAAAATTATTCAAAAGACAGTCACCGCAAAGTTCCAGATCAATTAACTTATATTTTAGAACAGGAGAAAGCCCGTGCTGAAGCAGAACAGAACCCAACAGATTAATAGTTACTTACGCAGCCAACAGCTATTAAATCGTCAACTGCAATTATTGCAGCGCATAAAAAAGGCAAACTGCATCCGCCAAGATAACCAGTCTGCCTTTAACAACCAAGCAATCAACCTAACTAAAGTTGATCACAATAACCAATTAACTCAGGGAGTTAATCAGTATGCAACAGTATAACACAGCAAGTAATCAGGGTAATAATACAGTGATGGCATTATGTTTTGAAAACAAACGACTAGATACTAAAGTTATCGATGACGAATTATGGATAGCTGCCACCAACCTAGCACAAATATTAGGCTTCGCTAATCCTCGCCAAGCTATAGCAACTCATGTCGAAGTATGTGACGTCCAGAAATTGGACGTCACATCATCAGACCTCCAGAATGTGGAGGTCACATCAAAAGCACGTAAAACACAGAAGCTTAATTTCGTCAATGAAAGTGGCATGTACGCCCTAATATTTGGTAGCACCAAACCCGAAGCGAAAAGGTTCAAACATTGGGTAACATCGCAAGTACTACCTCGACTCCGAAAAACGGGAAGTTACAAGGCTGCACCTATCGCCAAACAATACAGCGATAACGATATTCAGCGCTTAAAAGACAGCCTGACCCTGCCAGAGCTAGCCAAGCTATTGCAGACTAGCGAAACCGAAGCCGCCGCGCGTCTAGCGGATAGCTTCCCCAACACGCGCAAACGCTATCAGCGCACAAAACCCGTACTCACCCCAGAGCTACAGTACGCCCTTGACCAGTTTTGGGGTTTTGTCGCAACTCAAGACATCAAAGCGCTCAATCACAGTCAAAAATCTCACGAGCTGGCCATCAGCATCCCAGAAGTTTATGCCCTAGCAGATAAAGGACAGCTGCCAGATACCAGCCTGATATATAAAGCGCTACGCCTCAGCGACACGCCGGACTTTCATCGTGCCAATACCGTCATAGCGAGCGCCATTTATCACAAGTCGCGCCGCGTTTGGGTATTTATCAAATCATTTAACCAACCTGCTATCACCAATCAAGCCGGAGCGTAATCATGACAACAAAAATCAAAAACCTACGTGAGTACACGATGAAAGGCGACATCAGTGAGCATCATGAACGCATCATTAGGGACCTATTTAACGCATTGTTTGTCACGGTTCAATCTGGGCTGCAAGTAGATCATACGCCCAATATCATCGATATTATGACGCTCGATATCTGTCAAGTTCAGCACTTGATGATACAACGCCGAGAGGGCGATTATGATCAGTATGACATTGTTAGTGCATTGCGTAACTTAGAGTATCCAAAAATTATCATTGAGCGTGATATTGGAATCACTTATATCTATTCAGGCTTTAACGGCAAACAGATTGCGGCTATACGCTTAGACTATGGCCCGCCACCTTCATTTAAGGCAGCGCCCACAGAAGACATTGCAGCAGAGCTGGCTCAAGTCGACCTTGTAGAAGCACCAGTAGATGAAATTGACAAATGCGACGCCAGTCGCCGCTGGATAGATTATGCGATGACGCTCGAACAGCAGTATGCCGTAGATCAGAAAACCATCGCAAACCTACGCGCGGTTATCACAGAGCTATCAAGTGTGCTATATGAAGTAGACGCTGATGCACGTATCAGTATAACCAGTATCGAGCTATTGGATCTGATCCAAAGCAATCGTGATATCGCTGACACACCTTTTTAATTATTTTTAATCAGCTATAAGAACCAGTCCTAGTGGCTGGTTTTTTTATATCCAGCTTTTATACATTCATTTGACAATATCCAGAAGACCCAAACCCAATGAGGCAAGCGTTTTATAATCATAGTCTTCATTGGCAGTTGCCCCTGCTTGTACCATCGACTCCTCAGCATGATACATCGCTGCCAGCAGCTTATCAGATGGATTGCTGATATCCATAATCTCTGGCAGGTGGATTAAGCGCTGATGATAGCTTGGCACGCCGCCACGAGCTTGTACATCGACGGCAATATCTTCAAGCCTTTGCCCTGTTAGCACATACATCACATCAAACCCCATATCCCACAGCTTAATAAGTAAGGATGACGGGATATCACGCTTGCCACTCTCATAGTTTTTATACGTTGTCTGCGCGATTTTGACCGTCTTATCCTCATAAACTTCGACTGCCATCAAGCCAAGTCGCTGACGCTCAGCCTCTAGTCGCGTGCCCACCTCAGTTAAATCCATAAAATTCCCCAATAATTTCATTTGAATGGTTGTAAATAAGTTCATTTGACTGTATTATAAAACCGTACCACATCAACACGCTTTTAATTAGCTATAGGATACCACCAAATGACAAAAACCACAGTAGAAGCCGCAACACCAAAGGGTGAGCTGCCTCACCTCAAAGGCAGTAAGCGTAAGCCGGTGCAAATCAGACTGACTCCAAGCGAGCATAAAGAACTAATCCAAACGGCCAGAAAAGAACAGCGCTCAATGAGCTTTGTCGCATTGCGGCGTTACCGATTGGGCAAAGTCGCAGAATAAAACCAAACCCTGATACAAACCAAACCAGAAAGGAAACCAAACCAATGAAACCTAATACCAAAAAGCTACGTGACAACCCAATCAAGATTAGCGTTGATTATTACGATCATCAGATCCTATTGGCTCATGCCGAAAAATCAGGTGTCGAACTTGCCACGCTGGTTAGACAGCTTGCCATGGCGCAATTGCATCACCTAATGTTCGATGAACAACCTATCGCCATGTTACTGCCATCGACCAATACAGTCGAGTTACCCATGACGCACTTCCTAGGGATGTTCCAAGGACTGCAAAGTACCTCAATGGCAAAGGGAGGGATTCATGCCGCATAAAATCGACATTGAGATGACACCCTCTACCGCTGAAGCTCATCTGCTGACTCAAAAAGCAGCAGAGCGCGGTATGGATGTCGACACGTTTACGACTTGGCTTATTGAGCAGTCGTTAGCGCGTACGAATGCTGACATCAGCCACATTATCAAGCAGTGATTCAAACCACCAAACCAAACTACGAGTCCATTATGTCAACCCAAACCATGAGTAACGAGACGCGCGATGAACTTATCCCGCGCCTCATCCAAGATTACGCCCTAAAATTATCTAGCGACCGTCAGTTTTTACGTTATGGTCGCTGCCCATCATGCGGCAAAAAAGAGCTATTCACTGGTGCCGACAGCCCGTGGACGATTCAGTGTGGTCGCGCCAATAAGTGCAGTTACCAAGCATCGACCCGTGATATATACCCTGATATCTTTGCCAACTGGACTGAGCGAAATCCGCCCACACCTACCAACCCCAACGCCACCGCTGACGCTTACCTTCAGGCAGGTCGCGGCTTCGATATCGTCAAATGGCAAGGCAGTTATAGCCAAGAGGTCTATAAAGACTATCAGTCAAACTTCACCTGTCCCACGGTCCGCTTTAATATCACCAGCGATGGCCAAACCATTGGCCACTGGGAACGCCTTATCGAACCAGCACAAGGCATTGCCAAAGCCAAAGTACAGACAGGCTTTAAGTTTAAGGGTCATGCATGGCTACCGCCAAAGCTGCATTTGCAGCACGGCGTTTGGTCGTATGTTAAAGAGCTTTGGATAGTAGAGGGTATCTTTGACGCGATGGCACTGACCGAAAACGGCCTGCATGCCATTAGTAACATCACCGCTGGTAACTTTCCAGCGCACACCTTAGTGCAAATACGCACACGTATGACTGAACTTGGCAAGCCGCTACCAAAGCTGGTTATTGCACTAGATAGTGATAACGCGGGGCGTAAAGCCACAGATAAGCTAGTCGCCACGGCTCGACAAAACGGCTGGGAAGTCGCTGCTGCTCAGTCAAGCGAATACAGCGACGGCGCGGATTGGAACGACTTACACAAGGCGGGCAAACTCACCAAGACAGACATTGAACGCTATCGTTTCTATGGCGAACTGCTGATTGCTGATACCGCCAAAGACAAGGCACTACTGACTTATAACCAGTACGGCTCGACCAGCTTTTATATGTTTTTTAATCACTGCACCTATTGGGTCAAAGTTGATACAGAGAGCTTTGACAAAGCCAAGCAAATGGACGCTGACAGCGAACCGACCGAGGATTTATTTAACACTGAAGAGGAGCTAAAAGAAGCGCTACAGCTGTGGCATGACGATCTAATGCAGTCCTGCATGAGCGTCACGCAGATTATGAACTGTCAGCCGCAAGCGCTGTATTATCAGTCTAATTTAGTGACAGACGAAAGCTGGTACTTTTTTCGGATCCGTACCCCGCAAGGCGATACCAAAAACACCTTTACTGGCAGTCAGTTATCCGCCGCTGGTGAGTTCAAAAAGCGTCTGCTATCGGTTGCGCCTGGCGTCATCTATCAGGGCAACTCCAAGCAATTAGATATCATGCTAGGCCGTATGATTAACGGCATCAAAACCGTTGAGACCATTGATTTTATAGGCTACAGCAAAGACCATCAAACCTATATTTTCAATGATACCGCCGTCCGCCATGGCGTGGCTTATGCACTCAATAAAGATGACTATTTTGACCTGCCAAATAATAAGAGCCTCAAAACGCTGGCGGCAAGTCCAAGCATCAACATTGGCAGCCGCCCCAGTCAGCCGGTCAATTGGATAGCAGACATCATCAGCGGTTGGGGAGTACAAGGCGTTATTAGTCTAGTGGGCTTTATGGGCAGCTTATTTGCCCAGCAGATCCGTGATCGTCAAAAGTCTTTCCCATTTTTAGAGATTGTTGGTGAGCCTGGTACTGGTAAATCAACGCTATTAAGCTTTTTTTGGCGCTTGATAGGCCGTGACAGCTACGAGGGTATAGACCCCAACAAAACCACCAAGGCAGGGCGCTTGCGGTCACTCTCGCAAACCTCAAACATGCCCAGCGTCTTTATCGAGTCCGACCGTGATGGCGCTGGTACCGGTCGCAACTCTCAATTCAACTGGGACGAGTTAAAAAACCTCTACGACGGCGGCACTATCGGCACACGCGGCGTCAAATCAGCGGGCAATGAAGTTTACGAGCCGCCGTTCCGCGGCACGATTGTCATCAGCCAGAATCTGCCCGTTGTTGCCTCCAAAGCCGTGCTCAGCCGTATCTGCCATCTGTTTTTTACCGTTGAGCGTCAGACCCGTGATTCAGAAGCAGCAGCGCGACGTATAGAGGGGCTACAGACTGAAGACATCAGCCACTTTTTAGTCGATGTACTCAAGCTTGAAGACAAGTTTTTGCAGACTTTTTTTGATACCAAGATGCAGCATGAGAACTGGCTAAAAGACAGCGGAATTAAAGCGTTTCGCGTTGCGCACTGTCACGCGCAGTTGCTTGCCTTATTTGATGCCATGAAATTGATATTGCCCGATTTGCAGCGTTTGGACGGCGCATTCAAGCAAGAAGTGTTCAACATGGCCACCGAACGCGATCAGACGCTTGATACTGAGCATCCGCTAAATATCCAATTCTTTGATGTGCTTGAGCGCTTAAATGCGCCAGCCAATGAGACCGCTGAAAAAAGCAATCATCATATCCGCCGCAATCACATCAACCACAGCAAAGACCCACGGCTCTTGGCCATCAGCATGTCAGAGGTTTATCAGTTAGCGAACGAGTACCGCTATGACCTACCCCCGCAGGCCGATATGCACAACGCATTACGCCAGTCTAAGCAGTTTAAGTTTGTCGCCGCCAACAAGGTTGTGGCATCCAAAATCACAGGACGCTCAATACGCTGCTGGGTGTTTGAGCAATCTAACAATCAAGATTTAACGTAAGGAGCCAGCATCATGAGCGGCCCAGTAGACAATATGTTTTGTGTTATGCGCGTCATCAATGCCAGCAATGAGCCGATGACACCGAGGCAAATTGCAGACAAGACTTTTTTAAATGTCCGTACCGTCCAGCGCCACGCGATACGACTGGCATCAGAAGGGTTGATTGAGTTTAAGCATAGAAAGAATGGTTTTTTATTTATGAGAAGAGGATTAAGAGTATGACTTGCAAATGTTTAGCAGAATTGCCAGAAAAGATTGTAGCTCACTGCAACCTACTACAAGTACCTAAGCAACCGCCGGTGCTAAGAGCAAGATTTAAGGACGTGGTTTTTCCAATGCATAACGGCGAGATAACTACGGCATTAAAAGCAGATGTTCTTTTAGCGGTTGAAGGCCGTAAAACTCCAAAGAAAACAACTATGACGTTCGTTTACTGCCCTTTCTGTGGTGTGAAGTATAGAGAGGACAATCCATGAAACTAATCCGCGCCCTATTCCCCTACAACCGCGAAAGCCCCTTGCATTGGCTGACTTTTGATACTGATAGCGGTCAGATGGTTGACTGCTCAATGCACCCAACCCACAAGCAGCGCGAACTGTACCAAGGTAAGCATTATGAAATCAAAGGCGACAAAATCAGCATGCGCTGTGAGCATGAAGTCTATCAAGAACGTAAGTTTGAATCATTAACTGAAATCAAAATAGGGGCAATACAATGAGCGACATTATCGATCGCGCCAATGACCAGGCGCAAGAAGAGTTAGAACGTAACTTGGCCAAGGCTGCACGTTTTGACACCCCTTCACTGACAGAATGTATCGAATGTGGAGAAGATATCCCAGAGCGACGGCAGCGACTGGGCGGCGTCACACGCTGCATTGACTGCCAATCTCACTTAGAAAATCGGAGGCACTAATGAAGTTTGGCCTATATCGCTGTCGAAACAATGTACTTCTGGCCACAGATGCAACCATAGTCAGCGAACACATCAACCGTGGCTACACGCGCAAAGCGCCAGTTAACAAGATGCCAGAGGGTAGTGTTATATTAATACATAATAAGCCCTACAATGTCGATGAGCTGCTAACCATCAGTAAGCAAAAGACAAAGGGGCAAAAGCTAGATTACAACAAACCCTTATCTATCATGGTAGACCAGCTAATCCCCCAATAAAAAACAGCCCTCATCATCATGAGGGCTGTTTGTATAAACGAATGACCAAATTAACGAGTCAGAAGCCCCAAACCAAGAACTTATTAGTGACTCATAGGTTACCAAACCAGAACTTTATTATAGCGTGATAATGCTGTAAAAGCTAGGTAAATCAGGTGTTTAAGCCTAGTTCATAGACATTAGCGCAAGGATTGACAACATAATGGCAAGTATTGAACCTCTCAAAACCAGCATACGCATTATCTGGTACATCGATGGCAAAAAAGACAGCGAAACCCTCGCTGATACACCGCCCACCCCCGCGAACAAAGCCCACGCTCAGCGCATCGCTGACATGGTGGAGCAGCAAATCAGTATGGGGATATTCAACCGTGATCAAACGTTTCCTGAATCTCTCAAACGCCAAGCCGCATTTTTTGGTCATTATATCCCAGTTTGGCAGACTGCTGAGCAAACCACGGTATCACCCAGCACATGGAAGACTTATACCAGCAAGGTAGCTAACCATATAACGCCTTACTGGGAGCACAAGCAGATAAGCAAGATCAGCGCTGAAGACATTGAGCATTGGGTTTATCAAGTCCTCAAAACCAAACTATCACCTAAAACCATCATCGACGTGCTTAATCTATGGCGTAGCATTTGGCGCTACTGGGCACGGCACCAAAAGCATCCAAACGACCCAAGCCAGTATATTAAACTGACCACTAAAGACCCCGAAGATATCAACCCATTCACCCGCGATGAGATAAACACTATCATCAACAGCGAGACCGACCTCACGCTTCGCAACCTCTGGACTGTCATGCTCTGGTCTGGACTATCTAGCCATGAGCTGATGCCACTAGCAGTCGAAGACATCGATACCGCAAACGCTATCGCCCATATCAAACGTGGCTTTGTTAAAGGTCAGCACCGCGTCACCAAAAACCGTCGCAGAAACAGACAGATAGAATTATTGCCCATCGTTACTGAATCATTGGCCAAGCAATCCATGCTAATAGCCAACAATTCAGTTCAAACGATAAACATACTTGACCGAGACAACCATACTTATCAGACTCATAATCTAACTTGGCTTTGGTACAATCCGCGCACCGACATGCACTACACCTATCCGCAACTCGAAAAACGCTGGAAGCGACATCTAAAACTATGCAACATTGACTATCGCCCGCTCAATAATGGCCGCCACACCTACGCCAGCCAAGTCCTATCGACAGGCGCAGTCAGCGCCGAATGGTTGGCCAATCAGTTAGGTCATGCAAATACCGACATGATCCACAAACATTATGGCAAGTTTATACCCAATGATTCCCGTCATATCATCCAAAACTTAGCAATCGCCCTTAATAATTCAACATTGTCAAGCAAAGACAGCTAATAGCCACAATAAACCATCAAAAAGGGCAAATATGCAGATATTTAGCCCTTTTCCGCCTCAAAACGACCAAAATAAAAATAAAAATCAGGTAGGGGTGTGATAAATAAGTAATATCAGTAATTGTTAAGATTACAAGACCTAACCCATTGATTTATATACCATTATCAATTACATAGATATAGTAATAAAAAGTAATTATAATTACATATTATAGCTAAGTATATGATACATATACCTTTTATGGTTTCTTATTTATTACAAATACGATTGTAACCAATTACCTAATAATTACCTATTTATTACTAAAAAAAGTCAATTAAATCAATATGATTACCTATATTACCTAGTTTGCATACCCCCCCCTAATATTTTAAAACTCTAAAAATAAGGCCCCCACCACCACGCATCTGATCATCTGTCTATATTAGCGTGGGATTAGCATGGGACGCTGATTATCAGCCATGCAGCCTTCTGACTAAACTAAAAACCTTGTATAACAAAACCTTAGCACTTGAACAGCTGCAGCGATTAACCCTAGTAGTGAATTCGAGTCTCTCCAGCCCCACCATTTTCGGATAGTACATCTTAGATCAAATATCAAAGCCTGCTTTTTAGCAGGTTTTTTTGTGTCTGGGGTTTAAGTGTCAGTCAACACCATAAGGCAATTAAGCAAATATATTATTAAGAATAAATTGTGCCATACTAATCACATTCTCAAAAATTAGAATAGCAAAGAAAACGAATGTAAGTACGACGTCTTGTAGGCTTAGCAAGTTTGACATCGCTAGGCCTATTTTTGGGTTTTGATATAATAGCTATCTATTAGAGGCATAAAATGACTGGTTTAAAACGATGAATAAAGGATTTTGGCTAACGGTAGGTCTACTGGTGCTATTAGCAGGCAGTCTCTTTGGGCTTCGCAGCCTATATAAACCCTCTATTTCAGCTGGCATTTCATCTGGTATAGATACAGACTCAAATACCAAGATTATGATGAGCTTAGATAAGTTTAGCGGCTTTCACCATGATGCAGAGATACTTTTAGAAAAGTTAACCGTTTTAAAAGCGGGGATGGAAAGCGCGATTGCTACCCAAGACAGCAAACTATTAGCAAGCACTATCAGCAACACCTATAGAATCATAGACAATGTGAATGTCAATCGTCTGCCAACGATTGCACCTTTTGAAGTTTGCGATGAGGCGTTAAACACATTAAGCCGCTATGCTATTAGCGCTAAGACTTATTACTCTAATACTGAAAAAATAAATATAGATCAGGTTAATGAATTGAGAGATACATTCAATACTCAGTTTGCTCAGTGTCAAAGCATCGTTAATGACAAGTCTGTTGAGGCACTCTATCAGGACTATCAGTAGTACGTTTTACCTACAGCAGCACGATTTGCCTATTTTACAACAATGTTAAATCGCTCAAAACCTCTTCCATACTTTGATAGCGCTTCGCCGTCCGCTTCGCCAATGCCTTTTCAACGATACATTGATAACGACTATATGCTAACGGCAATTTTGGCACAGGCTGTTGGCAATGTTGAATCGCCCAATCCATCATTGGATCGCTACTTTCAATATTTACCTTAAAGGGTTTCTTACCTATTAATATCTCAACCATCATTATTCCAAACGCATAGATATCGCTTTGCACCGTTGCACTCTGCCCTTGCCAGCGCTCAGGGGCAAGATAGGCAGGCGTACCGGCAGGATTTGATTTGTTAAATGTACCAACACTCTCCGCTAAAGCAAAATCAATTAATAATAACTTAGTTGTTACGCTGCTACTATTAGCATCATTCGTCAAGAAACTATCTAGTAAAATATTACTCGGTTTAATATCATTATGTAGCCAGCCAGCTTTATGCAGATTGGCTATCAGATATGCGCTCTGCACGATGAAATGATGTTTTTGTTTATCGGTCAATATTAAATACTTTTGAGCGCTAAGCTGATTCACCAAGCTACCATGTGGATAATCAGGCATGATAACCATAGTTAGCTGCTGCGACTGCTCTAATATTTGAACTGTTAAGCTTTCATAGGCTAGTATTGGCGGTACGATAGCAGTAGGGTTATTTTGATTTTGTGATAAAGTATTTATAGATGTTAAAACATCGGCCTCGTGAGCTAAATGAGATGGGGCTTGACTGTCATCATCAGCACTCAACTGCCACTTAATCATCACACAACCAAGCTGCGGATGCTGAGCGCGCGTTAAACCCTGATAAACGATTGATATATCAGCGTCAATTTGGCGTTTTTTATTACTATCTTGCTGAGCAATACGCTGATGCGTTATTCCACGATACTGCAATGCTGACAACGCCTGAGTAATGGTTGGCAATAGCAGCTGCGATTGCGCCTGCAATGCTTTTATCATAGACGGATTACTGCTGTTGTTTTTCATGGTGCCGTTTTTAATGGTACTATTTTTCATGATACAGTGAAGAACTTATTAAACGGCTATCGCCCAACTTAAACACAACCTTAACTGCTAGAGTCATTATGTCGCAACCATCTAATTCATCAAATTTATCTGAGCCACCTGCTAACTATGCACTACCCGCGCCCTTATTGGAGTTGCTCAGTCAATATTTGCAAGAGCAAGTCACACCCAAGATTGAGATTGACCCTGCACAGCTCGCTTATCGCTGGGTCGGTGGTCACAATGGACATTTGGAGCCACTGGCGGTCAACTTGTTTTTAAGTTTAGATGACTTGCATGGTATCGATATCCAAAAGTCAAAACTAATACAAAATACACGCCAATTTCTAAAAGGCTATCCAGCCAATCACGTCCTAATGACAGGAACACGTGGCGCTGGTAAATCATCACTGATCCGAGCCTTACTACAAGCCTATCATAGTGAGGGTTTACGCATTATTGAAATTGCGCGTGATGATCTAAAAGTGCTTGATAAGATACGTGCAGCGATAAAGGCGCTACCAGCTGATTGTGATTGCCGTTACGTGGTGTATTGTGACGATTTGGCATTTAATGGTCAAGATGAAAGCTACCGTACGCTAAAAAGTGTCTTGGATGGTGCCCTTGATTCAGAGCAAGACAAGCTATTGGTCTATGCCACTAGTAACCGCCGCCACTTATTGCCACAGTTGATGAAAGACAATGTCAATATTTATAATGGTCAGACCGATGAGGTTAACCCTTACGAAACCATCGATGAGACGGTGTCGCTATCTGATCGCTTTGGTTTATGGCTATCATTTCATCCAATGGATCAAACGACTTATTTACAAATCGTGCAGCATTATTTATTTATTGCTCATAAACACACTAAAGATGCCGTGAATAACAATGCGAATGATAGTAGCAATTTTGAAGCACAAGACTTTGGGAAAAATGGCATTGAAATAAATGATATTGAAACAAATGGCATTGAAGTAACTCATAAAGCATTACCTGATAACATTAGATCAGCAGCACTACGCTGGGCAGCAGAGCGTGGTGGTCGCTCTGGTCGAGTGGCTTATCAGTTCAGCCGTTACTGGATAGGACAATCAAAGCTCGCTGCTGAAGACAGTCTTAACGTTTAATTACTTCTCATTCAACTATTTCTTATTCAATTATTTATCGTCGCGTGCAGAGCCTAAATACTGCACCCGGTTATTGTCTTTATCGTCTATCAAGTCAGCGGTACCATCAACCATATATTGCGCAAAATCTGCCGCTAGCCATAAATTACCTTGATAAGCACTTTCAGCATCTAACCGAATATCCGCCATGTTTGGTGTGCGACTGTTTGGATTGTCAAAGCTCTGATAACGAGCGCTAAAATGGGTCAGGATCAAATTTTTCAGTCCGATATTCTGAGCGAATTTCCCAACCAATTGTGCACTACTATGCATAGGATCAAAGTCTGGATTTTTAGCTTGAATCTTAATTAGTATTTCATGAGTATAAGTAGCTTCATGTATTAATAAATCAGCACATTTGACAGCGTCGGATAGTAAATTTGGACGGTCATTATCTCCAGCGACAACGATTCTAGTACGCTGCTGCTCATTCTGAACATAATCTACTGAAAGCAATTGCTGCCCATCTTCTGTACAGACATCTTCGCCTTGTTGCAGTCTGCCCCATAATGCACTCGCTGGAATACCTTCTGATTTTAGCTTATCAGTATTCAAAATACGGTGACTAATCTTTTGAGTCACGCCAAACGCATGTGATGCAACGCGATGCGATAACGGCGTGATATCAATATCAAGTTGATGCTGCTTGTTCAGACAGATAGTAATCTTGCCATCTTGCTCAGATAATAAATCTTCTATCACCATAAAATTAATAGCAAAAGGCAAGTATAGTTCGGTAGTCAAGGTAAACGCTTCAAGTAGCGTCTCAATTGCTTTTGGCGCAATGAGTGTCAGCGGCTCTTGGCGTCCCGACATCGCTGCACTTGCCAGTAGTCCTGGCAGACCATAGCAATGGTCGCCATGTACATGAGTAATGCAAATCACCGCTAATTGATGTAAAGATAGCTTGGTATGTAATAGCTGATGCTGGGTGCCTTCACCGCAATCAATCAATAACCAAGGACGCGACTTTTTATTTTGGCTTTTATGTTGATTGATATATTGATTGATATGTTGATTGTTATTTTGATTAGTATGTTGATTGCTATCCTGCTGCCGACTCGAGCCCATCAAATAAGGATTAAGGCACTCAATCGCTAACGCCGTCACGTTGCGCTGCTTAGTTGGCATACCGGCAGAGGTACCTAAAAAGGTTAATTTTAGCATCAACTATCTTCCTTACTTATTAACCGCACCCTTTATGACAATTGACATAGCATCGTTCTCTGTCCTTCAATCATCTGCCCGCCATTCGCAGTACAGTCATTGATCATATTAGACTCATAAGATTTCCAACCGCCATAAAAGCTGGCAAGACATAGCAAAACCACGAGTAATTTTTGTGACCATGCTTTCACCGATACCTGCTGGCTATTCGCCTGTACCGTATCAATTTGTTGTTCATCAGCATTATTTGTATGGGTGTTTTTGGGATTAGATTTATTCAGGTCTGTCATTACTTTATCCTAAAAAAGGTTTTGCTTATGAATAAACAAAACCTTTTATTTTAATAGTAAACTCAGTATTTATCACTGATATCATTAATTAAATGCGTATTATTTAAAACTTTAGACGACCACCTTTGTCTTCTGCTCGTTTAAAGGCATCACGCTCTTCACAACGTTTAAGCCAAGTTAATATGTTGTTATATTTACTGCTATCTAAGCCTGGTCCTGCATTGGCGCCAACGACTGCAAGATGCATCTGGATATCAGCCGCGCTAAATTCCGCACCCGCAAACCAATGATTTTCTTGTAGATGCTGCTCCATCATCGTCAATATAGCATCCAAGCTATTGCTTATCATGCTTTTTTCGACTTGCTTACGAATGCTTTTACTCACAGGCTTAATCAGCATAGGCGACTGCTCAACCACTTTCGTAAAGACCAAACGCATGACTAATGGCGGCATTACTGACGCTTCAGAGAAGTGTAGCCAAAAAGTATAAGCTTCCCACGCGGCCTCATTATCATCAGCTGGCTTAAACTGCTTTTCTGTATCATAGTGCTTTAATAAATATTCGATGATAAACCCTGACTCAATGAGCACACGGTCATCTACTTCTAACATCGGCGCATGACCGAGCGGATGGATTTGCTTCAAGCTATCAGGGGCACGATAGGCCTTATTGCGCTCATAGCAGGTCAATTGGTAATCGACATTAAGCTCTTCTAACAGCCATAAGATACGAAATGAGCGTGAGTTTGCTAAATGATGAAGATGTAACATAGACGATCCTTGTAATAAGTTTTTGTAGTTCGCTACCATCATTTATAGATAGCTTATTAAATAAAATAGCCCGATTTAAGTCAATTATAACAGTGATTGATAATAATGTACTCAATACCTGTTTTATAGACTTGCCATGTAGCCATATAACCTGATTATTAAAAGACTAGTCATAAAAAGCAATAAAAAATGGTAATGAAAACTGATTAAAATAACGTATCTAAAGTGCAGTTTAAATACTGATACTGCCAACACTTAACAATTATATCGATACTTATTTTGAATCTAAACTTTCAATTTTACGAGCGATTTTATCTATTTTCTGCTGATACTTTCTAATTTTACGGAAACGATGCGCCTTTAACACACCTTCTATACGATAGTCCTTTAAACGACGACGTGGTGGAAATCCACCCACTTGCGGCTCTCGATAGCCCTGTAAATGATTGTCACGGCGACGCATAAGATAGCCCTTCATGCTATCAATAATCATAATACATAATGCCAGCGTAATCATGCCATACATAAATAAAGAGCCACCTTCATCCAAGCTTTGATTTAAAATGGTGATGGAAAAGACAAACAACAGCATGGGCTCTACGTAGCTTAACGCTCCAAATAATGAAATGGGTAGCTTACTACTAGCAATCATAGTCAATGACATCGCAAGCGCGCTAAAAGCACCAAGCAGTGGCAATAAATACCAGAATTTAACATCCGCTATCGCTACAGTAAAGCCGCTACTCACATAAAGCATGATAAGTACCACAGGTGTGAGCAAGGTTAAATCTGATAACAAGCCTGTAATAGGCGGTACGGCAAGCTTACGCCGCAGCAGATAATAAGGTGGATAACCCAAACACACAAACAACGTTACCCAAGATACCGTGCCGTATTGGAATATATCATAACCAATACCCATTGCCGCAAATAGCGCTGCCAGCCACTGTAACGCACTCATAGGCTCATGATAAAAAAAACGTCCAACCACTATCATTACTAGCGGCAATAAAAAATAGCCCAAGGTTATATCAAGACCAAAACCATTCACCGGTGCCCACATAAATAGCCAAATTTGCCCACCTAAAATCGGTGTTGGCAATATAAAGATAAGCCACTCTTTTGGTGTTTTTAGGGTTTTTAAATAATCAAAGACATGCTGCCACTGTTTGGTAAAGCTGACCAATATTACCAAGCTCAGTAGCATCATTAATATGCGCCATGAAGCCACCTGCGTACCCGACAACGGCAGCATAAACAGCCCAAACAGGAACATCAATGCGAATAAAAAACTCGATGATACCGAAGCTAAAGCGCCTTGAAAGGTTTGATTGGTCCTGAAAATAACAGACATAACAACAGCCCTAATAAATAAAAAAAATAAAAGCCTCCAACGATAACGTCAGAGGCTTTTCTAGAACAGTGATGCCAGACTAGACTAAAAAGCTAACCCATTAAATAGTTATTCGTCATCTAGGGTATGGTCATTTGCGATATCGATAGAATCATTGATGTCTGCTGCTACATTGTCAGTGACTGCATCAATATCTATCTGCTCTTGACCTTCTACATCAAAGGTACCGTCTTCTCTCATCGCATCGATTAACTCATTGTCGCCTTCTTCGTGTTCAACACACGCCATAGCGACCAGCTTCTCATCTTTAGATAAACGAATTAAGGTAACGCCTTGGGTATTACGACCAGAACTGGCGACATGCTCAACGGGCGTACGAACTAGGGTACCTTTGTCTGAGATTAAGATAATATCATCTTCAGAATTAACCTTAGTCGCACGAACTAATGCACCGTTACGCGCGCTCGTTTTGATAGCGATAACACCGCCACCGCCACGTCCTTGCTTATTAAACTCTTCAACAAAGGTACGTTTGCCAAAACCGTTTTCACAAGCAATCAGAATCTCGTGTACGTCATCTTCGATAACCACCAATGACTTAATAAACTCATCTTTAGCCAGGCGCATACCGCGAACGCCTTTTGCCGTACGACCCATCGCACGCGCATCGTTTTCATCAAAACGAATCGCTTTACCGCTTGAAGCAAATAACATCACTTCTTGGTTACCGTCGGTGATACGAGCACTTACCAGTTTATCGCCTTCTTCTAGACCAACGGCAATCAGACCGTTAGAGCGAATGTTAGCAAACTGCTTAAGCTCGACACGCTTAACGGTACCATTGGCGGTCGCAAAGAACACAAAAGGCGGCTGTGCTTCATTGATTATTTCTAATGAATCCTCATCGCTATCGATATCGATATCAATACCGATATCGCTACCTGTGCGATCGGTAACATCTATTAGCGCCATTCCGTCTTTTGCAGAAAGCTCTTCCACTATTTTTGGAATTGGCAATATCGTTGTCACTGTCTCATCAGCACTCAAGCCAATAAGGTTGACCAATGGACGACCGCGGGCGCCGCGACTGGCAATGGGCACTTCAAAACCGCGTAAGCTAAACACGCGGCCCGTATCGGTGAAGCACAATACAGTCGAGTGAGTAGACGTTACCACTAAATGATCAATCACATCATCTTCTTTCATCGCCGTTGCAGACTTGCCTTTACCACCACGTTTTTGCGCGACATAATCGTCAATCGGCTGAGTTTTAGCATAGCCCGTACGCGAAACCGTCATCACAACCGTTTGTTCAGGAATCAAATCTTCACGACTAAAGTCAGTACGTGAATCAACAATATCCGTACGGCGTTCATCACCGAAGTTGTCACGAATTTCAATCATCTCGTTAGAAATAATCGTCATTAACTTATCAAAATCACCAAGAATAGACTCTAAATTCGCGATTTCACGTAATAGATCCTGATACTCTTCGGTCAGCTTATCTTGCTCAAGACCCGTTAAGCGATGTAATTGCATATCTAAAATCGCATTGACCTGCTCAAGTGATAAGCGATAGCGCTCCTCACCTTCAACAAGACCAAACGGTGCTTTTGGATCTTCACCTTCAATATAGTCAGGTCGTACTGACTGGCTACCAGCAGCTTCTAGCATGGCGACTACACTACCTGAGCCCCACGTATTATCGAGTAAGTTTTCACGGGCCATAGCGCGACTAGCAGAGGCTTTAATAGCTGTAATAATCTCGTCGATATTGGCCAATGCAACGGTCAAGCCTTCAAGTAAATGACCACGAACGCGCGCTTTATTTAACTCATATATAGTACGGCGCGTGACGACTTCTTGGCGATGACGTACAAAGGCAGCGATTAGCTGACGTAAAGTTAATAGCTTAGGCTGACCATTATCGAGCGCCACCATATTGATACTAAAGCTAGACTCAAGTGGCGTTTGTAGGAACAAATTATTAACGATAACTTCAGCCGTTTCACCGCGACGCAGGTCAATAGCGATGCGCATACCGTCTTTATCAGACTCGTCACGTATCTCACTAATGCCTTCAATCTTTTTATCACGGACGAGTTCTGCGATACGCTCAATCATCTTAGCTTTATTAGATTGATAAGGTACTTCGGTGAAAACAATGCGCTCACGATCACGGTTGACGCCAGTGTCAGTCATCGGCTCAATATGATAGCGACCGCGAATATGCAAACGACCTTTGCCAGTGCGATAGGCATCTTGGATGCCAGCGCGACCGTAGATGATACCGCCAGTAGGAAAGTCAGGACCTGAAATATATGTCATCAGCTCTTCAGCAGAGATTTGCGGGTTACTGGCATAAGCCAAGCAAGCGTTAACCACTTCAGTAAGATTGTGCGGCGCCATATTGGTCGCCATACCAACGGCAATACCAGTAGCACCGTTGACTAGTAAGTTTGGAACCCGTGCTGGCATGACGCTAGGCATACGCTCAGAGCCATCGTAGTTGTCTTCCCAATCGACCGTATCTTTATCCAAATCAGCCAGCATTTGGTGGGTCAGCTTGGTCATACGCACTTCGGTATAACGCATAGCAGCCGGTGGATCATCATCAATCGAGCCAAAGTTACCTTGACCATCGACCATCGGGTAACGCAAGCTAAAATCCTGCGCCATCCGCACAATCGCATCATATACTGCACTATCACCATGGGGATGGTACTTACCAATGACATCACCGACCACACGTGCCGACTTCTTATAAGGCTTGTTGTAGTCATTAGACAATACGTGCATCGCGTACATTACGCGGCGGTGTACAGGCTTAAAGCCATCACGCACATCAGGCAGCGCACGCGATACAATCACGCTCATCGCATAATCCAAATAGGATTGTTTTAATTCTTCGACGATGCCAATAGGACTGACCGACTCGCTCATATACACTCCCTCACTGGTTCCACTCCCTAAAGTTTACGCGGTTGCTATTACTCATAATGCTGGTAGTCATACAAAAATACAGCGACATAAACGTGTCGCACCTATCAATATATAAACCATAAAAAAGCACTATTAAGCGTGCGAAACAAAGGAGAAATGGCGATAGTTTTAATAATAATTAAAAGAAGCTATTTTAGCACAAATTTGTTTATTTAGGGGGTTCTAGATGCCATTAAAATCAAGCAAAACAGCTCATTAGCGGTCTTTTTTCAATCGAATAATAATTATTAAAACGACTTTAACGACATACTGGTTTAGACTGGCTAATCTTGCCTTTTTTGCAAACAGACTCGCCATTTTTTAAGCAGTGAGAGACAGCGGCTATTTTACAGGAACAATGTATATTGCGTGCTTGCGCTTGATTAATAGCGATTGCAATAACTGCAAGTGTCAGTAGTGGCTAAACCAGTCCTAGCTTAGCCTCATACTTTATTGTACGATACCCAACAATATAACACCCTGATATAGATAGATCTTTATGCAGACCAATCGTCAAGATATTAAAAATAGCCAAGCAACAGACTCAGCAGAACAAGTTATAAAAAAACCAATAGAAGTTACGCGTACGGATCGTAGCTTTGATACGATTGCTGATCACTTTGAAAAAAAGGTCTACGGTGGCTTAAAGGGAGATATTCGGCTGGCAGTATTGCGCCGTGATATTTTTGCATATAGCGCGCAGATGAGTAAAACGCTTGGGCGACCCTTACGTATTTTAGATGTAGGCGCAGGACTTGCACAGATTGCCATTGAGCTTGCTGCTCAGGGACATACGTTGGCCATTAATGATATCTCAGTAAATATGCTGGACAAAGCAAAAGAAAGTGTAGAACAAAGTACACAAAATTTAGATATCACTTGGTATGTTTGCCCGTATCAAGCGCTTGAAGAAGAATTGGCAGTAAATACAACGGAGAATTTTGATTTAATCATGTGCCACGCTCTGCTCGAATGGTTAGCAGAACCGGCCGCAGTGATGGATTTTTTTGACCGCCATCTGACTGAGAATGGCGCAATTTCGCTATGCTTTTATAATCCAGCAAGCTTCGATTATCGCAATCTTATTATGGGTAATTTTAACCTATTAGATAACACAGAATACAAAGCTGATAACAAAAAAAGCCTGACACCAAATCATCCGGTGGCAAAAGAAGAAGTGCAGTCTTGGTTAGAGACTCATCATTATCACACGCTACTTGCCAGCGGTCTGCGCGTGTTTCATGATTACTCCCCGCTTAAACGTGGCGGTCATAATGACCCTGAAGCAGTCATACGTATGGAGCTACGCTACTCGCAATTAGAGCCCTATAAATGGCTTGGACGTTACTTACATCTACTCGCAACGCGTACCTCTTAAACTTACCTATAGTAAGAGCTGTAAAACTTAAGTATCAAGCATCCTTTTGATAAAGATAACTTGATAAATGCTATCAGATGTCTTCAAGTCGCTCTGATCTATCGTACTCTGACCATGTGGTGGCATTGATATCTTTTTCATCAAACACCACGACATGCTCTAGGATAGGTAAGATGCCAATTTGTGAGCCAATTTCGTGATTATGATGACTGGCCACTAAAGACAGTACCGTTTGACCATCATCAAGCTGCAAGCGATACAAATAGTTGGCACCGCGAAATACCCGACCCACTACCAATGCCGTCTGTGTACTCTCATCATCATGGACGATGTCATCAGGGCGTACCAGTACTTTAATCGGCATACCATTGGGATAATCATACTCGCAATATAGCGGTTGTCCTGACTCATCATAGACTTCCGTGCGTCGATAAATATCGCCAAGCGCCGTTTCAACGTGGCCTTCTTTGATGATGCCGTCTATCATGGCTCCTTCGCCGACGAACTCAGCGACAAACGGACTAACCGGCTCGTGATATAGCTCGCTTGGCGTTGCCCACTGCACCAACTTGCCTTTGTTCATTACTCCAACTTTATCCGCTAAAGCAAACGCTTCGTTTTGATCATGAGTTACCAAAATAGCAGTGGTATGGGTGCGTTTGAGAATATCACGGACGTTCATTGCCAATGACTCACGCAGCACCACATCCAAATTCGAAAACGGTTCATCGAGTAGCAAGAGTTTGGGCTTTGGTGCCAATGCGCGGGCTAATGCTACCCGTTGCTGCTGTCCACCTGATAGCTCATTTGGGCGCTTATCCGCATGCTCAGACAATTCAACCAGCTCTAACATTTCAGCGACACGCGCTTTTTTGTCGGCAGCTGACCATTTATTCAGACCAAAAGCGATGTTTTTTGCCACACTCAAATGCCCAAAAAGTGCATAATCTTGGAACACCATACCCATGCCACGTTTAGCCGGTGCGACTGCAAATGAGACTCGTGCTGCCTGCTCTGTTAAACGCTGACCATTTAAGCTGATTTTTCCGCCACGACTTGGTTCTAACCCTGCAATGGCTCTTAGCGCCGTGGTCTTTCCGCAACCGCTATACCCTAAAAAACAGCCAATCTCACCCTGCTGTAAATCTAACGACAAGCCATTGACGATTATCGTATCGTCATAGCCGACGACCAAATCTTGTACACTAAAATAAGGCTGATTAGCGATCGTTGTCTCAGTATATTGACTAACGGCAGTATTTAGCTTTAAAGCGTCTTGTTGTATGCCTTTATCAGCTCGAGCTTGAGACATTTGAGCCTTTGTTAACAGCGTTATTGCTGGCTTTTTCACATTACTCTGTTGTGCCTTGACCCTAGCCTTTACAGAATTAGAGTCTGCTGGATTTATTGAATCGTTCATCAAGTCAGTATACATAGACAGTACCAGTAAGCTATTAGTGAATAAAACCCATCATTAAAACGCTAAAAATGATAATGAGCATCAGCCAACCATTAAAAACCAGCTGGCTAGTTAATAAAAGATACATTTAAGAAAAAATAATTCAATTTATAGAAAAACCTTAACCTTGCCTGTCACTTTGACGAAGCAATATCCAAACAGGAATAAGACCTACCAGCACAATCAATAAGCTTGGCAACGCTGCCCGTCCCCACATGCCTTCGCTGGTCATTTCAAACACGCGGACGGCTAGCGTATCCCAGCCTTGCCGCCGTGTCATCAAGGTAATAGGCATCTCTTTCATCACTTCGACAAAGCCCATCAACAACCCAGTCAGTACTCCAGGGCTAAGAACGGGCAACATCACTTGGCGCCAGCGCTGAAAAGCACTATCACTGAGCAATTTAGCAGCCGCTTCTTGATTGACGGTCAAGCGCTGCAGCTGACGGTCTACCGGCTGGAAACTGACGGTCATAAAGCGCGTCGATAAAGCAAGGAGCATCACAATCACACTACCGGACAAAAACTGCGTGGAGGTCACACCAAAAGCAATCAGTTGATTATCAAGCCAAGCAATAGGAATAAAGATACCGACTGCTAAGACCGTACCCGGAACCACATAACCCAAATTGGCTAACGTAGTCATAAGCTTGGTGGACTTATCAGGATATTGGCGCTTAACCCACGCAATAATAATCGCTAAAAAGGCGATAAATGCCGTGGTCATACTAGCAATCATGAGGCTATTAGTGACAAAATCAATATAGCGCGCATCAAAATCTTGTTGAAAATTTAATGCGGTCCAATAAATCAGCTGTAAAAACGGTATCAAAAACGCCACTAAAAATACTAGCGTACAAAGCAGCGTCATTGCCCACTTCGCTGGTTTGTTGGCTTCAAAACGTTGGTTGCTCCCTTGAGCGACCGTATTGCCACGCTTTGTCTGCCAATACTGCTCAAACAACACGACAATAAATATCACGCCGATTAGCAGTGCTGCTAACTGTGCCGCGGTCGTCAAACTAAAAAAACCAAACCATGCCTTATAAATCGCAGTGGTAAAGGTATCGACATTAAACACCGAAACCGCACCAAAGTCTGCTAGCGTTTCCATCGTTGCTAGCAACAATCCACCGATAATCCAAGGTAGTGCTTGCGGTAATGCCAGCCGAAAAAACACTCGACTACGACTCAAACCAAGCATCTGCCCTGCTTCAATCGCTCTCCTGCCTTGCGATAAAAAGGCTTGGCGTGCCAGCAAATAAACATAGGGATAAAAAGCCAATGATAATACTAACCCTGCACCCCAAACATTGCGTACCGATGGGATAGCAGCCGTAAAGCCAAAATCCCTCAAGGCAGTTTGCAGTGGCCCACTAAAATCAACGATACCAACTGTGACAAACGCTAGTACATAAGCTGGCATCGCCAGTGGCAGCATCAACGCCCACGAAAAAAACCGCTGCCCAGGGAAGCGGTACATGCTGGTGACCCAAGCCATTGCGGTACCGATAGTGCCAGAAATCACCGTTACCATCATCAATAAAATGGCGGTATTCTTGAGCACTTGTGGCAGCACGTACTCACGCATATGCGTCCAAATATCGGCTACCGGCTGCGTCCATGATAATAGTACGACTAAAATCGGCACTAGCATAAAAAACGAAATCAGTCCTAAGACTGATTTTGAGATAATACGTTTACGAACAGCATGGTCTTGGCTAACAGATTGGTTAGTATTGCCATTACCATTACCATTACCATTGCCATTGCTATTGTCATTATTAGCGTCGTTGACAGTATTGTTCTGACTAGCAGACGATTCTGGTATTGTTAGCATAAATTATTACCGTGCCATACACATAATGATCTCAGTTACTCAATTAATAGCGGCCAGCCAATTAACTGGCAGCTAAATGATTGACAATCTTTTATTTATAACCTGCTTTATCCATCATTTGAATGGCTTGGGTTTGACGTTCACCAAATTTCTGTACGCTGATGCTATCTTGTTTGAATGGACCCCAAGATCTAAGCAGCTCTGATTCATCAACACCTTCTTTCACTGGATATTCTTTATCAGAACTAGCATAGAGACCTTGCGCCTCATCAGAAGATAACCACTCCATCAATTTGAGCGCGCCATCAGGATTGTCTGAATCGGTAATAACGCCAGCGCCAGAGATATTTACATGGGTACCAGTAGTCTCTTGGTTTGCCCAAAATATCTTCACTGGGAAATCAGGTTTCTCATCCAAAATACGACCATAGTAATAGCTGTTAGCGACACCCACTTCACACTGACCAGCAGCGATAGCTTCTAACATACTGGTATCGTCACTGAAGGCGTCAGTTGCTAGATTAGCAACCCAACCACGAATAATTTGTTCTGTTTTTTCTTCGCCTAAATTTTCCATCATGCTAGCAACCAATGATTGGTTATAGACGGCCTTTGATGAACGTAGACAAAGCTTACCTTTCCATTTTGGGTCGGCTAAATCCTCATAAGTGGATAATTGGTCGGCGCTCACTTTACTTGGATCATAAAAGATAGTACGTGCGCGCAATGACAGACCGGTCCACTGACCTTTTGGATCACGATACTTAGCAGGTACATTTGCCTCTAAAATCGTAGAAGCAACAGGTTGTAGCAAACCTTGCTCTGCCGCTTGCCATAAGTTACCCGCATCAACCGTTAAAAGTATATCAGCTGGAGTATTTTTACCTTCCGCTTGTAGACGTGCCATCAGTGGACCCGTCTTATCGGTAACCAGCTCAATCTTGACACCCGTCTGCTCTGTATAACGGTCTAACAAAGGCTTGATTAACTGCTCATTACGTGATGAGTAAATCGTCACTATCTGTCCACTGGCAGCAGTAGCATTATCTTTAGCCACTTCTTGCTCAGTGCTAGGCGCTGGCGTTTCAGCATCAACACTTTCTTCTGGCGTAGATGATTTGCTACAGCCAGCAAGCGCTAACATCGCGCCAAATACAGCAACTGGTAAAGTAAGCTTGATAGAAGATAAATTTGCACTGATCGCATTTAATGACATGGATTTCCCCATAAGAGCACGACGGATAGATGAGATAAAACGACATTAAAAATCATGTATTGATAGGATTAGGAAGACCTTAATGTCTGGAAACCATATACTAATGGAAATGAGATTAATTATCAATACATTTTATTTAACTCAGTAATTCAGCTAAATGATGACTTATTGATAATGCTTAAAAAGCTGTTTTTAAGCCAATTTTTATGCTTAATAGTATGGGTTTAGCCTTGATTTAGCATTGGTTTTTTAACTGTTGTTTTATAACAGCCATTGCCCCAAAATGACATTAACTGCCGCTTCCGTACGCAATATTCGTTGACCTATATATACGGCTTGGCAACCTTGTGTGGCAAGCAACTCAACCTCATAATCAATCCAGCCGCCTTCTGCGCCTATAAATACTATACTTGGTAAAAAAGCCGTCTTATTTGACGAACTGGAATCTACAGATAAAATCTCATTTTTTTCAGGTGTTACCAACGCTTGTTGTTGCAGGTATTGTGAAAATGATAATGCAGCATAAGGGTGTGCGACGATTGCTCGATTGCTAATTAGAGGCGCTAATTCATCTTCAACAAAGGGTTTAAAGCGTTTTTGTAGGCTAATACGCGGCGCAACGGTATCAACACTTTGTTGCAGTCCTTCTAATACAAATTCATCCAAACGACCTAGCATTGGACTTTGCCAATAGCTCTTTTGGGTGCGATAGCTATTAATAAGAATAATGTCGCGTACGCCAAGCGCGGTCATATCCATAATGAGACGGCGCAATACTTTTGGTCGGGGCAATGCTAATACTACGGTGAGATCTAGCTTTGGTGGCGGAGCCATCGTCAACTGTACATCACGCAGCTGAATATTTTCAGGTGTTATATGCTCAATGATAGCAGTGCCGAGATTACCGCCAAGCTGTCCGATCTTTAAGCTATCACCCACTTTTGCTGCTAATACTTTATCAATATGAGCTATTTGCGCTACTGTATTAATTTGGGCAGAGTCACCTGAGAAATTTGCAGCCGGCAATAAAATACAGTTCATAGCGTCTCTGAGTTTAAATCTTGAGTCGAATGCTGCTCAATAACGTCTTCAATCATCGATAGCTGACGACTCAATACTGCCTGTTGCTGCTCTGTCATCTGCGCGCCTGCGCGCCCTGCTTGCTTAGCTAAGGATTCATGATTTAACCAGTGTTTTAGCTGTTGATAAAGAAGCGTCTCATCATCTAAAGACTTTTTATCCGTCTCAGACGAATGCGTTTGAGCGCTTTGCTCATCACCCGCAGTGGGACTATAAACCTCGTTCTTTGGTTGATATAACGCTCCGACACTAGCTAGTTTATCTACGACGCTTTGGCAGGATTGCGTATGAATACCCATCAATACTGGCGTTGCCACACTTGCAGGCTCGACCGGATTATGACCACCAATATCTACTAATGAGCCACCGACAAACGCCACATCAGCGAGCGCAAACCAAGCCATCAGCTCGCCCATACTATCTGCCAGATATACTTGTGTTTGCGTTGTGACAGTGTCATCAATACTACGCCGTGCCATTGCAAACCCTGATCTTTGGATACGCTCTGCCACTTCATCGAAGCGTTCTGGATGCCTAGGAACGATAATTAATAGTGCTTCTACTAATATAGGATTGGACAATATTTGCTGCTGCCATGCCAATACAACTTCTTCCTCACCGCTATGAGTGCTTGCCGCCACCCAAATAGGACGATTAATCATGCCTAAATCTGTGGGGATATCGCTCGTGCATGATTCTATATCAGTAAGCTCATCGGCTATATCGCCCTCTATATTAGCGACTTTATCCTCCAGCTTAGGTGTATTAATCACCCACTTCAGCGAGCCTGCCACACGGATTTGCGCACTATGCGCACCCAACTGCCGAAAACGTTTGGCAGAGTCATTATCCTGCGCAATAATCAAACTCAGATTTTTCATCATACTGGCGCTCACCGCACCAATCTTTTGATAGCTTTTAAAAGAAGATGCTGACAGTCGCCCATTGACCAAGATACTCGGAATATTATGCTCGGATAATTTGGTTAAGATATTTGCCCATAGCTCTGTTTCCACAAATAAGGCGGCCACAGGTTGCACATGAGTCAAAAACGTCTCGATCACAGCCGGACTGTCAACAGGCACATAACTATGGCTTAATCGACCTTGCGCAATGTCCTCGGCAAAACGACTGGCACCGCGCGCAAAACCTGTCTGTGTAGTATTAGTCAACCATATCCGATAACCACGAGCCAATAACGCCTCTAATAATGGTGCGACTGTATTGGTTTCACCTAAGGATACGGCATGGCACCATATGACTTTTTTATTATTATTTTCGTAGCCATAGCCATTTACATCCGCTTTAGCATTTGCCGTACTTACTGACTCATTCACAGGCGATGCTGGATAACGCTTCCCAAAACGCTGCTCAACTTCTTGTTGATAATTCTCACGTTTATGCGAGCGTCGCCATACTTGCAGACGGTATAGCGGCTTTAGTAAGCCAATGCTCACTTGATAATATAGGGGTGGTTTAGAAACCGCTCGGCTCTGCATAGGCTGAACGGTTGCACTAAAGGGTTTTGCTGAGGTATCAGAAGATGGCATGAAGAAGCTCAGATTATTAATGGATCAGACAAGAGGAAATGGTGATGAAAAACGCAACAATTCTACCTGAATTCTGCGCTTAACGATAAGCTTTTAAATACAAATAAATGCAAAGCTTAAGACACCGTTTCTTTAAACAAGAAAGATGATGAGTAATGCTATAACGATAATCACAGCAAACAATATCTGATAGCGCTTGAGACTATGCTGCTCTTGCTTTTGCGTCGTGATTAACGCCTGCGCTTGCTGCCATTGCTCTGCCAAACTGGCAGCCTCTGCATGACCGTTTTCTGCGGCTTGCTCTAGCCAATATTTACCAATGTTTATGTCTTGTGGCAGACCTACTCCTTGGTAATACATTTTACTCAGTAGACGCTGGGCACGACTGTCATTTTGACTGGCTGCTTGCTTCACCCATTCAACCCCTGAATCTGCGCTAGCTGCTTTATCCGTTTTTAGACCTTCAGCAAGTAACTCATACATCGCAAGACGCAGCATAGCAGCAGTATTGCCAGCATTTGCAGCGTCTTGTAATATCAGCAGCGCTTGCTTTTTTGAATCTACATGAGCCTCTGAAAATACCATTTGCGCGCGTGGTTTCTGTTGCCGAGCGATATGCTGTTCAAACTGATCCAAGACCTTACGCGCTTGCTCATATTCCGTCTTGCCAGCCGATTGTATTACCTCTATCTCATCTAGCTCTGTTAGCAGCTGAACGAAAATCTCCGGCGTTGGCGATATTTTTACCGCTGTTTGCAAAGTAGCTGCGGGCTTAGTAGCTACCAATGGTATCGTTGGCGCTAATGGCGACTCTATTTTAGAAACTACAGACTTAGAAGTTGGAGATTTGGAAAGTGCAGATTCAGAATATTCAGGTTTTTGCTGAAGCTGATTTTGATATATTTCCGTATCAACTGGCTTATTTAGAATGATTTTTTTAGAGATTTCATCATTCACAACTATAGCGGCTATCGATTCTTTATTAGTATGCTCATTTAATAATGGATCGATTAATAATGAGTCGTTATAAGTAGCAGTTTGGCTCGTATTAATAGCCCTAGCTGAATCAACATTGGGATGACTATTTTGAGTAATGCTTTGAGTAATGCTTTTATCAATATTTGGCGTGTTGTTTGAAGCGTTATTTGAAATGTCACTTGGCGTCGTTATTGATAAGCTCTTATCATCAATAGAATTTGGCAGTCTTGCACTGACCGCTTGATATAAACCGCTTGGCACTTGACCACCTTGCACCGATTTAAACGGCCGGTCGATATGACCAAATAGACGCAACCCTATCGTCTCTAACGCAAAAAACAGAGGTGCTTTTACATTATCATTACTATTTTGAGTGTTTTCATAGACAGTATGATCAGAGCCATAAGATACCGCCATATGCTGATAAAAATCATCTGTTATCAGCGATAATTCCGGATAACGCTGACGTAGCTCAAACTGACCAAACCAATGCGACGCATGTTGCCATTGCTGTGCCAATACTCGTCCTGCATAAAACGCTAAAAACACCATAAAATTACGATAGCGCTCGTCCGTTAATAACGTTGCCTCATCCCACATGCTAGCCTTAATCATATCGCGGCGTATCTGCGACAGCAAAACATCTACTCGCTGTAAACTTGCCAGCGATTCATCCAATGTGCAGTGGCGCAACTCTGCTTCATAAGCAATACCGCCAGCGATAGGACGCTTAGCTAAAAAATCCTGCCAATAGCCTGCTGCAATATAATCAAGTGGCGTTAAGGGTGATGCAGACATAAGAAAAGCGTATCCTTTAAAAATATACAGTGATAATAGAGAGGATCAGGTAATCACGATGATAATATAAAATGTGTCGCTTACCTTAACCTAAAATCCAAATAGCTACAATCCAAATAGCTACAATCTGAATCCTTGCAACAGCAGTCTATATGATACTAATTCTACAATAACGGACTAAACAAACGCACCACATTATCGAATAAGCGTTCATAATCACGGCGCTGTTGCCATTCCTCTAACCCTAAGAAGCGACAGCTTTGTAAATATGACTCTTGGCATGCAGCCACTTGTGCGACCATCTCTGGGGTATAGATAGCCAAGCTGACTTCCATGTTCAAATAAAAGCTGCGCATATCAATATTAACGGTGCCAAATAGGCAATAATCATCGTCGATGACCACGGTTTTAGCATGTAACAGACCGCCTTTAAACAAGGCAATGGTCACGCCAGCTTCCAACAATTCTTGATAGTAAGCTTGCGAAGCGTGCTGAACCAAGAACGAATCGACCTTTTCAGGAATAATGAGCGTGACTTCAACCCCGCGCTTTGCTGCCGTGACCAGCGCCCCTGATAGTGCCTCATCAGGTACAAAATAGGGTGTAGTGATGCGAATACGCTTATTGGCGCGATGTAGAATAGTCACTAACGTATTATAAATGACATGTGCCGTCACTTGCGGTGCTGAAGGAATCAGCTGCGCGACCACACCTTTTACGATAGGCAACTGCGGAATGATAGTAGACATTGACCCAGTACTGGTCTGCTCAAAAGGCTCTATATCCTTATTTAACACTTTTATTCGACTATTGATATCATTGATGGTTGGATGGCGCACATACAATTTACGCGTATAGCTATTCACTCGTTGGTGTAACGCGTCTAAATTGTCACTATTCTCAGCACCAATATCGGTGACCACTACCTTTGCCATCGCGGTTGTAATACTGATCTCATTATCGCTGACGCTGCGTATTGCCACATCAATCCATTCACCGACATCTTTATCCTGCTTAAAAAACTTAGGATCAACTAAATTAAAGCTGCCGATATACCCAATGTACTCATCAATGACTACAATTTTGCGATGATTACGCAAATCAGAACGTTTAAATAATGTCTTAAATAGTCCTACTGGCAGCGATTGGTGTACAAAAACGCCAGCTTTTTCTAGTTTTCGATGTTCAGCACTGTTAAAAAAGCTAAAACTACCCACACTATCGATCAGAATGTGACATTCCAAACCGCGCTGAGCGGCCGCTATCAACGCTTTTATCACATCTAACACTTGCCCCTTGGGGTAAATAATATAAAACTCCATTAAAATAGTGCGCTTGGCAGCATTGATATCATCGATCAAACGCTTAAAAATAATATTAGGGTGTGTCAATAGTTGCATGTCGTGGTCTGAAAACACACCGAACCCTGTCCAACGCGTCCCAATTTGACTGACACCGCGGTAATGCTCGGATAGGACCTCTTGACCTTCATCAAAGATCAGTCGCTCCCGCTGTGCCATCTCATTCATAAGCAACCGGGCTTGATCCATGCGATTGCGATAACGGCGACCAATCATCGGCTCGCCTACCAAAATATAAGCAATCAACCCAAACACAGGCAGCGTAAACAGAATAGCTATCCACGCAATGGCTACTCCAATGTTTCGCTGTACAGAGACAATCCGCAAGGTCATCACTATCATCAGAACAATATGAACTATCAGACCCAGTCCGGCAAAATCAGTCCATGACCATGCCGCAATTTGCTGCTCAGTAGTCGCTAAAGCTTCTATATTCGCCTCCAATCATCAGCACAACTAAATATAATTGACCCAGTATAGTGGCTTTTAACGTGCACGCAATAGGTAACTATGTAGCCACTACAGGGGTTGCCACTGTATTTAGTGCTACTCTTAGCAAAATTATTAACAAGCATTTTATAAAAAACGTGAAATAGTATTTGACAGCCATGTGTAAGTGTATATAATACACACCCACAGCAGCAGAGCTTAGTGACAAACTTAGAGCTCGGTTAATGTGGAATAAATTGCCTAGCAATTGTTCGAAGGGTGATTAGCTCAGTTGGTAGAGCGTCTGCCTTACACGCAGAATGTCGGCGGTTCGAATCCGTCATCACCCACCACTATTTTAGTGAAGTGGGCCTCTTTAAAAAGGTGAAACGCTAAAGACGACCTAAGCAGCGGTAGTTCAGTTGGTTAGAATACCGGCCTGTCACGCCGGGGGTCGCGGGTTCGAGTCCCGTCCGCTGCGCCATATTTAGTAAAAAGTTAAAACGAATTTAAACTTTCGAGTTTAAGCAAGTTTCGCCTCAAACATAACTTTGTTTGAGGTTTTTTTGTGTCTGAATTTCCGCTTAAAACCTTTATCCGTAAGAGTTAGTTATTCTTTCTTTATCACCCCTTGAGAAGTAATATACTTTTTAACAATGTATTTTCTATAAGTCTGTGTGCATGCATTCTGCTTTTTAAGAATTGGTGACCAAGTGCTTATTACAACTTGCGACCAAATACCGATCATCATTATAAATTTACATGACATACTTGGGATGGGGTAATATCTCATGGTCAAAGATTAGAGTTTCATCCGCTGCGCCATATTCTGTCTTAAACATAAAACGCATTTACACCGTTAAGTTTAAGTACGTTTTACCTCAATTATTTGTATATCTAATTTTCTGTGCTTATCATTTTATTTAAATAACTCACTGAAGCCATCAAAAACCTGTACGGAATAACGTACCGATCACTACAAACGTGACTGATAACAACGTCACTAAAACAATATTAACAGCAAATCCATTTAAATTGTCTGCTGATAAACGTGGTATCACCCAAAAACGCGCATGCATAGCGACAGTAGCCGTCATCAATAAGAGTATTAACTTTATACCAATCAAGATGCTAATATCGTTATCAAAAGCAAACCAAGCGCTCACATTAGGCAAGATATTATGAGCCATCCATAAGCCCGTAATAATTTGGATAGCTAAAGCTGGCATCCCAATCTTTTCAAACTGCTGCTCAAATTGTAACAACGCGTCTAAATTACGTGAAGATAGCACTTTAGGCAGTATCACTAATGCTAAGATTAAATGACCACCTGTCCAAATTGCTGCGCCGAGTAAGTGCAGGATTAGTAGATAGTTGAACATATAGCATCCCTCCAAATAATTGACAAATCATGATTTCTCGAATCATTAAGGTATTGTATTATGAAGCGCGCCAATCAATTACAGCCACTATCACGCCAGCATCATCTTGGGCTTAACCTGTCTCGCCATGCTAAAGAATGCAGTGATGAGCCTGAAGAAGTTGCCAAACACTGGGATAATCTCACCTCTTACATCAGCGATATGCAACATCACTTTCAGATTGAAGACAACATAATCGCTCATGCTTTAGAGCCTTACCGCGCCTCGCACTCTGACGTTGCCTCAGTACTTGATACGCTTGATGGTCAGCATAAGCAGTTATATAAACTGATGGATGAAGTTGAGCAATCACAAAAAACTGTTAGTAAGACTATAACCGCTGTGCAAGTTCAAGAATTGGGCGCTCTATTATACGACCATATTCGTTTCGAAGAACGAGAGTTGTACCCTACGGTGGAGAAATATCTGACAGAAACAGAACTTGATGCCGTTTATGCAGCAAGTCCAGACAGTATTAAGCGTCCCGATGAAAATCGCTAGCGCTTCAAACAGTATGATTGAAGTAGCACTTTCACTTTAACTTATTAAAAAAAGTCCTCAAACGAAACGAGCGCCAATATTGAACTCGTTTGTCTGAGGACTTTTTTCTTATCATGTTACAGGCTAGCTTATATTGTGAACGATTAACCTCAGACTATCTAGAATAGCCCTTATTCATAACCATTATTCAAAAACAACCGTTGAAAACAACCGTTGAAAACAACGATTATCCAAAAACAGTGATTTCAATCTGTCTCACCATGACGCTAATGAAGACGCACTACGTTGAGTGATAAAGCCATCTGGGGTCTGACCGTTGGCTGCTTGCCAGCGCTGAAACGCATTGCGAGTATTGGTACCAACGATACCATCAGAGCCTTTCGTATCATAGCCTGAGCTGGTCAAACGCTGCTGTAAATTACGTACTTGCGACGTTGATAACGGACGCTCATAACGCGGCCATGACTTTTGCAATCCACCTTGTCCGACCAGTGCTTTACCCAATAAGCTGACACCTAGCGCATAGCTTGATGAATTGTTATAGACTTTGATTACATCAAAGTTTGGGCTTAGCAGTAGCACTGGACCGTCTTTACCAGCCGGCAGCCATAGCTCCATGTGAGTATTACCATTTAAAGACACATCGGCTATGGTATCAACGCCCATGGCTGCCCATCTAGCAGCCGTTTGCTTGGTACCAACGGTCGAATAATCAAATGACGACGGAATAGTTGCTTCATAAAAAGGTGCTAAACCACGTACCCAACCTGAATTGCTCAGATAATTGGCCGTCGAAGCCAAAGCATCACCCGTTGCCCATGGGTTACGATGTCCATTACCATCGCCATCTACGCCATGCTTAAGCCACGTATCAGGGATAAACTGCGTCTGTCCCATGCCGCCTGCCCAAGAGCCATCAAGCTGTGACCAAGACACATCGCCGCGCTGCAATAGCGTCGCTAACGATAGTAACTGAGTTTCAGCAAACTCTTGGCGGCGACCGTCATAGGCAAGGCTTGCAAGCGAGCTTGGTATACTGCTATTACCAGTCACGACGCCATATGACGATTCCATACCCCAAATAGCAGCGATGATTTCTGCATTGACACCATATTGTGATTCTAACTGTGATAAGAATGAGCGCTGCTCAGCAAACTTACGCTTACCCGTACTCACGCGGCCATCTGATACGGCAGAATCAACATATTCCCATGGCATTTTAGAGAATTCTGGCTGTCCTGAGTCAAGCGAGATAACTTGCTGATTTAAGTAAGCAGAATCAAGCAGACGGCGAACCGTTGAAGCATCATGGCCTGATGAAATCGCGCGCATAGAGAAGTCAGACTTCCAGTCAGAAAAGCTATTATAGCTCGGCTTTGCAACTGGCGTCGGTTTGATGACTGGCACTGGCGTCGGCTTCACCTGAATGGTTTGCGTCTGGGTAATTTGGACATTCCCTTGACGAACCGGCTTATTAGGCTGCTGCATCGCCTGCTGACTGGTACAGCCGACCATAACCAAGGCTGGAAAAAGGGTCAGGTATTGTTTTTTTAGTTGCATAATAAGTCTCAAGTATCAATAAGTAAGTTGGCTTAGTTAAATCCATTTAATGAAGTGGCTTAAGTAAAGCCTGTAAGCAAAATTTATAAGTAAAACCACTCAATAGCCAAGTAACGAAACAAGTTGCATTAAATTTAATATCCTGAATTTAACGCCCTAGCACTGCACGCGGATCGATAGGATTGCCATTTAAGCGCACTTGAAATTCTAAGCCTACTTGATTGGTTTGACCACTGTTACCCATATTTGCAATACGCTGACCTCGTTGGACGCTATCGCCTTCTTTAACAAGCAACTGGCTGTTATGGGCGTAGGCGGTGATATAGTTATCACTATGACGAATCATAATAAGCTCGCCGTATTCTGGCAGACCATTACCGGAGTAAAGCACCGTACCTGATTGACTGGCAAGTACCGGATCGCCCACTGTGCCAGCGAACCACATACCCATATTGCCAGCGGCTGCATCAAAGTTACGAGTTATTTGGTTGCGAGTCGGATATTCATAACCAGAGGTTGCATTGGCAGTGACTTCATAAACGGGGTTTTGCGAATAATTGGGTGTACTTGTCACTGGCGGCGTGTAGGTTGGTTGTGCAGGCGCAGAGGTGTTGTTCGAGGCATTGTAGCGATTGTTATTAGTAGCACCTGCAGGCTCACCTTGCCACAATTTGAGCCATTGACCACTATAAATCGTATATTTACTGTCTAAACGATTGAGTGCCCCGATTTGACGGTAACTAATACGATAGCGCTCGGCAATTTGACTGACCGTATCGCCGCGCTGTACACGATGATAGTTAGGCACACCTTGACCATTGGTAATAATTTTAGGCCCAGCTTGGTTGGCTGATTGGTAAGTAGGCTTGGTTGCACAGCCCACCATAGTGACTGCAGCGACCGTCATAGTGCCCATCAATGCCAACGTTGCAAAGCGCGATCCAGCAATAAGCTTCTTCATATAAGATTTCCTATTCTTTATGTTACTCACAAACTCCTTGTGTTACTCACAAGCATTTTGCTAATTGTTATATCGTTAGGTGTTTAGCTACCATCGTCAATATTCGATTTAGTTTACAGCACTAGCGTTGAGAGCGTATCGAGTGCGGCGATTGGCGTATGAGGTAATCGTACTGGTGACAGACTAATATAACCTGCGGCAACCGCTTGCTCGTCTGTCAAGTTTATTGCAGATGACTGAACGTCTTCTGTTTCTGCTGACTGCTCATTCTGACATTTACGTAGAGATAACCAATAAGCATCTCGTCCACGTGGGTCGACCATATTGTGTACAGGACGTGCAATCTGACTGTGACCTAAGGAGGTTATCTTGCGACCTTTGATGTCATCAACACTACCAACATCAGGAATATTAACGTTTAATACGTGATAGGGCAAATTTTTACACATATCCAATATTGGCGTATCTACCAATAGTTTAACAATCTCATCTGCTGCCATTTGATAATGACTGGCTTGCTCTTGCCCGTCACCTTTTACCCCGCCGCCCACTAGGGAGGTCGCGATGGCTGGTATGCCAAAAAGCTGTGCGGTCAATGCTGCCCCAAAGGTGCCAGAAAATAAAACATCCTGACCAAGATTAGCACCTGAATTGATACCAGTAATCACACAATCAAAGCGTGTATGGCGATACAACTCATGTAAGGCCATATAAATACAATCAGCAGGCGTACCATTGACGGCAATGAAGCCAGAATCTAACTGATGAGTATATAAAGGCGTGGTGATACTCAATGAGCTCGCGCAGCCACTTTGTTCATTATTTGGCGCGACTACCATGACCTCACCAATACTGGATAATGCCTGATATAGTGCCAGTAACCCTGGGGCATGAACCCCATCATCATTACTAATTAAAAATTTCATTTTTACTCAATAAATTTATAAATGACCATCTGTCTACTTATCTGCTTTGTTATCGCAAAATTGCTATAATCAACCTACTCTATTGGATTTTTGTGCGCGCTGATTTTTTATACTTTTGATTAAAGCTAGTGCTTATATTTTCTTAAATCCCTGATTTAATATCTGCTTAAGTCTTTATTAGACATTCTGAACTTCTGTCTGAGATTTTGATAGACACGACTATATTTTGGGCGATTATACCCTAATAGTCCATAGACACGAACCCAGTCTTTATGCAGAATTTGCTTGATAGTCGAGTTTATTGCTTACTTTGTCGTTGCGAATACCGTCATTTTTTAGCGTAAAAACCTCTGGCGAGGTTACAGTAGGCAACAACCTACAACAATATTAACTTATACTTTTATGTTGACGTAACTTACCCCTTTATACTACTGATATGTTGCTGTAGACGCTGTTTGGCTCACAATATATCTACACATAAAGCAATATTTTATGTGACTTTTGTTTTTTTACCCATTAACATAGCACCATTAAATAAAGATAAGCGAGTGTAATACTGAATGAATAATCAATCGATATTATCTATAGTTTCTATACTAGCAAAGACTGCCTCAAAAGTTGGGCTCGCAGGACTGATAACGTCTGTTGCTATGCTGTCTCAAGCGACCAATGCCGCGTCTAATTCTGCGACTACCATCCCTCTAGATTTATCCGGCGTTAATATCACTAAGCACGAAATTGCAGTTATGCAGGTGCTGGCAGAGATATGTCCGTCGATGCTGAGTGGCAAACAAAAACAACGCTTTTATAAATCTTATAACGTCCAGCTTCACGAGTTGATGCCATCGTTAGAAGATCCAAAAGCGGCTATCCAATACCTGTCTACACAGCAGGATTACCGCCAGATATTACAAGGTATCCGTAGCTGGACGATGGGCTTCTCTAAGCAAGAAAACAAAGCCTTATGCGAAGATTTAGCGGATGCTGAATATTAGTAGTAAAATCTTGCGAATGAGCGTGCTAAAGTAAAACTGATAATATCCGCCATAATTAACGACAATAACTCAGCGGCATTATCTATTTATAACGTTTATATCTTATAACGTCTGTAT
Organism: Psychrobacter sp.; assembly: GCF_049295055.1. GTDB lineage: Bacteria > Pseudomonadota > Gammaproteobacteria > Pseudomonadales > Moraxellaceae > Psychrobacter. The sequence continues at coordinate 95,915 of NZ_JBAQQF010000033.1, read as the reverse complement.
CGAAATGCTTAATTAGCATTATGGAAAAATATCTTTATAAGCTTAGCCATTTAGGTAACTTGATCTAAAAGCTTGCTGTTATCCTAGTTAACTAATAGGGATAGCAGCAAGCTTTTTTATGAGTGATTTTTATAAATCTGGCTACTCTATTTTCAATAACGTCTTATTTTATTGCATATATCGTTTCCCCATCGGTCGGCATTTTGCTAAGATAAGGCGTTAATTTTATGTCCATCGCTCAGTCGTCACTGCTCCCCTCCAAAATCTATTTTAAACCTTAGATTTGACTTAGCTTATCTAAGTTATATATGAGATTCAGTACCAGACATAAGCGATAGATACATTTGGTTTTATGATGCGGTGTAACAATCTATGACAGTAAAGCGTGTGAAAAAACAGTTGGTACAGCTGGTAGTGGGCGTCAGTATTTCTATGAGTGCAATGATGGCGAACGCAGCCATACAGCCACCAGAGATGGAAAATACGGCCTATGTATTAATGGATTATAATACTGGCGAGATATTGGCACAAAAAAATGCTAATCAAGCACTACCGCCAGCGTCCTTGACTAAAATGATGACCAGTTACATCATTGAGCAGCGCTTAGCATCAGGTGACCTCAAAGAGGACGAACAAGTACTGATGAGCCCGAATGCTTGGTGCCGTGGTAGTAGCAGCCAATCATGCATGTACGTGCCAGTAAATAAAACGGCGAGTGTCATCGATATGCTACGCGGTATTATCATTCAGTCTGGTAATGATGCCTCAATGGCTATGGCTGAACATATCGCCGGTAGCGAAGCATCATTTGCTATTTTGATGAATGAGCAAGCGCAAAAGCTTGGTATGGAAAACACCAATTTTATTAACTCTACGGGTATGCCTGACGAAGGTCACCAAGCTTCCGCTTTAGACTTGGCGAAATTGGCACGTGCTATTGTCAAAAATAGTGGCGACTACTACGGTATTTATGCAGAAAAAGAGTTTACCTATAACGGTATCACTCAAGGTAATCGTAATGCCCTGCTTGCCACTGATCCGACGGTTGATGGTCTAAAGACAGGACATACAGACGCTGCAGGCTATTGCTTGGTTGCTTCTAGTAACCGTGAAGGTATGCGCTTAATTTCTGTCATCATGGGTACCAAAAGCCAGCAAGCACGTGCTGATCAGTCACGTGAATTACTTAATTGGGGTTTTGGTCATTTCACAACCGTTACCAAAGCACCTGCTGGGCAGTTTGTCAGTAAAGTACCCGTATGGTTTGGGGAGTCAGATGAAATAGAGGTTGCTACTGGCGATAACTTACAAATTCTGACCAGTAAAACCCAAAAGAATAAAATCACGACTGTGGTCAATATTCCTGAAAGCTTAGAAGCTCCTATCAAGAAAGGCCAAGAAATTGGTAAAATGATGGCGGTTATCGACGGAAAAGCAGTGGCATCTGTGCCTATTATTGCGACTAGCGATATAGAGCAATCAGGTTTTATGAGCCGTACATGGCAACGTTTTAGTCGCTGGATGCAAAATTTATTTTAACCAATTGTTTAAAACATAGCTTTAAATCATAACTTTAAAACATGGCTTTAAAAAACAAGTTCTAAATAATAACGCTTTTATCAATAATTTTAATATTTAAAAAAAGACGCCTTTATATAGGGCGTCTTTTTTATGTCTGCTTTTATATACGTTTCATATCTATTACTACGACCATGCTAGCCAGCTTTTTAATAAATCACTCAGAGCTTTATCTTCATAATTGGCAACCGCACAATAATCTATACCCGCTGCTTTTAAACCAAACTCAAAACTGTCTAAATGTCGTGTTTGCTGCTGTGGATACCAAAATACCAATAATGCACGATAATCCGTCTCAGAGGCACGGATACGGCTTGCTAATGACTCTGCTTTTCTTGCGAATACATCTTCTGCAAACATGAGCATATTGACTTTTTTTGTCCTCATCTCATCAATAACAAGCTGCTCATGTTGATAGCAGATGACAGAAGCGCCTAAATGCTCTAATTCATCCACCAAAGATCCTTTCTCATGATAATAGTAATATACCACTGTCAATCCACTCAGTAGCTGCTGCTGTCGAGGTTGACGTTGGTTAGACATGGGAATGGTAAGTGTAAAATCCGTACCCACCCCTAGCTCACTGTCAACTTTAATGCCTGCACTCATGAGCTGAACCATTTGCTTAACTACTGGCAAGCCAATACCTGTACCCTCATATTGACGAGTTTTTGAAGAATCTACCTGAAAGAATTGATTAAAAATATCTTCTATAAAGTTGTTGTCAATGCCGATACCGGTATCTTTGATATTAATCTGCCAGCGATTACTGTTATCAAAGTGGGTCAACTGGGAGGCAATAGTAATCTGTCCTGCTGGGGTGAATTTAATCGCATTGTTAACGAGTATCGATAATATCTGCTGTATTTTTTCGACATCGCCCTCAAGGGTATAATCTGTATGATGGATATGGCTAATTAACGCTAAGCCTTTTTGCTTGGTAGCTGGCTCAAAATCTGCCAAAAGGTCAGCGATTACTTGCAGCGGGTTAAATTCACGCGACTGCAGACTGATTTGACCTTTTTGACTCTGATTCAACTGAATAATTTGATCCAGAGCCAACACCAAATTGTCGCTACCATTTCGAATGATATCAACCGCGTCTTTTTGCTCGTGGTTTAAATGCTCATCATCCAATAGCTGCAAGCCGCCGACAATTGCATTCAGTGAGGTTTTTAGCTCATGGGTAATCATACTTTGAAAATTGTGCAGCTGCACATCAAGCGACAAGTCTTTGTGATGCAATTGTTGCTCAAAAACAGCAAGCGCCTGATAGTCTTGCTTAGAAACTTGTAAACGATTGAATAGAGTGATAAAAGCCTGCTTAATTTTCACCAATTCTTGAAAACCAAAACGCTGCTGAATCATAGGTAATTGATCAAGTTCTAGATTTTTTATCACCATATCACAGACTTCAGTGAGCGCTGCAATATCTTTAGACGGCCAGTTCAGCTTACGCAGAATAAACAATGCCCAAATAATAGCCAAAATCGTCGTAATGAGCCAAAGTAATAGATTATTTTTAATCCAATTTACACGCAGTGTTGCTACATTTAAGGTGATATTAATATGACCAACCAAGGCATTGTCAGTATTTAGTTTATTAGAGATATCAGAGACAAGCGTATTGTTTGGCAAGCTTATAGCGGGTCGCTGGCGGGCGCTTGTTTGGTTGGTATTTGTATCACCTATATCTATAGATGGTGCAATATTATTGGTATGATCGCCAATTACGGGATAATTAAAGCTAACAGTATTGGCAAATAAAGCATTTTCCCAATCACCGCTTAATTGATTGGCATCAACAATAGGCTGAGAAGTGGTATAAAATAAGATACTTTTAATACCAAGCTCATCTTTTAATAAAAAACGTACTTGCTCATTAACAATATCATCCGCATTTTCCGTCGAAGCACTAATACTCAGTAAAGTAGCGAGCTGCTGAATATGCTGACGTGTCTCTTTATAATGCTGCACGAAGCCATACACAAAAGATAATAGCAGACCTGCCAATACAGCCAAAATCATGGTCTGCATGATAGACTGCCAAATGAGCATAGGAAGTGTTTGAGATGGACGGTTGTTCATATCACTCAACTGAGTTAAGACAACTTTTGGTTATATTACAGCTATTTTAAAAGCATGATAATTAGAACATAAGATTTTGATACAAATTTTTGATGCGAGGCTTCAACACAATTTTATTATGATAACTGGGATAGTCATCATAACAAAGTTGTATAGAACGTACTTTATCTGCTAGAAGAACATAAAGACGATGGTAGTTTGGTAAAATTAACGCGGTTTTTTCTCTTTGGTAGTAAATTTCTGCGCGCGATTACGTTCGCGTTGACGCAGCTGCTGTGCTTTAGCTTTGGTTGGCGTGTCGCTTTTATTGGCGTATGGATTGTCATTTTGTTTAAAGATAACATTGAGCGGCGTACCTTCAAGCTTAAATACCTGACGGAATTGGTTTTCAAGATAACGCTGATAGCTTTTCGGTAGCGACGTCGTTTGGTTACCATGAATCACAATCACAGGTGGGTTATGACCACCAATATGCGCATAGCGTAACTTGATACGGCGACCAGCGACCGTTGGCGGTGGATTGGCAGTGACAGCATCTTCTAGAATTTGCGTCAAACGATTCGGCGATACTTCAAACATAGACGATTGATACGCGCGCAAGATAGACGGATATAAATTACCCACGCCTGTACCGTGTAGTGCTGATATTTGATGGATTTTGACATAAGGAATAAAGTTAAAACGACGATCCATTTCTATCTTAATATAGTTTTTTTGATCGGCAGTCAGACCATCCCACTTATTGATCGCCACAACTAAAGCACGACCAGCATCCAGTGCATAACCAATCATATGCAGATCTTGATCGACGATGCCTTCATGAGCATCAATAACAATAACGGTTACGTTAGAGTCTTCAATTGCTTGCAAGGTTTTAATAACTGAGAATTTCTCAACTTTTTCATCGATTTTACCGCGGCGACGTACGCCAGCCGTGTCAATCAATACGTAATCTTTGCCTTCACGCGTATACGGGATATAGATACTATCACGAGTGGTACCTGGCATGTCAAAGACGACAACGCGGTCTTCACCTAACAAACGGTTAACTAGCGTCGATTTACCAACGTTTGGACGACCGATAATGGCAAGTTTCAAGCCTTGTGGCTCAACCACATTTTCTTGACTAGGCATATCAGCGGTCAATACTTCGAGCAGGTTACCGACACCGCGACCGTGACTAGCCGCCATCGGATAAGGTTCGCCTAAGCCTAACGCATAAAACTCAGCAGGTGCTGAATCATGCACGCCATCGACTTTATTGGCAACCACATAAACCGGCTTGCCAAGGGTATGTAAAAACTTACCAATTTCGGCATCAGCACCAATCATCCCAGCACGCGCGTCGACCACAAACACAATAATGTCGGCTTCATGAATGGCAGTATACGATTGCTCAGACATATAATCATCAATATCGCCTCTGCCATCGTCCGCTTCACCAATACCACCGGTATCAACAACAATAAAAGCTTTGTCTTCGTAGCTTGCATCACCGTATTGACGGTCACGAGTCAGCCCTGACAAATCGGCAACTAATGCTTGACGACTTTTAGTGAACTGGTTAAATAAAGTGGATTTACCGACGTTTGGACGACCAATTAAGGCGACCACAGGCTTGATACTCATGGGTTACTCTCAGTGAAGGGCACAATAACGAACAATGCGACTACTTAGATAAAATCTCTTTTACAACGCTAATTTATCGTAATAAAAAGTAGTAAATAGCAGCAGCTGACCGTAAATTTAAATGAATGATAAAAATAAAATAATAGTAAAAAATACTTACTATCTAACAATGAATAAATGATGTTCAAGTAATTGAATCATATATATGTAATATTTATAGGTACTATTTATAGGTACTACGTATCGTATATAGGTATTACGTATCGCTATTATATAGAGATAACACCGATAATGCATCGGTCGCATAGCGTACGCGAAAGCCAATATGTAAACAAGCAATTTTAAAAGGCATTAAACGCTGACTATGCAGCGTTTAATCTATTCACCATAAGCTCTTCATACGTCTATTATCACTCAGAATATTTAATAAGAGCTATAGAAACACTTATTAGATAGACAGCTAAGAATCCGTATTAGCGTGCCAACTGCCAAATAGCGACTTGCCCTGACGTGCTTTGGGTCATCAAGCGGCTACCTTGTACTTGCAAATTGGTCAACGCCCCTTTGGTCTGTACACGGCTGACGATCTTACCGCTGGCTGGGTCAAATAAATGCACCACCCCATCGAAATCACCCACTGCAATGTAATTACCGATCATCACAGGATTGGTTAAGTGACGATAGGCCAACTCTTCACTTTCCCACAAGACTTCACCATTACTGCGGTTATAAGCGACGACTTTACCATCTAAACTGGTGCCAATAACTTGCTGATTGTTTACTGCAAGCGCTTTTAAACTGGCAAGCTCATTGACGAACATCACTTGTCGTGAGGCTAAGTCAATGCCCAATAACTGACCACTATAACTGATGGCAAATAATTGATTGTTGTCTACCGTAGGCGTTCCATCGACATCGCTCATGCGCTCGACTTCACTGCTACCTGCACCAACACCAACGCGTCTTGACCAGAGCGGCAAGCCATTATCCGCTGTAACGGCATGCAAACGCCCATCAGCAGTGGCCAACAATGCAGTCTTATCATCCAATAAAGTCGGTGCGGCACTACCACGCACACTAATAGCAGGCAATTGAGTCGCAAACTGCCAGACTGACTGACCGGTCTGTAGCGATAAGCCATGTAAAAAACCATCATTAGCCGACAGGATAACGCGGTTATTGGTAATGAGGGCTGGCGTCAACACTGAACCTGTTAACTGTTGCTGCCAGCGTTTTGCGCCAGTTGCACTGTCAAACGCCATCACTTGACCGCCACGGGTACTAATAATAGCCGTTTGGCTGAGTGCATCTAATGCCACACCGCCTGTGATTTGCTCGCCGATATTGACTGACCATAAACGCTGACCCGCCTTATCAAAACCTATCAAGTCACCACCGCGTGATGCCGTAACGATTTGCGAGTTAGCATAACCAACTTGTAAATCGAGAGGATCTTTTTTACTGACGTTTTTATTACCGACGTCAGTACTAAAAACAGGCTGCAAAACACTAAGCGGTTGCGCAATTTGTACCAGTTTTACCGGGTCATTAACCACTGGCTTAATACCTCGATTACACCCGACAACCGCAGTTGCCATCACTGCAATTACTGCTACGTGCATGGCCGTCGACTTCATAGTCTTGGCTTTTATAGTTTTGTTAGAGCGAATAGCTAGAGTCATTATAGGGTCTCACTACAAATAAATTAATCATTAATAAATTAGCGATCAGCAAGCACGTGGCGAATAATAGTAACAATGTACCTTAAATAAGTACTGATTATTAATACTATACTACTGACTTACTGCGCTAATTCGTTTGTAGAACAGTTTGAGGTATTGCTATATTAGTGAACAGATTCGAGCTGAGCAATTATGCGCCAGTATTTGCAGCACTTTCTGCAGCTTCTTCAGTCACTACTGGTTGCGGCGGCGTAGCAGACTCTTGGATAAGAGTCGTTTGCTCATCGATAGGCTCTGGCACTATACCAAGACTTTCCATTTTTAATGCTAATACTGCACGTGTTTCTTTGCGATCACGTAACAACTCCCAAGCATTATTGTAAGATTTAACCGCTGAGTCTTTATTATCTTGTGCTAGATAAATATCGCCTAGCAATTCTTGCTGGCTGGCTGCAAACGAGCTTGGCATATCATTATTGGCCTCGGTCAATGCCGCTTTTGCATCTCCTGCCGCTAACAGTGTTGTCGCATAGCGCAGACGAGTAATTGCCTCTAAGCCTGCATCTCCTAAATCAATCGCTAATGCTTTTTTAAAGGTTTCATTTGCGGCAGCAAAATCATCACTATCAACTTGCTGACGCGCTTTAATCATCAATGCCTGCCAAGCGTAGACAGATTGTCCATGTGTACTCACCAAAGCATCAATGTCTTTATCTAGCTGGGTACGACTCTCAGCCAATGACGCTTTTGCTTCAGCTTCTAGGTCTGGATTTTGAGACGCTAAGCTGACTTCTTCGTTCAAGCGCTGGATATCAGCGTAGCGATCCGCCGCAACTGTATCTACTCGCGCATGATTGTTCTGCCAATAAGTCCAGCCAAAATAGGCGGCTAACGCTAACAAAATCGCAGTGACAATATAGCTGCCATATTGCTTTAACGCTTGCATTGAGTTGTCTGTATTCGGCGAATTAGGGGTCAGAGCCATATACTTTTACCTGATAAAATTTATATTAAATTGCTAAAGCTAAGCACATTGGCATATAAAAACAATGCCATGTTAACTCAAATAATTAGCTAACTATATTAATGCGAGCAAAAATTAATGGCGAGAAAAATTCTCTTTATTCGACAACCAATCTTGCGCGGCAGTCTGCTGTTCACCGGTCTGCATATCTTTAATACTAATGGTGTGATCATCAAGCTCTTGCTGAGCGATAATAACGGTCAATGCAGCGCCTGACTTATCTGCTTTTTTCATTTGTGCTTTCAGACTTGTCGCACTTGCCATTTTTACCCGCAAATCGGGACGACTGTAACGCAAGTTTTGGGCATAATTAATACCTGCACTATAAACCTCTGGATGGGCAACCACAAAAATATCGCAAGCTGGCAGATCAGTAATCGGTGCAACAGCTTCAATCAGTAACAATAAACGCTCAAGCCCCATCGCAAAGCCAACCGCTGGTTCAGATTTTACTGGCTTGCTGTTCTCTTTATTATTCTCTTTGCTATCACGCACATCTATAGACTTTAGCTGTCCGACTAGACCATCATAGCGACCACCAGCACAGACAGTCGCTTGACTACCAAGCTTGTCAGTTACCCACTCAAACACTGTTTTATTATAATAATCAAGACCGCGTACTAAGTGCGGATTAATCTCAAAATTAATACCAAGTTCAGTCAAATAAGTTTGAACTTGCTCAAAATGTGCCACACTTTCCTCACCCAAAAAGTCAGCAAGCTTTGGTGCATTGACCAATAGCGCTTGGGTGCTGGCTTCTTTACTATCTAGGATACGTAGCGGATTGGTCGTCAAACGACGTTTACTATCGTCATCCAGCTGCTCTTGTTTGTCAGTTAGATAGTTTACGAGTGCTTCGCGATAAGCATGACGCTCATCAATCTCGCCTAAACTATTCAATTGTAGGCGCATCTCATCTTTTAGACCCAATGCTTGCCACATCAGATGCGTCATCGCAATCAGTTCTGCATCCGCATCCGGTAATGCACTACCAAAACTCTCGACACCCAATTGATGAAACTGACGATAACGGCCTTTTTGTGGACGCTCATAGCGGAACATCGGGCCAATATACCAAAGTTTCGGTGTATCACCGCGTAATAGATTGTGCTCGATGACGGCCCTTACCGCCCCTGCAGTCCCTTCAGGACGTAAAGCTAATGGCGTTGGCGGATCAGATTTATCAGTAAAGCTATACATCTCTTTTTCGACGATATCAGTTGCGCCGCCAATAGCACGGGCAAATAAGTCGGTTTGCTCAACGATAGGTAAGCGAATATGCTCATAACCGTATCTGCCCAGCACGTCAGCCAATATCGACTCTAAGTGCAGCCATTTTGCAGACTGTTCAGGCAAAATATCATTAAACCCTTTAATCGCTTTAATCATGGTACGGTCGTGTCCTTAAAATTTTTAACAGTGATTGTTGTTATTATTATCTTTGCGCTTCATTGAGCGTTGTTTTAACGGCTAACTTGCACTTAAATGATTTGCACTTATAAACCAAAATTATCAATTACCTTACGCGAATGATCTCATTTTCACGTTTTTTTGCTAAGTCTTCTGCATGGGCACGTACCATACTCTCTATCTCATCGACTAGATTATCTGTATCAATCAGATGGCTTTTTTCACCCATACGGTATACCAGCGATTTTGGTGCCGCACCGACGATACCAATATCGGCTTCTTTGGCTTCGCCCGGACCGTTCACTTTACAGCCAATCACTGACAAATTCATCGGTTCACGAATATCTTCTAGACGTGATTCTAGCGCGGTCATCACCCTAATCACGTCAAACTCTTGGCGTGAACAGCTTGGGCAAGCAATAAAATTAACACCGTTAGAGCGAATATTCAGCGACTTTAAGATATCAAAGCCAATTTTAATTTCTTCTTCCGGCTCTGCAGCCAATGAGATACGGATAGTATCACCGATTCCATCTAATAATAAACCACCAAGCGCAATGGCAGATTTGACCGAACCGGTACGATAAACACCGGCTTCGGTCACGCCTAAATGTAATGGGTTATCAATCTGTGCAGATATAAGACGATAAGCATCCATGGTCAAAAATACATTACTGGCTTTGACCGATACTTTATATTGATCAAAATTAAGACGCTCTAATATATCGATATGACGCATCGCTGATTCAAGCATCGCTGCGCCATTCGGCTCCTTATACTTACGCTGAATGTCTTTTTCTAAAGAGCCAGCGTTAACGCCAATACGAATGGGAATATTATAGTGCTTAGCACAAGCAACGACTTCGCGTACTTTGGCATCGCTACCAATGTTACCAGGGTTAATACGTAAACAATCGGCACCGGCTTCAGCAACGGCTAAGGCAATTTTATGGTCAAAATGCACGTCAGCAATCAATGGTACGCTGACCAATTTGCGAATTTCACCAAATGCTTTGACCGTATCCATCGTCGGGGTCGAAACCCGCATCAAATCTGCGCCTGCTTCTACGCAGCGCTCAATCTGTGCAACGGTTGCTGCCACATCACAAGTATCGGTATTAGTCATGCTTTGCACGCTAATCGGTGCATCGCCGCCGATCGCAACATCACCGACATATATTTTCTTGGTAAGACGACGGTTAATAGGCGCTGACGTTGACATAAACAAACCCTTTCATTGGAACGAGAAGAACGGAAAATGAACGTGATTATAATCGTTTTCAAACAATTGTTTTTGAATAGTTGCTTTTAAGCCACTGTTAAGCCACTATTTTTAAAACCAGTCATTTACAAGCCGACCTGATAATACTTTAAGGTACTAACTCAAAGTTGGCTTGCTTACCAGATGTATAGTTATTTAAAGCGACTGCTTTTTGATTAAGCATCAAGCTGACATTATTAATATTATCAATCTGCACATTAAATGGTGGCATGCCTGATAGTTGATAATCACCAGCCGTCTGAGAACCATTGATCAAGCTACTACCAGAGGCATCTGTGATACTAACAACAGCAGCAGCAGTTAGCTTAATATCTAAAGTAGCAGGCGCTGTACTTGGATCGCCACCTAAATTGAGCGCTGAACCTGAAGCGCCAACGCCTGTAGAATCCGTATTGATTGCGGCGCCTTGCGCTTGTTCAACCGCTGAGATATCCTCTCCCGTCGATACCGGCTGTTCAGTGTTTTCCTTACTCGCATTACTGACCATACGGAATAGGAAAATCGCTAAAATAATCACCCCGATAACTGCAATAATAAGTAGCGGATTAAAGCGAATACGGTTGTGCGTATCACGTTGCAATGTACCCATAGGACGCAATGGCGATTGAATATTACCGGGCGAACGTGACTTTAGCTCATTAGGGTAAGCGGCATCAAAGCTACTCGCTATTCTGACTGGGTCTAGACCCAAAAATTTGGCATAATTGATCGCAAAACCACGAGCAAATGCTGCTTGCGGTAAAACAGTAAAATCTTCATTTTCTAATGCTTGCAAATGACGTTTTAAAATAAACAACTCAGCGGCCGCGTCTTCTAAACTGACTTGCTTAGTTTTGCGGGCTTGCTGCAACATGGCACCAAATGATCCCTGAGCGTTAGATTGAGCGTTCGATGATGGGTTGGTCATTTCCATGGTGCCTCTGGATTATTAAGCCAAGTCTTAAGTTGTTTTGCTTCATCGCTTAGCGGATAAGCGGATAAAAGTTGCTGTGCTAATTGCTGGCGCGTTGCTATGTTATTTTGCGCAGCGGCAAGTTTGATACCTTGTAACAGCAAGCGCGGACTAATAGCCTGCCCTTGCACCAGCATCAACGTCTCATCATAAAGCCCTTGTGCTTGCTGCACGCGCTGCTGTTCGAGTAGTAAATCGACCAACTCAATATGCGCGATAATACTATTACGATTACCGTCTAAGGCACGTAAAAAAGCTTTAGCCGCTGCTGGATGGTCGTTCAGTTGAAGATAGGTACGACCTAAATTTTCTAACGCCCCAATACGACCTTCGTAGCCGAGCGCGGCGCCTGCAATCTCAAGCTGCGCTGCTGCCTCTTTGTAACGCTTCATTTGTGACAAATATACGCCATAATTATTGTTTGCTTGATAAAACTCTTTATCAAAGGCAATGGCTTTTTTAAAATACTGATCGGCTTTTTCAAGATTGAGGCGGCTACCTTCTTGCTGCATCAAAACGCCCATCATATCATAGGCTGGCGCATAACGGCTATCGGCAGCCAAGGCTTTTTCGAGCTGACGCTGTGCCGCATCAAGCTCATTTTTGCGGATATATTGTGCAGCAAGTGTCGTCCGAACGCGAGCAATTTCTTGCTGATCCAAATTACGATTGTCACTGGGTCGCGTTGAGGTTTGATAAGGTGTACCACTTATCAAATCATTGGTTGGTGTGCTTTGACAGCCTGCCAGTAACAAAGCGCTCAGCGCACTTGTCAGCAAGACACGTTGACGTTGCGATTTGCTTTTTTGAATAGCAACAAAGCTCAACCGCTTCACTGCCTGAGAAAAGGGTGTTTGATATTTGATTTGACAAGAACTTTTAGAAGTCATCATAGCCGCCATCATAAAACTGTTATTCAATGCGTTCGATCTTCGAGGCATCAGTTTAATGGATTTAACCTACTTAAGTACAATTTAGTTGCTAATTAGTGGTTATTAATCACTACGGCTACATTTCTGTTACTATCAAGACGGAAAAAGGACCGCTAAGAAGCTCTGAAAACGGTCAGTAAGTTTGCCTAAATTGTGCTTGAACCCTTTAGCTTAAATCTAGTTGTTAAATCTTTGCATTAAGCTTTTTCACGATCTTTAATACTTTGCTGCCAAGCCGCTGAACGACGTGTTCTGTCAGCTACTTGCCCAACTAATTGACCACACGCAGCATCAATATCATCGCCACGCGTTTGACGAATGGTACAAACAAAACCTGCTTCACTTAATATATTACTAAAGGCATAAATGCGATTATTACTCGATTTATCATAGTCTGCATGCGGGAATGGGTTAAAGGGTATCAGGTTAATCTTACTTGGCAAATCACCTAATAAGACAACCAATTGCTTAGCATGATCATCGCTATCATTGACACCATCCAACATAACGTATTCAATAGTCACATGTTTTTTGTGGCGTGGATTGACATCAAAAACGTAATTTCTCGCGGCCGCCATCAGCTGCTCTAGTGGGTATTTTTTATTAATCGGCACTAGCTCATTACGCAGCTCGTCGTTTGGCGCGTGTAATGAAATCGCTAAAGCGACGTCAAGCTCTTGGGCCAGCTCATACATCTTTGGTACTACACCTGAGGTGGATAGCGTGACACGGCGCTTTGACAAACCATAAGCATGGTCGCTCAGCATCAGCTCCATTGAGCTAACCACCGGACGATAATTCAATAATGGTTCTCCCATGCCCATCATAACCACATTAGTAACGTTATTTTCCCATAAGCTATGGTCAACATTTTCTAAGCTATCATTTTTATCCGTCATATAAGAGGCATTTGCCACCCATAATTGTCCGAGAATTTCAGCCGCTGTCAGATCACGCTCAAAACCCTGCTTACCAGTACTACAAAAGCTACAGTCTAGTGCACAGCCTACTTGTGAAGACACACATAACGTCTTACGACCGTTAATTTTGCTATCATCAGCAGGAATCAATACCGTCTCAACCAATGAGCCACCAGTGACTTCGAATACCCACTTACGCGTACCATCATCACTATATTGGCGTTGAATGACTTTTGGCGGAATGACGCAGGCATTGGCTGATAATTTATCGCGCAAGGACTTACTTAAATTTGTCATTTGCTCAAAGTCAGTGACCCCTTGCTGATAAATCCATCTGATTACTTGAGTTGAACGAAACGGTTTTTCGCCGATACTTTTAAAGTATTCCGCCAGTTGCGCTTGCGTCATACCTAATAGATTGGTTTTTGCCTGCGCCTCATCTACTAGCTTGATGCTATTAGCAGGCTTTACGGGTACGTGTTGGATAGGTGTTTGAATAGTCGACATAATAAATAACCTTTTTGCATGCGCTTATATGAGCGATGCAATGATTGATATGGGCGTTGCCATAAGTGGTGCATGAGCAATCCGTTATGAGCGTAATTTTCATCGATATGTGTATTATCAATTAGTACTTGATAAAATAAAATGCGATAAAAGTATGCTGACAAGGGATTGATAACGCTCAATAAATACAATAATGAGGGAAGCTGCTAAAAATTTCAATAAACAATCAGATTATAATAATAGATAAAACGGCTTATACCAAAAGATATAAGCCGTCTCGCCACACTAATTATTAATCAGTACTATTATTTATAACAGCGCCTATTAATAAAAACTGCTATTAACGCGTACGTGCACAAACTTCATCTTCATTGAAGAAGTAGCTGATTTCACGTGCTGCTGACTCAGCTGAATCTGAACCATGAACGGCGTTTTCATCGATGCTGCTAGCGAAATCAGCACGGATAGTGCCTTCAGCTGCGTCTTTTGGGTTAGTAGCACCCATGATGTCACGATGCTTAGCGATAGCGTTTTCGCCTTCTAGTACTGATACCAATACTGGACCTGACGTCATAAATGAGACTAGGTCATTATAAAATGGACGCTCAGCGTGCTCAGCGTAAAAACCGCCTGCTTTTTTGTCATCAAGTTGCATCATCTTAGCCGCAACAATTTTTAGACCTGATTTTTCAAAACGGTCGTAGATAGCACCGATGTTATTGCCAGCGACTGCGTCAGGTTTGATGATAGATAAAGTACGTTCGTTAGCCATGATGAGCTCCTAATAAATGATAAGTTAGATAATAAATACTTTATTTTATCTTTGATCGCCGTGCTGATGTCTTTCATTTATGTATGCCAATGCAGAATACATAATGCTCAGCGCGTGATTGCTGCCTATTATAATGATTGAGGCTATAAATGATAGGATTAATTTATGACCGTAGCTTGCACAAAGGTAAATTTAGCACTAATTAATCGCTGACAGGTTTTTATTCACCGATTACACCCTTTCCTATTTGCGAGCATAAAACTTAGTAAAATGATTTATGAGCATTATTAAAAAAACCCCTAACATATAGCATTAGGGATTTTTGCTCAAATATGAAATCTGAGGAAGCTTATAACCACTAAGCAGCAGCTTTATAATCTAGCTACTCCTCTCCTAAACGACTGTCGCGGCAACTCCCAGCGGCACATTCACGCACACGCTCATTTAAGAAGTTCACGCGCTTCGTAGTTGTTCGAGTAGCACAGTTCATGTTGACATAAAAACCGTCTTCGTCATTATAACTGCATCGATCATTACGCTCACGCATCCAAGCAAGCTGTCCGCGCTTTAACGTGGCTTTTTGTTTGGTATTTAGAACCTTAGTTAGCTTTGAGTAAGAATTATTGAGCTCTTTGTCTGCTTCCAAATATACTTTGGTTAAGCAATAAAGACCGTCAAAGTCATTGATGGGTTTATCACAATTCTGTGCGCCCCAAGATAGCGTGGGTAACATAAAAGCAGCTGACGTCAGTAGTACTAGAGATGCATTGCGAATTGAGTGCTTGATAATATTAGTAGTCATAACATTCCCCTCTCATGGTTTTGATATAGTTGAAATTCCTTTTCAACACCTTTAGCTTTCTTAATTAAGAATAATGTTAGAAAATCTTATCCTAATTCTTTTTATATTAGCTTTTTTTAGCTTAGCTTGCGCTGATTTTATGTAATTATAAAATTAATAACACTGTACATAAATTCTTAAAAAACTCTCGTAAAAAAACCTCCATTGTATTTAAACAATGGAGGTTAGTATTAAGCATTACTAATTAGCTTTTTTATCACTTAACTCTGCTACTAATTAAGCATCATACGGATCGCGCAGTACGATAGTCTCTTCGCGGTCAGGACCGGTTGAGATAATATCAATTGGGCAATCGATCAATGCTTCGATACGTTTGATGTATTTTTTAGCATTTTCAGGTAAGTCATCATAGTTAGTGACACCAACCGTAGACTCACTCCAGCCTTCTAATGTCTCATAAATTGGCATTACTGACTCGTAAAATTCAGCATCGTGCGCGCCAGCACATTCAGTTTCTGGTAAATCATAGCCAACGCCAATGCGCAGCTCCTCAAGACCATCTAGAACGTCAAGCTTAGTCAAGCAGATACCGGTTAGCGAGTTTAATACCACTGCACGGCGTAAAGCTGCTGCGTCGAACCAACCACAACGGCGCGCGCGTCCTGTTGTCGCACCAAATTCGTGACCAACTTTGGCTAGATGAGCACCGACATCATCAAACAATTCCGTTGGGAACGGACCGCTACCAACACGAGTGGTATATGCTTTAGTGATACCCAATACATAGTCGAGATATAACGGACCAATACCAGTACCAGTAGATACGCCACCAGCGGTTACGCTTGAGCTGGTTACAAACGGATAAGTACCATGATCGATATCAAGTAACGTACCTTGCGCGCCTTCAAACATCAGGTTCTTGCCAGCACGGCGCAATTGGTCAAGCTCTTCGGTCACATCAGTAACCATGCCTCTGATTTCTTCTTTCCACTCTTTACAAAGCTTAAGCGTCTCATCAAAATCAATTGCTTCAACTTTATAATACTGAGTCAGTTGAAAGTTGTGATATTCGATTAAGTTATGCAGCTTTTCTTCTAAATCATCACGGAATAAATCAGCAAGCTTAATCGCACGGCGCGCTACTTTGTCCTCATAAGCAGGGCCAATACCGCGACCAGTGGTACCGATTTTACCGCTACCGCGCTTGGCTTCACGGGCTTGATCAAGCGCCACGTGATACGGCATGATAAGTGGACAGTTTGGAGAAATACGCAAGCGCTCACGAACTGGGACGCCGTTATCTTCTAAGCCTTTCATCTCTTTTAATAGTGCATCAGGTGCGAGTACCACGCCATTACCGATGAAACAAGTAACGCCTTCACGTAAAATACCTGATGGAATTAAATGTAAGACAGTGGTTTTGCCATCAACAACTAATGTATGTCCAGCGTTATGTCCGCCCTGAAAGCGTGCAACTGCTGAAGCTTTTTCAGTCAATAGATCGACGATTTTACCCTTGCCTTCGTCGCCCCATTGGCTACCTAAAACTACGACATTCTTACCCATGATGAATCCTTACCTTTATGTATTGAGGTGTGTGCAATAATAGTTTAAAAATAACATATCAAAACTAAAGTAATACTAAAAATGATGCTCTTTAAATATGTAGCTCTTAACGACTTAATAACTGAATAATTTTTGTTTAAATAGCTTATAGACTTAAATACTTTCTAAGCTTAATTACTTTCTAAGCTTGAATAATTTGTAAATTTAAACGGCTTGTAGCTGCCATTGATTATCCATAAAACTTAAGCGATGCGTCATATTCGCTGGACGATCTTCTGCACTTAATGGCATAGTGACGCGATAGCCTTGTTGACGTAAGCTTGCCACTTGTTGTAATAGCATCTGCATCTGTTCGTTGTCCGAGCTATTTAATACGTTATAATCGACCAACACGACGATTGGCGCGTCAAGCTGAGTATGAGCGAGCAAACGGCTGACATCCATACTGAAGCCTGTTGCTTCACGCGGGGGATTGTTTGTTAATTGATTACCGCTTTTCATACCATCAAAGCGCCCGCCACGTACTAATGGCTGGGTCTCACTATTGATATAGCCATTGAACACAATACCGGTATGATAGTGATAGCCTGATAGCTCTGTCACATCAATGCTCACAGGGCACTGCCACTGTTCTTGTAAATGTGTTTTTAAACGTTGTAACTCATCGATAGCGGTCACAATTTCGCTATCTTGCTGAGCGCTATCTGACAGTTTCGCTAATAAGTTTTCGATATCATGACCAAAGCGCGCTAAGGCATAAAAGTCATCACCCATCGGTAATAGTTGGCATACCCGCTTAAGCTCTGGTAGATTTTTATTGGCATAAAGATGCATCAATTGCTCAGTGTCACTATCAGATAACTCAGCCAATTCTGCTAAGCGCTTAAATATGGCTACGTGACCTAAATCCACGTGCAGTGCAGCGCTCATATTTAGACTATTTATCATGCTAAACAAGACATCTACTAACTCAATATCTGCAGTCAATGACGCACAGCCAAATATCTCAGCGCCGATCTGTAACGGCGTGCGTGAGCCAAAAAGCCCTGACGGCAAGGTATGAATCACATCGCCTGCGTAGCAATAACGTGCGATACCATCGCCGCCCCAATGCGCATCGATACGCAAAATCTGTGGAGTAATATCAGCGCGTATACCCATCAACCGACCCGTCAATTGATCGATAATCTTAAAGGTTTGGCGCTTTAAATCTTCTGAGGCACCACTCAATAACGACTCAGTAAACTCAATCATTGGTGGGCACACCAATTGATAACCGTGCGTGATGAGCTGCTGTGTCAATTGATACCTGAGCACTTCTTGCTTATGCGCATCTTCAAACAACACATCGACTACCCCATCAGGCAGCAACCAACTATTGGCAACTTCGCTAGCAAAGCTACTTAGATAGGGTAAGCGATTGGATACAGCATTATTATCAGCAGGCTGAGTAGCCGCTTGCTGTGTAGAGTTTGACAGGGTAGGTTTTGCAGAATCAGAACTGGCAGACACAATAAATCCTTGTTTGGCGTATCGCTTACCAAAAACGCGGTACTGATGCGGTACTTAAAGGTTATATTTACAATTGCAGGGATGTCAGGCGGTTTTTATTTTTAACGCGCAACATCACCGACCCAATTATCGATAAGCAAACTAGGTAACCGCAAAAGGGTGAGTAATAAGTATAAGTTAGGATAATAAGACGAGTATCTTTCTTTATGCGCTAAAAAATTACGATAAATAATCAAGGCGCTTTATGCCTCAGTTTAGCATAGCAGTTAAGCTTCGCCTAGTAACAATTGACCAAAATCGCCATCTAATTCCTTCTCGAAGTTTATAAAAACGTTACTCAGGTAATCCGTTTATTTCAACATCATCCATATGCTTTAAACGCCTTCGAAGTCGACTCATGTTACACTAGCATATATTTTTATCTCGGAAGCCTTATGTCATCTGATTATCATCCAAATCCAGCCATCAATCAAAGCAACGTCCTCGGCACTGCCCTAGCCAGCTGTTGTTTTGACCCTATTACTGGCTATTATCGCAATGGTTTTTGTCATACTGGCAATCATGACGTCGGGCAGCATACGGTGTGTGCCAAGATGACCAGTGAATTTTTAAATTTTTCAGCCAGTCGCGGCAATGACCTTATCACGCCCCTGCCTGAGTACGGTTTTTCTGGCTTACAACCTGGCGACTATTGGTGTATTTGTGCGCTACGCTGGGTTGAAGCATTAGATTTAGATATGGCGCCGCAGATAAAGCTTGAAGCCTGTCACGAAAGCTTATTAGACCTCGTCGATATCGATACTTTAAAACGCTTTGCGCTATAAGCTGCCTTTTTATATTTATTTTTCTACTTAGACTAAAGGAGAGGGTATGAATCAAGATGATGACCTGATTGTCAAAACGACAACGCGTATCACACCCGAGTCTAATGTCAGTCTTATTGATGCCACTATCAGAGATGAGCGCTCTTATTTAGATAATTACGATGGCTATGACAGCTATATCTATGGTGATGCGGATGCGACGGTCGAGGACACTATTGAAACAATGACTGTCTATGATCCCGACTCTGAACGCTATGAGGATATCGATTTATCCAGTGATGATGAAGTCGTCAATTGCTATGCTTACTCACGTAAGACCGGTGAAAAAACTAATAAAGTAGGGCTGAATGATGTCAGCCGCGCGTTGAGCAATAGCGGTCAGTTTATCTGGCTTGGTCTGTATGATCCCAGCTTAGAAACCATGGTGAAAGTTAGAGATGCGTTTGAGCTGCACGAACTAGCGATTGAGGATGCTTTTGCCGAGCATCAGCGTGCTAAGGTTGAGAACTATGATAATGATATGATATTTGTCGTGCTACGTACCGCCAAACTAGAAGACAATGTCATTCGCTATGGCACTACCGCGATATTCATGGGCAAAAACTATCTGATTACGATTCGTAATGGTCCTTCTAACTCTTATACGCCAGTACGTGAACACTGCCACCGTCGCCCAGAAAAGCTACGAATGGGACCTATATTTGTCCTACATGCCATTCTCGATTTTATCGTCGATAACTATATGCCGATTACCGATCGTTTGGGCAGTTATTTACGTGAGCAAGAGCGCAATATTTTCACTTATGAATTTAATAAAGAAACGCTCAGAAATTTGTATGAATTAAAATCACAATTGGTGCATATGCGCGCGGTTATTTTACCGGTACAAGATATCTGTAGCTACTTTATTAATCATGATAAAAGTGATTTAATCTCGCCATTTTCCCATGCTGCTAAGCCTTATTTTCGTGACGTCAATGACCATCTATTACATTCTTTAGATGCTATTAATGGTTTAAATGAGATGCTGAGCGTAGTCATGAATACCTATCTTGCTATGGTAAATATGGGGCAGAACGAAGTGGTTCGTAAACTTGCGGCTTGGGCAGGTATTTTAGCAGTACCGACAGCGATTGCGGGTATTTATGGCATGAACTTTGACTTTATGCCTGAGCTACATTGGCAATACTCTTATCTTGTCATCATGCTTGTGATCGGCTCGCTATGTAGTTATCTATACTTTAACTTTAAGCGCTTGGGTTGGTTGTAATAATCACCTCAAAAATTATAAGTTATTTTCTAGAGTCAAAAAAAGGGCTACCATTATTGGTAGCCCTTTTTTATTAGTCAGTTATTGATAGGTAGAAATGTCTTTAGCAGTGCTAGCGATAACAAAAAGAAAAGCTATTTACGATAATTCTTACTATCAACACTCGGCAAGTGATGTTCAGTGCTAGTAACTTGATGATCGTCCAAATAGTCTTCTGGTCGCCCAAACATTTTAGCGGTCCACGTCAGTATGACAATGGAAGCACTAAGTACCATAATGGCAAAAGAAATCGTTGCCAATAACCACAAATGAAAATTATCCGACACTGCTTGTACATCGACTACTAAATGTCGTGATAAGGCTGTAATAGCGATAAATATCAAAAACTGTACTGGTAGACGATGGGTTTTAAAATAAATACCAATCATCGCCAGCAGCTCAAGATAAATAAAGAGCAATAAAATATCTTTTAAATCTGCCGAGCCTTTTTGAAATATAACAAAAAACTCTTTACCGGCTGTCCAAACCACCACCACACTGATTAAAAACAAAATAATGTAATGGCAAATATCGACAAACTCTCTGCCAATATGCTGCAGGCGCTCGTGTATATCCATATAGGGCTTTAGCGCATTAGTATCTTTTTCTTGCTTGGGTTCCGGCTCAGTTGAATGCTCAGATAAAGGTTTCATCAGCTAATTACGCTATTGTCCAGACCAGCCGATTTTTCAGCAGCATCGACTGTTTGGCGTATCAGGGTATTAATAGTCATTGGACCGACGCCACCTGGGACTGGCGTATAAGCACTGGCGATATCTTCCACACCCTGCATTTCGATATCACCAACGCCGCCGTTCTCGGTTGGATGGAAGCCGGCATCAATAACCACAGCCCCTGCTTTAATCCACTCCGCTTTAATCAATTCGGGTACGCCAACTGCGCCAACGACGATATCGGCGCGCTTAATATGAGATTCTAAATCTTGCGTTCTTGAATGACAAATAGTCACTGTACAGTTAGCATTTAATAGCATCATCGCCATTGGTTTGCCCAAAATAGCGCTGCGCCCGACGACGACCGCTTCTTTACCAGCTAGCTCGATATTATAGTGCTCTAATAAATGCATGATACCTTGCGGTGTGCATGAACCATAAGCGGACTGCTGCATCGCCATACGACCAAAGCCCAGACAGGTCACCCCATCGACGTCTTTTGCCAAGTCAATCTGCTCAAAGCAAGCACGCTCATCGATATGCGCAGGCACAGGATGCTGTAGCAAAATACCGTGCACGTCTGGATTGCTATTTAGCTCATCTATCTTAGCTATCAGCTCTTCAGTGGTAGTTGCACTTGGCATCTCAACTCGTATCGAATCCATACCAACACGCTTACAAGCGTTGCCCTTCATACGTACGTAAGTCGCTGAGGCTGGGTCATCACCGACCAATATTGTCGCTAAGCTTGGTGTACGTCCAGTTTTATCCTTGATGGCATCGACACGCGTGCGTAGCTGCTGTTCTATTTGTTTGGCAAGTGCTTTGCCGTCCAAAACGGTGGCGGACTCTTGGGCAGTAGACGCAATAGACATAGGAACTCCAATAGAGGATGGGATAAAAAATTAAAGACAGCGCCCGCAAGTGTCTTGCATGCCTGTCTTATGCTTGGTCAAGTCTTTCTGACCGTTAATTAAGAATGCTATTGTACCTGTCTGCGCTACAAAATCCTAGAGTGATATAACAGGTGTATAATTATAAACTTCTGTAAGAAGCCAATTAAAGCAACTTTAGAAATAAGTTTAATTTTAATTAGGGTCTGTTGAACATTCATAATTTCAGCCAGATAAAGGCACAAGCTAGCGCCACTGTATTCTCATAGCTTTGTTTAAGATTATCAAATCTGGCAGCCACTGCTAAGAACCGTTTTGAGTGAGCGAATACATTCTCAACTAAGTGACATACTTTGCACAAGTCTCAGTCCATATAGTTATTGTCTGATTTCTTATTCTATTTTCTAGGGATGTTATCGAATCTTCTTACTTGTTTAATATGTTATCGCAGTCCATCAGAGTTATAGCTTTTATCAGCACATAGAATATCTATATTCCTTAAATTAATCTTATCAACTAAATCTGGCGCTACCTTAACATCGTGAGTAATATCATATATCCTGAGTAATACCATCTGATATGATAAAAATGATTGGATTACAGTGAGCATCAACCGCTAAGTGAATCTTGATCGCGCGACCTGCCACACTTTCACTAATAGCCTGCGCAGTCTCATCAGCACCACTACTGTGCTGATGGGCTTTTATATGAATACCGTCTATAAACATCCTTTCAAGGTCTGAGACTTTGATTAATAAAGCAAACAGTTAAATCAACTTGTTGCTGCAAAACCTTGAGCGATGAAGTCGTTAAGTTTGCTTAGGTATTTGGCTCTCTTTACTGGGCATGTTTTTGGATGTTCCAAGATCTTTTTTTTGACTAATACCAAGACGTTTTAATACAGTTTCAATGCCTGATTTACTACAACCTAAACGATATGCGCGCTCATACATGTAATCGTCTGGACGCTGCTCAACATCTTTTAATAAGGCTTCATTAGGTATTTTGGTAGGTGCTTTTTTTCTGGTTGTTTTAGGAACTAAGTCCTGCTGCCAGCTGTGAATAACGCTTGTACTAAGATGATGAAAGTTAGCGGCTTCTTAGATGGGTATACTGTCTTTAATGCTTCTTAATACTTGTTTGTGAAAATCGATTAAGTAAGTCATCGTTTATGTAATTAAATGAAATTGTTATAAATATAATATCGGTTTTATTCAGGGTTAACTACATAAAGCTTAAAACCATTCAAAACTAAACTTCACAGTACTTATAAATAGCGTATAATATTCAGTCCAAATTTATACATTGAGAAATGTAAACCCACCGATTCTAGGAAATCGTTATGAAAGATGAAAAACTGCAAAAAGCACTCGCCCGCATGGGGCTTGGTTCACGTCGTCAGATGGAAGAAGTCATTAAAGCAGGTCGTGTAACCGTCAATAATGGCCCTGCAACCATCGGTGACCGCGTTGAGCAAGGTGATGAGATTCGCGTTGATGGTCGTCAGATTAAATATACTGCTGAAAATGAGAAGCGCCGCCGTGTCTTAGCTTATTATAAGCCTGAAGGCGAAGTTTGTTCTGCTAATGATCCAGAAGGCCGTCCAACCGTGTTTGAGCGTTTGCCTAAATTGACTCATGACCGCTGGGTAATGGTAGGTCGCTTAGATATCAACTCTACAGGTCTGTTACTGTTTACCAATGATGGCGAAATGGCGCATCGTTTGATGCATCCTTCTAGCGAAGTGACTCGTGAATATGCGGTACGTGTACTGGGCGATGTGACGCCAGATATGGCTCGGGCGATGACAACAGGTGTGATGTTAGAAGATGGCTTGGCTAAGTTCGAAGATATCAAAGAAGGCGGCGGCGAAGGCGTCAACAAATGGCATCATGTTAGGCTTAACGAAGGTCGTAACCGTGAAGTACGCCGTCTATTTGAATCACAAGGTCTTAAAGTTAGCCGTCTATTACGTACGAGCTATGGTAATATTGCGTTACCAAAAGAGCTGCGTACGGGTCGCTTCTTAGAGCTAGATAGAAAGGACATTAATACTTTAACAGACCTAGTAAGCTTACGTCCACGTTATGGTACTGGTCTTCATGGCGCCGCTAAAGAAAAGCAAGAACGTATTAGAAATAAGCCGCTCAAAGCACGCCGCACTGAAAACAGTTCGCGTAGTACTGGTCCAAAATCTAGCGATAGCACTAAACCAGCTAATCGTGGTACGCGCAACACTAGTGATCGCAACAATCGACGTTAAAATAGTAGCATACTAAGTCTTCATAAAAAAAGCGTTCAATAATGAATAATTATTGGACGCTTTTTTATTTTTTATAATTATTTTACCAGCCCAAAACTTAACTGTTATGACTATCGATATAATTCTTCATTACTCGTAAATCCTGTAATTTCTGGCTTTGTATTTGCTCTAATAGATTATCTAAGCGTTGTTCAATATTATCTAATGCACCTTGTAATAACTTGCCAGCCTCAACACTTTGTTGGTTGTTCGGTTCTCTAGCGTTTGTATTGATAGCTGCTAGATGATAATAACTGGCGAGTATTTCAGGCAGTCGCGTATGCAACATTTTATGCAATACAAACTGCTGCTCAGTGATTTCAGGTGTGATGTTCTGTGCTTGTAGCTCTTTTTGATAAGCTTGATAGTTACTTACTTTTTTATCAATACGTTGTAATTGGTAGAGCTGTGCGTCTGCTAAGGATTTAAGATGTTTTTTATTAAGATTCAGCTGTTGCCAGCTTATATTTGATAGCGATAATGGTGTACTAGCATCCTGATAAATAAGCACACCAGGCGTAATACCGACCGCTTTATGCAAGGCGTGCCAACCTTTTTTGCCCAAATAAAAAACGGTTACTGTCGTTACGACACCAACGCCTATTAATATACTCATACCAGCTCGCTCTTTATCATTCAATCGTGCAACTTATGATTTGACACTTATAGTGCGCCATCTAAAGCTTAATATCTTCAGTATCAGCGCGTTCGCCCGTTGGGTTTCCAATAGCTGTGATCTCAGTCGCACTACTATTAAGCAGATGCGGTATGTCGGCCTTGCTTGTCGGATTCTCAAAACGCTGCTGTAAATACCTATTAGTCGCTAGGAGCTTTTGCCCATCTTGATGATATGACGCATTAAGCAGGTCATCAAACTGCGTATTAATCGTCATAAGTATCTCTAGCAATGCCTCTTTACCAGTAACATCAGAGTGTTTTATTTTGGTGTTGTCAGCCAACGCGCCATCTAAGTCATGTAAACGACGATAGTCTGCTATCGCTTGCGGCACGTGCCTGTCCATCAAGTTTTGAATCATGATATAGGTTTCGTCAACCGTATCTTTATCATCTATCTGGCCATCATTATTGCTATCACCATAAATGACACGCAGCTTCTCACCTTTTTCATTTATTTGGCTAAGGGCTGTTTTAACTTCCTCTGGTAGGCTTTTTTCAGGAATATAACCCAACTGCGGCATCGCTTTATATTCAAGCATTTTGGGCGCAGTCACTTTTTTGATGCCACGATACCCTAGATATAACCCAGCTACTGGTAACACCCCATATAAAACAAACATCACTAACATTGCAGTTACTTGGGTCATTAGATGATCCTTATTATTTAGCAAAATTGATTAAGAATTTATTTTTATTTTAAATACTCTGGCCAGTTCAAGATAAAACCGATACATTAATAGCTATTTGCGACTGAGATAAATTTTCCTTGCTTGCTGCTATCACAGAGGCTACGAAAAATTCATCCCCGTCGCGCTGCATTAATTTTAAAGTAAATCTAATATATTCCCGTCTTTTAGCTCTTATTATTAAACAAAAAAATAAGGCTCTGTTAAAGCCCTATATTGTTATGCATTGAGTCGATTGTGTGTAATAAAGCTCACGTATTTTTATTTGATAATACCAATTTAAAGTGCTCAGCAGTTAGTTTTGCGTACGGCTTTTCACATAGCGATGGGTTGAAGCAAGACGATTCATCACGGTTTGATGTAACTCATCCAATAACTCATCAAGCTCATAATCGATTTCTAAAAATAAATCAGTCAACATACCGCCTGCGGTCATTTTACCCTGCACCATATTATTCTTGGTACGATGTGGACTGAAACGTTGCAGCTGCTCGTAATGATGTAGCGCTTCAGGAATGCTTTCAGACACCAGCTTATCAATGACAAATTGGCGCTCATTATGTTGCTGTTGTTGTTGCTCATTGAGCTCGCTACTCCACTCACGGTAACGCTTTAGCTTACCATTGATTCGGTCTAGTATCGCGACAGCCTCAATAGGCATGGCGTTTAGGGTGGCTTCATCGACCACATCAACAAGCTCAGTCATAATCGGACAGCGTCCATGTTTGAGATACCATAACGTATCTGGGTCAAAAGGAGGTCTATTAGTCGGTCGCATTTTGGCACGATTGGACAAATAACGGTCGGTTAATGGCGTTGGCGTCCGAATATCATTCACTTGTGCTAAAGCATCGCAAATACGTTCGGTACGCTGCGGTTCGCTAAGCGGTGAAGCGACAGACGTTCGAGTATTGTCATGTTCCTGCTTATCAGAATTAGCGCGACGAGCAGTAGCATTCCCATTACTAGCAAGGTTATTACTAGCAAGGTTATTAGCAGCCGCTTGCTGAGCATTTTTGGCAGCGGCGGTTGGCAGGTCATCGTGTGCTTGCCCAAATGACTGTAGCATTCTTGTCAAACTTATGACCATAACTTACCCTGCTCCTCGCCTATTTACTGATTGCATTCGAACAATTAATCCCTTATCTTAACAGCTTTTTTCGGCGCTGCCAGTAAGCAAACGTCACCGTTTTGGTTTTTAAAGGTCAAGTCAACTATCATGAATATCACCGATTACAGTTCTGGTTTTTTGCTTGGCTTATCCCTGATTATTGCTATTGGTTCACAAAACGCTTTTGTCCTTAAACAAGGGCTAAAACGCGAGCACCTATTTTTTGTTTGTCTGTTTTGTGCCGTAAGTGATGCATTTTTAATATCGGCTGGCGTTGCTGGTTTTGGCGCAGTAACGGCACGCTATCCACAAGTCGTCAACATTGCAAAGTTCGCTGGCGTTATATTCTTAGTAGGCTATGGCTTACAGAGCTTATATGCCAGTGTACGCTTATCACATGCGCTCACCGTCGATGGACAAGTCGTCACCAGCTTAAAAAAAGCGCTGTTATTATGCTTCGGCTTTACCTGGCTAAATCCACATGTCTACTTAGATACATTGGTACTCGTCGGTATGGTTTCAACCGGTGCCAGTAGTAAATTGGCATTTGCAGTAGGTGCGGTCAGCGCGTCGTTCTTTTTCTTTTTTGCGCTGGGCTACGGTGCAAGATTACTCAAACCTTTATTTGCTAAACCAAAAGCGTGGAATATCCTTGATGCTTTGATAGGCATATTGATGTTGTATTTGGCTTGGCGTCTGTACCAAAGTTAAAAAAGCTATTTAGCATCAGAGATACCCGTACTAAAAACAATAAATACAGTCGGTAAAAACAAAAAACCAAACACATTTATAAGAGGTGTTTGGTTTTTTTATGCCTTTAGCTCATACCATCTAAGAAACGATACAGTGCTACTGATAATAATTTTTTGTAGCCTCTGTCAAGCTTGCGAACAGCAAACAAGAAAAATTTATATCAGTAGCACGTTGCTGTAAACATATCTATTTTCTTATGCACGCATTATATAGGCTATGATGCTTTTTTACGTTTTTTAGGCTTAACAAAGGTTAAGTTCAAAAAGTGCTCTAACGAATCATCAAGGATATCTAACCAAGGCTCTGGCAATTCAGGTGATAGCGTACCTGTCAAGGTAGACCGATAAGCCTTTTCTCTAAAGGTCATAATATCTTCGGCTTTATCTTTTTGCCATTCTTTTAAGATTTCACCCTGCTTTTCAACTGCAAACTCTGGATAATCAGTGCCATTGGTTAAATCACGGATATAGTTTGCCTGAAAATCAATCGAATCACTGACAGTCACGCACTTAGTATAAGTTGCTAACCATTGTTGCTCGTCTGCTTCACGGGTTGCTAGATCAGGCAATTCGACATTGCCCATGATGACATCGCGTGCGTACCACGCTTGGGCATCAAACATATTAAAGGTGAAATACTGGTCTTGCATACCCAAGTAAATCAGCTTTGGATTAGGCTGCCAAAAAATACCTTTGTACAAATTAGCAGGGTACAAGCAGTTATGCGTCTGCAAACGTAGCTCATCTGGCATAAATGGGAAGTGAAATAGATAACCCGTACACATGATAATGGCGTCAAATTTTTGGCTGCTACCATCGGCAAAATGCGCCACATCATCTTCGAAGTGGGTCACTAACGGAACTTCTTTAATACCTTTTGGCCATTCATAACCGAGTGCTTGCGAGCGATAGCTAATAGTGACGGATTTGGTGCCATATTTATAACATTGCGTACCAATATCTTCGGCAGAATAGCTACTACCGATTAGTAGAATGTCTTCGTCTTTAAACTCTAGCGCATCACGGAAATCATGAGCGTGGAGGATACGACCTGGAAATTCTTCTAAGCCTTGAAAGTATGGCATATTTGGCGTTGAGAAATGACCAGTCGCTACCACGACATAATCAAACTCTTCAACTTCTTGCTCATCCGTTTTATGGTTCATGACCGTCACGGTGAATTTTTGCGTGTCATCATCGAACGACACCCAACGTACTGGGCACTCAAAGCGGATGTATTTTTGGATATCTTGTTTATCGATACGACCCATGATGTAATCTTTTAAGACTTCACGAGGCGGATATGAGGGGATGGCTTCACCAAAGTGCTCATCAAACGAATAATCAGCAAACTCTAAGCATTCTTTAGGGCCATTAGACCATAAGTAGCGATACATACTGCCATGAACGGGTTCACCGTTTCTATCTAAACCCGTACGCCAACTGTAATTCCACATGCCACCAATGGCATTTTGCTTCTCATAGCAAATTATCTCAGGTAAGTCCTTTACTCCGGCCAATCGAGCCGCTTCAAAAGCACGTAACTGTGCCAAACCACTTGGACCTGCACCTAAAATCGCAATTCTTTTGTTACTCAAAACCAACTCCTGTAATATTGTTGTGACTCTACCATAACATATTTTCATGAATGGCGTTTCAGGAGTAGACTTTTGGTGATTAATCGAAATTATTGATTTCATAGCTAAACGTTAGAAAACTGTCATTAAACAGGCTTTCATCTCGTTTTAAGCGAATGATATTCGAAGGCTATTGAGTTATCTTGATGAATAATATTTGAGGTGCTTTTTAGGGCGTGTTGAATATTCAAAGATAAGCTAGGCTGTATTTTTCTGCACAGCCTAAATAATGAAAAACGAGGTAAAGAAGAATGATTAAAGAATAGGAAAAAAGGCCAGAGAAAAGTAAAAGCGTTACATCAAATTAGGGAATAGCGTGCGTAGTCCGTTAACGATAATTTCGATAGCAACTGCAGCCAATAGCATACCCATGATTCGGCTCATAATATTAAGACCAGTATCGCCAAGTACACGACTGATACGACCTGCCGCCATCAATGCTAAATAACAAAACAGACTGATAAACAAACCTGCAATCAAAATAGCGGATATTTGCAAGATGCCAGAAACTTGTGATGAGTAAATAATAACGGTTGAAATACCACCCGGTCCGATCATCATCGGAATAGCAATCGGTACCACTGCGGCTGCCATGGTTGGCGGCGCACCTTGCAGATGGTCAACATCGAAATTTTCTTGATCAGGCTTTACCGGATTACCATCGCCATTCATCATATTGAGAGCGATTAGAAATACTAAGATACCGCCTGCCAATTGGAATGAACCAATGGAAATGCCCAAGATTTTTAGCAGCGTCTCTCCTGCCAAAGTAAAAAAACTGATGGTAATAAAAATCGTCAGACAAGCAACGCGCGCCACTTTTCGTCGATTATTCATTGAATAACCGCGTGTCGAATCCAGGAACAACGTCAAGGCGCTAAAGGGGTTAATCAATACCATAAAGGCTAAGATTATCTTGATAATTTCAGTATTCATTGAGCGCTCGCTTGTCTATCTATAAAAGATCTAGCAAAAAAATAAGGCCATCGTGCGAGTGCAACGATGACCAAATGGGCAGTTAACAGCGGCATTGTATCATAGGCGGATAAGCTAATTAAATCATTAACTCCACTTGATTTTTTGCCATAATAATACTGACAAAAGACTCCATTAAAAAGTGACAGTTTAGGCGTTTTATAGGTGTTCTAAAACCATAACATATCTGAGTACGCTAATTGATAATGTGCTCTAGCACGGCGTACTGAGCACTAAGAATCAAAAACCATACGCTAAGCACTAAAATCAAGACCGATATCGAGTGCAGTCGTGCTATGGGTCAGATAACCCATTGCGATAAAATCAACGCCTGTTTTTGCGACTGCTTGTACCGTTTCAGGAGTGATACCACCTGATGCTTCAGTTTTTGCGCGACCTTTACACATCGCGACTGCCTGTGACAATATCTCAGGCGACATATTGTCCAGTAAAACTAAGCTTACGCCAGCATCAAGTGCTTGCTCCAACTGCTCTAAGGTATCAACCTCAACTTCAATCGGAATCAGATGACCGGCAAACTCCTGCGCCTGTTTGATAGCACTTGTAATATCACCAGCAATCGCAATATGGTTGTCTTTGATTAAAATCGCATCATCCAATCCTAGACGATGATTGCGACCGCCGCCGCAGCGTACCGCGTATTTTTGTACGATACGTAAGCCTGGAATGGTTTTCCGCGTACAAGTAATTTGCGCAGGATACTCTGCAACGCTATCAACAATCTTCTTAGTATCTGTCGCAATACCGCTCAGATGGGTCATAAAGTTAAGCGCTGTACGCTCTGCGGTCAGTAAGTTTCGCGCATTACCACGAACGACAGCCAATAATGAACCCGCAGCAACCTGATCGCCATCAACGACGTGCGCTACAAACTCAATCTGAGCATCTATTAACGCAAAAGATAAGCGTGCTAAATCGATACCGCAGATAACACCCGCCTGACGCGCTTTAATCTGTAATTGTGCTTGCATATCTGCTGGAATGGTTGCTTGCGATGTCACATCACCGCGTCTGCCCAAATCTTCGGTTAACGCCGCTTCTACTAACGGTTTTAGCAATACTTCATCTAATGCTGGTTCTATTTTAACGGTCATATTTACCCCTTTATACTCTTTATTAATATCAATATCACTTATTAAAACCTAATGACTTAAACTCAAAATGAGCATAAATATAGCGTAAAGTAAGCACGCTCGCAAGATAAGGTAGCGATTTATACAAAGTTAAAGTGATGTTTCCAGCAGAAAAAATGACACAAGAATACCGCGTATTGCTAGTGCAGGCTATTTCCAAAAGCTATTTTTAAAAGTTGTTTACATAAGTTATTTACAAATGCTATTTACGCTTAGGTAATTTACTATCCATCAATAAACTTTGTAATTCAATGTCATGACGAAAGCGATATAACTTCGCTGGGCGACCACGCTGGGCGTTACTACTTTCCCCTGTAGGCATCACTAAATTCTGCGCATCTAGTAGACGGCGGAAATTCTGCTTATGCAAACCCATACCTGATAACGCTTCAACGCTTTGTTGTAGCTGCGATAACGTAAATACATCAGGCATCAAACCAAAGATAAGCGGGCGATACTCTATCTTTGCCCTTAGCCTTGAGATGGCAGTTGCAATGACGCGGCGATGGTCATAATACATCGGCACGCCTATGATCCGTGACCATTCGGCCGGTAAATTATTAGGCTGATCACTAGTCAAATAAATAGGCGGATAAGTGGGCGCTTCAGGAATGAGTCCTGCCTCATACAGCATCTCGTAACGCAGCAAGACATGCTCTGCAACCCAATTATCATTGCCTGTTAGCTCAGAATCATGACGCTTCTCTGATATTTTATGATTACTAGCCTGTTGATCATTACTACTTTCATCGTCAGACTTTGTGTCTAAACTTTTCTCACATACGCCCCAGCACAAACCTATGCGCTGCTGGCGTCGGTGTTGGGTGAGCGCATCTGTCGCTGCATTCGCCCATTGTAATAACGCAGGAATAATCAGCCGTTTAATCAACACAGGCTCACCGTCCAAATGATTCTCCCATGGAAAATAGTCATACCAATCGCGCCATAATGCTTTACTTTGCAGCTGCGACGTTTGCGCCTCTTGCACCAAGCCTAAGTAGCTCACATAGACCAGCGCATGACCATCGATATTGCGGCGATTGGTATCGACAAAGGTATATAGCTGCTCCAAATAACCTAGCGGCTGTAGCGTCTGCTCCTCCACCCATTGACGTACACCCGCTTGCAATGAGCGATGAAGAGGCATCAAAGGTCCGTTGGGCAATAATTTACCTTGATCAACTGTCAACACACTTGCCGTATGATCAGTAATAGCGACGAGTACCGCGACTACTTCGGTCGTACCACTGCCCTGCTGGTGTGCATGCGAATAAGACAACGTCATTTTTTTATGATTACCTTTATATTTGGTGAATTAACTCTCAAAAACCGTAACTTTAACAATAATACTTAGTATAGCGTAAATGGCATTTTGAATACTGTTTCACCATCATAACGGCTATCCATTTATTTAATATGAATAGCGTTAAAAATAAATTCTACAAAAAATCCTTGCACTTATGCTCAAAATGAGCATAATTAAAACACTATATTTTATTCGCTGTTCTAATCTGTTTTATTTTTCTTACTTATAGCAGTTAGCAGCGTAATTATTATCGCTATCGTATTGAAGGCTAGTCTTTATGAAAACTTATCCTTATGACGCTCCCTTATTAAGTGCTGATAAAAGCAGTGCTATCAAGCTTAATATCGAATATGCCAAAGCCAAGATGCCGGCTGATTTACCACGCTCTGAACGACTCAAAGTTGAAGCTAATATTAAGCAGCTGCTAAAAGATAATAATGCGGTGTTGGTCGCGCATTATTATGTAGACCCTTTTATTCAAGATTTGGCATTGGCAACAGGCGGCTGCGTGGGCGATTCGCTCGAGATGGCACGCTTTGGTCAAGCGCATAGCGCCCAGACGCTAGTGGTCGCAGGCGTACGCTTTATGGGTGAATCGGCTAAAATACTAAGTATGGAAAAAACAGTATTGATGCCAGATTTAGAAGCGGAATGCTCACTTGATTTGGGCTGCCCTGCCGATGAATTTTCCGCCTTTTGTGATGCCCACCCTGAGCGTACTGTCGTCGTTTATGCCAATACTAGCGCAGCAGTCAAAGCACGCGCTGATTGGGTCGTAACTTCATCCGTTGGCATTGACATTATTCGTCATTTGCACGCGCAAGGCGAGCCTATTATTTGGGGTCCTGACCGTCATTTGGGTAAATACATTGCGGCTGAAACTGGTGCAGATATGTTGTTATGGCAAGGCTCATGTATGGTGCATAATGAGTTTAAAGCAACCGAGCTTGAGCAATTAAAAGCAGAATATCCAACAGCGAAAGTGTTGGTACATCCTGAATCACCCGATAGTGTCGTACAATTGGCTGATGTGGTCGGCTCAACCAGTAAGCTCTTACAATCAACCTATGAGATGGACGCGGATACCTTTATTGTCGCCACCGACTTAGGTATCTTGCACGAAATGCAAAAGCGCTCACCAAACAAACGCTTCTTAGCAGCACCGACGGCTGGCGAAAGTGCCAGCTGTAAGAGCTGTGCTTTTTGTCCATGGATGGCGATGAATGGCCTGCAAGGTATTGAGCAGTGCTTGACGAAGCATACTGGTGAGGTGACCATGACGCCCGAGCTGGCAGCGGCAGCTAGAAGACCATTACAACGCATGCTTGATTTTGCTGAATCACAAAAACAGCGAGTAGCGGCGAGTGGAGATATCGTCAAAGACCGCGCATTGTTTGCAAATGTTGGGGCTGCCTAATATGAGTAATACACTCAAAGCTGATATGACAATGAGTACTGCTGATGATATCAAACAAGCAGATGTGCTTATCATTGGTGCTGGGCTTGCTGGTTTAAGTACCGCCCTTGCTTTGCCACCGTCGCTAAGCATTACGGTATTAAGCAAATCAGCGCTTGAGGTCTGCTCGAGCCATTATGCGCAAGGGGGTATCGCCGCAAGTTTGGATAAAAACGACTCAGTTGCCGATCATATCGCTGATACATTAATCGCTGGCGCAGGATTGTGTGCAGTGGATAATACGGCAAGCATTTTAAGCGCTGGACAACAAGCTGTCCAATGGCTATGTGAGCAAGGCGTACCCTTTACTCAGATTCCGCAAGAGAATGATGGGCAAAACTACAGCGCAAAATCTTTAAATGAACTACAGACTACCGATTTGCATTTAACCAAAGAAGGCGGTCATGGCTGTAGACGCGTCGCCCATGCTGATGATGCAACTGGTCGGCATATTATGGAAGCGTTGACTATAAAAGCTCAAGCGGCTGATAATATTACTATACTGCCCTATCATGAAGCGTTAAGTCTTTTAAAAGGCCAATGCCAAGGCGCACTTATTTTTGACCATAATACTCAATGCCAATTGACCTTTCATAGTCGTGCAGTCGTGCTCGCCAGCGGTGGTTTAGGTCAGTTGTTTCAACGAGCCAGCGCGCCCAACGTCTGTGTTGGTGACGGCGTCATGATGGCATGGCAAGCTGGTTGCCGCTTGGCAAATTTAGAATTCATTCAATTTCATCCAACCGGTCTAGCATTGGGTGATAGTAGCTTTTTGATATCTGAAGCCTTACGTGGTGAAGGTGGACACTTGTATTGTCCAAAAACGGGTAAGCGCTTTATGCTTGATATTGATACGCGCGCTGAGCTGGCACCGCGAGATATTGTCGCTCGTGCAATCGCTGAGCAGATTAATACTAATGGTCTTGATTACGTGCATCTCGATGTTAGTCACTTGCCAGCAGAGTTTCTAAGAAGTCATTTCCCTGATATTTATCAAACACTATTAAAGCTAGGTATTGATATCACTACTGACCCTATCCCCGTTGCGCCTACTGCTCATTATAGCTGCGGCGGTGTGGTTACCGATGCCAATGGCATAACTGATGTGGCAGGGCTTTATGCGGCTGGTGAAGTCGCTTATACAGGTCTACATGGTGCAAACCGCTTGGCGAGCAATTCATTATTGGAATGCGTGGTAGTTGGGCGCAATATTGCCGCTGATTTGCCGCGCTATTTGACCGTAATAGAAAGTTTAGATAGTGCTGATTTTTATAAAAACTTAGACTTATTAGCGCCTAAAGTTTGGACAACACCAACACTTAAAAACACTCAAGTGATTACTTTGCTTTCCTCTACCTCATCTTTATTTACTGCTAACCATTACAATAATCATGACGCTAATATTAATATCTCTAATATTAATGTCGCTAAAATAACAGCAAAATTAAAAACTCTGATGACGTCCAATATGGGTATCACCCGCAATGCTGAATCATTAGAACAAACACTGATACAAATACAACAATGGCAGCAGCTGCTTAAAAATACTACGCCAACCCAGTCAAATAATAATGCAAAGAATATCAGTGATACAAACAGCGTTATGACCGCTGATAAACTTGCACATTTTCAACTAGCAAGACAATTACAATTAGCGACTTTAATTGTCCAGTCTGCTGATCAACGTTTTGAAAGTCGCGGCGGACATTATCGAAAAGACTATCCCAATCTAACAACCACGCCCCGAATCAGTGTGATTGAACCATTATCAAATTTGCAAGAGGCTAGCATTGATTGGTTGGTTCAGCCTATAATCAATCATACAGAAGCTAGAGTGCCAAAAGCAGTTGCTAACGTTTAATAGCGGTTTAGGATTGCCGCTCTAACCATTTCTAAACGGCTACTTGCCGTTCTCTATCTCTTAAAGTGCTGAGTATATGGCTACCGATACGCTATTTGTTATTGGACTCATGATGGTGGTCAGTCTGACATGGGGTACGCTTGCGATACCACGTCTACGCAAACGCCTACCAAAGATTTATCTGATAACACGCTCTTGGTGGCTGATGTTAGCCGCACTCTGCATCTGTTATTTGGTTGCCAAAATAACTCATAATACTCAACAGTTTCAATCTGCAACGCAATTTCAGTCTCACCCTTATCAATGGCTGCTCATTACCTTTTTTATCTTAATCGGTCTGCGTGGTAGTTATGAAATCAAACGCATATGGTGTCTAGCTAGCAAATCAAGGCTTATTCGCAAACTCCAAGCGCGTGGCTTGCAAGAAAAATCCATCTCTACTGACAAAAACTCAAAACCCACTTACTTTTATAGCCGTCTAAACGTATTAGATCTACTGTTTAGTGCTGCTTTTATTGCATTGATTATTAGCCTAATTGCATTGCAACAATTAGCGTGGCAGCGCGAGCAATATGGGGTGTTATTGTTTGTATTATTCGCCAGCCAGTTCAATGACATTGCTCAATATCTATGCGGACGATTGCTTGGAGGTAGACTATTTCAACGTGGTCTGGCGCCGAATGTTAGCCCAAATAAAAGCATCGAAGGTGCTATTTTTGGCAGCTTTTTTGCTGCCGTACTGGCGTCGTTACTCGGTATTTGGCTGACGCCTCTTGATTGGTTATTAGGTTTATTGGCAGCCTATGGTTTGGCGGTAAGCGGTATCGCTGGCGATTTATTAGAATCGGCCTTTAAGCGTCAGCACGGGGTAAAAGATACTGGTACTTTGCTTGCCGGGCATGGTGGCGTACTTGATAGAATAGACAGTTTATTGCTTGGTGTACCATTATTTACCTTAGCCTATTGGCTACTTGGTTGAATTCAATAAAGCTATATTGTTTGAGTAAAACTATTTATTTTTATCCAACTTACTGCGTAATATGAAATTTAGTAAAGGCTTGGGTAAATAATTTAGTGCGCGAGTAATATACTGCATAGAGCGTGGAAATATCGCCAGCTCAATATCCTCGTCAATCGCTTGCATAATATGCTCAACCGCCATTTGCGTACTGATGATAAATGGCTTATGACTGGCATCGCCATCATTCAAATCACGCAACGCTTGGGTATTAATATAGCCTGAGGCGATACAGTTCACTTGGATATCATAAGGCGCAAGTGCAAGTCGATAAGCACTGGCAGTCGCAATCATCGCGCTTTTGCTTTTGGCGTAGAGACTGGCATAAGGATAATCCATCATACCTGCGATAGAGGCAATACAAATGAGGCTTGGCCTGCTAATTTCCGCAAGATCTAGCGATAGATTTTGAAGCTTTTTTTGATACTTTAACTGCTCAGTCGCCCATCTAAAAACCTGCTCAAATGCTTGCAAGTTAATCGCCAGCATTTTATCGCTGTCTGCATGGTTTAGCTGACGAATACGCTCATTAGTATAACTACCCGCACTATAGATTAGCCTTTGAAAACTTATATCCGACAAGCTATCTAATAATTTTTGAGTTTGGGCACTATCCGTTAAATCGCAATTATAAGTTACGATATTAGGATACTGACTATTGATAAGGTTTATCTTCGTTGCACTATGGCCGACCACACTCACTTGCCAGCCAAGCTGCTGATGGTGAAGCGCCAATGCCAAACCAAGACCGCTTGTACCACCAATAACGATAAGATGTGGTGCTACATTAATATGAGCAGCTACATTTTCCTGCGCAGATGAATGATTAGTACAGTCGAGTAGCATCATATTTTCTATTATAGGCTCTGTCATTATAAGCCTTGCTGCTGTATATAGTCAGCTGTACGCTGATAGCCATACTGCCATTGCGCTTGCATCTGCTGCACAAAACCATCGTAGTCACTGTGCATCAGCTCGATTGTCATTTGCTTCATATTAAAGCGCTTTTGCACGTGTTGCCCTACCAGTTGTTGACCGTTATCAGCAAATGGTAACCAATGTAGCTGACTGCTATTCTCAAAATTATCTTGATATGACTCAGTATTTAGTAAAAAGCCATGTACCTGTGCCAAACGCTGATTGGGGTCAAAACCAAAAACGCGTTGAATAGCAGGCGCAGCGAGCCATGAATCATAACCTGCCTTGGTCTCTGCAAATACCGTTTCTGCCAATTGGCAAGCCAACTCAATGGGCGTGAGATTAATCACGCCACCCAAGCACCAGCCAAGCTCCTCAATATGTGTTGGCGGTAGATAATACATATCTGCCATGGAAGCGCGAATCGCTGCAGAAAAATCCCACTGGCTCAGTATTTTAACAGACGGATGTATGCGTTCCTCAGCAAATACGTGCGCAGGTGATCGCATTTTTTTATCAGTGAGTTCTGATAAAAAAGCTGTCAAACGTGGCGGTGCAAATAGCAACTCTTGGAGCTTTAATGGATGGTTAGACGAAATGAGGGTAGCAGGCTTTTGATAAAGACGGCTGGCAATGATAGCTATCTCTGGGTTGGTAGAATTAAACTGACTATTGTCATTTTTGGTAAAAGAAAAACCAGATAGATCATCAAGCCATTGCACCTCGTTATCGATCCGAAACATAGCTAATTGCTGCAATTCATCTAATAACTGCTCGTAACTATCGGCTTGCTGCTGTGCTTGCCGTTTAGATAGCTGCCTTGATGAGCGCCAACGTTTGAGTGCATGAGTCATATAGCGTATTTTTAGACGTCTACTGGCTTCATCTGGCGACACATGCCTGATTGCGCTAATAACATGATACAACTCGCGGCTACACATCAATTGCTGCAAGTCTTTGGGGTCGGACGCGAGCTGTACTAAATAGGCTGATAAGCTACCACCACACGTACCAATGATAATATCGGGCGTTAAATCGTGAGCCACTAGTGCCGCATAGCTCCCTAAATAATAACCCAAACGTGAGCCACCGCCTGAAAAGAGCTGCACACGCTGATAAGGCTTTATACTGTTATTACTCATTAATTATTCATCTATCAATTATCATCGATTGTTGTGGTTTTAATCGCTAATGAGACGGTAAAGATACCGAACTTATCGATACGCATTGCGACCTTTTTAAAGCCCACACCCTCAACCAATTGATCCATTTCAGCTTGTGAACGACAGCGCATCACCCAACTGCTACCGCGATGATTATTTAAAGTTTTGCTGATAAATTCCTGCTCAGGGTGCCACGGCTGATTGGTATAAAGTAAATAACCCCCAGCTTTTAAACTGTCGTAAATACCCGCCAAAGCTGTCGCTGGTAGCGTGTTGTCAGAAAATAACTCAAACACACCAGAGGCAATGGCGATATCAAATCCTTCATCGTTAAGATTTTTAATATTGTTACTCTCTGTCTGCGCATTAGCATAGCTTGCACAATCAAAGGCATCTTTCTTACAAGTGGTTACTCGACTAGAGACTCCTAAACGCTCTGCTTTTGCCTGTAATGCTTGGATATTATGGATCTCATAATCTCGTAGCTCAGCATGCAAATCCTCAAACTCTGTCAATAAATCAAACGCATAAAAGCCATGTCCACTGGCGATATCCAGTAATTTTGGCTGGTATGGCTTATCAGGGCTGTTTTGATTAACTTGGTTTTGATTAAATTGGTTTTTATTGGCAAGTTTAATATCGGCGAAGGCTTCACGTGCCAGCTCAAGTATGTGCTCACGGCGAATACGAATACCTTGCCAGCCGACATTATTGAGATAAAACTTATCGACTGCTTGACCAAATTTATTCTGACCACTTGGCTGATTATAATAAACATGATCGAGCGAATGACCGGAGTCAAAGCCATGCTCAAGTCCCGTGGCAATAGCTTCGCTAACATGACCGAACTTTTGCATGGCAAACCGTGTAATCGCAAAACTTGGATTAAACGGTTTAATTGCTAAGCGATCGACCTTGTCTTTACTGGCACTATTAAGATGCGCTGCACTCAAATCAGGCGCTTGTACTGGCGTGCTGAATACTTGCTCAGCGAAATCAAGACAGTCAGCAAAGACATCTGCTTTATTAGTCTCATGAAAGATGGCATGGTAGCTATCGGGATACAGCTGCCAACGCTTCACAAGCGTATTAATTGCCTCATAAAATTGACGCTCAGCCTGCTTATCGACCACGTAATCCTTACCGGCACATAATACAAATGTCGGCACAGTAATAGCGCCGGCATCATCAAGCAAACGTTGACCAGTCGCATGGGTGTCGATAAGCAAGTCGGTTGAGATACTATTTGATATCAGCGGGTCGGCATTATAGGCTTGCTGTGCTTCTTTATCGTGGGTCAAGACTTGCGCTTTGACATAACTACTAACGCGTGACATCAGACCTAGCGTACGCGCTACCTTTAATGACGGTATCGCAAAGGGCATATACAAGCGAATGCTCAGTGCGGGCGTACCGAGTATCATGCCACGAATATTGGGCGCATAATCATGTACCCACGCTGCCGCTAACACCGCGCCAATACTACTGGCAACGATTAAAGTATCGTCAATGGCAATACCCGTCTGTCCAATAACCATTTGCACAAAATCATTTAAATCACGCTCAAGTTGAGT
Organism: Psychrobacter sp.; assembly: GCF_049295055.1. GTDB lineage: Bacteria > Pseudomonadota > Gammaproteobacteria > Pseudomonadales > Moraxellaceae > Psychrobacter. The sequence continues at coordinate 54,968 of NZ_JBAQQF010000033.1, read as the reverse complement.
GACACTCTCCGCGTGGTCTTTGATGCCACCCGAGCGCCCATTACCACGCGCATCCCAAGCAAATACTTGATAGCCAGCTGCGGCAAATTGCTGTCCTAGCTCTGCTAATCGTCCTGAATGCTCGTGACCACGGTGCAATAAAATAACTTGGCGTCGTTGCTGTGGCTGGTTGGCTTTTTTTATGTCAACTAAAGGCATCGTTAGCCAATAGCGATAATAAATAGCGGTGCCATCGTAAGCGTTATAGCAGCTTTCACCATTTATAACAGCCTGTTTAGATAAGTCGGAATTATTGGTTACATATTTTGGCGCATCTTCATTATTTGTAGGAAATGGTGACATTATTTTGGACTCCAAAAAGGAAGTTTTATTAGAGGCACTATGCAAAAAGGCAGGAGAAGTAAGGCCGTCAAACTTTGTATAAAATATATTTGATTGCTGCTTTGATTGAGAGCTTGATAATATATTTACTGTCGATCTAAGTTCAGGTGGCTGACGCGTCAAGTATAAACTTACCATATAGCGTAAACGGTTCAGACAAGTCTTTATTAACAACGCCTCTGTCAATAAGCATAACTGTCTTATTCTTATCGGAGATAGAGATAACGGAGCTTTACTACCCATAAAAACCCCAAACACACCAAGCATAAAAGCCCGATCACTTTTACCTAACGGCCCTTGGTTTGCCCGAATCTTTAGAAATACATCGCTGGTTATAGCCAACAGCTCAGTACTCATACTTAGCGCAATAAGGTTAATAATATGGCGCTGGCTAGCAAGTGAATTATTAACAGATGGTTTATTAGCAGATAAGGTGCTTGTTGACACTTGTGATTCGTTATTAGCGACATAAGGCGCAAGACTTGCTATAAACGCCGCATCAGCCACGATGTCACCAACTTCATTAAGCACCGCGCCAAGCGTTGATGCTTGCCCATGCTCACGCGCCATCATGCCATCAATTGCATTAAGGCCCATGCGTATAAATAATGATGAAGGTAATAGTAGCCATAACGCCTGATTATCTTTCGCTGGCTTAGCAATCACATAAGCTGTGCCAACACTCAGTAATAGCGCTGACACCGTCACTTGATTTGCCGTACACTTTCGCTCAACCAGCGCATCGCTTAGCGGTCGTAGTTGGTCTTGAAATTGGGTTTTGAGCTGATACAGTGACATGATGCTCGCCAGATATCTTAGTGATTGGGTGCTTGGATGCTTAAGTGCTCTCTTAATGTAGCAACAAATATGCGTCAGGTAAATACTTAAGCGATATGAGCAATTTAACTTGACTCAAATTAAAGTATTTATACAATATCACGGCACGTTTGCCACTTTTTGCTGATGAATTTTATCTGCTCATATCAGTATTATTACTCTGATATGTTACAATCTCGCCTTCTTAAAAAAGCCTTTCTAAAACGCTTTTAAAAAATGCCGCGAGCCCCTCAACATGCAAAGCTTAGTTACCCTTGTTTTGGTTTTAATGCCAATGTTTATTGGCTTTGCCATTCCATCTAATCCAACCTTGACTAAAATTGCCGATAAAGGCTTGTCTTATTTGGTCTTTATTATTTTAGGCTTGATTGGTATTGAGCTGGCGCAAGTTGAAGGGCTTGGCAGTCAGATAGGTGAAATCGCACTTTACGTGACTATATTGTCGATATTGACAATTGGATCGGGTTTATTTGGGCTTATGTTATTTGACCGCCTGCGCCCGTGGCATGCCAAAAAGCCAAGTGTCAAATCTAAAGAACATCGCGTTAGTATTCGCGGCAGCCTTACCCAAGTTATTTGTGTGGTGATAGGCTTTGTGATCGGCTACTTCTTGCCAGCCGATTATATACCGCCTGAAAACACCATGACGGTCATGCTAATGATATTAATCTTGCTGGTTGGCATTGGTCTAAAAGGTTCAGGCATTACGCTCAAAGAAGTGCTGTTGAATAAACGCGGCGTTGAGATGAGCATTATCTTTACGCTTGCGGTGTTAATTGGCGGGCTTATCTTTGCGCTGCTGTTTAGCGATGTCTCTTGGACAAAGGGCTTGGCGTTGGCGTCAGGATTTGGCTGGTATTCGCTATCAGCGATTGTAATGACCGATGCTTACGGAGCGATTTGGGGAAGTGTGGCGTTATTTAATGACTTGATACGTGAGTTCTTTGCGTTGATATTTATCCCCGTTTTTATGCGTAAATATCCGTCTGCTTCGGTTGGACTTGGCGGCGCAACTAGCTTGGACTTTACCTTACCGATTATTCAGCAATCAGGTGGTCTAAAGGTCGTGCCGTTAGCGATTAGCTTTGGCTTTATTATTAATATTGTCGCACCCGTGCTGATGGTGGTGTTTTCGGCGTTGGGGTAAGGTTGAAATTTGATGATTAACAGTCATTAACCATCACTTGCACCGTTATTCAAATAATTCACAGTACTTGCCATATTCACCATATTTTCTAGTATAAGAAACATATTCAAGATTCTCTAAGTCATGTACTTCACTGCTCGCCATTAAAGTGGCGCGGCGCTGTTTTGCCTCAAGACCTTTCATATTAAGTGCTTTAAAACTAGGGTTTATATAATCTGTCTCTTTAACCAATAATTTATTTGAACACTCATAAGTACGGATACGCTTAGCATCAATATTATGTTGCAAAACTAAAGTATCTTTGATGATAAGCGCTCGATTGCGCGATAAAGCATCGAAACTAAGAGTCGCTAAAGCATCTTCATCAATTTCATTGGTAGCTGCATGACCAAAAATAAAAACACTAGCTTCTGGATGCTCGTTGATTTTTTCTGCAATTTTTACAAATTCTGCATTATAAATAGCAGGTAATTGACTGCTCATTGGCGGAAAGAATCCACTAAACTCCATCTCAAGTGCCTCGCCTCCCTCAATTATTATTTCACAGCCTTTAGCATCGACTACTATGTTAGGTCGCGTTTCAGAGCATTCGTCGATGGCATCAAGTACCCCATCGCCATCTAAATCGCTATCTGCTTGCATCGTTCTGATATTTTCATACTGAGGTGTGGTTTTGGACGGTATAATTTCGGTAGTTTGGCAGCCAGCTAATGTTATAGATGCTACTAGTAGCAATAAAGTGCGATGATTTTTAATGGTCATTATCATTATTATTCTCTTCCAATATCCACAAAACTATTTTTTATTTATGTTGAGCTGACAGACATTTATTAATAAAGACTCTCTTTAAAATTCAACGCAGATGCCTGCTTTTAAATTGCTAGGATAGTCATTGCCTTCTTGTTCTTCAGGTTCAGTTAATAAACCATAAACCCGGCGATTAACGGTCATACCCTCTTGAGTATCATTGGGTGCAATAGGTGCTCTAGCCTCACAATTTAGAGTCGTTAAACGACTAGACTCTATGCCGTGTTTTAATAAAAGATAGTTTTTGACCATCAGCGCTCTATTTTTGGCTAGCGTATTTGATTTAGCTATCGAATCACCATCGTAGATTTCATTTTCTGAGATACTGCCTTCAATACGCATCGTAGAAGTAGTATGTGTGTTCATTATTTCACCAACTTTATCCAGTTCAACCTGATACTTTGGCGACAGCTCACTACTACCTTTTGCAAAAAAGGCGCGATACTCCATTTTTAGACCTACCCCAGGCATCGTAAAAGGGCAGCCTCTGTCATCTACTACTACGTTTTCTGGTGTGCTTGGACATTGATCTAGCTCATCAGGTACACCATCGCCATCTGTATCTACGCTCAGCATTAATATTGGCATTGGCGCTGTCACTATGTTATCAATCGCTAGTTTTGGCGCAGTTTGACACGCTGATAATGCCAAAGCACTACAAAGAGTAGTACTGACTAAATATAAAATTGCTTTCATATCAACGTCCTTTTTCAATTATCACATATTATTTATTTTCAATCTTTTGAAACGTTCAATATATTACTCAACATTGCTAATAAGCGCATAAATACGCTGGTTGAGCCAACTATTTTCGGCGTCATTTGGCGCAATCGGGCGATCTGAACCATAATAAGAAGTTTTGATACGATCAGGATCAATATTATATTTCATGGTCATATAATTTTTAATCCCTTCCACACGGTATCTTGATAATGTTTGATTGGCACTATTGTCTTCACGCTTGGATATATGCCCCTCGATATGCATAACAGCGTCCAAATGATCTTGCATTTTTTTGCCTGCGTTATCTAGCTGTTCGTAATACTCACTTTTTATCTCACTGCTATTTTCATCATAGTAGGCTCTAGCTTCCATCCTAAATTCGTTTTCACCAAAAAGTAAGGAATGCGGACAGCCCCTTTCATCTATCACCATGTTATAGGGAGTGCTTGGACATTGATCTAACTCATCAAGCACACCATCGCCGTCGCTATCCAAATTAACCAGAACCGTTGGCATATTGATAGTTTGACTTGTTTGCTTAGACAAGTCGGCGGTTTGACAGGCGGATAATGTTAAAGCGCTGATTGAAATGACAAGCATACTTCTTAATAGCATATTCATAACTGATACCTTTAAAATTGCTGACAGAATTCTTTATAGTACGTGAGTGATTGCTCATTACCACCGCCCGTATAAAAATCATCTGCCTTTAACGCTTTACCATAAATACGCTGGTTCATTGATCTACCTTCCTCAGTATCGTTAGGTGCAATCGGCATATTATCGGCGCAATCAAACGTATAGATTTTATCAGAAGCTATATTTCTCTTAATCAAAGCGCCTTTTATCGCCTGTGCACGATCACGTCCTAATTGACGTTTATAAACTTTTGCTTGATTCATTTCTCCGTCTATCTCCACTGATGTCTGCGCAGCTTCAAGCTTAGAGGTATGACCAGACAAAACTACTACTAGCTCAGGGTCGCTATGCATTTTTTCCGCTACTTTTTCCACTTCTGGCAAGTACTTCGTTTGCAGCTCATTACTATTATGCTCAAAGAAAACTCGTAGCTCCATCATAAAATTACCTATTAAACTCACCGCTATTGGACAGCCATACTCATCCGTTACGACGCTTTTAGGAGTGTTTGGACAGTTATCGATAATGTCAGGGACGCCATCATTGTCTGTATCTGCAAGTGGCTCTATCAAGACTTTAGGTGCAATATATACTTTTTTATCTGTTACGGTAGTTACTGGTGTGGATTGGCAGGAGGCTAAAATTAAGCTCGCTATTAAAACGCCTATCGTCATCCATGATTTACTTTCCATACGCCATCCTTAGTTCATCTAAACAGTTAGTTAAACCCTAAACCCCACTCGCCTGCTTAGCAAACAACCGCATCAACGGTTTAATTTTGCTAACGCGATACATACCTTCATTACGAATTTGTTGGATAGGACGCAATTGAGCCAGCGAGCCCGCAAACAGCCAGTTAAGCGCCGAAAAGCTGTGCATCATCAGACTGTTATGCGGACGGCGCAAACGCTCATAGCTACGCAAGGTTTGATTGGCACCCCAAAGCGTACTGCCACTACGGTTATAATCATGAGCCAATTGTTTGCTTAATGCTTTTACATCGAGCATACCTAGATTTAACCCCTGTCCCGCAAGCGGGTGCACCCCATGTGCAGCGTCACCAATCAATACCAAATTATCCGCAACATAAGTCTTTGCTTGCTGCGCCGCTAGCGGAAAGCTTGCGATTGACTCAATTTTATGGATAGCCCCAAGCTCATAATGACTGGCAGCAGCCAATTTATCAGCGATATATCGTGGGTGTTCTTCTATCAACGCCAATGCCTGATTGCGTGGTAGTGTCCATACAATCGACTGCCAATGCTGTGGATTTGCTTTGTCTTCATCAGTGATATCAGCGAGCGGCAATAATGCTAACGTACCAGTAGGTAACATGGCTTGACGAGCAGTAGCTAGATGCGGCTTTTCGGTTTGAATGGCGCAGCAAATTGCCGTTTGATTATAATCGAGCACATCTAGCTCAATGCCAGCTTGCTTGCGCACAAACGAGCCACGACCGTCAGCACCGACTACTAAACGCGCATCAATGACAGTGTCATTATCCAACGTCACACGGTAGCCTTGCGTTGCACCCAGCCAATCCATATCAATAACTTTTTGACCATCGATAACGGTTAAATATTGACTGACATCAGGCGCTGATAAACGCTTCCATAAAGCGTATTCAATGACGGCTGGCTCAACCATGCTACCGAGCATTTTTGGCTCAGCATTACCGCTGTTATTAGCAACATTATTATTACCATCAGGACTGACGTTGGAGTTACCACTCTCGCCAAACAATAACTCACCCATACCGTTTAGCTGCCACACTTGCATCTGTGAATAATCAGCTTTGCGACTTGACGCTGCTATCTTTTGCCAGGCACCAACTTCTTTTAATAATTCAATACTGGCAAGGCTAAGCGCATAAACACGCGCATCTCGTTGCCCAAGCACCTGCTGCCAATCAGCCTCGCTACGCTCAGGGCGCGCATCAATCAGTGTTACCGGTTTATTATCTTGTGCCAGTTTAAGGGCAAGCGTTGCACCGACGATACCGCCACCAATAATCAGCGTATGGTTATTTTTCATAAAACATCCTTTGTATGGCTATTTATGCTATCCGCTCATCTTTATCGCAGTTAGCAACAGCTTAAATGTTGGATTATTTTTAGTAATTTCTCAAATAATTAACGAAACATCACTTCTACGAACTAGGATTTTAGACCCATCGCATAGTTGGCGATTAACGGTTTAATATTGGGTAATTTATCAAAAGCAACTAAGGCTACGTTACGCGCCAGTTTTACCGCTGGATTTGGATGAGTAAAACCATGTACGACGGCGTCACAGAATCGAATAACGCGCTTTTGGTCGGTTTGACGGGCTTTCTCATAACGTTTAAGTAGTGTTGGGTCACCGATATCAGCGCCTTTTAATACTTGTGCACTCATCATTTGTGCCAATACATGCGCATCACGCATACAGAGGTTAAATCCTTGACCTGCAACCGGATGTAAAGTATGTGCCGCGTTACCCATGATAACGCAGCGACCGTCGACTTGTTTATCTGCCAGTACTCGTGTCAATGGATAGGCACCACGGCGACCCGCGTTCTGGAACGTGCCAGCGCGCTCGCCAAAGGCTTGCTGTAAAGTCGCTAAGAAATGCGCGTCATCTTCTAAATATTGCGTTTCTTCTCCTGTCGGACAGACCCAAACGACTGAACGTCTGTAACCCGCTTGATATTCATCATTACCGTCACCCTCTGGATCAGTCAACGGCAGCACAGCCAGTGGACCAGCAGGGCTAAAACGCTCAATCGCATTATGCTCATGAGGTTTGTCTGTTTCTACCACGCCGACGATGGCGGTTTGCCCATAATCATAGTTGGTAGTAGTGATATCTAGCAGCTGACGTACGGTAGAGTCGCGCCCATCACAGGCGACCAACACGCTGCCCTGCAATTGCTGCTCAGGTTCTTCCTCGTTATAATAGCTAAAACTCAGGGTCACGCTATCACTTTGTTGGTCAACAGCAATCACATCTGCATTATCAATCAGGGTAATCAGCGGCTCTTGTTGGGCAGCAAGGAGCAACTTACGTCCAAGCCACGCGTTTTCCATCACTTGTCCAAACGACTCGACTTGTTCATCGGCTTTATTGAGTTGCGCACGTCCAAAGCTACCCTGCTCGCTAATCTGCACCGCATCAATTCGGCAAGCGTGACTTTGCAATTCATCCCACAGCCCAATCTCTTGATAAATCTGTACCGTACGTCGTGACAAAGCAGTATTACGACTGTCCAAATAGTGACTACGCTTGCTATCATCATTCGGGCTGATGGTTGGATAGCTGTTCTTCTCAAGCAAAGTACTGGCAACACCATGATGTGCCAATAGCAAAGCAAACGATAAACCAACATGACCGCCACCAGCGATAAGCACCTGCTGCTCCGTCATCGCAGCGTGTTTACAATTATTAGATTTTGATAAATTTGCTTCAGTAGTTTGCATCATTGTTATTCCTATAATTGCCCATGTAGCACGTTTTTATACGTGATTGTTATTCATATAAAACTTCATTTTATTAAAAAACTTATTGTTCTTTGAACATATTAAAAACTTTCTAATATAGTGGATGCACTTTTAAAAGAATACAGTGCTACTGGAATTAATTATACGCAGCCTCTGTCTGCGTAGGCACAGCAAGCAAGAAAAATTAATACCAGTAGCACCTTATAATGTTTGTATTTATTTCATTTAAGACTGACTATAGCGTTATCGCATGGAGAATAGATTACCACAAATCATCTGCCATTCTGTGGTCTTGACAGTATCCATAACGGCTATAGAGAATGTTTATGAGATAACTTCTAGAGCCTATTGACTGTCGTTGCAATCACCATACAAAAAACAAAGCGCTACCTGCCTTGATATAGCTTGAAATTTAAAATCTATCTACCATAATGAAGACAGAACATTTACTTATCATTCATCAAACTTATCATTCATCAAACTTATCATTCATCAAACTTATGATTAACCAAACTTACTATTCGTTAAACTAACAGCTACTCAAACTAACAGCTACTTTGCCGTCACGTTCATTTCTACTATCTAAAAGCAATAAAGCACAACTAACCATTTTATCTCTTAAGCCCGTTTGACTATGCAGCATAGAAGCAATAATCATAGCAGCGGGCAACCAACACAAGGATAATCGCTTGACTGATTCCATGAGCCGCCGTATCAAATTTGAATCCTTAACCCCAGCACAACTCAAAACTGTGCTTGGTGAATATAATAATCACATGAAATACATTCAAGAACGCCTCGATATCAAAATTAGCCAACGCCAAGGTGACTTCTGTCTGAGTGGCGACATATTGGGTGTCGAACGCGGCGAACGTATTATTTATAAAATGGTCGATGAAGCGCAAAACACCAAAGACATCAGCGCAGCAGAGCTACATCTTATTATCCAATCAAGCATCGCACGCGATGAGGATGTAGAAGAGGATGAGCAACTGGTTGATGAAGAGCGCTTAGACTTGGCGAGCGAATTTACACCAGTTAGCCTGCGTACCCGTAATGGCAAAATCATTCCACGTGGTGGCAATCAGCAACGCTATGTTAAGGATATTTTATCCTCTGATGTGTCGTTTGGTATTGGCCCAGCTGGTACCGGTAAAACTTATCTTGCCGTTGCTTGTGCCGTTGATATGATTGAGCGCAATGAGATTGAACGCATTTTGCTCGTACGTCCAGCAGTAGAAGCGGGTGAAAAACTAGGGTTTTTACCCGGTGACTTAACGCAAAAAATCGATCCGTATCTACGTCCTTTATACGATGCGCTGTATGAGATGATTGGATTTGAGAAAGTTGGTAAGATGATTGAAAAGCAAATCATTGAAATCGCTCCGCTTGCCTATATGCGCGGTCGTACTTTAAATAACTCGTTTGTTATTTTGGACGAAGCGCAAAATACCACGCCTGAGCAGATGAAGATGTTTTTGACGCGCTTGGGCTTTGGCTCACGAGCCGTTATTACTGGTGACATCACACAGGTCGATTTGCCACGTGGTACTAAGTCAGGGCTGGCACAGGCAATGGAAATCTTAAGTGGTATCGAAGAGATTCGTATCACAAAATTTGACTCAAAAGATGTGGTACGCCATCAGTTGGTACAAAAAATTGTTGAAGCTTATGATGTTTATGATGATGAGCAATTGGTACTAGAAGAAAAACGTAAGCAAGCGCGTTTTATCGCTGAACAAGAGCGTAAACAAGCGATAGCAGATGCGGCTGCCAATCTGTAATCTATCTTAGTATATAGATTAGAAGTAAAAAACCGGATTTGATATCCGGTTTTTTACTGTTAGCTACTTTTAAATTGATGTAGAAATAAAAGGATTATGGTATGAGCCAAGACAGTAATAACGATGCTAGCAATAATGTTGACGATAATTTTACCAACAGTTTTGATAGTAATTTCAATAGCAACGAAAGCTTAGACGCTCTTGATATCAGCGCCAGTGAAAGCATTGATGACGAGATAATTAATAATTATTATAGTCGTGAATACTTACACTCAGTCATGATGGCAACGCTTACATATATCGATAAACACTTAAAAAGCGGTCTAACACTGCCTTATTTTGAGGATATCGATGTTGAACAATGGCAAGAAAAAATAAAAGCGCTCGATATTTATATTACCGATGAAGATGAGGCTCGCGAGCTGAATTTAGAAGCGCGTGAAAAAGACTATGCAACCAATATCCTATCTTATCCAAGCGACTTACCGGCAGCTATTATTGGACTGATGCCAACATTGCCACTTGGCGAGCTAGTGATTTGCCATGCGGTTATACTACGTGAAGCCGCAGAGCAGAATAAAGAAGCGGTGCAGCATATTAGCCATTTACTAATCCATGGCATACTGCATCTACTCGGTTTTGATCATGAGCTTGGACAAGCTGAGCAAGATGAGATGGAAAGCTTTGAGATTGAGATTTTGGCAGAGCTCAATATCCCAAATCCTTATATCTAATCTTTTTTCATAGTGATTTTTTGTGCTTGATCCATCTGATTAATCATCTGATCAAGCCCTTTAACATGAACACTGCGCTGCGGGAATGGCATATCAATTTTATTATCATCCAGTGCATATTTAAATTGCTCCAATAAATCACATTGCATTGACCACCAATCATCATTAGTCGTCCAAACATTCAAGGTGAGATCAACGGAGTTATCGCCCAAATTGGTGACACGGATGACCGGTGCAGGATCAGTAAATGCCTTTGGATTGCTGGTTGCCAGATGTAGCATCACATCTTTAGCGGTCTTGATATCAGCATCATAGCCTATGCCTACGGTAATATCGACGCGGCGATTTGGCAGTGCGGTGTAATTGACAACGGCTGAAGTAGTAATACTGCTATTGGGAATAATAACATCATGATTGTTAGTCGTCGTTAAATGCGTATTCACCAAAGTGATTTCTGTGACCGTACCGGTATGGCTACTAATTTGCACATAATCACCGCGTACAAAGGGGCGAAAAGTCACAATCATGATGCCAGCAGCGAAGTTTGATAGTTGATCTTTCAGTGACAAACCAATCGCAACCGCCGCACCGCCCAAGATAGCAACTACTGATGTAGTCTGCACGCCTACTTTACTCAGTGCTGCCAAAGCAACGACTACCAGCAATAAACCATATATAAGACGACCTAAAAAGTTAGCCACGGTATCATCTAGATGGCTACGGGTCATGATTTTATGCGCGAATGTCACCGCTTTTTTGGCAAGCCAGCGCCCGATAATAAATATCAGCAGCGCTAGCGCTACTTTGGCAGCAATGCTCAAGGCGTTATTGGTTAAAGTGGCAACATCAAGGGTAAAACCTAAAAATTCCATGCTTACTCATTACTCTATATCTGTGTGTTATGTATTTGATACTTTAATTAATACGTCAAAAATGCAGGACTACTGTTAGTAAGTCACTTCTAATAGGTCACTTCTAATAGGTCACTTCTATTAATAAGTTACTTCTACTATATCGCTGTAGCGATAAGTACGTATCAGACGCAACTCGACAATATCTTTCATGTCTGCAGTAAATTTACCGAATGGCGCCGCTTGCCGGACTGACTGCTTAGCAGCTTCATCTAATATCGTCGAGTTTGAGCTTTCAAGCAGACGAATGGCTTTGATATTACCGTCGTTCGCGATAATCACCATCAAACGCACTTCGCCGGTGATGCCTTGCGCACGCGCTTGGGTAGGATATTGCAGATTACCAACGCGCTCAACGTGCTCACGGAAGGTGTTAATATAATCAGCTGCGGCACCGTGCGTCGTTGAGTTGCTATCCATGGTTACTACTTTTGATTTGGTCGCATAGATTTGTTGACGCTGAGACAGCTGAGCCTCCAGCGTTGCGATTTGCTTACGCAGCCGCTCCTCTTGCGCCATCATATCATCTTGCGCTTGCTTACTATCGTTATCAGATTCTACGCTCGCTTGACGCCAGCTTAGCGTAGTACGTAGGTAGCTTTCTTGATAGCGCTGCTGACGAACTTGACGCTGCAAACTAATGACATCTTGCGTTTCGCTCATTTTCTCAGCAGATAATGGACTGCTTTGGTCGGTTTCTTGTCGTAACTGCTCTTGCACCGTGCCGCCACCTTCTTGCGATGCATTGGCAATAAATTGTGCATCTTCATTCAGCTGCATGTCATCAGTCAATGCTTTGGCAACATCTTGCATCAATCCAGCAGGGTCTTGCCCCATCGAAAAGCTGACACCAAAAATAAGTAGTGCATGGGCCGTTACGGCAATGACGATAGCCATCGGCAAGCTGATATCCCGTTTCGGCGCTTGCGTTGAAAAATGGTAGCTTTGTGAGTCTTTTATATAGGCCACAGTCGGTCTCAGCTTATGAATATAAGGGCAATCGGCAATAAGCGTGCTAATATTAGCGCCTGTCGTCTCATGCCGGCGCTATCATAACATGGCATAGAATTGTATCGCTAGCACAACCGTATACTGCGAGCATTAACCTGCCTGCCTACTATTATTATTATCGTTTGGTATTATAGGTATTATTTGAATAGGTGTTATCTGAGTAGGTATTATCTGACCATAGTGGTCATTAAGAGACAAAAGCATCCAGTATCATAAACAAATGAATGATGACGAAACGTAGCCGTTCATTTTGCACAACTCTATTTTCATATATACTGTTTTATAGGTATCGTATTAACCGCTTTATACGCCACTAACTAGATAAAGACTGCGATAATTATAAGGATAATAAGTTTGAGTAATTCTGATAACTTTGATCATATTGATCATTCAAACAACTTTGATGAATTTTTTGAAAATATCGGCTATCGCTTTGACGATTCATTCAGCGATGGTTGGGATCGCCTTACCCAAACGATTAAAGATATCTATCAGAGAACGACCGGTAAGCTTGAAGATGAACTAGCGCTACCAGTGGCGCAAACATACGTCAATGATGCGCTGCAAAAATTCGTCACAGACAACGTTAAGGCAATCTTAGAGCTGCGCGTTGAGATGCATGATGACTGGTTTCGCTTATACTGTACGGTTGATGCCGGCGGAATTTATGCGGAGGTGGCGAGTAACTTTAGCTTGGTTCATGTACAGCTTGATCGCAACGTTCAGCGCTTTGTCTTTGGTCAACAAACTTATACCGACGTTCTTAATCTACGCTGTGAATCTTTTATCAAGCGCCAAGGTATCAAGCTATTTATTTGGTTCTATCACAGTATTCTCAAAAAAGACCCGTTAGGCTTTATTTTGTCTTATATCAATATTGCTCGCGCAAAAGACGAGATCATTTATATTGATATCAATCGCTGGTTGAAAGGTAATAAAAAAATCATCAGCACCTTGCATAAAGTACAAGTGAATTATGGTGAGCTTGAAGAAGAACAAATGATTTTGAAGGCGCAAATTAACTATCGAGATTTATTAGCGTCCAGTAATAACGAAGATATCATTAGCGATAAAGATGAACCTGAGCTGATGCAAGGTCCTATCAACCCGATTGATGACGCGACCGTGCCAAGCCAAGTTTAACTATTATTCTTTATAAAAAACGCTAACTCTTAGAGACAATAGTCTTTTAGAGTTAGCGTTTTTTTATAAAGAAATTCATAATGCATTCAAATTAAGCATGCCACTACCAGTAGTTTTCTACCGCTATATTGCCTTCACCGCGACGATTCATGATCAAGCCTAGCGACTTCAAAGTTTCTTTAGTATCTTCTACCATCTCTGGATTGCCGCATAGCATGATGTGGGTGCTATCAATATCTAAAGCAATCCCAGCTCGCTCTTGTAAGGTTCCGTCTAATAGCAGTTTTGGCAGACGTTCAGTCAGCGCACCTTCGATAGGCTCACGGGTAACGATCGGTATAAAAATTAATTTTGCAGGATTATCGACTAAAGAGCCAAAGTCTTCTTGTAGGCTTTCAATTTTCTCAACGTAGGCCAACTCTGCTGCTGAGCGTGCACTATACGCTAATACGATATGTTCATAATCTTGCCATGTTTTTAAATCTTGTAGCATAGATAAGAAAGGTGCAAGCCCAGTACCGGTCGCCAATAGCCATAAATCTTTTGGCAGCGGCTTCTGATAACGCGCTAAGGTTAAGAACCCAAAAGGCATGGTATTAAGCAACAGCTCATCGCCTACTTGCAGATGTTGCAACTGTGAGGTAAATGCGCCATCAGGAATGACGATAGAGAAAAACTCTAATATCTCATCAAAGGGTGAAGATACAATTGAATAAGCCCGAAAGATGTCTTCGTTTAATGCGGTATCAGCCGTTTCATCGCCCGAATCAGCAAGGACTTCACTAGATACTTTACTTGACTGCTTATAATGCTGTAACTGACTGGGATTGACGCCCAAACGCACGAATTGCCCAGCAGTGAATTTAAAGCTATCAGGACGGCTAACAGTAAAACTAAATAAATCCGGCGTCCAAGTAGTTTTACTGAGTACGGTTACCCTTTGAATATTGTCACTCATAATAATAAATTCCCCATATTTTATTAATATTTATTTTTATAAATCTAATAACACGAACAAAAAAGATGCGCCAAGCTTATCACAAAGCGGGCGCATCTTAGTTTTCTAACCGTAACAATCAATAGGTAACAACATCAACGTACCGCTACTTACTTTATGCTTTTCGTGCTTACCAAATACGAGCTAAGCTTGCCCATTCAATCATACTGTTTGGTAATACGCCAAAGAATACAATAAGCGCCGTTACCGCAATGACCATGATACCGCCAGTACGTAGACCCCATTGTCCAGAAACGTCAAACTCAATAAACTGTTTCGGGCGTTTAAATAGCGTGAGCATAACGCGCAAGTAGTAGAACAAGCCAATTGCACTACCTAAGATAATCATCGCTGCCAAGAACCAGTTGGTACCTTGTACGGCAGCAAGTATAGCGAACAGCTTAGTAATAAAGCCTGCAGTCAATGGAATACCCGCTAAAGACAACATCATGATGGTCATGACGCCGGTCAATACCGGACGGCGCCAAAACAAGCCCTGATAATGGATCAATTGATCGGCTTCACCAGACAAGCGATAAGGGCTCGACATCAGAGTCACGACACCAAAGGCACCGATAGAGGTAAAGGCATAAACGGCCATATACATGCTAGAGATACTATCAGCGGCTGAGCCAATGCTGACAATTACGATAAGTACGTAACCCATATGAGCAATTGACGAATAACCCAATAGACGTTTGAGACTGGTTTGGCGTACGGCTAATACGTTGCCTACTAGAATTGATAAGGTTGCCATCACCATTAGCAGCATTTGTACGGATGGTAGCGCCAATAAAGACGTATCAATTAAGAAACGAACCGCAAGCGCCATCATAGCTACTTTTGATACCGATGCTAAATAGGTAGCGATAGGTGCAGGTGCGCCCTCATAAACATCCGGCGTCCACATATGAAAAGGAGCGGCAGAGAGTTTAAAGGCAATACCAAACATCATCATCGCCGCACCTACGATCAACAGTGGCGACTCAAAGACATTGACCAAGGTCATACTGATAGGTTTAAAAGCCAGCGAACCTACTTCTGCATAAATAAACGCCATACCCATTAATAAGGTTGCTGATGCCGTCGCTGATAGCACTAAATACTTCAGACCTGACTCAAGCGAGCGCTTACGCATATAGGTATATGACAGCATGCCGTACAGCGGTATAGACAGCATCTCTAAACTCATAAAGAATGATGCCAAATGCTGCGCGCTTACCATAAGCAATGCGCCAACCGTTGATAGCAACATGAGCAAGTACAGCTCTTCTTTATGGTCTTTTAAATCTGCTAAATAGGCATAGGACAACGTACAACATGCCAATGCACAGATAAAGATAATCACCATATTGAACTGCGCAAAGTTATCGATAACGAATAACTGCTCAGCCGCTGGTACGAGCGTGCCACTATCGACTATACCTGCCATTTGCCCAAGCAAAATAAACAGACCGATATTGAGACCGATGACCGAAATGGTACCGGTCACCATATGTGAGCGCTTAATAGCGATGGCAATCATAACCACCAATACCGTAATGACTACCGTAATAATGGGGGCATAAGGCAGTAGCCCCATCAAATCATTCATCGTAAAATTATTCATGACTTAACGTGCCTCCATTGCATCAAGCAGCTGCGATGCATCTACTTGTGTCACTTGACTGTATACATAAGCATTATTAATCCACTGCATCGCGTGACTTGAGGTATCAAGGAACGGTTGTGGATACAGTCCGAGCCATACCAATCCTGCTGCAAGCATTAATAGTAATGACAACTCACGCTTGCCTAAGTCTTTTAAGGGACGCTCTGGCAAACCATGCGACTTGGTTTCTCGCAGTGCCAATTCTTTAGTATTGTTAGCACCGAATAACGCACGATGAATCAAGATAAGTGAGTACAAACCTGCCAATACCAAGCTGAATGTCGCAAATACGACAAACACGGGATACTGAGCAAACGCCCCTAGTAAAATCATGAACTCGCCGATGAAGTTACCTGTACCTGGAATACCAAGCAAGGCGGCACAGAAAAACATCAGTATCGGTGCATAATAACGGAACTGACCCCACATACCACCCATCAAGGTTATATCACGAGTATGCAAGCGCTCATATAACTGCCCTGCCATGATAAACAGTGCCGCTGAGCTTAAACCATGTGCCAGCATTTGAATCATCAAACCTTGTAAGCTTAACAAGCTTCCGGCATAGATTGCCAACACAACAAAACCCATATGCGAGATACTGGTATAAGCGAGCAAACGCTTCATATCGGTCTGCATAAAGGCGAGCCATGCACCATAGAAGATACCGATCGTGCCTAAGGTCATGGCAATCGGCGCAAAGTCTTGTGACGCAGCTGGAAATAATGGCAAAACAAAACGAATCAGACCATAAGCAGCAGTTTTAATCAAAACCCCTGCCAAATCCACCGAACCCGCCGTTGGTGCTTGCGCATGCGCATCAGGCAACCAGCCGTGGAAAGGAATAATAGGCAACTTAACCGCAAAACCAATGAAGAAGCACAGCATGATCGGATATTCCCAGCCGCCAAGTGGCGTACCGAGCAAGTCATTATAATTAAAGCTAACCACGCCTTTTTGAGCGTAGCTGATAATGACCAATACCAAAATACCGATGAGCATGATAAGCCCAGAAGCTTGGGTATAAATGAAGAATTTAGTCGCTGCGTATTCTTTAGTCTTACCACCAACAACATCATGACCCCAAATGGCAATCAGGAAGTAGATAGGAACCAGCATCATCTCCCAAAAGAAGAAGAATAAGAACAGGTCAATGGCTAAAAACACACCAATAACACCGCCCAAGCTCCACAACAGGTTGAGATGGAAGAAGCCAACACGGCGCTGAATCTCATTCCACGAACAAGCAACTGCCGCAACACCAAGTAATCCAGTTAAGGCAACCATCATCAGCGATAAACCATCTAACGCTAAATGGAAGCTGATACCAAAGCTTGGTATCCAAGGCACACTGAACTCAGCAACCCAAGGCACAGCAGCATCTGGTGCAATGACTTGTTTACTCATGCCAGAAAAATCACCGTATTGCCACAGTACCATTGACAATACAAAGGTCAATGTCATACCAATTAAGGCAATCCATCGCGGTAAACGTTTATTAAAGCGTTCAACCAGCCAGCATAGCAATCCTGCAATAAAAGGAATGGCTATTAATGCTGGCAGCATCCACGTTTGTTGTAACTGTATCATCTTATACCACCGTCATCATTACCAGCACCAACAGCACAGCCATACCCAAGCCAAAGCTTGCAGCATAACCTCGAAGTGACCCTGTTTGTGTCGCAGACAATACCTTATTACCAGCTGATATCAGCTTAGGTAAAATGAGCCACGTTTTATCAACAGGATCGGCTTTAAATAAGCGGCCGATGAACAAAAAGGGTTTTACAAAAACTATATCGTATAGCGCGTCAAAGCCCATACCGTGATAGCACCAATAATATAACGCCCCACCTATACGTGTGCGCTTAAAGCTTGTCAGCATGCGACCTTTATTAACGACATATAATAGCACCGCCAATATCAAGCCTGCTGCCATCGCACCCATCGCGATAAACTCAGCCGTATGCTTACCATGCGCTTGACCAGCAACTTCTAATAAGTGACCAACGCTCTCTGGCAATACGCCTTGTAATGGTGGCGTAATAAATGCACCAACGGCCGTTGATAATACCAGTAGCACGCTAAGCGGCAACCAATACGACACACCAGACAACTTGTGCGCAGGCGTTTTTTCTTCACCAAAGAAGATAATCCAAATCATACGGAAGGTATAAAGTGCGGTTAAGAAGGCACCAAACACACCCATATAGAATAAGACCATATGACCAGTTGCATAACTTTCCCAAAGAATCGCTTCTTTAGAATAAAAACCAACGGTGACCCAAGGTATAGCCGCTAGTGCACCGCCACCGACGATATAGCACCAAAACACCAAAGGTATTTTCTTACGTAAACCGCCCATCTTAAAGATATTTTGCTCATGGTGTACCGCAAGGATGACTGCACCAGATGATAAGAATAGCAACGCTTTAAAGAAAGCATGGGTCATCAAATGGAAGATAGCGCCTTGCCATGCACCCACACCGAGTGCTAAGAACATATAGCCGATTTGGCTCATGGTTGAATAAGCAAGAATACGCTTGATGTCCGTTTGTGCCAGCGCACAAAAGCCAGCAACGACGAGCGTCAAGGCACCCACTGCCCCAACCCAGTACAGTAATACGCCAGGCGTCAATATAAATAGCGGATGTAAACGAGCAATCAGATAAACACCAGCGGTAACCATGGTTGCCGCGTGAATCAATGCTGATACTGGCGTTGGGCCTGCCATCGCATCAGCCAACCATGTATGTAGCGGTAGCTGCGCTGATTTGCCCATCGCACCACCAACCAACATCATGGTCGTCAAAATCATCGTTGGATTATTGATATCAAAAACTTCCGGAGCACGAGTAATGATCTCTTGAATATTAAGCGTACCAAATTCGCGGAATAATAAAAACAAACCAAAAGCTAAGAACACATCACCAACACGGGTAACGGTAAAGGCCTTCATCGCTGCACGACCATTGGCGCGGTCTTGATAATAAAAACCAATTAGCAAGTAAGAACAAATACCAACGCCTTCCCAGCCAAGATAGAGTAAGAACAAATTATCCGCCAATACCAGTAACAACATACTAGCGACGAACAAGTTCATATAACTAAAGAAGCGCGCAAAGCCAGTCTCGCCTTTCATGTACCATGCGGCAAATAGATGGATTAAAAAGCCAACGCCGGTAACAACTCCAATCATGGTCAATGCTAAGCCATCAAAGCTTAAGCCAAAATTCGGTGCAAAGTCACCGACTTGAAACCACGTCCATAACGGAATCTCTACGACGGTTCCGGCTGGATTACTAGTTAAAAAGGTATAGCTCACAATCAGGGTGCATAGCGCTGATAACAGCATACTACCGACACCGACAATCGCTGCCACCTGCTCGCTTAACTTGTCGCGCATAAAGGCTAAAATCAAAAAGCCAACGAGCGGGAATATAAAGGTTAATGGTAATAAATTCATGACATCATCCTTTCATCTCATTGGCGCTGTCGACATCGAGATGCCCACGCTGATGATAAAACCGCAATAATATTGCCAAACCAATAGCTGCCTCGGCTGCTGCTAGCGTCAGAATAAAGATGAACATAATCTGTCCATCTGGATCGACCCAGCGGCTACCTGCCACCACAAATGCCAGTGCTGTCGCATTCATCATGATCTCAAGACTCATCAGCATAAATAAGAAATTACGCCTTACCATGACACCGCACAGACCAATAGCAAACAAGATACCTGCCAAAATCAATCCATGGCTCATGGGTATCATACCCAGTACATTCTGCGCCTCAGCAACCGGCTGCACTAAGCCTGCTACCTCGTGGGCAAACGGCACGTTCACAACCTCTTGTGCCACGCTCGCTGCTAGTAACATCAGTCTGACTCCTTGCGCGTGACTTTATTCTCACCCAACTGCGTACCTGCTTTCATGCCCACCTTCATGCCAACATAGTCATGCGGGTCGACATCTTTATATTCGTATGGTTCAGGCATTGTTACCTTATCAGTATCTATTGGCATGCCGTTATCATCATATTGTTCGATACTGGCTACATTAGCGTTACGTGCTAGGCTATCGTTACCGATAATCTCATCATCGATAGACTCTTTGCCCAAATGATAAGCGGCAACCAAAGCAGCCAATAGTAGCAATGCAGCTACTTCTATCAACATAATATATTTAGTAAATAAGACCGTGCCTACCGCTTTGGCTGAAATAGTTGACCCACCAATTACGGCTGCTTCGTCATGATTAAGACCAATCATCGCATACAGCACAACCGCGATGATAATCGTAAGCCCAGTCGGTATCGCCCAAGTGCCAGCATCAAGCCAGCGCTCTTCCCGCTCGTCATTGCGCATGCCTAAATTCAGCATCATAATAACAAAGACAAACAGCACCATAATAGCACCAGCATAGACAACAATTTCAAGGGCACCAGCAAATGGCGCCCCTATCACAAAGAATATACCGGCGATTGCTAGCAATGACACAATCATCGATAAAATAGCGTGGACTGGATTGGCTTGGGTCACCACACGCAAACTGGCAAATATTGCCACGGCTGCGAGCGAATAAAACCCTGCTAATTCAGGATGGTTTAATATATTCATTATGGTAGCAAGCTCCTTAGATCAATCGGTGCAGCTTCATTTTGCGCCGCTCCTTTTGGTTTATCTGCTACCGCCATACCTGTCACGCGATAATAGTTATAATCGGGATATTTACCCGGTCCTGAAATCAGCAAATGCTCTTTTTCGTAGACCAAATCTTGACGGACGTATTCACCCATCTCAAAATCAGGAGTCATTTGAATCGCTGTCGTTGGACAGGCTTCTTCACATAAACCGCAAAAAATACAGCGTGAAAAATTAATCCGGAAGAACTCTGGATACCAGCGACCATCTTCACGTTCTGCTTTTTGTAGTGAGATACAGCCGACTGGACATGCCACGGCGCATAAGTTACAAGCAACACAGCGCTCATCGCCGTCAGGGTCACGAGACAAGATAATGCGTCCACGAAAGCGCGGCGGTACAGGTACCGGCACTTCAGGATAAAGAATGGTATCGCGCGGTCTGATAGCATGACTATTGACCATCCACATGCTGCGGACAATGGTAAATAGTCCAATGATAGTCTTTTTTATAGCAGTAAACATGGGATTATTATCCTTATCAGCTTTACTCTAGTTCATCAGTGATGGGCTAGTAACAGTAACGATTACAACGTTGGGGAAAAAATCAAAATAACTGCAGCAGTAACCAATAGGTTAATCAACGTTACCGGCAGACAGACTTTCCAGCCAAAGTTCATCACCTGATCATAGCGCGGGCGCATGAGTGAGCCTCGAGCCAAAATAAACATGGTCATAAAGAATAGCGTCTTAATCATGAACCAAAAAGCTGGTGGAATAAATGGAATATCTAAATTAAACGGTGCCAACCAACCACCAAAAAATAGACACGTCATTAGCGCAGAAATCAGAACGACGTTGACATATTCGCCAATAAAGAACATACCAAACTTCATGCCAGAGTATTCAACATGATAACCTTCAGCAAGCTCTTGCTCTGCTTCTGGCTGATCAAATGGATGTCTATGGGTTACCGCAACACCTGCAACGACAAAGGTTAAAAAACCAAAGAATTGCGGGATGATATACCAACCATCAGCTTGCGCTTCGACAATGGCACGTAAGTTAAATGAGCCAGTCAGTGCTACTACGCCCATTAACGATAGGCCTAAGAACACTTCATAACTAATCGTTTGCGCGGCTGAACGTAAACCGCCGAGTAGCGAGAATTTATTAGCGGACGCCCAACCACCGAATAACACGGCGTAGACTGCAATACCTGCCATGGCAAAGAAGAATAAGATACCAATATCCCAATCAGCGACCCCAAGAGTTGGTGAAATGGGAATAATGGCAAATGAGGCCAATGCGGTAAACATCGCCACCGCTGGCGCCAAGGTGAACATAAACTTATCGGTAAAATTTGGCGTCCAATCTTCTTTAAAGAAGATTTTGAGCATATCAGCAACCAATTGCAACGAACCAAATGGTCCAACACGGTTTGGACCATAACGGTCTTGCCATAAAGCAAGCATCCGGCGCTCATAAACAATCATCATAGCAGCGACAATCACCACCACTAAAAAGATGACCAGCGATTGTACAACCATAAAAAGTATAGACCATGTATCAAAGGTCATCATACCAGCAAAAAAGCTTGGCACATCAGGGATAATACGGGTAACTTGCATATTACACCTCCTGTGTGGTGGTCGGCGCTGTAGTAGCTACAGTGGCTGGCGTTGTGCGGTTATTATTATTTTCAGCATTATTTAAAGCAATACTATTAATGTCATTAGCGATGCTACCCATCATCGTGATTGGTGCATCCACTTTGCGTACCGATGCTGGCATCGATGGATGAATAATACTCACCTGCCCAACGGGATAACCAATACAGCCTTCTGCTAAATAACCAACAAGCTGAATAGGCAAAGTGATTTTCTGTTTATCAATCTCAATGGCTAAATAATCGCCAGTAACCAGACCCCACTCTTTAGCATCATCAATACCGACATGCCATGTAGCTACAATTAATTGTTCTGCAACGACTGGGCTACGTGACGCCATCATTGAGCTGGCATAGATATTATAAATAGGCACTAGCTTAGCTTGTCCTTGCTGCATATCCGTTGTGGTCGAAGACATCGCTTCTGGCGCAACATATTGACGCGTCGGTAGGCGCTCTAAACGGTCGAACAAGCGTACACCTGGATCACCATTTCTAAGGCTACCACCGACTTTATCTTGATATTTATTCCAAGCTTGCGGTGAGTTCCAGCCAGGAGCACTTGCAAACGGAATCATCGCACTTGGCGTTTGTTTACCGCTATAGCCTTCCATTGAAAAGGTCAAACCGGTATCCAAATCTTTTGGTTGCATCGGCTCATGGACAGAAACTGGCGCACGCATAGAAGTACGACCTGAGTAGCGGCGCGGCTGACGGGCAATTTTCAAACCAGTCATCCGGTAATCAGCATCAGGTGCGGCTTCTTTAATACCAGCAAGCTTAGGATGCGTCGCTATTAACGCGTTAATCACATCATCGAGCTGTGTCCAGTCGACATCGCGACCCTCTAAGCTGCTGTGCACCGCATGTAACCAGCGCCAGCCTTCTTTAATACTGCTTAGCGGATGATAATAGTCATTATCATAAACTTGGAAGAAACGCTGCGCACGACCTTCAGCAGAAACGAGGGTTCCGTCTGCTTCAGCAAAGCTTGCCGCTGGCAATACAATATCGACGTCTTTGTGCCAATCAAGTAATTGATGATCCAGCGCAATCACTATTTTATCGGTTAATAGCTGCGTTAATTTATTCGCATCAATGGCATCAGTCAGCTGATTTTCAGCGACGATTACCACATCAAAATCAGTGGCTAGCAATTCTTCAACTGAATGTCCGCCAAGCAAACATACACCGATACTATTGGCATCTGGAACCGCTAAATAAATACCGGCTTGGGCGGAATAATTGTTATTGACTGATTTTAATTCAAGCTTAGTTGCAGGCTTACGCTCAACATTGTCCTGCGCCTCTGTATCCACACCTGTTTCAGGT
Organism: Psychrobacter sp.; assembly: GCF_049295055.1. Lineage (GTDB taxonomy): Bacteria > Pseudomonadota > Gammaproteobacteria > Pseudomonadales > Moraxellaceae > Psychrobacter. Next base: position 31,082 of record NZ_JBAQQF010000033.1, on the reverse strand, counting down.
TTGTTTGGTTTGGCAGATAGCTCTTTATCTTCGGTTTGTTGCACGGTTGCTGCTTGCGCTTCGGCAGCTTCAACCTTGGCATTATTCGTTTCAACTTGATGCTGTTCAGTGGCTTTAATAGCGCTACGCTTTTGGCTTAATGCTTGGGTAATTTGCGCCGCTGCTTCTATTAAGGCAGTAGACGATAAGCTGTTGCCAGAGACTACCAATGGCTTATCCGCTTGAATCAAATCATAAGCAATTTGCTGTGCCAACGCTTGCATAGGATCAGTATTGACATTAGTATCAGCAGTGTTATCAGCATCTTGCTCAGCCGTGCTTGGGTCGACTATTTCTGCGAAATCATCCGCAAAGTTAGCAATTTCATCGGCGACTTTAAAACCAAGCTTAGTGATATCTTCAGGCGTTGCTACTACGCTAACTTTACTAATATCCTCAAGTTTGGTTTGGGTGACATCGATAATATATACAGGGCTTTGCGCGCCTTGAGCAATACGTTTGACAGGCTCAGCCAACCATGATTGCGTCTTGGTAGCAGCCGCCATTTTGAGTGCTTCGTTTTTTGCCGCTTGGCGTATAGACAGTGCGACACGTGGTGAGGTTTGAGTAATATCTTCACCCAAAATCAGTACCGCATCATGACTTTCAATATCGGTCATACCTGGGTTATAGATGCCTTCCGTGCTGAGCACTTCAATACATTTATTAACCAGTGCTTGCTGCTGATGGTTCAGACCCGTTGAGAAATTCTCAAAGCCGACCATATTTTTTAGCGCAAAGTTGGTCTCTAAACTGGCACGTGGTGAGCCAATACCGATGACTTTTTTACCTTTGATGCGCTTAATAGTTTCATCAAGGGCATAATTAATATTGATTTTGACATGCTTATCATTGATACGCTCAAGCGCTTGCGTTGGACGATCTTCACGATTGACATAGCCATAACCAAAACGACCACGATCACATAAGAAGTAACGGTTTACTTCACCGTTATAACGGTTTTCAATACGGCGCAATTCGCCATAGCGCTCACCGGCTGAGATATTACAGCCAGCTGAGCAGCCATGACAGATGCTTGGCGCATACTGCATATCCCATTTACGATTATAACGGTCTGAATGCGTCTTATCGGTAAATACACCAGTTGGACATACTTCAGTCAAGTTGCCTGAAAATTCACTCTCAAACTGACCATCTTTATCACGACCAAAATAAACGCGTTCATTTGAGCCATAAACACCCAAATCTTCGCCGCCCGCATAGTCTTTATAAAAACGTACACAGCGATAGCAAGCGATACAACGGTTCATCTCATGCGCAATAAATGGCCCAAGCTCTTGGTTATGATGGGTGCGTTTGGTAAAGCGATAGCGACGACGACTATGACCTGACATATAAGTCATATCTTGCAAATGACAATGTCCACCCTCTTCACAGGTTGGACAGTCATGCGGATGGTTAATCATCAACAGCTCAACCATCGACTTACGAAAAGCCTTTGCTTCGTCATCAGTGACCGAGATATACATATCATCGCTTGGTGCGACCATACATGACATCACCAGGCGACCGCGACCCGCTTCCATATCTTCTTTGCTTTGATATTGCTTAACCGCGCACTGACGGCAAGAGCCTACTGAGCCGAGGGCTGGGTGATAACAAAAATATGGCACATCAATGCCGAGTGACAGACATGCTTGTAGCAAGTTGTCCGCGCTATCTACTTCGACAGTGGTTCCATCAATATGTATGACTGCCATGCCGCTCTCCTTATTTCACATCTAGCTGTTGATTGGCTGCAGCCTCAATGACATCTTTACCGACCGCCTGCGCAATTTTTTGATCAAACTCAGGACGGAAATATTTAATTGCACTCATCAATGGTTCCATAGCGCCAGGGGCATGTGCGCAGAAGGTTTTACCGATCCATAAGTCACGGGTTAAACCTTCTAACTTTTCAACATCACCGATTTGACCTTCACCATCATTGATGGCTGTCAATAATTTAACACCCCAAGGCAGACCATCGCGGCATGGCGTACACCAACCACATGATTCACGTTGGAAGAAAATCTCAAGGTTGCGCAGTAATGGCACCATATCTTGTTCTTCATCGACGACCATCAGTAAGCCTGTACCCATACGGCTACCGGCTTTTTGAATGGTATCGAAATCGACGACGGTATCTAAATGATCGGCTGTTAAAAAATCAGTAGAAGCGCCACCCGGTAGCCATGCTTTAAGCTTTTTGCCTTCCTGCATTCCACCAGCGAAATCTTCAATAATTTCACGCGCCGTATAACCAAATGGCAATTCCCAAAGACCCGGATCATTAACTAAACCTGAACAACCAAATAGCTTAGTACCAGGAGTTTCAACCACGCCTTTTGCTTTTGGTAAATCCTGATACCATTGACTGCCATGCAAAATAATCGCTGAGACGTTATGCAAGGTTTCAACGTTATTAACTACGGTTGGACGACCCCATGCTCCCGCTACTTGTGGGAATGGTGGTTTGGTACGAGGGTTGGCACGGCGACCTTCTAGGCAGTTAATCAATGCCGTTTCTTCACCGCAAATATAGCGACCAACGCCAGTATGCACGTGTAAATCAAAACTAAAATCTGACCCTAAGATGTTGTCGCCGACCAGATTATTGGCTTTTAACTCTTTAATCGCTGCGGTGAGACGCTCCGCTGCTAAAATATATTCACCACGGATAAAGATATAACCGGCTGTCGCACCAATCGCGTAGGCAGAAATCAGCATACCTTCGATGAGCTGTAATGGCAGACGCTCCATCAGCAGACGGTCTTTAAACGTACCCGGCTCCATTTCATCGGCATTACAGACTAAGTAGCGTGGGCCACCATCAGGTGGTGCCATCAGCGACCACTTAATACCAGCGGGGAAACCTGCACCGCCACGACCTTTTACCACGGCTTCTTTGATGGTATTTAAAGTGTCATCTGGTGATTGATTTAAAGCCATCTTTAGCGCTTCAAAACCACGTAATGATTCATAAGTCGCCAAATCTAATACCGCGTCGTGATGTGCTAGGCGCCACGTCAGTGGTTTGGTTTCACTGGTAGCCGTTGCTTTGTCACCATAGACTGGAATGCGCTGCTCGTTAAGTTGGCTTGGTGCTTTGCCTTGATTGCGAAGCGCAATCTGCTCTGAAACGGTTAATCTCATGCGTATAGCTCCAACAATTGCGCCACTTCGTCAGGCTGTACAGGACCATAGGTGTCTTCATCAATCAACACCGCAGGACTTTTGTCACAGTTACCCAAACAGCAAATCGGCAATAGCGTAAAACGACCATCAGTCGTCGTTTGACCATAGTCGATACCTAGCTGCGATTTTAGTTCGGCGGTAAGCGCTTCATAGCCTGTCAAATAACACGCTACTGAATCACAAATAAGGATGACATGACGACCAACCGGCTGACGATAGATACGATTAAAGAAGGTTGCCACTCCCTCCATATCGGTCATGGGAATATTTAGAATATTAGCGATGGCATTGACTTGCGCATCATCGACCCAACCGTTACGCTTTTGCACGATTTTCAGCGCATCTAAAGACGCTGCCCGCGGATGTGGATAATGATGCATATGCTCATGAATAGCCGCAATTTCTGCGGCGGTCAAAATACTTGCCACATCTACTTTTGGCATTTTATCGGAAACAATTTTCATAATCTTTTTCTTTCCTCACTCAGCCCACTGTTTGAGTTGCACTCATGGCGCAATGACAGCGTTTTGGTGTGCCAATTTGGCGATAACATAATAGTAAACTTATCTTACTTTTAAAATGTCTAACGATAAACTCATAACCGCACATACTTTAACGGTCACAATCCGCCATCACAATATCAATCGATGCCAGATACATGATGGCATCAGATACGAGCGAACCATTAATCACCGATGGCATTTGCTGGATATGCGCAAATGTTGGGGTGCGGATACGTGTACGATAGCTCATCGTGGCTTTATCTGAGGTTATATAATAACTATTCAGACCTTTAGTGGCCTCAACGATCGTTGCACATTCGCCCGCTGGCATCACAGGACCCCAAGAAACAGAGATAAAGTGATTAATCAACGTCTCAATATCGTTCAATGTGCGGTCTTTCGGTGGTGGTACGGTTAATGGATGGTCCGCTTTATAAGGACCTTGTGGCATATTGTCCATACATTGACGAATAATACGTAAAGACTGACGCATCTCTTCCACTTTCACCATACAGCGATCATACGCATCGCCGTTATAGCCGACTGGCACTTCAAAGTCGTAATTCTCATAGCCCATGTACGGACGCGCTTTACGTAGGTCAAAATCTAACCCTGTCGCACGTAAACCTGCACCAGTAACGCCCCATGCTAATGCTTGCTTGGTGTTATATTGCGCAACACCTTGGGTACGACCTTTAAGCACGCTGTTTTGTAATGCCGCTTTGACATATTCATCCAAGCGTTTTGGCATCCAATCTAAGAACTCACGAACCAGACGCTGCCAGCCACGAGGTAAATCATGTGCAGTGCCGCCGATACGGAACCAAGCGGGATGCATACGATAACCGGTTACCGCTTCGATAACGTCATAAGCTTTTTGACGATCGGTAAACATATAGAATACCGGCGTCATACCACCGGCATCCTGAATGAAAGTACCGACGAATAGTAAGTTATTGGTAATACGGAAAAATTCACTCATCATCACGCGAATGGTTTCAGCGCGAGGCGGTATGGTAATACCAGCCAGCTTTTCAACCGACATGATGTAAGGCAGCTCATTCATCACACCGCCGAGATAATCAATACGGTCGGTATAAGGAATAAATGAGTGCCACGTTTGACGCTCAGCCATCTTTTCAGCGCCGCGATGGTGATAGCCAATATCTGGAATACAATCGACGACTTCTTCGCCATCAAGCTGTAGTACCAAACGGAACGCCCCATGAGCAGAGGGATGGTTAGGACCAATGTTCAAGAACATAAAGTCTTCATCACGACCCGAACGCTTCATGCCCCATTCCTCAGGGACAAAACGCAGGTTCTCTTGCTCGTATTGTTGTTTGGCATTATTTAGGAAGTAAGGGGTAAATTCAGTCGCACGCGCATGATATTCTTTACGCAGTGGATGACCTTCCCAATATTTAGGTAATAGAATACGGGTTAGATGCGGATGTCCAGTAACAACAATACCAAACATATCCCATACTTCGCGCTCATACCAGTTAGCATTTGGCCAAATCTGTGTCGCAGTTGGAACATTTAGATCGTCTTCACTGAGTGCCACCTTGATACGCACATCGCTATTACGCTCAAGCGACATTAAATGATAAAACACCGTAAAGTCACTGTCAGGCAAACCTTGGCGATGCTGGCGCAAACGCTCATCTATCGCTGACAAATCAAACAGCATGACATAAGGTTTTGGCAATTTACGCAGGAACAAGAGAACGTCTAATAAATCAGCACGTGCCACCCAAACCGTTGGAATTTCATCAACCGTATGCTGCACGACAAACTTACCAGCATATTTTTCTTCCAGCTCTTTGATGACCGCTGGGACAAGCTTGATCTTAGGATCTATGTTTTCGACTACCGTGACCATGAATGATGTATTCCTTCATTAATCATAACTAAACTATTTTAGTCATAACTGAGCTATGTTAGTCATAACCAAATTATGATGAGCGTACGCATACTTAGCATTGCTACGAATTATTAACTATTGAGCCAATTTACCGAGAGTTGCCAAGCCAATGCTATTTAAATAAAAACTATCTGAATAAAGACTATCTAAATAAAAACTATCTGCCTAAATACCATTTACCTAAATGCTATCTGGGCTACGTAAGTTTTTCACAGCGATACGATCCGCTTGTTTACGATCACGCTCAGCCATCATTTGTGGCTGATAAATACCCTGATCGTTGACATGGATACCTAACGGGCGACGTTCTTTAGTAATAGATTCTTGCAATAACATCAAGCCTTGAATCAACGCTTCTGGACGCGGCGGACAGCCTGGTATATAGACATCAACTGGAATAATTTTATCCACGCCTTGTACGACTGAATAGATATCATACATACCGCCCGAGTTGGCACAAGCACCCATGGAGATGACCCATTTCGGCTCAAGCATTTGCTCATAAAGGCGTTGAATAACCGGTGCCATTTTCACAAAGCAAGTACCAGCGACGATCATCACATCTGCCTGACGGGGTGACGCACGAATAACTTCTGCACCAAAACGTGACAAATCGTGAACGGCGGTGAGCGTAGTAGCATATTCGACATAGCAGCAAGACGTACCAAAGTTAAATGGCCACAATGAGTGCTTGCGCCCCCAGTTTGCTGTCGAATGCACAAGATCTTCTAGACGACCCATAAAGACGTTTTTATTGACCTCATCTTCCATCGGGTCATTAACCGTTTCACGAGTCTGTGCAGGATAAACGTCTGCATCAGGATTGGCTTTCGTTAATGTGTATTTCATAACATACAACCTTTATTTTAAGCGAAGCGTGACCATTATCTTGTCATCACTATTGCCGTAACTTCTATTATTAATAAGTGACCATTAATATATTTATACTACAAACCTGCTTGCGTCATCATACTGCTGTGTCTATCTTTATAAACTATTAAAAATCAAGGCAAAAATAGTCGAAATAACAACTATCAAAGCCGATTAATGCTTCACGTTATCTACTTGCGCAGACGTCGCAAAGTCCACAGAAGTAACATTACCCGTGGTATTAATATTATGATCGAGATTTTTCAGGTGACGGCGATTGGTCTCAATATTGTTTGAGACGTTAATCTGTCCTGAAGACTGCGCAGGTATCTTGCCCGTGGGGTCAACCATTAGCTCATCAACACCATCAAACTGGGTGATATCTGCCAAACTGAAACCTGCAGGAGCGGCGTATAAACGGGGTTTTTTCAAACGCTTATCAGAAGGTGCCCAGTTCATCGCACCTAAGCTCAACTCGTATACCAAGCCAATGATTAAGATAGTGATAAATATCGCTGCTGCTGCAAAACCAAGCCAACCCGCTTCACGTACCGAAACGGCATAAGCATATAAATACAGCGCTTCTAAGTCAAAGATCACAAAGAAGATTGCCACCAAATAGAATTTAGCAGACAAACGAATGCGGGCGTTGCCAGCTCCGACAACACCCGCTTCAAATACTTCTTCTTTTTGTGAGCCGTGAGAGCGACCGCCGAGCAAGCGCGGAACGACCAGCATAAAAATAACGAGCCCAATGGCGGCTAAAATAAAAGCAATGGCTGACCAATTAAAAGCAGACATGATAATACGTGCTCCTCACCCAATCGAGTGTTAAGCGCAGCGCGAGGACTGACCCATTAAAGGTCGTCTAGCGACAGGCGTAACACAGACGAAAACACAAAGTAACTGTCATTAAGTCACTGTATTTAAGTAACTACGTACTTAAGCAACTATGTATTTAAGTAACTATTTTAGGGTCTGTGCTGGTAATAACCAATTATCAAGCTTATTGACGACGATGTCAGACGTGACCAACTGTAGAATGTCCGCTATATACGCGAATAAAAGGCTGGTCGCCCAACGCATCTTCTAACAACGTAAGATCAACGTATTAAATCAATATCATATTTGATAGTTTACTTAATTGATTTAATAGCTCATTACACGTGGTCAACAATGACGTGACAACTGGCATAAATTATTTACGTACTATACGCATATCGGCAATCAAAAGCTAGTTTTTAACTGTATTGAACGGTCACTTTATCTGCAAAAAAGATGTGTTTTTTGCACTATAAACTATGATATAGACGGTACCTTATATTAAGCCTAAATCCATATTTTTTATAACTCGCTATAATAAGCACAATAACTCTCGAAAACCAAATGCTTTACGACACCTTTTGTATCCGCCAACTCCGCACCCAAAGCGATGATTTTTGCTTTATAATGGCCCACCTAATTTCGATGGCTTATTAGTCGATTCATTATAAAAAAAATACGGTATGGCTGGTATAAATTTTTCGAAGCCTCTGTCTGACAAAGTGCATAGTAAGCGAGAAAAATTTACACCAGTAGAATAGTTGTGGCAATCGTACGTATTTTATTTTGAACTTACGACAACGTCATTACATAGCCATTCTTATGGCCTTAATTATCTGATTTATTTTATTAAAAATCGAGCCTATATAGCCAGTTCAATATAGTCAGTTCAATGTAAAAACGATACAGCGGAACTAGGATGAATTTTTTGCAGCCTCTGTCGGCGTAGGCACAGCAAGCCAGAAAAACTCATCCTAGTCTCGCGTGATAAAATAACGTATCTGTTTTATTGGGTATCAACTATATCGATTTGATGATAGCCGTAACGTTTATTTAACGACGCTGCGCTCAGCACTACCCTCTTTTTTGCTTTTGTCTTACAGGTCATCTTATGAGTCAACTTAATCCCAAACAACAAGAAGCGATGCTCTACGTATCAGGTCCATTGCTTGTGCTAGCAGGTGCCGGTTCCGGTAAGACATCAGTGATTACGCGCAAAATTGCTTATCTTATTGAAGAATGTAACATGCCAGCGGAGCGCATCACGGCGGTGACCTTTACCAATAAAGCCGCGCGCGAAATGAAAGCTCGCGTCAGTAAATTACTTCCGAGCGAAAAGACGCGCGGGCTGACGGTATCGACCTTTCACCAATTTGGGCTGCAGTTTTTACGTTATGAGCTGATTCATACACCGCTAAAGGGCAACTTTTCCATCATGGACAGTGACGACAGTAAGCGTCTATTGATGGAGCTGATGATGCGCGACAACTTATCGGGCGCTGAGAGTCGTGAGCTGGTTGGTAAAGCGATCAAAATGATTTCTGATTGGAAAAACGATTTGATTGAACCTGATAAGGCGATGGAAACCTTAGACGATCCAGAAGATATGATTTTTGCGACGCTTTATGCGCTATATGAGCGTAACTTGCGTGCTTACAATGCGGTTGATTTTGATGACTTGATTGTACTGCCAACTAAAATATTACGTGAAAATAGAGATCTACGTGATAAATGGCAAAACCGTATTCGTTACTTGCTCGTCGATGAATATCAAGATACCAATACTGCCCAGTACGAGATGATTAAATATTTGGTCGGACCACAAGGACGCTTTACCGTCGTTGGTGATGACGACCAGTCTATCTATGCGTGGCGCGGTGCAAAGCCTGAAAACATGGCGCTGCTCAAAGAAGATTTTCCAAAATTAAAAATTGTGATGCTCGAGCAAAACTACCGTTCGACCAGTCGTATTTTGACTTCTGCTAACGCCGTTATTACCAATAACGAGCATTTATTTGAAAAAAAGCTGTGGTCAGATAAAGGCCAAGGCGAAAAAATCCGTATTATCAATTGCCGTAATGACGATGATGAGTCCGAGCGCGTGGCAAAAGAAATCGTCACCCATAAACTGCGCTTTGGTAATGAATGGGAGCAGTATGCCGTCCTGTATCGCAGTAACTTTCAGGCGCGCATGTTAGAAGCACAACTGCGTCAACTGCAAGTCCCTTATAAATTATCCGGCGGTCAATCATTCTTTGCCCGTAGTGAAATCAAAGACGTCATGGGCTACTTGCGTTTAATTCTCAATCCAGAAGACGACAGTGCATTTTTGCGTGTCATTAATACACCCAAGCGTGGTATGGGGCCAGCAACGCTTGAGAAGCTTGGCTTATTTTCACAGGAACATAGCATCTCGCTATTGGCATCTTGTACCCATGGTGGACTGACTCATGTGCTGCCATCGAAAGCTTATGGCACTTTAAAAGAGTTTGGTGATTTTATTGAGCATTATACTCGTGAGCTGGACGGACACCCGGACCCTGTGCCTATCGTACGTCAGATGATCGATGAGACCGGTTACATTGACTTTGTCCGTAGTGACTCTAAAACCCCGCAACAAGAAAAAAACCGTATCGACAATATCGATATGCTCTATACCAGTATCCAATCGCTGATTAATCGCGCTGAAGAAGATGAAGACCGGACGATTGATACCATTATTCGCAAGCTGGTGTTGCTTGATATGCTTGAGCAGCAGCAAGAAGAAGAAAATACCAATAAAGTTAATCTGATGACCTTGCATGCGGCAAAAGGCTTGGAGTTTGATTTTGTTTATATTATGGGGCTTGAAGAAGAAATGCTACCGCATCGCAACTCTATCTTAAGCGAGACTGTCGACGAAGAACGCCGCTTAATGTATGTAGGCATTACTCGCGCCCGTCGTGAGCTGACCTTGACACTAGCTACTCAGCGCCGTGCAGGTGGTCAGATGCGCGTCACTTCTGAATCACGATTTTTAGATGAGCTACCAGAAGAGCATATCGACTGGCCAGCTAAAGCCAAGAAGAAAAAAGCCACCAAAGATCCTGAAGCCGTCGCTGATGAATACTTGGCTAATATCCGGGCGTTATTGGGTAATCGCTAATGCTTATACAAATGCTTAAATGAGCATTACAACGACTGACTGATAACCAAGATTACAGCCGTTATTGTCATTTATATTTTTAAAAAACATAGAAATCTAAAACCTAGAAGTTTAAAACTTGGAACATTTATGCCCGTCCCTACGCCGAATATAGAACGACCACCGACACGACAGGGAGATTATAATCCGGCTGAGTATAGCGCCGAATATAAGCTGCTTTATTTGCAAGAGCTGGTAGCTGATAAAGCGTATGTGGCCATTACTGAGTTTTTAGCCAAGCAGTCAGAATATGAGATTGCCAACTTACTAGAGTCATTTCCTACCCAAAACCGACTATTGATTTGGGCGCAAGTTCCAGAGAATATTAAAGGTGAAGTCCTCGCCGAGTTAGAGTTTGATACACGCCAGCCATTACTAGAGAACGTCTCCTCAAAAGAGATATCGCTGTTTACCCAAGACCTCGATGCACAAGACATCTCAGAGATTTTGGATACCGTAACCGAGAGCGTGCGTACCTCGGTGATGGCAACCTTGGACGAAGATATACGTGTTCAGGTCAATAAACTCGATACCTATGCCGACTGGGAGGTTGGTAGTTATATGGATCCTGAGCTGATTCAGGTCAGAGAAGATATGACGTTAGCTGATGTACAAAACTGGCTGCGAGAAGATATTGAGCTGCTCGACGATGAAAGCCAAGAGCTATTGGTCGTCGATCAAAGCCAGCAACTGCTTGGCTTATTGAGTCTAGCTGATTTGATTAAACATGATCAAAATACCTTAGTTGCTGATTTGATTGATATCGCTATCACTATTAACGATCGCCTAGATATTCAAGATGCCGCCGCAATTTTTCGCTCAGAAGACATTCGCTTTGCCCCTGTCATTAATAGTCATGGCGAACTGGTCGGTCAGTTAAATGGTGAGGATATCATGGAAATTATCCAAGATGATGTCGATAGCACCATGAAAAACCTTGCTGGTGTCAGTCAAGATGAGGAGCTGTTTGCGCCTATTTTAACCAGTGCCAAAAGCCGTAGTATTTGGTTGGGAATTAACTTATGTACCGCCCTATTGGCGGCCGCTGTGATTGGACAGTTTGAGGCAGTATTGGCAAAAGTAGTGGCACTAGCGATACTCATGCCAGTGGTCGCTAGTATGGGCGGTATTGCAGGTTCACAGACGCTCACCGTCGTCATTCGCGGTATGGCCATGGGTCAAATCGGTGGTTCTAACCGTTTATGGTTACTAAATAAAGAGCTGTGGGTTGGGGCGATAAACGGTATCATATGGGCGATAATCATGGCGTTTATTGCGCAATTGTGGTTTCATAACATTAAAATTAGTGCGGTCATCGGTCTGGCTATTGCGATTAATATGACCGCCGCCAACGTCTCAGGAATTAGTATTCCGTTGATGCTAAAGCGCATGAATATCGATCCTGCGTTATCTGCCTCAGTGATCCTGACTACCGTAACTGATATTGTCGGCTTTATGTCGTTTTTGGGTTTAGCAAGCCTGCTAATACTATAATCGAATATATAGCTTCAAAAAAATCGTCAATCGTATTTCTTAGATGAAAAAATAACATTTATAAAACCATTAAATCGCTAAGTGAGTGTGTTATGCAAGCAGTACAAGTTAAAGTATTAAACCCTAAAATCACTGAAGATGAAGCGTTTTCGCTACCAACACGCGCCACTGATGGTAGTGCTGGTATTGATCTACGTGCTTGTATCGATGAGCCTTTGACCATTAAAGCTGGTGCAACGCATTTGATTGGTACTGGTCTCGCTGTTTATATTCAAGACCCTAACTATGCTGGCATGATTTTACCGCGCTCAGGTCTTGGTCATAAACACGGTATCGTTTTGGGTAATTTAGTCGGCTTGATTGATGCCGATTATCAGGGTGAGTTGATGGTCAGTATTTGGAATCGCAGCAATGAAGACTTTGTTCTCAATCCAGCAGAGCGCATGGCGCAATATGTGGTTGTACCCGTTGCACGCCCTGAGTTTGAAGTCGTGACAAAATTTAGTGATACCAGCACCCGCGGTGCCGGTGGTTTTGGACATTCTGGTCGTCAATAGTAGCGGCTTTTGAAATAATATAAGAAGTGGCTTTTGAAACACTATAATAAGTAGTGCTATAAATTACATACATAGCCAGATACGACTGTTCATTTTTTATTAAGCACCAAACCATTAATCACCCAATCAATCACGATAATAAGGAGAGTCAGTAATGCCATTTTTTGCGGCGCAGCACTCCTTATTTCGTGCTTATGACATTCGCGGGTCGCGCCAGCATTTCGCCACTGACTTTATCCAGGCACTGGGGCATGCGTTTGCTCATCTTTATCAATTGCAAAAAAACATTGATAATAATAAAAGTATTATCGTGATTGGCTATGATGTGCGCTGCGGTAGTGACACTATTGCTAAGACACTCACCCATATATTGACCGAATGCGGCTTACAAGTTATCCAGCTCGGGTTAATTACTACCCCTATGATGGTTTTTTGGGCAGAGCAAAATCAGGGTCATGGCATTGTCGTAACAGCCAGTCACTCTGCTAAAGACATTTTAGGTATTAAGTGGTTATTCAACCATCAATCGCCTAGCGTAGAAGACATTCAGGCGCTTTACCAGCAAGTAATTCATCAGCAATTAGTTGTACGATCCTTAGATAATAGTCTACTGGTAGAAAGTGGCTTATATCAGCATGAACTGCAAAAAATGGCTCTCCATAAAGATAATGAATCGTTAAAAACAGCTAAAAATCGCCCTATCATAGAACAAGCTTATTTGTCAGCTGAACAAGTCGCAGCGACTTATACAGATACTATTGTGCGAGTGTTTAAACAGCTCTATCCACACACTAACGAAGCATCTATTAATCATACTACTGATAGCCAAAAACTCTTCTCTTGCAAGCTTGATTTGGTGGTTGTTATAGACTGTATGCATGGTGCAACCAGCAATATCGCCCAACCCTTATTTGAGCGCTTTTGCCAACGTGTTATTATGCTCAACGATACCGCAGATGGAAATTTCCCCTCTGGCAATCCTGATCCTACTGAACCGCATCGGCTTAAGCAGCTGCAGCAAAGCGTTATTATGCATCAAGCAGATATAGGCATCGCGTTTGATGGCGATGGCGATAGATTGATGATTGTCGATAATAACGGTAAGGTTGTTACGCCTGACCATTTATTATATTTATTGGCACAAGTAGCGCTGACTAAACGTCCTAAATTTCTAAGCAATTCGCAATTATCACCGCAAATTCTCTTTGACATTAAATGCTGCCATCATTTACCCAAGCTCATTACCGAACTCGGCGCGATACCAGTGATGAGCAGGACAGGTAGCAGCCTGATGCGCCTACAAATGCAACGCTCTGCTGGCCAAATTGTTTTTGCTGGCGAGTTATCAGGGCATTTTATATTTAATGATGGCTATTTTATCCTTTATGATGATGCTATGTACGCGGCATTACGCCTCCTACATTGGTTGTCTTACACTGCTAGCAGCCTGAATCTGACAACCAATCTCGCTGATATCATTTATAGCTTGCCAGTCATCGTCAGCACCGCTGATCATTACTTACCGCGTCCAAAGACAGCTTTGACAGACTGCTCAATCGTCGAGCAGTTGACTCGGCTGTGCTTGTATTTGCAACAACTTATAAAAGTAACATCAACTGTTACTGCTCATTCTAATGACCAGGCTGTCATCAACTGTGCACCAGCGCATTGTACTTGTCGTGCTCAAAAACACTCTATAACTTTAGAAGAAGCAAAAGAACTCTTACCAATCGGGACAAAGTTGAGCTGTATTGATGGCGTGCGTTTAGATTTTACGCACGGTTTTGGGGTAATACGTCAATCAAATACTAGCCACAATTTAACCGCACGCTTTGCTGGTGACAGCGTAGAGGACCTAAAAGACATTCAAGCAAAATTCGCCGCTTTATGTCGTCCATTTGATGAGAATTTAGCAGCGCTAATTATGGCTATTCCTCCTGAATAGCCAATTACCTGAGTTGCTATTTTGCTAAAAATTGAACATCGCTAAGCAACAGCTGTTCGAGCTGATTTTCGCCATTTATTTGTATTTACCCATTTTTACTATAGAAACAACCAACCGCTTAACACGGTATTTTAGGAGTTTATAATGACACTTAATTTGGATGAAGCCAAAATTACCGCTGAAGTCTTGACCACAGCCCTGCCCTATATTCAACGCTTTGTCGATAAGCTCATCGTGGTCAAATACGGTGGCAATGCCATGACTGACCCCGAACTTGAAAGCTCGTTTGCCCGCGATATCGTGCTATTAAAAACAGTTGGCATGCATCCTGTCGTCGTACACGGCGGTGGTCCACAAGTGGACAACCTATTAAAAGAGCTTGGGCGTCAGTCAGACCGTATCGACGGTATGCGCGTCACCGACAAAAGCACGATGGATATCGTCGAGATGGTATTAGGCGGTAGCGTCAACAAATCTATCGTCAGCTTAATCAACAAGCATGGTGGTAGCGCCATTGGTTTAACTGGTAAAGATGCCAATTTAATCTTAGCTAAAAAGCTGAAGATGGAAAAAATTGGCGAAGATGGTATTGCGGTACCAGTAGATTTAGGCTTTGTCGGTGATGTGGTGAGCGTCAATAAAGAGGTCATTAATATGCTCATTGCCTCCAACTTTATACCTGTTATTGCCCCGCTTGGTGTTGATAGCGAAGGCAATACTTATAATATCAATGCGGATTTGGTCGCGGGTAAAGTGGCGGAATTTTTACAAGCAGAAAAATTAATGCTACTGACCAATATCAAAGGGGTGTTGGGTCGTGATGGTGAAGTAGTCACTGGTTTGACGCCTAAAAGCGTGGATGGGCTGATTGCAGATGGTACAATTTCAGGCGGTATGATTCCAAAGATTCAATGTGCGCTTGATGCGGTTCGTGGCGGTGTCAAAAGCGCGGTCATTGTCGATGGTCGCGTCCCTCATGCGACGCTTCTAGAGATTTTCACCAACGAAGGTGTCGGTACCTTGATCAGTCGTGACTTAGACTCGTCATTAAGCTAGCAAACTATCAAGCTATCATAATAACTGGCATCAAAAAGCCCGAACTTAGCATTTAACCTCTAAGTTCGGGCTTTTTTAGTTTTCTAACTTTCTAGTTTCTTACAAGGGCTTAACCTAAAAGCAGTTAATAAGCGCAGAATTCAACAGCGCTATGGCTACTATTGCCATAAACTTTCATATGATGATTGCCTTTGCGCTGGGTAATATAAGACGTTTCATTATCATAGCGATCGCCGCTTAAGCGTCCAGTAGGTCCTGAGACATAAGCGACATTGATTTGATCGTCACCAACGTTACGAATAACTAAGTTTTGATCGGGCATCAGCCATAAACGGAACACTTTGCCATTCTTGATATTGCCAGTAAAACTACCGCAGTAGCTGTCTTTTGCAAAGGTTATCTTGGTTGACGTATCCGCCGCTTGTACGCTTGTAACCATTAAAGGTGCTACGGCAAGTGTTGCCATTAACAATAACTTTTTCATAGTCTTATCCTCATCCTTGAACATTATAAACTAGCTATCTTAATCCTAATAACATTAGCATAAGTTCTAAGAAATGAAAGTGACACTTTGATGGTAATGAGCTATTTATGAAAATGTTTTATTTATAAAAAAACCGCATCAAACTCTGCCTCATCATAACCGCATAATAGCACTGACTGTCCTTCAACTATCGGACGCTTAAGCATGCTGGTATTTTCTACGAGCAAATCAATCGCTTTATCCACATCGCTATCTGCCGCTTGCTTTTGACTGTCATCCAACTTGCGCCATGTCGTGCCACGCTTATTCAGCACTTTATCAATACCTAAACCATCAACCCAGCGCTGAACGCTTTCTTTCTCAATACCTTGTTTTTTATAATCATGGAAATCATAGATGACACCTAACTCGTCAAGCTTGGTAAAAGCTTTCTTCATCGTGCTACATGATTTGATACCGTAAATGATAATACTCATAAGATTCCTCGTTAATTAACATTACTGTTTATTATACCCAAATAACCTCTAAGGCTGTTGAGCATCAGATATAGATATGGTGAGATGTACCCATTTAAACGACAAAGCTATCGCGCAAAGGCAGCATCATATCGTCGCAATTTTTATCAAATTACGCTATGCTATGGCATTATAAAATTTCACCCCATTTATCATGTAATAACCAATTCCGAGCTAACTATGAGCAACGCCGTGACAGCAGAAACTGCTAATACAGACCATACTAATAATACTTCTAACGATAATAGCCAATATCAGCCGCAACTTATTGAAGCGCAGCAGCAAGCCAAATGGGCAACAGATAAGCGCTTTGAAGTGAGCAATGAGCCAAGCGATAAGCCTAGCCGTTATATGCTGTCAATGTTTCCTTACCCAAGCGGCAAGCTGCATATGGGTCACGTCCGTAACTATACTATTTCTGACGTCTTAAGCCGTTACTACCGCCTTAAAGGCTATGAAGTCATGCAGCCAATGGGTTGGGACGGTTTTGGCTTGCCAGCTGAAAACGCCGCGATTGCCAATCAGACACCGCCTGCCAAATGGACATTTGAAAATATTGACAGTATGCGCGCGCAGCTAAAATTGCTTGGTTTGTCTATTGACTGGTCACGTGAATTTGCCACTTGTAGCCCTGAATATTATCAGTGGGAGCAGTGGTTGTTTTTGCAATTATACAAAAAAGGCTTGGTCTATAAAAAGCTTGCGACTGTTAACTGGGATCCGGTAGACAACACTGTCTTAGCCAATGAGCAAGTCATCGATGGTAAAGGCTGGCGTAGTGGCGCGATGGTCGAAAAACGTGATATTCCGATGTATTATTTCAACATCACCGATTATGCCGATGAGCTATTAGATGATTTGGATCAACTAGAAGGTCATTGGCCGTCTGAAGTTATTACCATGCAGCGTAACTGGATTGGTCGTAGTGCTGGTATGGAAGTACATTTCCCTTATGAGCTGGCAGGTGAACAGAATACGTTAAATGTGTTTACCACTCGTCCTGATACTTTGATGGGCGTGACTTATGTTGCCGTTGCTGCTGAGCATCCTTTAGCACAATACGCCTCTGAGCATGATGAAAAGATTGCCGCATTTTGCGCACTTTGCAAAAAAGGCTCAGTCGCTGAAGCCGACCTTGCTAAAGCAGAAAAAATCGGTATGGATAGCGGTCTTACGGTCACGCATCCGCTGACAGGCGCACAAGTGCCAGTTTGGGTTGCCAACTATGTATTGATGAGCTATGGCTCTGGTGCAGTCATGGCGGTTCCTGCGCATGATGAGCGTGATTACGAGTTTGCTATCAAATATAGCTTACCTATTAAGCAAGTGATTGATATTCCAGCTGGCTATTTCGATGAAGCGGAAGCTGACGCCAAAGAAAATAACACTGAAAGCAACCGTGCTTATACCGAGCGTAATAACTTGGTCAATTCAGGCGAATTTGATGGCCTAGATTTTGAGCAAGCGTTTGCAGCGATGCTTGCTAAGCTTGAGCCACAAAAACTTGCTAACAAAAAAATCCAATTCCGTCTGCGTGATTGGGGTGTTTCTCGCCAGCGCTATTGGGGCTGCCCTATTCCAATGGTCAATTGTGAGCATTGCGGTACCGTACCGGTTGATGAGCAAGATTTACCTGTTATTTTACCGACTGATGTTGTCCCTGATGGACGTGGTAATCCGCTTAAAAATATACCAGAATTTGTGAATACTACTTGTCCTAAATGCGGCAGTCCTGCTGAGCGCGAAACCGATACCTTTGATACCTTTGTTGAATCAAGCTGGTACTATGCGCGCTTTGCTAGCCCGCATGATACGACCAACATGGTCAATAAGTCAGCGGCGAATAAATGGTTGCCTGTCGATCAATATATCGGCGGTGTTGAACATGCCGTTATGCATCTACTGTATGCGCGCTTCTTCCATAAGCTGATGCGCGATGAGAACTTAGTATCAGGCGATGAACCTTTTAAGAATCTAATGACCCAAGGTATGGTACTTGCGGGCACCTTCTATCGCGTCAATGCCGATGGCAGTACGACTTATTACTTCACTAAAGACATCGATATTGACTTTAACGAGCGCGGTCAGCCGATTAAAGCCATCTTAAAGTCAGATGGTCAGCCAGTAACGATCGGCAAAATTGAGAAGATGTCTAAGTCAAAAAACAACGGTGTCGATCCACAGATTACTATTGATAAATACGGCGCTGACACGGTTCGTTTATATACCTTGTTTACTGCGCCTGCTGATCAAACGCTTGAATGGTCTGATGACGCCCTAAAAGGTCCTTATAACTTTGTTAAAAAAGTCTGGCGCATTGCTTCTGAGCATGTACAAGCGCTAGCTACTGCCAACTTAAGCACTGATACCCTGAATAATAGTACGCTTAATAATGATACATTGAATACGGATAACTTAAGTAAAGAAGCAAAGTCATTACGCCGTAAGACTCACGAGACTATCGGTAAGATTGACAGTGATTTAGGTAAGCGTTTGGCGCTAAACACGCCTGTTTCTAGCCTGATGGAGCTGGCAAACGAGCTAGGTAATTTTAAAGCCAGTAGCGAGCAAGATCTGCAAGTACAACATGAGGCACTCATTGATTTATTGATTATGCTATCGGTATATGCGCCACACATCGGTGAGCATTTACTTGAGCAACTAGGTCTTGATACTGTGAATCTAAACTACCCTGCGGTCGATGAGAGCGCACTGGTGCAAGACATGGTTACAATGGTGATTCAGGTCAATGGTAAAATGCGCGGTAAGATGGATGTGGCGCCAAATAGCGACCCTGAGCAGATAAAAGTACAGGCACGGGCGATTGAAAGTGTGGCAAAATTCCTTACCGGTGAGATTAAAAAAGAGATTGTCGTACCTAATAAGCTGGTCAATATTGTGGTTGCAGGCTAGACCTATTTAGGCATGACGTTTTTAAACATTGCTTTTTTAATAATGCTTTTTTAAACAGTGCTTTTTAGGTCTTATTATAAAAATAAGGATAGCGACTATGTCATATAAACACCCTGCTATGCCGTCACATCAAACACCATCAAAGGGACAAAAGCGTATGCCTAACAAGCCGATTAGACAAAAACTAGTGACAGCATTACTTGCGGCTTTGCCAATATTTGCAATAGTTGGTGCGACTGCTAGTATTAGTGGTTGCGGCTTTCAACTACGCGGTTATGGCGCACCCATGTTGTTTGATGTGGCTAAAACAGCCGTGATTATCGAAGACAATCGCACCTCATTTCCACTGAAGTTACCACTCACAAGGCGCCTAGAAGCACTAGGTGTCGACGTGATTGATAATATGACCTTGGCTGACGTTACTAATAATAACCAACGAGCAGGCGCTGAAACCATCGCTGCCATTACTGTCAATAACATACGTTTTAAGCGTTATGAATTGGTCGGCGTATTAACGGAAATTCGCTTAGTATTGTCAGCCAATGTCAGCTATCAAAGTATTGAAAATGGCAAGCCTGTGACGCTTACCAATCCTATTCAAGTTGAGCGTAGCTATCAGTATAACGAAGCGTCGGTGAGTACCGATGACCAGCAAGGTGATCAAATTCGTGACTGGCTCTATGACAGTTTAGCGCGCCGTATTACCGATCAGTATGTCGCGATTGCGCTGCCTAAAGTGACACCTGCCAGCGCCAACACATCTGCTCAAATTGGTAAAGGCTCAGCCTCTAATGTCGTTATCGTACCCAAACCTTAGTTTTTAGCCGATTGCTCCTTCTAAAATTGCACTTTTTAAAATTGTACTTTTTAAATCCATATCCATAACCCTGTGTTCTTATCTCTCTATGCAAGATACTTTTATAAAAGCCTATCCAAAACTACTACAATCCTCAGTTGCAGTAGCTGGCTTATGGTTGGCACATGGGGATGAGCCGTTACTGAGTCAATGGCTAATTGATGCCTTGCGACCGCATTGGCGCGCGCAAAACTATGCCATCAAACGCATAGAGCTGGTGTCGGTTAAGAGCTGGCAAGAAGTACTATCAGAGCTTGGTAGCCAGTCTTTATTTGATGATGCCAGTGCATTGATTGTGACGGGCAATCATAAGCCTGATAAAGCGGCTATCACCGAGCTAGAGCGCTTTGCACAGGACGCTCAAACCGGTGCGCATAGTAATAGCCTACTATGGTTAACGTCCAAACAAGACAAACGTGCCCAAAGCAGCAAGTGGTTTGCGCCATTTGCTCAATACGGCCATGTTATCGACTGCAATTTATATAATGAGCAGCAGCGCCAGCAGCTATTACAGATACAGGCCCAGCAATTTGGCTTAACGCTGTCTCAAGATGCTTGGCAGCTACTCATGTTGCATACTGAACATCATTTACTAAGCGCCTATCAAGCTTTATGGCGGTTATCCTACTTATTTGCGCCGCAGCTAATGGCAAATAATGATGGTGATAATGCTAATCACGAGAATACCTCTAGCCAGCCTATTACAAACGTTGCATTAGATATTAGTGACTTGCAAGCCGCTTTGGTCAGTGATGCCCAATTTAGTGTGTTTGATTTATCAGATGCGATGCTTGCTGGTAATAGCGCGCAAGTAGCCAAAATCATCTTCCAGCTCAAAGCCACTGATGAACCAACAACCTTGGTTTTATGGTCAATCAGTAAAGACATGCGCCAAATTATGCAGCTAATGGATGGGCAAGACCCGCAAGCTCTTGGTATTTGGCGTAGCAAACAAGGCTTATACCAGCAAGCTTGTCGCCGTCAATCAAAAGCGCAAACAGCAGCATGGCCTGCGTTACTTTATCGCTGTGATCAAGCAATCAAAGGGCTTGTCATTCAACCAGCTTGGGAGCTATTATTACAAGCAGCGTTGGAACTATCAGGGAAGCGATTGTTTGAGGCTAAATGAATATGAATAAGCAAAGATGCTGTCTTCTGCTTATTATTGATAATTTTTCATATATTATATTTAAGCTTTAATAAATAAGCTTTTATAAATAACACTTCTAATTATACCCTACTCTTTCCTAGACCAACTCTGCTCACAACTCTAAACGCCCTTTTTAAATTTAACTTTAGCGTTCCTTCTTTGTTACTTCAGCGGTCTTTCTTAACCTTTCGCAAACTAATTGCCATTCCCTTTTGCTCATGAAGCCTCTACTATAGCTACACTTGATTTAATTGTGATTGGATTGTTGTCATGCGCAAAATGAGCAAAAAGTCTGCTATTAAATGGGGCATTATCGCCCTAGTCATCGTAGCTTTAGGGGCGTTGGCCTATAAAACCTTAAAACCAAAAGAAATCACGCCCAACTATCTAACGGCGACCGCTGAGATTGGCGATATCGAAAATAACGTCATGGCTTCTGGTAAAGTGAAAGCGCTAAATACAGTAGACGTTGGCGCGCAGGTATCTGGTGAAGTGACGCGTCTATTCGTTGAAGTCGGCGACGAAGTAAAAAAAGGCGATTTAATTGCGCAAATTGACCAAGTCACCCAAAAGAATAGTTTAAGCAACGAGCAAGCGAGCCTTGAGCAAAGCGAAGCCGCCCTGCAAAGTGCGCGAGCAGAATCGTTAAGTCGGCAAGCAGGTTTAAAAAGCGCCCAAGCTGATCTTGCCAGCCGTCAAGCCGAGTTAAGACAAGCGCAAGCAGATTTTTCACGCTTGCAAGGCTTACTCGCTATCGATGCGATATCGCAGCAAGATTATGATACCCAAGGGACAAAGGTTCAAACCGCTCAAGCAGCAGTCGCCAATGCGCGTGCTTCAATCGACACGGCCAAAGCGGCAATTGCAACCACTGCAGCAAATATTAATAGCCAGCAGGCAGCGTTACGTAAATCTCAGACCAACGTTAGCACCGCGCAGGAAGATTTAAGCTACACCACTATTCGTGCGCCGATGTCAGGTACTATAGTATCGGTCACGACGGAGCAAGGTACGACGGTTAACGCCAATCAAAGTGCACCAACCATTGTCACCTTAGCCGATTTATCCACTGTGCGTATCAATGCGCAAATCTCTGAAGCCGACGTCATTAACGTGCAAGCAGGTCTGCCAGTCTATTTTAATATTATTGGTAACCCCGACCAAAAATATAATGCGACTCTCAAAGCGATTGAACCTGCTCCTGAAAAAATCAGCGATACCAGCTCTACCGATGCCGCCATCTATTATGTCGGTTATATCGAGGTGCCAAATACCGAGCGCCGCTTCCGTATCGATATGACAGCGCAAGTTTATATCGTTATTAATCAAGCTAAAAACGCCTTATTAATTCCTTCTGCCGCCTTACAACCTGCTGGTAAATCTAGAAAACCTAAGAACTCTAAAAGTCCTAAACCAGATTCTAGCACTGCGCCTAATGCTAATAACAAGTCTGTTAATAAGCTTGATAAGAAACCTGATAACGACTCTAACACAACCATGGCCAATGTCCGCGTTCTAAAAGCCGATGGCGAAGTCGTTGAGCAAATGGTCAAAGTAGGTATCAATAACCGTGTCAATGCTGAGATATTAAGTGGTCTCAAGGCAGGCGATGAAGTCATATTAAGCGAAGAAGGTCCTGATAAAGGTGGCAAAAGCGGTAGAGGTGGTCGACCATTCTAATCATAGACTCTCATCACAGCATATCTAAATACATGCTGAAATTTATGATTAAGAATAGATGTCAACCATTGAGACTTTCGTATCGTTGATTCAATTTATGCTGGCATAATAGAGCTACTTGTAGATATATAAACGATGCTACAAGATTTTGATAAATTTAAATTGAATCGACGATATTAGCAGAGTCGCTTTGATATTGATTGAGATAAGCAGGACATCAAATGAGTACCCAATACCCAATTTCTAAAGCCACAGCCGATACTCCTTTGATGCAAGTTAAAGGATTAATTAGAGAGTTTAAAGCTGGCGAGCAGACCATTCGCGTCTTGCATGATATCAATTTGACCATTAATCAAGGTGAAATGGTTGCTATTATTGGGCAATCAGGCTCAGGTAAATCAACCTTGATGAATATCTTGGGTTGCTTAGATCAAGCGACTGCGGGCGACTATCAAGTATTTGGTCAGTCGGTTAGTAGCTTAGAGGCCGACGAGCTAGCAAAACTACGCCGTGAGCACTTTGGTTTTATTTTTCAGCGCTATCATCTATTGGGTGATATCAACGCTCGCGACAACGTATCTGTGCCTGCCGTTTATGCGGGTATGGACGGACAAGCCCGTAATGAGCGCGCCGAAAAGCTATTGTCAGACTTAGGACTGGCAGACAAAGTGAATAATCGTCCAAGCCAACTATCAGGTGGGCAGCAGCAGCGTGTGTCTATTGCCAGAGCGCTGATGAACGGTGGTGATATCATCTTAGCAGATGAGCCAACAGGCGCGCTTGATAGCAAATCAGGCGAAGATGTCGTACAAATCTTAAAAGACTTAAATGCGCAGGGTCATACCATTATCATGGTGACACATGATCCAGGTCTTGCTGCACAAGCTGAGCGTGTGATCGAACTTAAAGATGGTTATATCATTGCTGACTATAAAAATGAGAACTATCAGCAAGAAGAAGCACAACCGACACCCATGATAGATAAGCACCGTAAAAGTGCCTTGAGCAGCTTTATCGACCGTTTATTTGAAGCTTTCAAAATGTCGTTACTGGCCATGCGTGCTCATAAAATGCGCACTTTATTGACGATGTTAGGGATTATTATTGGTATTGCTTCCGTGGTGTCAGTTGTCGGTCTTGGTAAAGGCTCACAAGCGCAAATTCTGTCCAATATCAGCTCATTAGGTACCAATACCATCACCGTCACCGACGGCTACCCATACGGCGACCCTAGACGCCAATACAATGATGACAATCTAACCCCGCAAGACGCGCAAGCAGTCGCTGATCAGCCTTATGTCGTCAGTGTCAGTCCACAGCTCAATAGCAATATGAATGTCCGCTATCGCAACGTTCAAGAAGCCGCTAGTATCAATGGCGTTGGCAAAGATTATCTCGATGTGAGCGGTGAAAAGCTTGCAATGGGTCAAGGATTTGATGAACAAAGCATATTACGCCGTACCCAAGACATCATTATTGATAACAATGCTAGCAAGACATTTTTTCCTGACAATGCCAATCCCATCGGTGAAGTAGTGATGATAGGCAGCGTCCCTGGGCGTGTGATTGGGGTGCTAGAACCAAACGAAGGCGGCTTTGGTAGAGGTGCAGATTCTCCAACGTTATACATGCCCTACACCACTATGATGTCGCGAGTGATCGGCAGCGCCTATATTGAAAGCTTCGTCGCGTTGATTGACAATAATATCTCCTCCTCTGCTGCTGAATCTGCCATCTCTGAGCTCATGGAAAGCCGTCATGGTACCGATGACTTTCGCATACGTAACTCCGACTCTATCCGCCAAACTATCGAATCTACTACCGCTGCATTAACCTTACTGATCTCATCTATCGCTATTATCTCGTTAATTGTAGGTGGTATCGGCGTTATGAACATTATGCTGGTATCAGTGACCGAGCGCACCAATGAGATTGGGGTACGTATGGCAGTCGGCGCTCGCCAAAGCGACATCATGCAGCAGTTCCTTATCGAAGCTGTCTTGGTCTGTATCTTAGGCGGACTATTAGGTATTGGTATGGCTTTTGCGATCGGCGAGCTGATTAACCGTGTCGGCGGCGACAGCTTTAAAGTCATCTACTCATCAACGTCTATTATCGCCGCCTTTGTTTGCTCGACGCTTATCGGTGTTGTTTTTGGCTTTTTACCAGCACGAAATGCGGCCAAACTTGACCCTGTAGAAGCCCTCTCTAGAGATTAGAGATATTCTGAGCACCAGATTCAAAAGCTACTGTTTTAAAATTGACCGCAATAATAACTGGCTTAGAAAGAAGCTCAAAACCTAAATAATCGTTAAATTTAA
This sequence comes from Psychrobacter sp., assembly GCF_049295055.1. Lineage (GTDB taxonomy): Bacteria > Pseudomonadota > Gammaproteobacteria > Pseudomonadales > Moraxellaceae > Psychrobacter. Next base: position 5,568 of record NZ_JBAQQF010000033.1, on the reverse strand, counting down.
ATAATTATCACTTATTACATGAGATTTTCACCTTTTTGATAATTCGGGGTTGTAATTGTCCTAATTATATATATAATGTGCTCTCACGTTTAGAGATACAAATAATCTAAACGGGAAAACAAGTTTGTTGTCTCTTTTGATATTGGTAACTCGATAGATAAAGAAATCAAGCTTATAGACATTTTTTAGATGTCTAGTTTTAATAAATTTCCCTTTAAGGAAATTTATCTTGCGAAGCTAAAATTGTCATACAATTTTTTAACGCTTCTCAGGGCCGATAGCTCAGTTGGTAGAGCAGTTGACTTTTAATCAATTGGTCCCGCGTTCGAGTCGCGGTCGGCCCACCATATTTAGTAGTATATTTATTATGTACACCACCCTATAAGGTAGTGACTTAATAAACTAGAAACTCTAGGAGATTTTCTGTTAGAATATCTCCTAGAGTTTATCCAAGGTAAATTCTTTAGTAGTAAGTTTAAACCTAGTGTTGATAGAATATTGTCTTCGCTCAGGGCCGATAGCTCAGTTGGTAGAGCAGTTGACTTTTAATCAATTGGTCCCGCGTTCGAGTCGCGGTCGGCCCACCATATTTAGAAAAGCCCAGTCATTTAATGATTGGGCCTTTTTTTTGAATGTTTTTTGAGTATAGTCAGTTCAATGTAAAAACGGTAAAGCGGAACTAGGATGAATTTTTTGCAGCCTCTGTCGGCGTAGGCACAGCAAGCCAGAAAAACTCATCCTAGTCTCGCGTGATAAAATAGCATATCTGTTTTATTGGGTATCGACTATACTACTTTGAAAACTTTTTGATCAAGTGCTTTATTAGCTTAAGTACTTTTTATTGCCAATTTAGCGCTTATTTTTACGCATAAGAACCCCATCATTTTGACCCCAAAGTAGCTTATGCTTAATCGTGTCTTTAATCGTACGTCGATGCTTAGGTGCTTGAGCAATCAGCATATCAAAAGTGGCCGTATCAATATCTAGCTCGCAACCGTGTGCCATCAAAACATTGCTTGGCTGCAAATCTTTTACTTTTTGCAGTGACTGACTATATACTTTGGGGTCATAAATAGGGAATGGTGCCACAAATTTATGGTGCAGTTTGATGATTAAATCTGCTGTATAAATCTGACGGCTTGGCGTATGAAACAGCGACAAGTCACGATCTGTATGCCCTGGCGTCTCTAATACCTGCCAATCATCAAACTTAGGAATACTGTCACCATCGATAACGGTCAGATCAGGCTTTAAATGCGCTGCATACCAAAGATACTTAGGTGAGCGGCCTTGTCGCCTCGCCACATAGTAAGCAAGACCGATATCTGCCAGATGCATGACGCGCCCACCTACTCCGTCATACCATTGCTTTACCTTATCCGCAGAGACTATTAAGCAGCCGGTTTCTTTTCTAAATTTATGTGCCCCACCTGCATGGTCAGGATGCATATGAGTGACCATAACTACTTTTAAATCGCTTACTGGTCGCTCTAAAGTGTGTTTAATATAATCCAGCACTATTGATACATCAGCACGGCAACAGCCATCAAGTAGTAGGATTTTGTCTGGATATACCGCCAGGTAACTGCTTTGAATATATCCGTCTAACCGTACGATATTACATAAACTCATTTATCTTCCTTGACCTATTCTTGGTCATTATTGTGGTGCTTTTTATTCTTTATAATTGATTATGATTGATTAAATATAACGTTCTAGTATAACGCCCGTTACTGTAAAATAAATGACTTTGAGTGAACGCTTGTGTCCATAGTTTAATCATATTTGTTTTAATTTTGATACTTGCAATAAAATTCCGCATAAAATTATAAACAACGACCCTATTCTATTGCTCTTTATAAATGATTAAAAATGCAAAAACTCAGCACATAGGCTGAGTTCAAGGGTATGGCAGATTATGGTTAATACTATTGCTAATTGACGTGATTTACACTAAGTTCTAAGCTAAGTCACGAACCTTCGGCTCACGCTCCCATAGACGCGATTTAGCATTATCAATAAAGGCATCCAAATCAGACAATGGCGTGACAAAAGCGTCTTTTTCAATGGGCAGCTTACTTAAGATAAATTCATCGGTCGCCCCGCAATAAGAAATCGCTTTACAATGCACATAAGCATCTGTGAACCAATCTAGCGTTGAGCTGTCTTTAGCCAATTTTTTAGCTTGGTCTGGCATAATGATACTGACGACCGCATCGAACATCACTGATGGCGCACCAGCAACACGCTCAGCAGACTGAATACGTGTGCCATCATCAAGTGTGACTTCACGACCTGGGGCAATAATCTTCACGCTTGCGCCTTCCGCTTGCACCGCCTTCTCGTATTTCTCTATTTCACTATGTTTTGAGCCTTCCGCCACTAAAATACCAATCATGCGACCTTTTAGGCTCTTAGGTGACAGACCAATCGTTCTTACGGCAGGAGAAACGTCCATATCTTGCACAGGTGCGGCAGCTTCAGCCGCTTCAGGCAGATCCATACCAAGCGCTTTAGCAACACGGCTCGCCAAGTCTTCATCAATATTGCGCAAATGACTGAGCGTACGAGCGCGCACATGCGCCGTATCTACCTTGCCAAGCTCAAAGGCATAGGCTGAGGCAATATGTGCTTGCTCAATTGGCGTTTGGCTAAGATAGAACATACGTGGCTGACTATAATGGTCAGCGAAGCTTTCAGCACGTATCCGACCTTTAACCCCATCGTCTAATTGCTCATGGAACGATTCAAAACCTCTTTTGGCGCTTTCACGTGGCCTAGTTGGATCCAAACTTTGTGGTTCATATAGCACACGAGTCTTTGGCACTTGCATCTGCATATGACCATCTTGCTGATTGTTAGCAAACGGACATTTCGGTGCATTGATTGGAATTTGCGCAAAGTTCGGTGAGCCTAAGCGAGAAAGCTGAGTATCTAAGTAGCTAAACAGTCGACCTTGAAGTAAAGGATCATTACTAAAATCGATACCAGGCGGTACATGCGATGGGCAGAAAGCGACTTGTTCTGTTTCAGCAAAGAAGTTATCAGGATAGCGGTTTAACACCATTTTACCGACGATTTTGACTGGCACCATTTCTTCTGGAATTAGCTTGGTAGCATCTAAATGATCAAATGGAAATTCATTGGCTTCTTCTTCGGTAAATAGTTGCACACCAAATTCCCATTCAGGGAAATCGCCATTGTTAATCGCTTCAAACAAATCACGGCGATGATAATCAGGATCAGCACCAGAGATTTTTACGGCTTCATCCCATGTCGTTGACTGCACACCGAGTACTGGCTTCCAATAGAAACGCATAAAGGTACTTTTACCTTCTTTATTAATCAGACGATAGCTATGAATACCAAAACCTTCAACCATACGCAGGCTACGCGGCAAGCCTCTATCACTCATCAGCCAAATAACATTGTGCATGGTTTCAGGACTTAATGAAACGAAATCCCAAAAGGTATCATGGGCAGAAGCTGCTTGCGGAAAACCGCGATCAGGTTCAGGTTTGACCGCATGGACAAGATCTGGAAACTTCATCGCATCTTGGATAAAGAAAATGGGCATATCATTACCCACCAAATCCCAATTGCCTTCTTCGGTATAAACTTTAACTGAAAAACCGCGCACATCACGTGGGGTATCTTTTGAGCCTTGACTACCAGCCACAGTCGAAAAGCGCGTGAATAAAGGGGTTTGTTTGCCAGTTTCAGTCAAAATCTTCGCTATCGTATAGTCTTCTAGCGACTCGGTCAGCTCAAAATAACCATGTGCGGCACTACCACGTGCATGGACAATACGTTCCGGGATACGCTCATGGTCAAAGTGATGGATTTTTTCACGTAAGACAAAATCCTCTAATAACGTTGGACCACGTGGGCCTGCTTTAAGTGAGTTTTGATTATCAGAAATTGCCACACCCTGCTGGGTCGTGAGCACTTTAGTGTCATCACCGGCACGTTGATGGGTTTCACCGCCATTACCACGTGTCGTATTCATATCTTTAGCGGGGTCAGTATGATCAATATTCTTATTCATAAAATATCCTAGCTAGCTAATGAGTAAAAATGGGCTATAGATAGACCATTCAATAAGCGCCAACACAGTTTTTATATCCATAGAAATAATTGCGACTTCAAATGTCCGTTCATTTTCTGCGTTGTGGCACGGTTAAGCATAAAATTGACTCAAGCACTGCTGAGATAAAAATGCTGAGGTAGCAATGCTGAGTTCAACTATTATCTTACTCAAAAACCGACGACAGGTATGTCATCTATATCGTTAAGCGTGTTGATATTTGGTTAAGCAAAATAGGCAGCTCTTAATTTTAAAAACGATTTTAATGCCTATTATTTTTAATAATATAGGCTTGTCATGTCGTTATTCTTTACGCTATTCTTTGATAGATGTCTGCTCATTATGGATAAAAGGGTAGATTGACCTTTAAGTACGCTACTTTTCACTAACATAATGAGGCTAGCTATGACATTGACATCTATTTTTACCAAACCATCTAAGCGCTACAGCGAACAATTATTGTATAGTGCCTCTTTGGGCTTAATGGCATTACTGCTTAGCCAAACCGCTGCTGCTATTACGACTAAAAACGTGACTTATACGGTAGACAACCAGATTTACGAAGGCTATTACGCCAAAGCAGATAAGATCAATGCACCGTTTATCTTATTGATTCATGATTGGGATGGGCTAACCGATTATGAGCGCAAACGCGCTGATATGCTGGCGAATGAAGGTTATAACGTACTGGCTGCTGATATGTTTGGCCAGGGTATCCGCCCGACGACTATTGCAGATAATAAACGCTTAACTGCCGCATTATATGACGATCGCAGTAAGATGCGCCGCTTGCTACAAGGCGCATTAAATGCTGGTCAAGCGCAAGGCAATGACGCACGCACAGGCATCACGATGGGCTATTGTTTTGGCGGTACGGTTGCTTTAGAGCTAGCACGCTCAGGGTTCCCGCAAAAAGCGTTCGTACCCTTTCATGGTGCCTTTGATACCCCAACGGGTCAAAGTTATGATAAGACGACTGGCGAAATCTTAGTATTTCATGGGTCTGCGGATGAATCCGTCTCCCTTGAAAGCTTTGCCACTTTGGGCAAGACGTTAGAAGCGGCAAAAGTACCGCATGAAATGGTCACTTATAGTAGTGCGCCACATGCCTTTAGCGTGTTCGGCAGTGATAGCTATGATGCTCGCGCTGATGAGCGTTCTTGGAAACGTTATTTAGATTTTTTAGCCGAAGCCTATAAATAATTTGACTATTGAATGTATGCAAACGACATAAACAGCTATACATAAAAAAAAGACCTCTTAATCGATCGTTATAAGATTTTGATTGAGAGGTCTTTTTTGTTCCAAAGCTTTGGTGATCTATAGTCGATACCCAATAAAACAGATACGTTATTTTATCACGCGAGACTAGGATGAGTTTTTCTGGCTTGCTGTGCCTAGGCTGACAGAGGCTGCAAAAAATTCATCCTAGTTCCGCTATATCGTTTTTACATTGAACTGACTATAGTTTTTTTGAAATA
>NZ_JBAQQF010000032.1:0-6858 GCF_049295055.1 Psychrobacter sp. | reverse complement strand
TTTTTCTTGTCAGACTTATCTTTCTTGTCAGACTTATCTTTCTTGTCAGACTTATCTTTCTTGTCAGACTTATCTTTCTTGTCAGACTTATCTTTCTTGTCAGACTTATCTTTCTTGTCAGATTTATCTTTCTTGTCAGAATTTACAACATTTTTCTTAGAAGATTCTAATAGATCACTATCGATCTCTTTGTTATTTAAAGAATTATTTGACATAATTTTTACCCTTATTTATAACACTATGTAGAATATCTTGATACTCGATACTATGCTAGCACTGTTATTTAGTCAACGTGTTGATACAAATATACATCCCAAAGCTTTACTCTATTGACATGATTATTCATATAACAAATAGATTTTCAATCAAGAAAATACTATCAAATAATTTTTTTAGGACAAATCTTTTAACTGTTATTAAGTGGAATAGCGTAAGGCTGATAGTATTAAAAAAGCTATTTTAAAATGCCTAAATAAATTATTAATGATATTTTAGGCTACCTCTGTATAAATTAATAAAAAAACCAACACTCGCTTACGCAAATGTTGGCCTATTTCTTACTTGACTTAATTACAGAGGATTTTGTGCGAAGTATCGTTCTAGATTATTAACATCTGTTGCAGGACGTGGCTTACGGAAGCTTTCAACAATACCATTATAAAGCTGATCTTTCGGTGCTTTATGAAATTTATTGAGCTCAGGATCCATGTACGGCAGTCGCTGTTTGCGTTGGAGATATTGATGCAACTGCCCAGTAATGGGTTGCATACCAAAATCATAGCCTGCCCAAGAGCTGTCATGACTGCCCCAGTGATGACCAAATTCATGCCCAATCAAACCGACATCTGTATTGAAATAATGTGCATAGAACAACCAAGTGTCATTTCCCAATATATCTCCACCACCTAAACCGCCACCAATGGTAGTAATGCCTAAGCGAATATCGCCACGATTCATTATTTGATTAAAATACTGGGTATATTGTTGAGGCGTGAAATAGCCATCATTGCCAACAATTGGACCTGCATTGCCAAAGAAATCAATTCCCATAATTTTTTTCTGATTAAACCAGATATGTTCAAATTCAGGACTGTTTAACATGTAAGCAAAATTGGTCATCATGATGACCCACTCACGTGCATAGACAGGATTAATTTTCTCCCACTGACCATCTGCTTGAGAGTATTTACCGAAGGAGATGCCCCATTTTGATTTAATAGTGGCCAGTTTTTGCACCAATGGATCTGTCTTAGACACTACTTTAATATCTAATAAATCAACTGGTAACTGCTTAAATTGGTTTAAGCCTGCTAATTGAATAGAGCCTTTACCATCCACCAAAGGATAACGATGTTGATCAGTAGTGTCCATATTCAGCTTAGTCTGACTAAAGGGCTGCAATTGATCCAAATGTGCGATAGTAAACCATTGATCAGTACCTTTTAATTTGGCTTGAATATCTAAATTACTAACCACAGCAGCACTGTAGCTCTGAAGCTGAATATTATCTCTTTCAACAGTCGCTGATAAAATATTATTGACTTTAAAATAGCGTAAGTTAGGGTTGGTTAAGGTATCCCAATCTTCGCCATCTTGTAACATATAGTTCTGGCTCAACGCCGCAGCCTGCTGTAATTGGGTAACATAACCCGTTTGATTCGACTGATATTGTTGAACAGTCTGTATCGGTAATATCGTTACTTTGCCACCACTTAACTGTAAAACCTTTTGTTGATTAACCACCATATCCTTGGCTTTGCTTAGGTTGGCGTAAGTGCTACTGTCTTCCAAACGATACGCTCTAAAACTGTCTTGCGCTTTAGGGAGGAAGTTTACTGCGCCTCTTAGCTCTTCTGGTTTGAAGCTTTCTACATGGCCACTGTTACGCGAGCCATAAAATAAACCATCATCGGCGGTATTAAAGATGTTGATACCCGGATTGGTTCGCTTTAAAGGAGCAATATCGTTTTCGGTTGCCCCTTGTTGAATCGTCGAGACGTCATATACATACACTTGACCATTATCGAAGCTTGCATACAGCAAATCATCAACTGCTTCTAAACGCATGTCACAGTAAATATCACCACAATTTGGTAGAGACAAACGCGCATGCTTCTTAGCTTTTAGAGAGTTGCTAGGTACAACGTCGCTTTGTTTCCAGACGTTAATACGATTATTAGTGTCAGCCACAAAAACATACTGATCGTTCGCAGCAACAGAAAGTGGATGTACAGTAACTAAATTTTGATCACCTGACCAATTATTTATGCCTAGAGACATAACGAATTGTGCTTCGCCCGTAGCAACATCAAAGATATCGACTCGATTTGAGGACAACGAGCTTGCATATAGACGGTCTTTATAAATACTAATATCTGATAAGCGATTCCAAGACTGCCCAATACCGCGTATATTTTCTGGTTGAATAGGAGCCAGTACATTTTTAGCGTTTAAGTCATAACGTAAGATATTAGACTTTCCACTATCATTAGCAATATATAAAATACCTTCTCTAGCGGCGATTGCTCTAGGACTCCAATTTTCTAAGGCAAACTGCGCTTTCTTTAATTCAGTCGCCCCATCTAGAAAACGCAAATTCTGAAGCAGTTCACGTTGCTCTGGTGCCGGTAGAATAACTGAGGGCGGAACAATTTCTGGTTTGGGAATTGGAAAAATAATTACCGGTGGCTTAACAGGCGTACTTGGTCCAATTGGTATCCAAGGAACACTTGTAACTGGCGGCTTAATAGGCGTACTTGGCCCAATTGGCGTGGCAGGAATAGTAGTTACAGCTGGCGGCGTTACTGCTGGTGGAGTCACTGCTGATGGAATATGATCAGTATCTTCACCACATGCAGAAAGCATGATTGATATCATCAAAATATTGAATATTTTTATTGAGCGCTTATGTGTTATTTTCATAATATCCCCCTAATTGAACAAGGAAACGAATATAACATTTATGTTAATGAATTGTATGTTATTTGTTCTAATAATAGGTCTATATTCTATCGATTTAGATTTTTATTAAGCTCTTCACTCTTCTGTTCTGTTCTGTTCTGTTCTGTTTAGTCTGCCGATGATCCTGCTATTTTTACACCACCGTATGTAACCAATATGACGCCGAGCGCTATTAATGAAGCACCCAAAAAAAGCCCTTCTGGTGGGCTTTCACCTTGTAAAAAAATAGCGACAGGCACACCGACTACCGCCCCTACTGATCCTAATAAGCTCAAAAGCACTGGACCACCCGTTTTTTGCAGTAAAAAAAGCAATAGAAATTGCCCAGCAAAAACGAATGCCTGCACGATGATTAAACCAAGCGGTAAAAGATCTACTATTGGAACAGTAAGTGAGTAATTAGGAACAAGGCTGACTAACCCAAGTAACCCTGAAGCGGCTATCAGCATACCGGGTGCAAGCGCGCTAGCAGAGAGATTGTTTGGCCAATACAACGTTCGGTAGATATTGCCAATAGCTAATAAAACAGGACCACAAAGGGTTAATATAATCCAAAACATACTCGCATCTGGTGCAGAAAACTTACGTGCCGCCAATACTCCGACTCCAGCAAGGGCTGCGACCACACCAAGCGCGCGAAGCTTGGTAAATTTCTCTATCCTCAGTACGATTGCTGCAAGATAAGTAAGCAGTGGCGGCAAGGAGATAATCAAAGCAACAAAACCTGCGCCGACATGCGGAATCGCTGAAAAGAAGATTAAATTAGAGGCTGCAATACTGACTAATGCTGCTATCAAATAATATTTAAGAGTGGGCTTACTTAAAGACGGTAACTCGTGACGTAGAAGCGCATAAGTGAACAAAATAAAAGCAGCGCCAGTGATTGACCAAAAAAGAAATGCCAGTGGCGTCAGACCAATCTCGCCTGCATATTTTGCTAAATTGGTAGAAATACCGATTAAGGCGCCACCTGCTAATAAACAAAGCAAAGGAATAAGCCACAATTTCTTATTGCCAAATACTCCTTGCTGCGCTGACGCACTCATCGCTTATCCTAGTCTTAAAACTGTCTTATTGTGATAAATAAGGTAAGTTACTGCTCACGCCAATGCAACCACAAACGGGTATCCAGCTCCAACTGATGATAATCCGGTTCCATATGACAGCATAATTGATAAAAAGCTTTGTTATGCTCTTGCTCTTTAAAATGCGCCAACTCATGCACGACAATCATCCGTAAAAACTCAGGCGGCGCCTCTTTGAATAAGCTTGCCACCGTGATGCTATTGTGCGATTTGAGTTTACTGCCTTGCACACGAGATTGATAAGTATGAATACCCAGCGCATGTTTGAGCACTGTGAGCTTACTGTTATAAGTCACTTGAGTCAGCGTGCTACTTTTACGCATATACTGACTTTTTATATCATTGATATAGTGATATAGGGCTTTATCACTTTGTATTTGATGTCTATCTGGATAATTTTTATCCAAATAATCGCCCAATCTGCCACTACTAATAAGCAAGGTGGCTTGGCTTTGAATTTGCTCAGAATAATGAGCAATATACTTTAATGTGGTCAATTTTTTATCCTTTATGCTCTACCCTATACATTGTACGGTATTAATATTTTTTTGCTCTGATAGATAACGCTCATTTTATTATTGAGCCATGGTCTTTATTTTAAAATAGACAATATGTTTAATCTATAGTCGAAATACTCTAAAAACTATAAAGTGCTGCTGAGATAAATTATCATACCTGTGTTTATTTTATTTTGACCTGAATGCATTTAATATTTGTGATTGCTGTCGTCTTTCATAAAACCATTCCATAGATTACCGACTTTCAGCGCCATAATAGCGGATCTTGAATAGATTACGACTATATTTATAATAAATCTCATAATAAGGTTGACAGCCCGTAACTACTTGGCTAAAATGTGCCCCACATAACGCGAACAAGACAAGCCATTGCGCTTATTAAAGCTTTTATAAAATTTGTCGTTATGACCATTTATTCTCCAATAGCTCAGTTGGTAGAGCAACGGACTGTTAATCCGTGTGTCCCTGGTTCGAGCCCAGGTTGGAGAGCCATATACTAAAAACCTTCATCACTTATTTGATGGAGGTTTTTTTATGGTCGGCATTTTTAGCTTTTGCCATTGCAAGATTAATATGGTTATTAATGCGGCTACGGTGTCCTTTTAGAAACTTTTGTTGTATGGTAAGGTTCACTGTAACTGAGTCAGTTTTTGTCTGAGAGTTTTATCTCTACTCACTAAAAGTAATGGTTTATTATGATACCTGTACGTATAAAAAATAAGTTTTCTGATCATCCGCAAAAAATTATGCGTCCAGTCAGTATTCGCTTATCTGAAGAAATGATTAGGCTACTAGAAGCCACCTCGTCAGAGCTGGGATTTAAGCGTATTCAAGGCTTGATTCGACTATATATTCGTCAAGGTCTAGATCGCGATCATCAAGACTATACGCTCGCATATGACGAGGTTTTTATTGAGACATTGCGCAAAAAAGGAGTGAGCCAGCGCATTATTGATGAGGCGATTGTGGTTACCCATAATAACAATATCACCCATCCATTGTCTGAGCTACAAGACAATAAGTAGCTTTTAAACCTTTAAACAATTAATGCTGTCAGTATTGATAAAGACTAAGCTAGCCTAATGGCGCTTGGTCTTTTTTTTGCAATCTGCAATATCATCTCTGCCTCGATTGGCTTATAAACCTGCTTCTATTTTTTAAAGCAAACTTCTTTGTTGCTACCTTAAAAACTTTGCTTCAAAACTTATTGTCTCACAAATCCTAATCTCAAATTACCTCACAAAGTCTCATCTCAAAAACGTCAGCGTGTATTGTCCGATAAATAAACATACACAACCCTCAGACGCGATAGATTAAGATAGCAGACATTAGTATCCATACAGGTTCAAAAGGAGGTATCAGATGATTGATTCATATAAACGTTTAAACAAAGTTGTGTTCTTGACCCTGACCTTAGCGATGCTGCCTGTCATCAATGGCTGCTCACAGCCGCCAGCTGATCCAAGTAAACAAACCATACCGACTGACTCTGATCAGTGGCAACAGAAACTCGGAGATACTTTTGAACGTTTACCAGAAAGTGATCGACAGCTTTTAAGCCGCTATATGCTGCGTATGAAACTCAGCGGTGCGTATGAATCAGGTGCTATGCCGCGCATTACGATTAAACAAGCGTTAGTCCAACAGCGTGAATATGAGCGCCTACATCCAAACAATCCTACAGGCAAAAAAAGTCCCATTGTGACCAGTCAAAAACTGGAAACTGCCAATGCCCTGAATTATCCTGTTGCCCTACTGCCCGTCAAAACCAGTGATAACGATAGCTTAAACCAAGTGAAGCTTCAGTTTATGCTTTCAAATCATGGCAAAGTGGCTATCGAAAGCTTCAAAGGCACACTGACCATGAAAGAAAAACGGTTGACCAAAAGCAAAAGCTTTAACGTGCCATTGACGCAGTTCGATCCGCCGATCGCCCCAGAACAGTCTGGAAAAATAATAATAGAAAGCAGTATCGAAGATATTAATGTCATGCGTGCCATTAAAAATAACACAGGGATTAGCATCGAGATTAGTGAAGGTACATTGGTTTTAGCGGATGGCCAAGAAATTAAGTTTGATGAGTCGTTAATGAAGTAAGAGGTATAATTTAGAGCGTTGATAAAAATCACTATAAAAAAGCCCCAATCATTGCTGATTGGGGCTTTTCGAATTTGGCGGAGACGGAGAGATTCGAACTCTCGAAGGGCTATGAACCCTTGTCGGTTTTCAAGACCGGTGCATTCAACCGCTCTGCCACGTCTCCATTTGTGCATCATTATAGCGATCTGAAATGA
>NZ_JBAQQF010000031.1:0-46368 GCF_049295055.1 Psychrobacter sp. | reverse complement strand
CGATTGACACGTTTGAGCGCATCCAACTCTAATAAAAAATGAGTGACGTCATCGATGTCGATAGTTGAGGCAAGTTTTGGACTGGTCAATGATATAGAATTGATTAAGGACATATTTCTCTCTACTTAAAAACAAAATAGCGCTTATATTAACAAGCGCTATCTCTTTTCAATCTACTGAAATGGGTTAAACCCGCTATTTAATCAAATTACTAATGGTCTTAAAAGCTGGGTCTTCGCTGCTGCGGCACAATTCAAACAGAATGGTTTCTACGGTCGTAATGACTCCACCGGCACGGCGAATGCGGCGAATGGCTTGTTTTTTATCATAGGGAAAACGCGAACCAACCGCATCACCAATAATGACGGGCTGCATCCCATTATCAAGCAAATCAAGCGCCGTTTGTAGCACGCAAACGTGTGCTTCGACCCCCAATAACAAAATAGTACTACGATTCTGCTGCGCTAAATGATGCCATGTATCATTGTTATCGCAGGCGCTAAACGTGACTTTTTCAAAGCTTTTTGCATTATCACCTTCTAGTACATCACGTATCTCGGGTAACGTATCACCCAATCCTTTTTTATATTGCTCATTGAGCATGATGGGAATCCCAAGCGCTTGCAGACCTTTGATAAGCGTCACAGTTTTTTTGATGATATTTTCATGATCATAGATATGCGGTGTTAAGCGTTCTTGTACATCGATAATCATCGCTTGCGTGTTTTCGCGAGCAATTCGATAAGTGCGATCGGTAATCATAGTAGACATAGTACACTCCTTGTACGACTGACATTTACCATCAAAAGCTATTGTAAACCTAACAATAGTGTCGTGGTTTAACTGACTCTTATTTAGTCATAGTTTGGTGAATACGTCAATGGAGATAATTTTTAATAACAATTTATCAGTAGTGGGCGCGCCCAAACCGCCTTGATTTACTCAATAAAAAACCCCCAGTCATGATGACTAGGGGTCAGTTATTAAAATATTCGCAGTCGTTAAGTATTAAAAAATCGACTGGCAATTTAAGACTTAAACACGCTCAATGATCGTTGCGATACCTTGACCAAGACCGATACACATCGTCGCTAGACCGATTTCTGTATCTGATTGCTCCATCGCATTTAGCAAGGTCACGGTGATACGAGCGCCTGAGCATCCGAGTGGATGACCGAGTGCAATCGCGCCGCCGTTGATGTTGACGATGTCCTGCTTACCAGTCAAGTTTAATGCTTTAAGTACAGACAAGCCTTGCGCGGCAAAGGCTTCGTTAAGCTCGATGGTTTGCATATCATCAATGCTCAAGCCAGCACGTTTTAGCGCTTTTTGCGTAGCAGGTACAGGACCATAACCCATGATAGCCGCATCACAACCAGCGACCGCCATGCTACGGATACGAGCACGTGGCTTTAGACCCAAGTCTTTGGCTTTTTGCGCGCTCATGACCAGCATTGCCGCTGCGCCATCAGATAGCGCAGATGAAGTCGCTGCCGTCACTGTGCCGCCTTTTGGATCAAAGGCTGGACGTAACTTTTGCATTTGCTCCATTGTCGCATCTGGACGAATCACTTCATCGACGGTACATAGCTGCAAGCGACCAGCCGCATCATGACCTTCGATACCGATGATTTCGTTGTCAAAACGACCTTCAGTAGTGGCCGCCCAAGCACGGCGGTGTGATTCAAGACCAAAGGCGTCTTGCTCTTCGCGCGTAATGCCATTCATACGGCCCAGCATTTCAGCGGTCAAACCCATCATGTTCGAGGCTTTTGCATAGTGCTTAGAGGCCGCAGGGTTAAGATCAACGCCATGCATCATACCGACGTGACCCATATGCTCAACACCACCAATGATGAACACGTCACCTTGGTTGGTCATGATTTGGGCAGCGGCAGTGTGTAGCGCTTGCATAGAAGAACCACATAGACGATTGACGGTTTGACCGCCAGCCGTTTTTGGGATACCAGCCAATAGGCCGATGTTACGACCGATGTTTAGGCCTTGTTCTAGCGTTTGGTTCACACAGCCCCAGATGATGTCTTCGACATCACGCGGATCAAAGTCATTGCGTTCAACCAGCGCACGTACCAATTCAGCAGACAGGCTATCAGCGCGAACATGACGGAACATACCGTTTTTAGATTTGCCCATCGCTGAGCGTACGCCATCTACGATGACCACATCTTTTGGACTTAAAGTTGTCATACTATCTTCCTTTTCAATTTTTATTGTCAGTGTAGTCCGTTCACGTTGAGTCTATTACAGTACCAATCTTGCCCAAAGCACGATACTTACTCTGGCGCTTGATGTCACTGTATTGGTCTTCAATTGAACCGACTATAACCGTACGTCTGCGATTGAAAATATAATTTTATCAATGGCTATCTTGCTCAAAAAGCAAACGCATGGCACTTCATCCTAGTAATGACGCCTATTACGCAGTGGCGTAAAAGGTCTCGCCTGCTGCTGCCATATCGCGAATCTTTTGCGGGGCTTCATACGCTTTGCCAAGATGCGCGTATTTTTCACACAGTGCCAAATAGTTGTCTAAACCCATTTGATCGACATAACGGCAAGGGCCACCGCGGAATGGCGGGAAACCGACGCCCATGATCATTGCCATATCAGCCTCGCTTGGCGTGCTCACGATGTTGTCTTCTAAGCAGCGTACGGTTTCATTACAGAAAGCCAGCATGGTGCGATCGATGATGGCTTGATCGTCAAACGTCTGCTTATCACTGTCTGTCGTGGTTTTAAGCAGCTCATAAGTGGCGTCATCAGCGACTTTCTTTGGCTTACCGCGGCTATCCGTTTCGTACTTATAAAAACCAACGCCGTTCTTTTGACCCAAGCGCTTGTTTTCGTATAGATGCTGAATCGCACCTTTATAATCAGGCTTCATACGATCTGGGAAACCATCTGCCATCACTTCTGCGCCATGGACGCCCGTATCTAGACCGACCACGTCGATGAGATAAGCAGGACCCATTGGCCAGCCGAATTTTTCCATGACTTTATCGACATGAGCGAAATCAGCACCTTGCTTTAATAACAAGTCAAACGCGCCAAAGTATGGGAACAATACACGGTTTACCAAGAAACCTGGGCAGTCGTTGACCACAACGGGCACTTTGCCCATTTTAGAGGCTAGTGCGACAGTAGTCGCGATGGCTTCTTCAGAGGATTTTTCGCCGCGAATCACTTCTACCAATGGCATACGGTGTACTGGGTTAAAGAAATGCATACCGACGAAGTTTTCTGGACGCTCAAGCGCTTCTGCTAAGAAAGTAATAGAGATAGTCGACGTGTTTGACGCTAGGATGCAGTCGTCTTTTACCAGCCCTTCTACTTCTTTCAAAACACTACGCTTCACGTTTGGATTTTCTACGACGGCTTCGATCACGATATCTGTTTCGCTAAAATCACCATAGTTCAAAGTAGGACGGATACGGCTTAAGGTTTCGCCCATTTTCGCTGGGGTCATTTTGCCGCGTTCAACCATTTTGCCAAGCAGTTTGCTGGCTTCGCCCATACCAAGGTCTAATTGCTCAGACTTGATATCTTTCATGATGATTGGCAAGCCTTTAATGGCTGCTTGATAAGCGATACCACCGCCCATGATACCAGCGCCAAGTACCGCAGCTTCATTGATTTCATGTGCTTTTTTACTGTGCTGCTTGGCTAGTTTTTTAACCAACTGATCGCTTAAGAATAGACCAACCAAGCTTTCTGCTTGTGGGGTTTTCGCCGCTTTTGCAAAACCTGCTGCTTCTACTTCAATCGCTTTATCACGTGGTAAGTTAACGTGTTTTTCCATCGCAGCGATAGCAAGTGCTGGCGCAGGGTACTGCTTAGGATTGGCTTTGGCAAAGATCATACCTTTTGCGCTGTTAAACGCCATCGCTTGCTCAAGCTGGTTTAATTTAACTGGGTTAAGCTTCTCTTCACGCTTCGCTTTCCAATCAAGCTCACCTGAGATACATTTTTTGACCAAATCAATGGCCGCATCTTGCAAGTCATCAGCAGCAACGGTCGCATCAACCAAGCCTAGTTTTAGCGCATCAAGTGCTTTCTTTGGCGTACCAGTCGCAATCAGCTCAAGCGCGTTATCGATACCAATGACACGCGTAGTACGAACCGTACCACCAAAACCTGGGAAGATACCCAATTGGGTTTCTGGTAGACCGATGATGGCTTTGTCACTCATGACACGGTATTCACAAACCAAGGTCATCTCACAACCACCGCCAAGCGCCGCGCCATTGATGGCAGCTACTTTCGGGAATGGCAAATCTTCAAAGCGATTAAAGGCGTCATTGATATTAATAACCCAATCTTTAATTTCTTCTTCTGGCTGCTTAAAAGACGCCACAAACTCTGTAATATCAGCACCAGCGATAAATACGCCTTTGCTTGACGTGACAATTAAACCTTTAACGTCATCGGCTTTTTCTAAAGCATTAACCACTTCGGCAAATTGCTTATTGGTTTCAGCATCAAACTTATTCACGCTCTCATTTTCGGCGTTGTACTGCATGTTGGCGATGCCATCCTCTAGCATTGTCACCGTAATGCGATTTCCTTGGTATACCATTTGGAACTCCTTGCTATATAACGAAAGCTAGTTTTAAAATTAAAAGTTTTAAAATTAAAGTACATAGCCAGTTATTGTTAGAAAAATGGGTAATAGCACCGCTAATCTGACCTTTTATCACAATTATCATAAGCAACGTCGTCTTGATGTTGTCGTGATGTCGTCGTGATATTGCCTTGATAAAAGCAAGCCAGATTAAACAGTGCAGATATCTTTATTATCCAGCGCTTATGCTTGTACATTTATAGCTGTGTACTGATGTTCTATGTACTTATATTATATTACTACTGTCGTTGTCGCTGTTGACTGACACTTGGTCGTATACTAGTTTTTCGATTAAATAATGGTGTAAAACGCCACTCGTTAATCGCTAGACCAATTTCACGCCAATTAGTGTAGGGGATTATGCCCCCGACTGTCACAAGCTAATACCATACTCGCAAGTCACTCTTAAATCGACAGCAGCCCTTTACCTGACTAGCAATCTACCTTAAGTGATTGTTTGTATACTGGAATTAGCGCGTGAAAAGCAAACACTTAACGCGACCTCTTATCAAAACATATTCAGCCGCTAAGTTAAGTCGCCAATACGTAACAACGGCTTGTTATCGTATTTCAGTTGCTCAAACGGCTTTTTTAACCCTAAAGCATAAAAAATGATTCACGGAGGCTGACTCACGGAGGCTATAGTAGATCCACTTTTAAAAGAATACAGTGCTACTGAGATTAATTATTCGCAGCCTCTGTCTGCGTAGGTACAGCAAGCAAGAAAAATTGATACCAGTAGCACGTTATAATGTTTTTATTTCTTTTATTTGGGACTGACTATACGTGTGGCAGAAGGAATATAATCTATCATGCTACACTAACGATATTTTTATTATTCACCTGATAGATGGCTGGATTATGACTGTTTCTTTTACGCCAAACCCTGCAGATGCTAGCTTTATGCCTTTTATAGATACTAAGCAATTTCATCACGATGTGCGCACGCAACTGTCGCAAGATATTGACGTGTTATTTGCTTATGCTGAGTTGCCAAGTCCGCTGCTTGATGCATGCCGTTATGTGATGACCGGTAGCGGTAAATTGGTGCGCCCGTTATTGGTGGCTAGCACCTTTGCTAGTACTAATGCTCATAATGACACTGATAATGAAAAAAGTATGGCTAACGCTGATGGTTTGGAAGCTTTGCTAGAAAGCGACTCAAATTATGATATGTGTCGCCGTGCTGCATTGGCGGTAGAACTGCTACATACCTATTCATTGGTGCACGATGACCTGCCCTGTATGGATGATGACGAGCTGCGCCGTGGTCAGCCAACCGCACATATCGTCTTTGAAGAGTCAACTGCCCTGCTGGCAGGGGATGTACTGCAGACGTTAGCATTTGAAGTATTAACGGCAGAGATGCCAACTTTTGCGCCTTTTGATTCAGCTATCGCAAGCCAGCTATTTACCATTTTTGCCCCACGTGCTCGTCGTATGGTTTCTGGTCAAATGCTTGATCTTAATGCCGAAGCCACGATTGGCATTTCACAAAACCATTTAGAAGCTATCCACCGTGATAAAACGGGCGCATTGATTGAGGCGGCGATGCTAATGGGCGGTATTTGTGCTGGTGCGACCGCTCCGCAGCGTATGGCACTACAGGAATGTGCTCAACATATTGGTCTAGCTTTTCAAGTGCAAGACGATATCTTAGATGTGACGACTAGCACAGATGCGCTAGGCAAACCTGCTGGCAGTGATGAAAAATTAGATAAATCTACCTATGTGAAATTGATGGGTGTCGAAGATGCGACCAGCTATGCACAATCGCTATTTGATGATGGGCGCGCAGCACTTACTCGTGAACTGAGTGGTAATAAAGAAAATGATGCGCTGATGGCGCTCATCGAATGGTTGTGGGCTAGACAAAAGTAAGTTTGTGCATGCTAAACTGTCCGCTATTCTATAACGATGATTGAGATTTTTATATGAGCGACCTTAAACAGCCTAACTCTGATAAACAGCCGATTTCTAGCTCTCCTAAGCCGCTTAATCAGCACCATCATCATGATCATGCTGCTCATACGCCAGATGTGGGAACGGAAGCTGCTGAAAACTTCGCCGATACTGTAAAAGGCAAAGCAGGATTTGGGAGAATCGTGAAAGCCGCTGGTTACTCTGCTGATGGCTTTATGGCAGCATATAAAAATGAAGCGGCTTTTCGACAAGCATTTTGGCTCAATCTCATATTGCTTATCGTGCTGATATTTATACCTTTGGCTATCACTATGAAAATGATCCTGCTTATCGCTTCATTTTTATCTATTATTGTTGAGCTGTTTAATACTGGGTTAGAGGCCAGTATTGACCATACTTCTACGGAGCAACATCCGCTAGCAAAGATAGGTAAAGACGTAGGATCAGCAGCACAATTTCTATCATTAACACTGCTATTTATCTTATGGCTAATGGCTTTATCTAGCTTGCTATTCTAACTTTGATATTTTAAATGATGCGTGGTTAATTTATGACTACTGATAATCCCACTTCGTCTATTCCTTCAGACCAAAATATTTCTACTCAACTGGCTAATGCATCGCAGACTATTTACCTCGGTACTGGCGGCTATAGCGATACCGACCTACTCGGTACGCTATATCCAACGGGCACCAAAAAGACGGATTTCTTACGTGAGTACGCCAAGCAATACGGCGCGGTCGAAATTAATAGCACCTTTTACGCGCCTATAGGGCAAAAAGCCTTTGCAGGTATGGTTAATAAAGCCTATGCCGAAGCAAATAGCCAATTGAAATTCGCCGTCAAACTACATCAAGACTTCACTCATGCTCGAAAAGGCACTGCCGAACACGCGCAAGCTTTTCTGACTGCTCTCACGCCACTTATCGAAGCCAACGCTCTAGCGCCACTATTATTACAGTTCCCACATGGCTTTGACCGTACTCGCGAGCATAGACTTTATCTAGCAAATCTAGTCAGCTGGTTTAAAGACTACCCATTAGCCATCGAGTTTCGTCATAACGGCTGGCATACCCCGCAAGTGGTCGATAGTTTTACCGAGCAAGGTTTGATTTGGTGCAGCGTTGATTATCCCAAAGTCAGCGGTCTACCACCGTCACGGCTGATATTTACCGAGCGTACTGGTTATCTGCGTATGCATGGTAATAACTTAAACTGGTGGGATGCGATGAGTGCTGCCGACCGCCATGATTATCGCTATAGCGAAGCAGAGATGCAGGATTGGGCGCAAGCGATTGCCAATCAGCGTCAGCATTTTGATACGTTATATATCTTCTTTCAAAATACGGTGAATGCGCATGCGTTTTATAACATTGCGATGTTGAGGGAAGATTTAAAAGTGCATAACTTTAACGTTTTATAGAGTTAGGCCTTAGAGATTTTTTTGTAGGCTGTAGCTTTAGCCCAGCGAACAGTTATATAAAATCGTAATATTGAATGGTTGCGTAAGGTGCATTTCACACATAACTACTCCACCAATGTATTAGTTAGCTCACTCTTCTACTTCAGGATTATAAGGAGATAGAAATTTATCTAACTCAAAGCTGATTTTCCCCTTCTTTAATACTATAACTTGAAATTGATTATCTAGGCCGTCTTTATCTTCGTCATCACAAAAATACAGCAACCCGTAAGATCCTTTAGCTTCTATGGCTATCCAATTTAAAAACTCCAATATTTCAGTCCATGAATATGATTTATGATTATCCATTCCTGCAATCATCAGCTTGTAACTACCATTAGTAATTTTCATCTGACAAATATTTCTATTACAATTGATATTAGCTACAAAAAATTCCAGCTTTTGCCAAACTTCCTTCATCTTATCTTTTGACTCATCAAGTTCACTGAAAGACTCTCTAATAACGAACCATCCTTGATACTCTATCATTGCGATACCTTAGTTCTTTAGACAATTTCAATTTTCTTATCGTGCTTCGTAAGTTGAGCGTAGCTTACGACAAGTTAAATTGACTTTAATTTAAAAACAGTTGCAGGTCTGGCTCGAAAACTAATGCTAGTTTTATCTGCCTTAATCATATGCGGAGTAACATCATGGGCGTCTAAGTCTACTTGAGTTGCCCATTTTTCTATTAATACAAACTGATTTTCATCTTCAACATCTTGAGTCAGTTCATATTGCAAACAACCTTTCTCGGTTAAGACTAATGGTTGTAGCTCTTTAAAAGCTTGAATTTGTTGACTAGCACAATTTATTTTAGTTTCGATGAGTATTATCAAAGATAGCGGTAAAGAATGATTATTTGGCATAATACCTTCCTATAAAAGGTAGTGGAAATGACTTTCTTAGAAACAAACCATATTCTTATTTTAATCAGATGTATAATAAACATAAGTAAGGATATGTTTGAACACTACTTACGATAAATTTTAAACCAAAAAAAGGACACCTCGCGGCGTCCTTTTTTCTTACTTATAAAGCTAAGATAACCTAATGATTAAAGAGTTATTTACTCTTCAACACCAGCATCTTGACCTTTATATTTCGCGTTTGCGTAGTCCCAGTTCACTAGTTTGTCTAGGAAGGTATCTACATAATCAGGACGACGGTTACGATAATCGATATAGTAAGCATGTTCCCATACGTCACAAGTCAATACTGCTACTTGGTCATGTGCAAGTGGCGTATCAGCGTTGGCAGTTTTAGCGATAGACAATTTGCCACCGACTTTATCAGCAACTAGCCATGCCCAACCTGAACCAAACTGAGTCATTGCTGCGTTTTTGAACTCTTCACGGAATTTATCATAGCTACCGAAATCTTCTTCGATTTTGCCTTTTAGATCGCCAGTAGGTTCGCCACCGCCATTGTCTGGCGTCATGCAGTTCCAATAGAACGTATGGTTCCATACTTGGGCTGCTTGGTTAAACATACCTTGCTTGCTGTCATCTTTAGACGTTGCTACGATGATTTCTGACAAAGTTTTGTCTTCTAGACCAGAACCTGGTAGCAATTCGTTTAGCTTAGTCACGTATGCATTGTGATGCTTATCATGATGGTATTCTAGCGTCTCGGCACTGATATGTGGTTCTAGCGCGTCTTTTGCATAGGGTAATTCTGGTAAGGTAATCTTTGACATATTATTTTATCCTTGCTGTTTAGCCGTTAATTCATAGAAACTAATATTATAGAAATCAATAATAGAAATCAGATTTTACGCTATTTTTACCGCGCAAAAAACCCTATAAAATAGCGAGCTAAATTGGCTGAGTTTATTGTTTGAAATGAATACTATCGTTTGGGACGTGTTATTTCTTAATACAATATCACGTATTATTATGAATCCAAAATGAACTTACGAGCTGTTGTTTTTTTCTTGCTGTGCACCCAAAAGCCAAATACTTGACTTTATAAGCATTTATTAACTTAATATTCACAAGCTATAAGATATAATTCACGATAGCTTGGCAGCTAGTATAGCAATAGTAGTGATGAATCTCAGTTAACAAATGTTATAGATTATATAATTAGTATAACCATTACTAATTTCTTGACGGACGAACCTATCTATCTTAACGCTTTTTACACTAGATCTTAGCCTGAGTATAAGGTTAATAAATGCAGTTTTTAAAATATAGCCAAGAATTAACAGCTAGCCAATCAACATCTAAAAATTATTTGACGGAATGATATTATGAGCGCTACCCATACATCGCAACCTTCTATCCAAGCAACACCTCACAACCAATGGGTGCTCGCCAGCAATAATAAAGGCAAACTGGCTGAGTTTAAAAAACTGTTTGCCGAAGCAGATTTGGATGTCGTTATCGTACCGCAAGGTCAGCTCAATATCGACGATGCCATCGAAGACGGCTTGAGTTTTATCGAAAACGCCATCATAAAAGCCCGTCATGCCAGCCGTATTAGTGGATTACCTGCGATTGCAGATGATTCTGGCTTATGTGTGCCAGTATTGGGTAACGCTCCGGGCATATACTCGGCGCGCTATGCCGGTGAGCACGGCAATGATGGCAAAAATAACGCCAAGCTTATTGCTGACTTGCAGCCTATTCGCGATGCGCAGGCTAACGGGCCTATCAAAGGGTTATTTGTTTGCGTACTGGCGATGGTACGTCATGCTGATGATCCACTACCGATTATCGCGCAGGGTTTATGGCACGGTGAGATTTTAGCGTCGCCGCTCGGTGATGGTGGCTTTGGTTACGATCCACTGTTTTGGTTGCCAGAGCAGCAAGCGACGGCAGCAAGCTTAAGCGCTGCTGATAAAAACCGCATCAGCCATCGCGGTCAGGCAATTCAGCAGTTATTGGCGCAACTGCCGTTATAGCTATATTTGATATAATTATAGTTGATCTACTATAAAACAAGCAAAGTGCTGCTGACCTTGGTACTGACATTGCTACTGGGATAAGTTTTGCGCCGCCTCTGTCTACGCAGGCACAGCAAGCAAGAAAAAATTATCTCAGTAGCGCGTTGTAATATTTGTACTTATTTTAGTTATTACTAACTACAGTAAAACTTGCAAAAATCATATACGCCCCTATTAAAGAGATAATTTTTACTTTAATAATTAGATAGATTATACTGTTCTACTTTTAAAATTTTGTTGAAAGCCGTTATTTGTCTGTATTATTCGCCAAAAAGCGTTATTATGCGAGCCATTAACGGTTTAATATTGATATTTGATAGCTGCTATTGAGATTTATCATTTTTTATACCAAGACCAAAGGCGATTGCTTGCGGCATTGGTGGTAAAATAGCGGTCACTATCCCCTATTTATTCCAACGGCAACCAGTAGCACACGCGTATTTTGCAGCATGGTTGTCTATTACTATTTAACCCTAAGTACTTTTTTATCCAAAGTACTATTTAATCCTAAAGGTGTAATCAACATGGCTACAGATTTACAAGTCACAACCAACAAGTTATCTAACAAAGAAACTCAGCTGACAGTTAAAGTACCTGTCGAAAAGATTCAAAACAAAGTTGAAGGTCGTATTCGCCAAGTCGCGAAAACCGCCAAGATTGACGGTTTCCGTAAAGGCAACGTCCCTATGACCCATATCCGTTCACAGTACGGTGCTGGCATTCAACAAGAAGTGATCAACGATGTGATCCGTGATACCGTTTTTGAAGCCATCAAATCTGAAGATATCCGCGCGGTTGGCATGCCTAACATCGACGACGTAAAACTTGAAGATGATTTCTTGGTTTATCAAGCGACCGTTGAAATCTTCCCAGAAGTAGACGTACAAGGTATCGATGAAATCGAAGTTGAGCGTCATACTGCCAAGGTTGATGAAGCTGACGTTGATACTATGATCGAAAACCTACAAAAACAACGTGAAGAATTCGTCGTCAAAAAAGGCAAAGCGGATAAAGACAATCAAGTCACTTTTGATTTTGAAGGCTCTATCGATGGCGAGAAGTTCGAAGGCGGCTCATCTGAGGACTTCAAACTGGTTATCGGTAGCAACCAAATGATTCCTGGTTTTGAAGCAGGCATCAAAGGCATGAAAGCTGGCGAAGAGAAAGTTATCGACGTGACTTTCCCAGAAGATTACCAAGCTGAAAACTTAGCGGGTAAAGAAGCTCAGTTCAAAATCAACGTAAAATTAGTTGAAAAATCTAAGCTTCCAGAAATCAATGAAGAGTTCCTTGAGCTGTTCGGTGTTAAAGAAGGCGGCGTTGAGAAGTTAAAAGACGACGTTCGTAAAAACATGGAACGCGAAATCAAAAACGCAGCGCGTAGCCAAGTAAAACAAGCGACATTTGATGCTTTGCTAGAAAAGAACGAGTTTGACGTACCAAACGCCATGTTAGAGCAAGAAATCGACCGTCAACGCAGCATGATGATGCAACGTTTTTCTCAGCAGTTCGGCGCAAACGCTGATAGCTTTGATAAAGGTATGCTACCGAATGAATTGTTCGAAGAACAAGCATTACGTGCGGCCCGTCTTGGTATCATCGTTGCTCGCGTTATCGACACCAAAGGCTTAGAAGTAGATCAAGAACGCGTTGAGACTTTCATCAAAGAAGCGGCTGAAAACTACGAAGATCCAAGTGAAGTGATCGAGTACTATACCAATGACAAGCAGCAGCGCGCGAACATTGAGTCTGTCGTACTAGAAGACCAAGTGGTTGACTATCTAATCGCTCAAGGTAAAGTGACTGATAAAGAAGTGAGCTATCAAGACTTACTAGCTGCTCAGCAACAACAGCAGCAAGCGATGTAATCTAGCAAGCCCTTTGCCATTTATTGGCAATGACTGCTAAGATTGCTGCAAAAATGCTCTAATACAGTGCCCTAACAGATTGTTAGGGCATTTTTATTGGTAACGTATATGCTATCTTTATAAACAATTTATTGGTAATGCCCTTGATAAATGGCTATAGACGCCTTATTAATAGGGAGTCATTTATCATTTGTCACATTAATTTGTCACATTAAAAAGTTACTATTACGCTGATAAAAAAGTTACCATTAGCTCAATTATTTTTAGCAGCTAACACTACCTTTAGGATCAATCGCCATGATTTCTCAGCTACTTGTGCGATAGGTAATTTTACTCAGCTCAATAAGTTTTATTTGCTGATAGCTTTTATTACAAGCTATCAATGCTTACAATGATAAACACCAATAAAAAATTAATGATTTGCACGCCTCTACTCTTTTATATTTATAAACAGGATATTTTTATGACAGATTATGATCGCATCACTGCCAACCCGCATTTTGATATGTTGATGAGTGCGCACAACGATGTACAAAGTGCACAACATACCCACAGCGCGCCACAAGCGGCATTAGTTCCTATGGTCGTTGAGCAATCAGCGCGCGGTGAACGCTCGTTTGATATTTTCTCGCGTCTATTACGTGAGCGTGTTATCTTTTTGACTGGTCAAGTCGAAGACCATATGGCCAACTTGATCGTCGCGCAGCTGCTATTTTTGGAAGCTGAGAACCCTGATAAAGACATTCATTTATATATCAACTCACCGGGCGGCTCAGTCAGTGCCGGTTTGGCAATCTTTGATACCATGAACTTTATCAAACCTGAAGTATCAACCATTTGTATGGGCGGTGCGTACAGCATGGGTTCATTCTTATTGGCTGCTGGCGAAAAAGGCAAACGTTACGCATTGGCTAACGCTCGCGTGATGATTCATCAGCCTTCAGGCGGTGCGCAAGGTCAAGCAAGTGATATCGAAATTAATGCTCGCGAAATCCTAAAAACTCGTGCGCGCTTAAATGAGATCTTGGCTGAGCGTACGGGTCAACCAGTAGAAAAAATTGAAAAAGACGTCGAGCGTGATTATTGGCTAGATGCTAAAGAAGCAAAAGAATATGGTCTAATCGATGAAGTATTAGAGCGCCGTCCTGCTTCTTTATAGTCGCTATAAGTAGTGACTCTAATAGTTGCCATAACAGTAACTGTATAAAAGCCTTGATAAGCCGCGATGCTCGAGTGCCATGCTCTATATACTAAAGCATCACACGCTTAAGCATCGACGTAGACATTCAGCATATTTATAAGCATTAAATTTTAGGAGCGCCTTTTATGGCAGAAGATAATACCCCGCAGTGCTCGTTTTGTGGCAAAGAAAAAAGTGAAGTGAAGCAGCTGATTGCTGCTGACGATGCCAATATCTGTAATGAATGTATTGAGCTATGTACTGACCTCATTGCCGACACTGACGAAGATAGTGACGACGATAGCGACATTGACACTTCTTGGGTCAATAAAAAGCTACCAACGCCAAAAGAATTGCGCGCCAAACTTGATGAATACGTCATCGGACAAGACGCTGCCAAAAAAGCATTGGCGGTTGCGGTTTATAACCATTATAAACGTCTAAAAGTCAGCCAAACCTTAGCCAATGACAGCAAAAAAGCGAAGATCGGCGCTGATGATGCGATGGTTGAATTGTCTAAAAGTAACATCTTGCTGATTGGTCCTACTGGTTCTGGTAAGACCTTACTTGCCCAAACCTTAGCACGTCTACTCGATGTGCCTTTTGCGATGGCAGATGCAACGACTTTGACCGAAGCAGGTTATGTCGGTGAAGATGTTGAAAACATCGTACAAAAGCTATTACAAGCATCAGATTATGATGTCAGTAAAGCGGAACAAGGTATCATCTATATCGATGAGATTGATAAAATCAGCAAAAAAGGCGACAACCCTTCCATCACGCGTGATGTATCAGGCGAAGGCGTTCAGCAAGCGCTGCTAAAACTTATCGAAGGTACGGTTGCTGCTATTCCGCCACACGGTGGTCGTAAGCATCCGCAGCAAGAGCTGATCCAAGTCGATACCAGTAATATCTTGATTATTGTTGGGGGCGCATTTGCAGGTCTTGACAAAGTCATCCAGCAGCGTACTGAAAAAACAGGCATTGGCTTCAATGCTGATGTCAGCTCAAAAGACGATAGTAAACGTAGCTCAGAGCTGCTGCAACAAGTAGAGCCTGAAGATTTGATCAAGTTTGGACTTATCCCTGAGCTAATCGGTCGTCTTCCTGTGCTTGCTGCTCTTACAGAGCTAGACGAAAATGCATTGGTTCAGATATTGACAGAACCTAAGAACGCCTTGGTTAAGCAGTATAAGTACCTGTTTGATATGGAAGGTGCTGACATTACCTTTACTAAAGAAGCGCTTGATGCGATTGCTAAAAAGGCAATGGCGCGCAAGACAGGTGCACGTGGACTGCGCTCTATCGTTGAAAACGCACTCCTTGAGACGATGTATGAGCTGCCTTCTATGGAAAATGCCAAGACCGTACTTGTTGATGAACAAGTGATTAACGAAGGTAAAATCCCTGAAATCACCTTTTCTACCGATGACTCAGAGCAAATAGCGATAGACGCTTAAAAAGTCTTACCTGCTTTATAAAAAAAGCGTCTAGCATATTTTATGCTAGACGCTTTTTTTATGTCTAATATTTATTATTTTATTTATTACAGCCAATATAGTGGTTAAAAATGACAGCTGCGTTTATCAATCGCTATCAGTATTTCCCATAAAGCATGCTAAGGTAGAAATATCCGTAGACCCCCATTGTCTACCAATATTATTAACGAAATAAAAATTATTAATGAAACAAAGGATTGTTCATCATGCTTAATAACGTATTTGCTATAGCAACCTCCCTACGTCAACACTTGCCTTTTTCTGTCGATCCAGACCTTGATATTGCGCCTTATTATCATAATCATGTCGCTGCTATTACTGGCGCAGGCTCTGGTATGGGTCGCGAGCTTGCCATTCATTTAGCCAAAATGGGCTGTCATGTGGCGTTATCTGATATCAACGCTGAGCAGCTCATACAAACCAAAGAGATGCTCGTTAATTACGATATTAAAGCGACTACAACGGTACTTGATGTCTCGGATAATAAAGCCGTTGAAGCATGGGCTGATAATGTCATGGCAGAGCACGGTAAAGTGAATTTCATCTTTAATAATGCAGGCGTAGCGCTGTATTCCACGGTCGAAGGCAGCAGCATTAGCGAGCTTGAATGGGTCATGGATATTAATTTTTGGGGTGTCGTCTATGGGACTAAAGCATTTTTGCCGTTAATTAAAAATAGTGTTAAAGAAAGCGAAATTGATATTAGTGCTAATAAATTCAATAGTAATGATAAGAATGAAAAATACCGCCAGTTTAAAGAACATGGTCATATCGTGAATACCTCAAGCCTATTTGGCTTAACCGCTCAGCCTTCACAATCTGCCTACAATGCCAGTAAATTTGCCGTACGTGGCTTTACCGAGAGCTTGCGCCAAGAGCTAGACATTCAACATTGCGGCGTTTCAGCAACCTGTATTCATCCTGGTGGTATTAAAACCAACATCGCCAATAGCGCACGTGGTAACGACAGTATCAAAGATATCGGTATGCGCGGCGGTCGTAAATCCATCAGTAGCTTTAATAAGTTTTTAAAATTTGATGCCAGTGATGCTGCTTGGGTTATTTTGCATGCCGCAGCGACGAACCAGCCGCGCTGCTTGATTGGAAGTGACGCCAAAATGATAGATGCTGTCCAGCGCGTGTTCCCATCACGTTATAGCAAGGTATTAAATGATATGAATAAGCTGTCTCGTAAAATCAAAGGTAAAAAGTATTCTAAAAATGCTGCTAACAAGGCTGCAATCGCTAAGTAACTCAATATTGAATCAGTAATAGCAAGCAAGCTATTATAAAAAACACTTCGATTAAAAAAGCGCTTAAACGCGATAACGTTTAAGCGCTTTTTTAATCATCAAAATACTAAGCACCTTATAAAAATTACTTCATAATAGCCATTTTATAATAAGCACTTTGCTTAAATCTGATCTTTAATGCGCTAAATTGGCTTTTAATTTCAATTTTAAAACACTTTACATATTTGTATTTGATACAATTATGTTACTAGCAACTTACAGATTGATTGCTTGTTATATTTTGATAGCTAGGGTTAGACTGATTAAGGAATAAGAAGGAATAAGAAGGAATAAGATTGCTCTGAACTCTTAAATATATTTATCATTTCTCTAGCCATCACCCTTAGTTTTAGCACTTTGAGTATTCTGTCCATCCCAAATAAAAGGTTAGTTCTGCCACTAGAGCAGCTAAATTATCACATAAATCCAGATTCATATATTATTTTTTAAAATAAGGATATTCCAATGAAAAATTTCCCGCGCGCCAAGTCCTCCTCCTTGTTATTAGCCAGTATTTTTGCGATTAGTGCAGCCAGTGTGACCGGCTGTAGCGATAGCAATGATATCAAAGCCGTTGACCGTGTCGAAGAAGCAGCAGCAATAGCACGCGTAAAAGACCTTCAAGCCTATGCCGATACCTTAAAAGGTAGTATGCCAGCGGCCAATGACACTACTGCTACTGTAGGCGGCGACGCTACAGCAAGTGCCAAACCTGCTATTAAAATGCCAGACGAGTCTACTATTCCCGATGACGAGTATGGCGCAGCGGTACGCCGTGGTTTACAAATCGCTAATCATACTTATAAAGAGTTGCCAGATAATGTTGGTAATCAGCTGAACTGTACCAGCTGCCATTTGGGTAACGGCTCAGAAGCCTTTGCTGCGCCTTGGAATAACATGCCAAGTATTTATCCTATTTATCGTACACGAGCTGGTCGCGTCAACTCGATACAAGAGCGCATTAATGGCTGTTTTGAGCGCTCCATGAATGGGAAAGCGCTTGATCTAGGTTCAGATGACATGAATGCGATGGTTTCTTACATGAGCTGGTTGTCACAAGATCTCCCTTTCGGGGTTTCACCTGAAGGTCGCGGTTTTGTTAAAGTGGATAAAACTTTAGAGCCAAATACTGATAACGGTAAAAAACTATTTGCTGAGAAATGTACCGTTTGTCATGGCGCTGAAGGTGAAGGCCAGTACAATGACGATGGTACTTATCTCTATCCAGCGGTTGCTGGCGATAAATCGTTTAACGATGGTGCAGGTATGGCACGTACCTATACTGCCGCTGCATTTATTAAAGGTAAAATGCCCTTTGGTCAAGGCAATTCACTAAGTGATCAAGAAGCGGTCGATATTGCTGCTTACTTTACCCATTTACCGCGCCCTGTAAAAGCCAATAAAGATAAAGATTGGCCAAATGGCGATGCGCCTAAAGATGTACGTCGTTAATTTTAAAGGTTTGATAAACAAAGCTTTCATAAACAAAGCCTTTATAAACAAAGCTTTTATAAAAAAAAGCATCTATAAAATGTAGAATAAAAAAAGCCCAACTATTTAATAGCTGGGCTTTCTTATAAGTAATTATTAGGATAATTTTAAGCATTGAGCGTTGTACATTGAGAGTTGTGCATGAATCTAAGGCAGCTTCATATCACCATCGACCAACCAACCAACTCGGCGCATCATATAAGCCACCAGTCCAGCAATCACAGCGGGTAATACAAACATCAATAAAATAATCGCTGTCCATAACTGACCCGTACTCATCATCTCTTGTGACGCTTCAATCACACCAAACACGCCGACCAATCCAGCCGTGCCCATACCGGCGCCTGTTGCGGTACAAGCAAGTCCAAAACCTACAGTCGCAATAGGACCAACGATGGCGCTAGCAATCACAGCAGGCAATAAAACGAGTGGTTTTTTGAGGACATTGGGAATCTGCAGCATACTGGTTCCCAAACCCTGAGATATCACACCGCTGATACCATTGTCTTTATAACTGGCTACTGCAAAGCCAACCATATGGGCTGCACAGCCGACTACCGCTGCCCCACCCGCCACGCCACCAAGTCCAATCGCAATACAAATAGCAGCACTAGACGTCGGCATCGTTAGTAATATACCCACCACCACCGCAATCACGATGCCCATCAATAATGGCTGTAAAGTCGTTGCTGCTTGAATGCCTTGACCAATCGCATTGACAGCAGCAACGACAGGGGGGTTAAGTAGCGCACATACTGCTAATGCGACCGCGCATACCAATAAAGGCACTAGTAAAATATCAAGTTTAGTCTTACCAGCGACCCAAGTACCAGCTCGATAAGCAAAGACGGAAGTTAAGTACGCACCAATCGGATTGCCTGGCAGCGCAACAAACGTTGCAGGTCCACCCACTTGTGGGGTAAACAACGTTCCTGTCATCAGCGCTTCAGAATGCGCGCCCAGCATACCTGCTACCAAACAGCTCAGCATCACTAACGTTGGTGCTTTTAGATAATAAGCGATACCCACACCGATGCCCGCGCCCATCAGCACTGATGCCAGCTTACCAACCGCAATTAGTGCTGGTATATTTAGCCAGCCTCCGATTTGCGAGATAATAAGACCAGCAATTAAGGTAACGAAAAGTCCCAATGCCATGCCCGTAAAGGCATCAATAAAGTATTTTTGAAAGAAAGCTTTCATCATACCGACGGTTGCAGCTTCTGAATTAGTGACAGTCATCATTATGCTCTTATATGAAGTTTGATAGAAGGTACTAAAAAAAAGGGATAAAAAAAGCGTCATTGTGACGCTTTTTACTTGTTAAATGATACTAAAACACCAATCTTAACGACGTTGTTCAACAATAATAGAATCGATACCGTTGTTTTGTAAACGCTGTTGCGCAGTAGCAACTGCTTGGCGATTATTCATCGGGCGCGAGATAACCTGATAAATAGGCAAACCATTACCAGTCGTATTCTTTACCACTTTAGCATCGACACCAGCCATAAGCACTTGCGCTCGGCGACGATCCGCTTCATCCGCATCACCAAAGCTGTTTATTTGCAAAATATAAGTTGCAGCAGGTTTGGCTGGTTGGATGCTCGCGTTACCTGCATTAGCCGTGTTTGGTCTATTACTAGCAGCTGGTGTGCCATCATAAGTCGCATCTTCTTCAACGATGACAATATCATCGCTATTATTGCTACTGCCAGCGTTATTGCCACGACTTGGTTCAATAACCGTGCTTTCAGAGATACCAAAATTACCCGCATCATCGTTACGATTTGGCGTCGTGCTTTCAGATTGATTGACAACGACATCAGGTTCAAAATCTGTGATTTGACCTGTTTGACCGTTTTCTATCTGACCGAAATCTTCATCAGGGATAGTCGCCATCTCTTGATTGGGTAAAATATCGTAGAACTCATAATCACCGTTATCAGTATCAGTATCAACCCGTTGCTGTACTTGTTTATTAGGATCCGTAACGGCATTGCCATCACCAGGACTAAAGTTAAACAACGGTGAAAGGTATAAAAACACCCCAATCATGAGTGTCAAAACCGCGCCAACAAACATCCATAATAAGCC
This sequence comes from Psychrobacter sp., assembly GCF_049295055.1. Lineage (GTDB taxonomy): Bacteria > Pseudomonadota > Gammaproteobacteria > Pseudomonadales > Moraxellaceae > Psychrobacter. Next base: position 25,964 of record NZ_JBAQQF010000031.1, on the reverse strand, counting down.
TGACACACTACTCGTTTTACGCTTTTCAGTGGCACCTTTTGGTTTTTTGGCTAACATGGATCTCGTTCTCCCTACTGAATATATCTGTCGTTATCAAATTATCGTCGAATTATTACTATCAGTCGTCTGCTTTTATCTTACATGCTAGACGGTGCAGATAACCCTAATAAACCTAGCCCATTGCTCAATACTTGCCTTACTGCTTTAGACAAGCGTAGACGGGCTTGCATCATATCAGTTTCTTCTTGGCTTGGTGTCTCGCCTGAGGTCACACTGACTGGTAGGATACGATTGCTGTCGTACCAACCATGAAATAGCGCGGCTAATTCTTTCAGGTAATTGGTTAGTATGTGCGGCTCATAGCCTGTCGCTGAGCGTAACAAAGTAGCTGGATAAGCAGCTAGTAGTTTAATCAGCTCATCTTCGCTAGGCGCAGTAAGTAACTGCTGTTGCTCGGCACCAATAGCATCATCAACATTTAAACCACTACTGGCTAATTTCTCAAGGACGCGGCACACCCGCGCATGTGCATACTGAATGTAATAAACCAAATTATCTTTACTTTGTGATTTTGCCAGCTCTAAATCAAAATCAACGTGCACTTCAGGCTTACGCGCGACGTAATAGAAACGCGCGGCATCATTGCCTACTTCATGACGCAGCTCACGTAAGGTGACAAATTTGCCAGAACGTGATGACATCTGTACTTTTTCGCTACCACGCCATAATGCCACAAACTGTACCAGTACGACATCAAGGCGATCGGCATCGATACCTAGCGCTAATAAGGCAGCTTTCACACGTGGGACATAACCATGATGGTCTGCGCCCCAAACGTTCACAACTTTATCAAAACCACGATCGAACTTATTTTTATGATAGGCAATATCAGAGGCAAAATAGGTACTTTGCCCATTGGCACGGCGGACGACACGGTCTTTTTCATCACCAAAATCCGTCGATTTAAACCAAATATTACCGTCTTTCTCGTATAGATAACCTTTATCGTCTAAAATCTGTAAGACTGGCTCAATCTCGCTATCAATCGATTTTTCGCTAAACCAGCACTCGTAGCTTACACCGAAGTCATTTAGATCATCTTTGATATCAGCCAAAATACTAATCAATGCTGCATTTAAAAACAGCTCATAGCCTTCACCAAGCAAAGCTTTACTATTAACAATCAGACCATCGATATGGGCTTCTTTATCACCTGATAGCAGTACTTTTTCGCCATCAGTATTGATCTCATAGTGCGCATCTTCTGGTACATCTTTAGCGACTTCTGCGAAGCTATGTACATAACTATCACCATGCTGCACTTTTAGCGTTTCTGCGATATCGCGGACATAGTCGCCAACGTAAGCATTTGATGGGAAAATAACTGCTTCGTTATTAATTTCTAAGTAACGTAAATAAGTACTGGTCGCTAAGATATCCATCTGACGGCCAGCATCGTTGACATAATATTCACGCGTCACGTCATAACCAATCGCTTCAAGCAAGTTTGATACGCTCATGCCAAATGCGGCACCGCGACCGTGACCCACGTGTAAGCTCGAAGTTGGATTCGCTGATACAAACTCAACCTGTATTTTTTGTCCATCAAACTGCTTACTTAAACCAAAGCGCTCCTGCAGATTAAAAATATCGTCTAAGACCGCAAATTTGGCTTCGCTATTTAAGAATACATTAATGAATCCTGGACCTGCAATTTCTACTTGGCGGATATCTTGATTTTCAGGCAAGGCATTAACGATTTTTTCAGCGAGCTGGCGTGGATTGGCTTTTGCTGCTTTGGCAGCGGTCAGGGCGATATTGCTTGCAAAGTCACCATGGCTGGCATCTTTAGTACGCGTAATTTGGCTGTTATTTTGCCAATCAGCCGGTAGTTCGCCGTCATTTTTGAGGACTTGAATCGCACTGTCAAATAGTGAGGCGAGCGTATCGATTTGGGCTTGTGACATAGGACTATAAACTCACATAAATAAACAGAAAATTGATGGAATATAAAATAAGGCGAAAAGATAAGTAACCTATAAATATAACAACCTTTACAGGCTATTGCACTATTTGAACCAAAAATAGCGATAAAATTCTAACTATTATAGTTGATTGGCACTGCTTATTATTCGATAGCTGTTTTTGATTACTACTTTTAATAACTATTATAAGCGCCAAATGACTTGCGGGTCAGAGCTATTGTAGCGTTCCTGTTGCTTGAGGTTTACGAAACATTTATACCCAGTCTATTCCACGTTATAATAACGCCATCTATTATTCACTTCTCTACATATTGTGACTTTTGAAATCTTATTCGACTATTGATAAGTATTTTATTAAAAGCCATAAAAATAAATAATAGAGAAGCTGGTAATTTACTCATCCATATATAGGATAAAGCCATGTTTGCGATTGCTGCTAGTACAGTCACCAGTTGGGGAATGTACGTTTTATTACCGATCTTTATTGCTTTCTTATTTTTTATTATTTGGGATCTATCTAAAAAGTCCGATGCAGGGCGTGCGGGTACATTTTGGATGTTTTTAGCGCTTGGTGCTGGGTTTATCGGTTTTATTTTAAAAGTATTAATAGAAATGGCATTTACACGGTGGTTTATCTAAGTATCGCTTCAATACCCCTTAAGTACCGCTACGACTCACTGAACCTTGCTATCGCTTTTGATGACTTTACTGGTGTAAGTTGGTAAATTCCATGCGCCACCGGCGAAGCCTCGGCACATTCCTGTACTGGAATCTTCCGTCATTGCAAAGGTTTTGCCATTCCATACCCATGTTTTGCTATTCCAGCAGTCACCTATTCCTCTATCCTTATGAATAGCGTAAATTTCACCATCAGAGTAATCACTCGCTGATGTCGTAATCAGTTGTGGCTTGCTTGGTTTAGCATGATTTATCAGCCAAAATCCTGCACCCATATTATAGGCACCCTGCCAACAGAGGTGACTGGCCAAGGTATAGTTGGCATTAACCGGTGTAAAATCCCAATCAAGATTATTACTAGAATATTTCGCTAGGTTAATAGAAGACTCACTTTTAGGATTTATAAGCTCACAATCACCTGTAGTATCTTCAGAGCCTATAAACTGCTTAGCATCAACATCGACCCAACGACTTATATTTGCTTGGAAGTACGCCAGTTTTTTCGGATCGAGCACTTGCTTACCTTCTTTTAGCGCGGCATCGTCTAGATAGCCATAGTCTTTTTTAACGATAGGTATTTTCAACGCTTTTTTAGGTGTTTGTCGATTGGGATTGTTTTTACTGATAAATGCGAGCGATGTGCCTACGCGACCTTGTACTTCGTCAAGTTTCAGCAATACCGCCGCCAACCCTTGATCGGATACGTGCCATTGATAAACCCCTGACATGAACTGTATCTTAGCATTCTGGCTAGCAAGCTTGAGCAGTTGCTGTATTTGGGCGCGACTTAACTGCCCTCTGCCGTCAGATGAAAACTGCACCATACCGTAAGACTTATCATTTAATGACAGCTCAACTTTATTAGTATTTTCTGATAATTGATCACTCACCAATTTTTCTTGCTCATCATAGTCCTCGCTACTCAAAACAACTTCTGCACTAGGCAGTTTTTCACCGGCTACGACCGTCATCAATATACTAGCTGAAAGTATTTCTTCAGATATCAAACCTTCATCTGCATAACCTACTGCTCGGCAAGTCAAGGTATTATCACAGACCAGTTGCCAGTCGTCTTTGACAAACCCCCAGCCGTCAAACGGCGTGCCATAAGCATCATCCGCTATCGCAGGCACTGATAACAAGCTGGCAGCAATCATAATCACAGTAGTCGATATTCTCACACTCTCTTTTCCTTGTTTTTATGCTCACCTGCCGCCTGCCGTCATAAGTGCTATTTTTTTGCAAGAATCGTGGCACGCATCGGTGCAGGATAGCCTTCGATAGTCTTCGTTGAGTCATTAACATCTAAAAAGTCTTCTAACGAATGATAGGTCATCCACTCCGTTTTCCGCTGCTCATCGGTAGAAGTCACCGCCACATCGACGCAGCGCACCTCTGAGAATCCAGCTTTTTCTAGCCAGCCAATTAGTGCCGCTACAGACGGTAGAAAATACACGTTATTCATCTGCGCATAACGGTCATGCGGCACCAGTACCGTATTGGCATCGCCTTCAATAACCAAGGTTTCAAGTACCAGCTCGCCACCTTTGACCAATTGTCCTTTAAGCTGTTGTAAATGCTCAAATGGCGACTGGCGATGATAGAGCACGCCCATACTAAATACCGTATCGAACAGCTGACTGTTCTCAGGTAATGCCTCAAGTGGTACTGGAATATAATGAGTGCGGTAACTGCCCGTACCATGAGCACGAGTATCTGCTGCGCCAACAAAATGACGAATAGCCATAAACTGATGATAAAACAAGCATGATGGATCAATGATAATAACGGTATCCGCCCCTGCTCCTGCCATACGCCAACCGTGATAACCAGAACCACCGCCTACATCTAAAACGCGACGCCCTTTTAAATTACCCAAATGCGGGGCAACTCTTTGCCACTTCCAATCACTGTGCCATTCGGTATCGATAAAAATTGGCTCAGCTTGCTCCCCTTCATTTTGGCTACTACCAATTTGAAAAGGCCCTTTACGCCACGGCATCAATTGCTTTAACAGAGCAGTCGCTTGTTTACGCTCAGAGTCACTCAACCGTGCATTAACTGTCAAGATATCGCTATCTAACTGCACATTGTCGACGGCTAATTTTGGCAATCGTGCTACCGATGCCTGATAAGCAGGCGCATGGGCATAGTTGGCTTTGTCTTTTATGTCATTTAACCACGTTGGTAACTGCTTGAGCCATTCATAAGCCATTGGCTGTTGCTGCGCCAGTGTCAACAAGGTTAAATACAGTTCACGTTCAGCGTGGAGAATAGTGTCGTTAAGCATAAAAGCGGATTACCGTGATTATTGGAGAGTAAAAAGAGATTAAAAACTAATATTCGAATAGTAAATGCTATTTAAACGCCACGATAGAGACAAAGTTTAAAAACTGGAACCACGTTAAATGCCGCTGGAAGCCAACCTGCGCCAAACGCGCATGATGCTCATCTAAGGTATCGGTAATGAGAACATTCTCTAGTGCATTGCGTTTGCCGCTGATTTCCATTTCGGTATAACCGTTAGCACGTTTAAAATCATAATAACGCTCTACCAACCATGCATCATATTGCTCATCAAAAGCATGGGTTTTTTCGGTCAATACCAGTATCCCACCTTCACTTAATGCGGCATAAATTTTTTCAAGCACCGCCACTCTATCGGTAGCTGGTAAAAACTGTAAGGTTAAATTCAAAATGACCATATCACAAGATTCGAGCTCAATATCTCTGATATCAGCGGTGATAACTTCTATATTATGCTCAGGATAGTTATCTGCTAATAACGTACTAGCTTCAGTAGTCATGGCTGGTGAAATATCGACTGCTTTAATTTGTAAATCATGCGGAGCAAACTCTCCAGCTAGCGCCATACTTGCGCCACCAAGAGAACAGCCCAAATCATAAATGCGGCTAACCCGCTGACCCGATTCATTTTGTTGACGATATTTACAATGACGCTTTGCAAATATTGGCAACATTGCTAGCACTTGACCATAACCCGGAACACTGCGACGAATCATATCGGGAAAACAGGCCACTACTTGCTCATCAAAGGAAAAGCGCGCTGCCTTATCGAGTGGCGTGGTAAAAAGGGTGTCATGCTTAATGATTTCTTTATTAAAAGTAGCAGGCTTAGATTGGCTCATGGGGTGACTCATTTTTGGATAATAGAACTTAGATTAAGAGTATTAAGCGCTTAAAAGTATTTAGCAGTTTTTTTGATGCTATTTATAGAAAATAAATAAGGATAGCAAAAGCACATTATAACATTACTGTTTGTTACTTATCGCGGGCAACTGCGCTGTTAAGCTAAATGTATATCGCTAAGCAAACTAGATTTGCAAAAAATGCTTGGCTCATATTTTACAGTGATAAGAATAGGAAAATTTATGCAAAATATTATATTAGGCGGTGGCTGTTTTTGGTGCACCGAATCGGTATTTTTAGCCCTTAAAGGTGTACAGTCTGTCGTATCAGGCTATATGGGTGGCGAAGCTACTACCGCTAACTATCAAGCCGTCTGTGGTGGCGATACCGGACACGTCGAAGTGATTAACATTACCTTTGATGAGTCTGTTCTACCCTTAGAAGTATTGCTTGATGTATTCTTTGGCACGCACGATCCTACGACTAAAGACCGCCAAGGTAATGATGTCGGCAGCCAATACCGTAGCGTGGTGTATTATACCAACGAAGATCAAAAGCCGACCATCGATCGCACCATCAATAAGCTACGCGATATGGGTCTTAATATCGTTACTGAAGTACATCCTGCTGTTGAGTTCTATGAAGCTGAAGAAGTCCATCAAGACTTTTTCAACAGAAACCCCGGTCAAGCTTACTGTAATTTTGCAATCCCACCAAAACTTGCAAAATTACGCAAAGAATTTAGCCAGTATATGACTAGCTAGAATGATGCTCAGCTAAATAAAAGGGTGAATCAAAAGTTTAAATTTAACCTATCATCCAAATCAACAATAATAGGCCAAGTACTAATCTGCTTGGCCTTTTTATTGGCTACTATGATGTTAGTATTAACGTAGATTGGAAAAGGTCAGTAACTATAAAAGTGTATGGCCCCAAAATGCCTCACACCAAAAACACCACTAATAAAGGTAATAATATGAACCCTGAATTTTGGCAAGAACGTTGGCAAAACAAGCGGATTGGGTTTAATCAACCGGAGGTCAATCCATTATTGATTAAATACTTCTCAACTTTAGACTTGCTAGCAAGTAGCCGAGTCTTTGTACCTTTATGCGGTAAATCAATTGACATGCTATGGCTGATAGACCAAGGCTACGACGTTGTAGGTATCGAATTGGTCGAGTCAGCAGTGCAAGAGTTCTTTATTGAGCAAGGTATCTCTTACACGATAAAAGCGCATAGTGAAAATTCAAATATTAAATGCTATCAAGGACAGCTTTTAAGTCAAACAATAGAGCTATGGGTTGCCGATATTTTCACTTTAGGCGCTGATAATATCGGTCACGTTGACGCGGTGTATGATAGAGCGGCATTGATTGCCATGCCACCAGAGTTGCGCCCCCAATATAGCCAGCAAGTAATCGACCTCAGTCAAAATTCACCTCAATTATTACTGACACTCAATTACGATCAAAATGAGCGAGCAGGACCGCCCTTTTCAATCACTCATGAGCAAATTCAGCAGTATTATAGCGCTCACTACCAAATAAATAAGCTTGAAGGCAAAGCATCAGTTTTGAATGCCGCACCTGAGATGGCAGTGAAAGAATATATTTGGTTATTGAGTCAATAAAATATAAAAATAACCTTACAATCATAATTTTTCCTATTCCCAAAACCCTCTCCTAACCTCACGCCAGCGTCAGCTTATAGTAACTGAGTGCTGCGATACCTTTTCTTTACTATTGAGATTGGTTACTCTAAGTAAAATCGACTTTTAGTCGCCTTGCTTTACTTTCTAATAGCCAGTTTCTAATAACTACTCTTTTAATAGCTACTTTGACGTTTATAGGATATTTTTATGCGCTTGACTCATTTGTCCACCTTATCTTTATTGACGGCAGCCATTGGTTTAAGTCTTGCCAGTACCGCCCAAGCTGCCAAGCCAGACGCACCAAACTTGTCTAATGCTCAGTTTCAGCAGTGTCTAGATGGACTAAAAAACTCTAGTAAATTCCGCGGTGTCGATAGCTATACTTTTAACAACTATCGTCCTTCTGAGCCTGACCCGAGTGTGATTCAGTCGCTCAACTATCAGCCTGAATTTCAAAAAGACGTATGGGATTATCTATCATCACTCGTTGACACCGAACGAGTAGAAGACGGTATCCGTGCCAAACGTCAGTGGGCAGATACGTTGCGTAAAATTGAATCGCGCTACGGTGTCAAAGCCGAGCACGTATTAGGCGTTTGGGGTGTGGAGTCTAACTTTGGGCAGACATTAGGCAAAAAGCCTTTGTTCGAGTCTTTAGCGACACTGTCTTGCTTTGATCGACGTCAAAGCTATTTCCAAGGTGAGTATGCTAATGCATTAAAAATTGTGCAAAAAGGCGATATTGCGCCAAGCGATATGACAGGTTCTTGGGCAGGCGCTTTTGGACAAACGCAATTTATGCCAAGCACGTTTTTAGAGTTGGCAGTTGATTTCGATGGTGATGGTCGTCGCGACTTAGTCAATAGTGTTCCTGATGCGCTCGCCTCTACGGCAAACTTCTTGGACAAACGTGGCTATCGTTCAGGTGAAGCATGGGGCTATGAAGTGAAACTGCCAAGTGGATTTTGGGCAGCCTCTAATCGTAAAGATAAAAAGTCGATGAGCCACTGGCGCAATCAAGGCTTAACGCTTGCTAATGGTAGTCCATTACCTTCTGACTTAAGTAGTGCTGGATTACTATTACCTGCTGGTAAAGACGGTCCTGCATTCTTAGTCGGTAAAAACTTCGATACTTTTTATTCATATAACGCATCAGAAAGCTATGCACTAGCGATTGCTCATTTATCAGATCTAATTACTCGCGAGAGCAGCAGTAAAACCGACTTTATCACAGCTTGGCCAACTGACGACCCTGGTATTGGTCGCCAAGAATCTCGAGCGATTCAGCAAGCATTATTAAATGCAGGATATGACATTGGCGCAGTCGATGGCATCATCGGTGATAATACTCGTACTGCCATTCAGCAATACCAATCTAGCCGTGGCATTTTTCCAGCTGATGGACGCGCAGGACAGAAATTTTATCGTGCTATCGTTGGTAATACGACGCCTAATAATTCACAATATGGCAATCAATATGGCAATCAATATGGCAATCAATATGGACAACCAGCAAACAGTCGTTCTTTAAACCCTGCCCCTGCTGACCGTATGGGACAATTGATTCAACAGCAAAGCACCGCACCAAATAGCTACTCGCAGCCTACAACGATCAGTCCATCAAATTCAGGCACAACGCGCTATCGTCGCGTAACAGGTACTGATGGTGCTATTAAACTGGTACGTATTGATGAAGGCTCTTAATTGGGTAATATCTTTTAATTATTACTAAAATAAAAAGCCACGCTAATTAGCGTGGCTTTTTTTATCGTGTTAGCTCTCTAATTTTCTATGATTTGGTACAGTGTATATATTGGCACAGTTTATATAGTAGCCTTAAGTATATACTTATATCTATCTTCAGATTTAAAACTTAAACAATAGGTGGTGGGTTCGGTTTGCCGTTGTCACCATCCCAATTTTCACGAGCTTTATCATCTAGGTCAGCAGGGGTTTTTGGCTCCCATTTGCCATTTTCTTTCCACGTCGCATCACCCCAGTCAGCATCTTGTTCTTTTCTATCTAAATCCTTATAGGCTTGGGTAGGATCGGTGCCGCGACGCTTCATATCCGCCACTTGCTCTTCTAACGTATGAAACTGGTTTGCCTCATGCATAGTTTCTTCTAAGCTATTTAATTCATTCTTTAGCGCATCATTTTTAGCATTACTCATTGTCTACTCTCCCTAGTTATTCAGTATTATTATGTGCTTATCCTATATATTATCACGGCTTGCAAAGATATTCACAAGCATTTGGACGTATGCTTTGTATTACAAAACGTAGCCGTAGTCCCAAAATATAAACATAGGAAAGAACACCAAGCACAATTCTAAATATTAGGATAATAATAAATATGAAGTTTATGAGCAGAACAATTGATGATATAAATTAGCTCAATGGTAAAGGTGATGGGCTCTCTGTCTTTGGTTTTTTTTCTACCGATAAGCCTTTTGCATAAAAAGTTAACTTCCAAAGCTCTTGTGTTACGCGAGTGCCATAAGTCGTTAATTGTATCCAATTGGCAGCGACCAATTGACGTTGTAACTGGTTTAAGTCATCTTGAGAAATTTGACAACGTGATACAGCGTGGACATTTGGCATATCTCTTTTAATATCTGACTCAGCTTTAATCGCAACTAAGCGATTGATAGCGCTTTGTAAACCGTAGCTTGAAAAGGTAGCAGGTATTTTCATCAGAGCGATTAACACCTCTTGCCACGTCAGCAGCATCGATCTCGCCACGTCTGTTAAATTGCCACCTTCATAAGCTTGAGCTTTATATTGAATCTCGAATGTTTCGGTTAGTACAATTGGTTTGCTGACATTATCAGCCATAAGATGGTTAGGAACTACAGAGCTGATTTGAGCTTGTTTAGCTACTTTGTTCACTAATAACCTATTAATCGATTCTTCAGAAACCGCTGATTTATTAGACTTCATCAGCTCGTCACCCACTCTTACCCAACCGTCACTGACTTGGTGACCGGCAACCATTTTATAGTAAGCCTGAACAAGCAATGGTTCGATATCATTTTCTGTTTCATAATAATAAATTTTATCGGCTTTTTTGATGACTGTACTGGTAAAATCATGCAACTGCCGACTGATAATGGCATCATTATGATGCTTCTTAACCAATATCAGCAGAGGTTTGAGCTTGGCTTTGGCATTTAAGTAACTCAAATGCATTTGACTGACACCCGTATTTTGCGCAGTGCCATAGCTATCACCAATAATCATCAAGGCATAATCACAGGCATCAATACATTGGCGACCATATAGCGATGCTCTTGGCAATTTGCTAGAAACGTCATGGGTCAAAAAGGCGCGCGCCTGAAAAAACACCGCCACACTATCCAAGACCAACAACTGGTCATTGTCAGCGCATATGACGTGAATATGATAGCGACGGTTTGGCACAATCACCTCTAAGCTTAGTTAGGTAGTCACATAAATCAATAAGAAGATACAGTCTAAATATACTGCTTAGCAAATTCTAGCTTAGCCTAGCATAATATTGCTAAAATGCGTTCAGTTTATTTCTAATACCACTAATGTAATACGGGATTATAACAGCTGTCTTACTATTAATCATATGGATAGTTCATGCTAAGATTAAGAGGGCGCTAAGATTTAGAGAAAACATAATATTTTAAATATGTTTGCTCGCCAAGTAAGCGTTGTATCAAGAGAGCCAGCTTCTCATCATATTTAGTCGCATAAAAAGTCAACGGCTGCTGATCATTTATCATCGTTGTATCATTATTCTCTGAAGCATTGTCGTCCAAACTGTCTGTAGGCAACGCTGATAACTGGTTTACTAGCAACAATTGCTTGACGCGCTCAGCGATCGCCTGCCCTGAATCAATAACATGCATCGACAGATTATGCTCTTCAATTTCTTGCAATAAAAAATCCTTAAAAAACGGATAATGAGTGCAACCTAGTACCAACTGATCTATCCCAGATTTAGAAAATAACTGTAATTGCTGGCGTAAACGCTGAGCAGTTTCACTATTCTCTGGCATACCTGACTCTACCCAAGGCACCAATTGAGGATCAAAATACTTGGTGACTATGGTAGCGTTAGGACTGGCAATGCTAGTAATAACGTCATTAAGTAACGCACCGTTTAAAGTCGCTTTGGTTGCCAGTACCGCGACATGACCATTTTTACTCGCCAGTACGGCAGGTTTTAGTGCGGGTACTAAACCTACAATAGGCAGCTGCGGATAATGATATCTTGCGGTTTCTAACGCATAGGCAGAGGCACTATTACAGGCAATAACGATGAGCTTACAACCTTGTTGATACAGCCATTCTACTGCTGTCAGTGTCAACGCTTTGATATCTTCACTATCGCGATTACCATACGGCACATGTAAGGTATCAGCATAATAAACATAGCGCTCATTGGGCAATTGCTGAGCTAAGTGCAGATACACAGACAAGCCACCAACCCCAGAATCAAACAAACCAATGGGGCCGTTACGGTCTTTATTAACCAGCTTATTCACCACATCACTATTCACCACATCCCTATTGATCACCGTACTATTGACCGCCTTTTTTTTAAAAGTATCGTCATCAGAGAATACTGAACCTGTATCGATTATATTCTTCACTGCATTTGCAGCAATTTTCATTTCTATTTTACCGCCGTTTGCATATAAATATCGTCATACTAATCCTACTGATAGAGTTGCTATTTATTTAAACATTAAAAACTGGAACTCTAGAGACTGGAATGCTAAAAATTTAAATAAATAGCGTTAATGAGTAGATTCTTATTTTTATTCAGCTGGCATTGATAACTGATAAGATTTACCACCACTTTGCAGGGTTAGTATCGTCTCACCATCACGCTCTGTCAATTCACCAATGTCGGTTAAATGATAAAATGCATTACGACCGATAAGCGCCGTTAAACCGTTTCGAACTTCCATATAAGGACGTATTTGCGCATCGGTTTGTGAACGTTTATTTTCTTCATGTCTGTTAACGCTATCAACGCTATTAGCATCACTATTACCGTCAGCTACATAACTATTTAAGCGGATAGGATGCTCATCATCTAAACGTACCACATCACCAGTGGTCGTCGTAAATTCCAACCAACTATTATCATCTTCATTAACGATACCGACATCATTAATAAGTAGCGGTACGTCTTCGACTTGGATACGAAGTTTTTGCACCGGCGTCTTCAAAAAATACTCAACGGTGCCATTATTTTCCTCTTTCCATAAGATACTAGCAAACAAACTGACTAATGACTCACGCGTCATATGCCCCCCTTCATGCCACCACTCACCATTAGCTTTAATAATCAAATCCATATCAGCAACTTGTTCAGGGTGCCATTTCTCTAATGGTGGTATAGCACGTCCTTCGCGTGTTCCTGCTTCAGACTTAAAATATTGGCTAAGCGCATCGATATTATTTAACTCTGATACCATATCACTTGGGGCTTGAGCACTATCTCCGCTAGTCGTATCGACCCTTTTATTGTTGTCATTCATCTTAGAATCCTTTACTTAGTAATCAAAGTTTGGCAAATCTGTTATTACTATAAATTTTAGTTTCGGGTATGATGAAACCATATCGTCATTGCGCCCTCACTACCTCAATATTACCTTAATACTGATGGCTATAAATGCTTATCGTGTTTGTCGGACTTTTCTTTTATAATGAGTAACGATTTCTTATTTAAAATGGTCTAGTGGGTGTTGTATTAATGACACATTTTACGTTATGTGCCAAATTATGTTATGTGCAAAAGTTTATTTAGAAAACTTTTAACACTAACGTCGTCAATTGATCTCGAAAAGACCATTTTTATCGGGCAGCCATATGTCTGAGTAAAGTTAGCGCTGCAAACCTTATGATTCAATTGTTAAGCTAATGATGCCCTGAGATAAGCCACTAAAAGTTTAGGAGTAGGTATGCAAGAGCAAGACAATCAAATGCCAGTCGTTGATAGCGATGTTGTGAATAGCGACACTGTGAATACAGAGACGACAGAAACGCCAGTAACGACAGAAACGCCAGTAGCGACAGAGACGGCAAATCTAGAGACAACAGAGCCAGTAGCTGTAATGCAAGAAGTACCAGCTGAAGCGCTCGCTGAGGAAGAACAAGCAGCTGAGACAATAGTAATAGAAAAAACGCCTGAGCCAGTCGTAGAGCCTGTAGCGACAGAGCCTGAAATTGAACGCGAATCGATGGAGTTTGATGTCATCATCGTTGGCGGTGGACCTGCCGGACTTTCTGCCGCAATCCGTCTACGTCAGCTCGCTATCGCAGCGGGTAACGACGAATTTATGGTTTGTGTGGTCGAAAAAGGCTCAGAGTTTGGCGCTCATACGCTATCTGGTGCGGTCATTGAGACACGCGCTTTGGATGAATTAATCCCAGATTGGAAAGAAAAAGGCGCGCCGCTAAATGTGCCAGCGATTGAAGACCGCGTTTATATGCTGGGTTCAGCGACCAAATCTACCAAACTGATGGATTCAATCGTTCCTGCCAGCATGCACAACAAAGGCAACTATATTGTCTCATTAGGCAATGTCGTTCGTTGGTTGGCTGCGCAAGCTGAAGAGCTAGAAGTAATGATGTTCCCAGGCTTCCCTGCTGATGATATTTTATACAATGACGATGGTTCAGTCAGAGGCGTACTCACTGGCGATATGGGCGTTGCTGCCAATGGTGAGGCTAAATCTAGCTTTGAGCCGGGTTATGAGTTGCTAGCTAAATACACTATCTTTACCGAAGGCAGCCGTGGTCATTTAGGCAAGCGTCTGATCAGCCGTTTTGATCTGGATAAAGATTCAGATCCTCAGCATTATGGTATTGGTCTAAAAGAGCTGTGGGAAGTGACGCCTGAGAAGCATGAAGAAGGCGTGGTGATGCATGGTTCAGGTTGGCCATTAACGGATACCGGCTCTTCTGGCGGTTGGTGGTTATATTTCGATGAAAATAACCAAGTTAGCTTTGGTATGGTCATCGATTTATCGTATTCAAACCCTTATATGTCACCCTTTGATGAGATGCAACGTTTAAAACTGCACCCACTCATTCGTAATATATTAGAAGGCGGCAAGCGTCTGTCTTATGGCGCTCGTGCATTGACCAAAGGTGGCTTAAACTCATTACCAAAATTCACCTTCCCCGGTGGCGTGTTGGCTGGTGATGACGCTGGCTTCTTAAACCCTGCCAAAATCAAGGGTACACATACCTCAATGAAATCAGGTATGTTAGCAGCCGAAGCTATTTTTGAGGCCGTGCAAGCGGGTCGTCAGCATGATGAAGTAGTGGCCTATAGCACCATGTATGAAGAGTCATGGCTATATCAAGACAACTATGAAGCACGTAACTTTGCCCCAGCCATGCACCGTATGGGACAATGGATGGGTGGTGCTTTCACCTTTCTAGAGCAAAATCTGCTGGGTGGCAAAATGCCTTTGACCATTCATGACAATCAAAAAGATTATGATCAGCTAGAGCGTGCGGCTCATGCCTATCAGCCAACCTATGCAAAACCGGATGGTAAACTGGTATTCGATAAGTTATCGTCGGTATTTATCTCAAATACCAACCATGCTGAAGATCAGCCAGTACATTTAAAACTAACCGATCCAACAGTTCCTGTTTCAATTAACTTACCTTTATATGCTGAGCCTGCGCGGCTATATTGCCCAGCTGGTGTGTATGAAATAGTGAAAGATGCTGAAGGCGCTAAGTTTGTTATCAATGCGCAAAACTGTGTGCATTGTAAAACTTGTGATATCAAGGACCCGTCACAAAATATCACTTGGGTCACGCCAGAAGGCGGCGGCGGTCCTAACTATCCAAACATGTAAAACATGATTTAGATAGTTATTTTTTAAAAAAGTGCTTCTTTCAAAAAATGCTCCAAAAAAAACCGCTCTTAGCAATAAAGGCGGTTTTTTTATTTATAAAAAAATCAAATGAGCTGATGCCATCATCTTTACGCCCCTGACTGGATATCCGTAATAACTGCCACATATGCCCAAAGTGACGAAACTGAATAAAACGTGTCGCAACGGTAAAATAAAGACCCGCGCCAATCAAAACGAACATCAGTAGCCCATACCATGGATTACTAGCGATCAACCAATCATTATTACCCCAAATTATACTAACACCGTAATTCACGATGTTATCAAACCACCCTGTTAGCCCCTCGCCCATACTACTTTCTCCTCACTGATATTTTATGCTTTTAGCATGTTTTATAGATTGATATGACTAGGGCGTGTCCTCAATTCAATCGATGGACATCTAAATGGAATAAAAATAGCTAAATTTTGTCAAACGTCGTCAAATAGCTGGGTAATATCCCGATATTAACTGCGCTATTTTCCTTGTTTGCCTGCAATTTATCTTATTTTTATCACCATTTTTAAAATGAGGACACGCCCTAATGAAATTATCTTTATTTTCAACATTTCAATAATACTTATTAAGCGCTTTGCGTCTTAATAAATAGCTAATATCTATTCAATATTTAGGCAGTATATTTATAAAGTAAATAACGAACATCATATCGCTACATTTTAACTAACTATCAGTCATTTAACTGTTTCAAACATCTATTCTAGCCTTCAATAAATTCCAAACTTTTAACGAGTATTTTTATTATTTATAAAAATTATTTTTTATATATCTTAATTTTTAATAAACTTTAAAGACTCAATATTGTCTATACATATTTAAAAAGCTTTATATAAACCATATTTAGAATCAGTAAACGTATTGTCATAACATTTAATGATTGTTTTATTATTTATATTTCTCATATAAATGCCGTTTAGCACTAATAGTCCTTAATATATCTATAAAATTAAATCCTTAGTATAAATAAGGCGTTAGCGTGCTATCCTATTAACTTTGTTGGCTTTAACAACTTTCGTTAACATAAGTGAGCCATAGTTTCTACGAAGCAAATATTTAGTTACATAAAGTAAATTAAATTTATTTATTGTTAATTAAGTCAATATTGTATATATTCCTAATAAGTTCATAAATACCACTTGCAATATTTATCGGAATAAATAAAAAATTTAACTATTAAAACAATATCATCAGGAAGATGAAGATAATAATAAGTAAGACAGAGGATTGTCAGCCAACACCGACCCTCCTCGATAACATCCATATTTAAATACTATAAATTTGATAAAACTATCGCCAATACCTATTGTTAAACAATTAGGTGGATACGATTAATAGCAATAATTTACAGTGCAGTTTTCAGCAAAAATGAGCAGATGACTATCAATTTTTATATAGATTTAACGGATATAAAATTTGCTCATGTATTTGATAACTTTGGGTTACTCATACTGATTGGTCATTCTGCTTTAGCAACCTATATGCAGATTTTATAATTGTAATATAGACAGCGTATCAAACTGTATCGCACAGTGTGATAGACGTTAAAGCACAATGACTTGTCAGGCTCAAATCAGTAACCTTATTTTTATGTTAGGCAAAAGGAGTTGTCCTATGGAGAACCACAACGATTCATCCGGTTATTGGAAAGCCAATCTCCGTCTCATTAAGATTAGCCTCGTCATTTGGGCTTTAGTCTCTTATGGTTTTGGCATCTTGCTACGCCCATTATTGTCAGGTATTAGGATAGGTGGTACTGATATAAGCTTTTGGTTTGCACAACAAGGGGCTCTTATAGTATTTATCGCCCTAATCTTCTTCTATGCATGGCGCATGAATAAACTCGATAAACAATATGGTGTAGACGAGGAATAGCCCTATGAGTCAATTTACGATTAATATTATTTTTGTGGGTCTATCCTTCGCTTTATACTTCGGTATTGCTTGGTGGGCACGTGCTGGTTCGACCAGTGAATTCTACGTTGCTGGCGGCGGTGTGCATCCAGTAGTAAATGGTATGGCAACGGCTGCTGACTGGATGAGTGCTGCGTCATTTATCTCGATGGCAGGTATTATTGCAACGGGCGGTTATGCCGCATCGACTTATTTGATGGGCTGGACAGGCGGTTATGTTCTACTAGCCATGCTCCTAGCACCTTACCTACGTAAATTCGGTAAGTTTACGGTTCCTGACTTCATCGGCGACCGTTTTTATTCCAAGACAGCTGCTATGATTGCAGTCGTCTGTTTGATTATCGCATCAACCACTTATGTTATCGGTCAGATGACCGGTGCTGGTGTTGCATTCTCACGCTTCCTAGAAGTTGAGAGTACGACTGGTCTGCTTATTGCTGCAGTTGTTGTATTCTTCTACGCGGTACTTGGTGGTATGAAAGGGATTACCTACACGCAGGTTGCGCAGTATGTGGTTCTAATGATTGCCTATACGATTCCTGCAGTCTTTATCTCACTTGAGTTGACGGGTAACCCGATTCCAGGTCTTGGCTTGTTCTCAAACCATATTGAAGCAGGTATTCCTATCCTAACTAAGCTTGATCAAATCGTCGTTGACTTAGGCTTTACCGCTTATACCGCTGATGTACCGAACAAGCTAAACATGGTGCTATTTACGTTATCACTGATGATTGGTACAGCGGGTTTACCACACGTTATCATTCGCTTCTTCACCGTTCCTAAAGTGGCTGACGCCCGTTGGACAGCTGGTTGGACGCTAGTGTTTATCTCGCTATTATACTTCACTGCGCCAGCAGTAGGTGCGATGGCTCGTTTAAATCTAATCGATACTATTTATCCACAAGGTGTTGACGCCCCTGCTATCGAATATGATAATCGTCCAGATTGGATGAATACTTGGGAAGACACTGGTCTTATTAAGTATAAAGATCTCAATAATGATGGTCGCATTCAGTTATATGCCGATAGTGGACTTGGTGCAGCAGAGATAGCATTAGCTGCCGCAACAACTGACGGCGGTGATGTCGCTGCTGCAACGGCTGCCGTTGACAAAGCAAAAGCAGAGCATGCTTTAGAGCGTGATGGTATCTTTGTTGACAGAGGCTGGGCAGGTAACGAGTTAGACGTGAATGCTGATATCTTAGTATTGGCTAACCCAGAAATTGCACAACTACCTGGTTGGGTTATCGGTCTTATCGCCGCAGGTGGTTTGGCAGCAGCGCTATCAACGGCAGCTGGTCTACTACTCGCCATTTCATCAGCTATCAGTCATGACTTGATCAAACGTAACTTAAATCCAAACATTACTGATGCGCAAGAATTGAAATATGCTCGTATCACGATGGCGATTGCGATTGTGGTTGCTACCTACTTAGGTATTAATCCACCAGGATTTGCCGCACAGGTCGTTGCATTAGCCTTTGGTATTGCGGGTGCATCACTGTTCCCAGTATTAATGATGGGTATTTTCTCTAAGCGTATTAACAACCTTGGCGCTATCGCTGGTATGTTAACGGGTTTGATTAGTATCTTAGTTTACATCTTTGTCTTCAAAGGTTGGTTCTTCATTACGGGCACTGCAAACTTCCCTGATACTGAAGAGTACTGGTTGTTTGGTATCTCGCCACTATCATTTGGCGCGGTTGGTGCATTGCTTAACTTTATCGTAGCATTTGCAGTATCTTATGCGACTGCTCCACCACCAGCACATATCCAAGAACTTGTTGAAAGTGTACGTTCTCCACGTGGGGCTGGTGGCGCAATCGACCACTAAGCTATATAAGCTACCAAGTGAAGTACAATGCTATTTTACGATAATATATCACTCACAGGCAGCAGCTGCTTGTGAGTGATTTTTTTATCCGATTGTTGTGATAAAAAATCTTGTTATAAACAGTATTATTAGAAATGGGATTTATAACAAATGATTATTTTATTCACTTGTTTATAAAGTAGAAAAATAATGAGAAAGACGACTTCAAGCTTTATAATAAGTACGCTTAAAAAATCTAAAAACGGTTATTGATTTTTGAAAACTGGAATTAAATGCGCTGATAGCGTTAAGGAAAAGTATTATGCTTTTTGAGTTTATCGCGACCATAGCGGCCGGATTTGGCTTAGCTGGAATAGCACTAGTTATCACTCACCTCAGCAAGCTCGCCGGTAAGAAGGCACCAAAATGGCTTATTCCATTGTTTGGCGCTATCGGCATCTTTGGCTTTCAAATAAACCAAGAGTACAGCTGGTTCGGTCAACAGCTCGAACAGCTTCCAGAAGGTGTTCACGTCGTTAAGAAGGTTGAAGAAGGTACGTGGTTTCGCCCATGGTCATATGTTAAACCACAAACATTGCGCTTTATAGCGGCTGATAGCGGAAACGCTCGGGCTAATGCTGATAACCCAGACATTTACTTAGTCAATTTATATTTGTTTGAGAGACGTAGAAGTGTGCAGCAAGTACCGCAAGTTATTGACTGTGCAGCACCAGCACGTGCAGATTATGTGCTACAAGAAAAAGACAGTAAGCTGAGCATCGATGAGCATGTGAAACAAACCACTGCTTGGCGTCCATTAGAGAAAAATGATCCACTATTTATCAATGTTTGTGTCAATAAAAAATAATTCAGTCGTTGATCTGACTACAGACCAGTTTATAATTAACAATCACAGTGCTACTGGGATAAGTTTTGCGCCGCCTCTGTCTGCGTAGGCACAGCAAGCAAGAAAAACTTACCCCAGTAGCGCGTTGTAATATTTGTACTTATTTTAGTTAGGACTGACTATATCTCAACATGTTATTGAACACACTTTATTAACATATTTGCTTAAAAATTCAGTTAATGACGATTATTTACTCTTGTATAGGCGTGCTTAGAATTGGCACCCAACAATAAACCGGCGCATAGACCACCAAAGTGCGCCGCAAACGAGATACCCTGTTGCGGTATCAAGCCTTGCTTAATGGTGAGCCAATATCCTGCTCCCATCACGATACAAGCTAACAAATAACCCCAACGTCTTGCGAACACTGCCCCACCTACCATATAACCGAGCATCGCAAAACACAATCCTGACGCACCGATATGAATAGATAATGGTGAGGCTATCAACCAAGTCATTATGCCTGAGGCGACAATCAGCTTAAGAATAGTACGATAAGCATTGTTTTCAAATAATCCAAATAAAAACAGAATTTGCAACAACGTCAAAGTATTGCCCAGTAAATGCGAAAAATTGACATGCATCGTCCACGAAGCAAATACTCCAATCATACTGCCCATATCCAATGTACGTGGCACAATACCAAAGATATTCCATAGACCGAAAAATACCACTTCATTCAGGAAAAACATCACCCACATTGGTAATAAAACAAAAGCATATAAACCAATCACTTGTTTAATGCGGGTAATTACGAGCGTCATCACTTGCTGCCACTTCATCTGCTGTTATATCCTCTTGATCTGATTAAGTGGCTATTAATGACTTACAGATAACATCTTATTTTTAAGTGGTTTAAAAGATAACGATGCCGCATCTTTATCAGCATTCATAACACTATTGGCATGTAATAACGAGGTTGAATGATAAGGTACCAATGCCGTCGGTACAAAGCCACGAGCCGCATCGATATGTTTAACTGAATCATCAAAGAAAATATGTGGGGCAAAGGTTTTTAATACAGAAGTTTTCTCAAGACCGCCTAAGAAAAATGCCATATCAAGATCCACCCCCCAGTCACGCAATGTTTTGATAGCTCGCAGGTCAGCAGGCGCGTTGCGTGCTGTCACTAAGGCAATCTTCATAGGACACGAGTGCAAGCTTGCAGGCAGACGCTCTTGCATTTTGGACAGCTTGATTAATAGCTCTGCATACGGGCCTTTCTCTATTGGCAGATCACGCATTTCTGCCTCACGATCGTGAAAAGCTTGCAGTCCTTTTTGCTTATAAAGCAGCTCACCTGAATCATCAAACAATACCGCATCGCCATCAAAGGCAATACGCAGCTGCTTCGTATCTAGCTCATAAGTATTTACCGGCGTTGCATCTAATATCGCACAGGCACAAATATCAGCATCGGCTACCTGTTGTGCATCCTCTCGATTGGTCGTCAAAAATAAATCAACGTTAAAGTCTTTGATGTAAGGTGCGACAGGGCTGCCCGATATAAAAGCTGAACGTGAAATGGTTAATTCATGTTCACGAATCGCATTGAGTACTTGGATACCCGTATCAGGACTACTTTTTGAGACAATAACTACCTCAACTAAAGGCGCATTGATACCAGACTCTTTGCTATTACATTCTTTACAATAATGATTTAAATTCAATAAAGCTTTAATCAGTGGGTAACCTGCGCCAATGGTAAGCGGATCATTTTCACGCTCTGCCATATAATCTCGAAACTCTTTAACCGCTTCACGAGGGCGCTGCTGCAACAACTGTAATAGATGATCTTCTGATTCCGATAAATCAAACAAAGCAGTTGCCGATATCGCAACTATTAAGGTATTACTAAAATCGATTGCCATAACTTTTCTACTTAATTATTTTGTGTAAGCATACTATTTATATGAAAATAATACAGAAACAAGGTCTGTAAATAAGGTGTATCGAGTTTACTACATCTTTCAAACTTTATAATAAGGATAAAAGTTATGGTAATGTCGTCGTCCTGTTATCACTTTTAGCCTATAACCTCAATTGCATAAAAAAGCCATATTATTATCACAACAATATGGCAAAAGGGTCAGAAAATTTCAAATCAAAAACCCTAAAATCTCAAAGACTAATGAGAAAAAATATTCTGAGCTCATTATTGATAATATATTTTAGAGCGAATAATTATGCAAAAAAGAGACTGCCAATGCAGTCTCTTTTTGTAAGATATAACGCTGACAACTAATTTATATTTAGTTGATAAGCCTAGATATTAATCAGCTAGCCTAAATCAGAATCATCAGTAACAACGAAGCTAACGATCATAATGACGTGATATTTATCAATTTTTCCATCAGTAATACCTACTTTTTGTTCTTTTACCCACGCCCCTTGGACGTTCTTAATGGTCTTAGCGACTTCAGCAATTCCTTTTTGAATTGCATCTTCAAAACTGGTCTTAGATGTACTGCTAATCTCAATATTCTTTGCGATAGTCATAATGGTTTCTTCCTTGTGATTATGAGTGGTATTATTTTCGCTCAAATGACTAATAGTTTTACTTAAATCATTTGAACCATATTCATAATAGCTTGAACAGTTTGTTTCAACAGTACCCAAAGGTTAAGTTATGTAGTAGTAATATTTAAACCTAACTACACTTACGCAAATTTGATCTGAACATATAAGACGATAATTTTTTATTGATTAGCTTTTTTCTGATTAAATTTTAGCTTAATAACACCAAAGATATCGCCGGAAACGCTACCAAAAGGACCAAGCGAATCAAGTCGGACACAATAAAGGGCATCACCCCCTTAAACATATCGGACAGCTTAATATGCGGTGCCATGGCTTTAATCACGAAAATATTCATCCCCATCGGCGGCGTGATTAATCCCAGCTCTACCGTCAATACTGCAATGATACCGAACCACACTGGATCATAACCTAGTGCAACAATGATTGGGAACACCACTGGAATCGTAATGACTAGCATTGCTAGGGCATCCATAAATAACCCAAGCAAAAAGTACATAATTAAGATGCAGATTAGTACTATCATTGGACTAACCGCCAATGTACCAATCCACGTCGCTAAACTATAAGACAAGCGTGATACTGAAATAAAGTAACCTAACGCTTCAGCACCCAATAGCATAAAAAAGACCACTGCAGAGAGAGCAAGCGTCTCAATCAATGATTGCTTAAGCCCTGTCATGCGCATGCCTTTGACGAAAGCATAAGCCCAGGATACAAAGGCACCAACTGCTGCCCCCTCTGTAGGAGTAAACAACCCAAAGAAAATACCAGCAATAATCACGATAAAGATAAAGCTAAAAGGAATCAGACCTGTCAAAGATAGCAGTTTTTGTTTCCAAGAAGTGGGCTCTCCACGCCTCGCTAAATGCGGCTTCCAGCGCACCATAATCATGACTGTGATTGAATACATTACCATGCCAAGGATACCTGGTAAAAAACCAGCGATAAACATATCACCGACTGACTGCTGGGTTAAGATGGCATAGACCAGTAACGCAATACTGGGCGGAATCATAATCCCCAAAGTACCACCAGCGGCTAAAATACCGCAGGCAAACCCTGGTTGATAACCATACTTTTCCATTTGCGGCAGTGCAACCTTGGTCATGGTAGAGGCAGTCGCCAATGATGAGCCTGAAATAGAGGCAAAGATACCAGACGAGCCAATACCAGCGATACCCAAACTTCCTCTTACGCCACCAAAGATGGTTCTCGTCGCGTCAAATAACTTTCCTGCCATACCTGAATGAGAGGCGAAGACGCCCATCAAAATAAATAAAGGAATGGCACTAAAATCATATTTTGCCAAGACATCGACCGGTAAGTCTTTTAGCATTTGCACCGCACCAATAGGCGCTGTCACGGCACCAAAACCAACCAGACCTACCCCTAACATAGCAAGCGCAACAGGAACACGCAGCATGACCATCGCAATCATACATAACAAACCAATGGCACCAATAATTTCTGGACTCATGCGCCTGTCTCCTCAGCGTCAAAGAACTCGCCTGTTTTAAAGATATTGAT
Organism: Psychrobacter sp.; assembly: GCF_049295055.1. GTDB lineage: Bacteria > Pseudomonadota > Gammaproteobacteria > Pseudomonadales > Moraxellaceae > Psychrobacter. Next base: position 1,876 of record NZ_JBAQQF010000031.1, on the reverse strand, counting down.
GGATTCAATCAATGATCGAATGGCAAGTAGAATACTTAAGAAGGCACTGATAGCATAAATAGGCATCATCGATATGCGAAGGTCTTGAGTAACTTTGCCATACTGTATCGCATCAAAGGCACTCTCATAAAGACCCCATGCGAACACAATACCGATGATAAAGAAACCCATCATAAAGGTGCCCATCATGTAGCCTTTGACAGGTTTTGACATCTTTTGGGTGAAGACATCAACGATGATTTGTGAGCGCTCAACAAAAGCAGCAAAGGCCCCGAGCAAAGCAAAGAGCATAAAGTAAGAGACAATCTCAACGCTACCTTTAACCGTAAATCCAAACTCACCACCGGTGAGCTTAAAGATATAACGGGCGATAACATCCAGCATGGTGGTCAGCACAATAATAATCAGACTGACACCACCAATAAACTGACATAGCCTTGAGATGAGAACGCTAAGTTTGACCAAGTAGGCCATGTGACACTCCTTTAGGTTAAACCTTACAGGCTGCACTGGCGGCTTTGGCTTTAGCATAAACACCATTTGCGTCTAAACCTAGAGCACTGACATCAGTCAAGTATTTTTTCGTACCTCTTTCAAGGGGTCCTTTCCAATCTGGATCATTCAGTGGATCAGGAATTTCAACGATTTCATCGCCTTTATCCTTAGCAGCTTGTATTGCCATACCATCATGCTTGTCAAAGACTTCACCGACTTTATTAGCAAGCGCCATACCTGAGTTGTCATCCAATACCTTTTTTAAATCATCAGGCAAGCTTTCATATTTATCTTTATTCATAGTGACCATAAGCGCCGAGCTATAAAAAGGAATATTAGTATGGTATTTGGTAATTTCATCGATTTTGAAAGCAGTAATGGCTTCCCAAGGGAAACTAAGCCCGTCAACAACACCGCGTTGTAACGAGGTATACATATCATTAGCAGGCAATCCTACTGGTGATGCACCAGCACTTTCAATAATGTCACCGGCAACCGCAGAAGGACGACGAATACGCATACCCTTCATATCTTCAGGTGTACGAATTAATTTATTGGTAGTATGCAAAGAGCCCGGTCCAGCGCCATACATAAATAGCAGATGAGTATCTTCATATTCGCTGGCTAAAGTGCCATCTTCATACAGCGTCTGAAGCATACAACCCATTTGAGTGGCTGAATTTGATAAGCCGGGAAGCTCAGTAATCTGAGTTAAAGGAAAGCGTCCATTGGTATAGCCATGTGCTTGTGAGCCAATGTCAATCGTACCTTTGGCTGTAGATTCATAAGTCACATCGGCTTTAGCAAGACCCGCTGAAGGGTACAACTCTATTTTTAAACGACCATTAGAATCTGCTTCTATTTTCTTCGCCCAAGGTTCAAAGACCTCTGTGCTAATAGAGGATGTTGCTGGCCAAAAGTGTGAGAAGCGTAATGTCGTTGTTTCTTGAGAATTAGTTGCGGAAGCATCAGTACCGTCAGAAGCTTGATTAGAACAACCTAAAAGGCTAATAGCTGCTAAGGCACCTATTGAAAAAAGAGGAGCTAACTTCATTATCAATTCCTTTTGATAACTATTGATAGGGCGTGAACTCATACTGATCAATGCAATATAGTGCCAAAATCCGTATCAGCATCACATATAGTTTTAATTAACTAAAGTTAAAACACTATTTAAAATTAGCAGCTATAACGATATAAGTCAAATCATTTTAGATTACTAATGTAGAATATATTTAATATAACAAATAGAGTTTTTTTAAGAAAAAACATCTATTTTAATTCGCAAACCCCAGCCAAAGAAAACCCCCTTACACTTTCGCGTAAGGGGGTTTTACTTTTAGAATAGAGAGCTGACGATGACCTACTCTCACATGGCCGG
>NZ_JBAQQF010000030.1:0-9360 GCF_049295055.1 Psychrobacter sp. | reverse complement strand
GGATAGTCGCCTGCTGCTTCAATCAGCATGCGAACTGCGCGTTCTTTAATCTCAGGAGTGTAATTTCGTGTTTTCATTGTCGTATTCTCTCAGAATATTAGGTCTCCGACAATCACGGGGCGGTTCAGTTGTTTCAGCTGGAGCTGTTTCAAGCTTAGTTGTTTCAGCTCTAGACTCAATGTGCGTTGCAGCTGGTAAGTCCGCTGACGTTGGAGCCGTTTTGTTAGGTGCGCTCGCATCATTTAAACTATTGGGTTTCTCTTCGCTCATGATGCGCTCCTAATGGATTCATTAGACATAGTAGGTAACTTTAAAATAATAATGATAGGGTAGTAGTGAATATAGGATACACGCTAAAATTCGTACTATCTGCTATTTTTTGCCCATCATTTCTGCTAACGCGGCTAGCTCTTTAGCAAGCGGATTGCGTTTATGATAACGATAATAAAAATAGACAATCAATAGATAAGCTGTCGTAACGGTAGCGCTCACTGCCATTAAAAAGAATAAATCATCGTAAGCAGCAACGGTTGCTTGGCGTTGAACGCCTTGAAGAATCTGCGTCATCATGGCAGGACTATCACCACTCATCGAGCTGACCATATCCGCATAATGCATTTGCGTACGAATGGTGGTAAAGGCTTGAATGGCCGCTGCACCTGCTAAACCGCCAACCGTTTGTGAAATACCAAAAACCACCGAAAAACTAATAATATAAGCAGGACCGTTGGCAATAGCACGAAACATGCCTTCAAACACCATTGGACCCATAAAGTAAACGGCGGCAAAAGCGATCATAAACTGACTGAGATAAAACATCGAAGGCGCAGAGTTTAGCGACACACCTGTGTCTATCCACGCCCCAATCGCAATGAGAGCAACAGCGAAAATAACTGGTCGACGCAGATCCATCGCATTGGTCGTAAAGATACTAATCACCAATGCCAGTGCGCTAGCTACCAATATCACCGCATAAAAAATAATCAGCTGATCATTGCCATAGCCAAGATTTGCTAATAATCCTGCAGCACCAACGCTTTGCTCAGACAATAGAATCCGCATGACGGCACCGGTAATCATAAAAGCAATAATAGTGCGGCTACGCATCCAGCGTACTTGTAGCATCGGATTTTTGCGATGCGTTTCAATCCATAAAGCGATACTAATAGTGACAACCGCAATAATCAGCGGATAGCTGAGCCAAGGTGTCGTCCACCACAAGATACGCCCTTGTACTAAGAATACCGCCAACGCCGCAAGACCACTGGCAAAAAAAGCAAAGCTGACGATATCTAGCTTCTCAAATACCTTTTCGGTATTACCTGGTGGCAGCTCTAATATATTAATCAGGCCAAAGCATATCAGTGCCAAACCTACTTGAAATAAAAACAAGCTTTCAAGCTGCCCGTCAATGGCAAGGAAAGGCGAGATGATACGCGATAATGGAATACCAAATTGCACCAAGCCAAAACCTAGAATTAGCCCACTAATACGCCGAGCGGTAGGCATACCTTGTAGACAGTAAAAAATAGACAGTACCGTCATCGCACTGGCTACCACGCCACTAAAACCTCGGGCGATAAGTTCTAAATAATATGGTTCAATTCTAATGCCAGTTGTCGCACTTAATAGATTACTACTAACTAACCACTGCATACTGGTTGCGGCGAGTAGAAAAAATAAGGTAATTTTACTAAATAGTGACATACCAAATTGTTGGCGAATTTTATATAACAGCACAGTAACGCAGGCGTTGGTCATGTTATAAGCAACCGATATCCAGCCGCCTTCTACTGGTGTTAAGCCCATTTCCCCTTGAATTTGGGTCAGGTTCGCAACCAGTAGACCGTTTTGGAAGCTGGCAGTCAGACCAATAAAAATACCGATAAGCAAATACAGCACCTTGCGGCGCACAGGATGGTCAGGAGTGGCGGGCGAGCCCAACATAAATGGCTGTTCATGCGGCTTAAACTGATAGTCGGTACTCATGGGCACATGCTAATCTGTATAGGGAAATAGAGTAAGGACATGATATAGCTCCCAAGTTAATAACAAGTCAGTAGCAAGATCGCTATTATAAAAGTAACCGCTATAAAAGCGCTCAGCCTTATCAACGCTATCAAAATTAAAGCTATTATTAATAAGGTTATAATCAGCAGAGTTGCAAACAGCAACATTCTCAGGCAAAAAAATAGCCCAAGATATACTTGGGCTATTTTATCATATTTTTCTTAAATATTTATTTCGATGCTTATTTATGCTCGGTTGGTTTCATCATAATTGGCCTCTAAACGCATGGCACGCTGGTAGCTATCAAGGCTTGCCAGTTGTAGTGCATATTGTTTAATGTGCGCGTAATCTTCTAACGCACCATGCTTGGCTAACATAATTAAATCAAATGACAACATAAAATCAGCACCGCTTAGCTTATTACCGACGATAAACGATTTGCCTTCAACTTCATCATTTAAGTAGCTCAGCAGCTTATGCTTTTCTTGGCTGATATAACCTTTTAAAAACTCATTATCACCAGCGCCTGCTTTATGAGTAAATAACTCAAGTAACAGTGGCAGCATGAGTGAGCTTTCAGCAAAGTTAATCCACTGTAGATAATGACCATAATCTGCGCTATCTATAGCAGGGCGCAGACTATCTGCTGCAAAGCGTTCAATCAACAGCTCAGTAATAGCCCCTGACTCTGCGTAGAGCTGATTATCCATCTCGATAACCGGAGATTTACCAAGAGGATGCACAGCTTTTAGGCTGTCTGGTGCTAGATGCGTTTTCGCATCACGCTGATGACTAATCAGTTCATAAGGTTGCCCCAATTCTTCTAAAAGCCATAGCGTACGTAACGAGCGTGATTGGTTAAGATGGTGCAAGCGAATCATGATGTCAGCCTTTGTTACTGTATTTTTCTGTTGATGTTAAGCCTGTAGCTTTGCAAGTAGGCGTTTGGCAGCCTCTTCTGATGACGCTGGGTTCTGACCGGTAATCAATAAGCCGTCTTCCACCACATAAGATTCCCAATCTGCCGCTTTTTCATAGTTGCCGCCATTGGCTTTTAGCATGTCTTCAACTAAAAAGGGCACCACGTCTACAAGGTTAACACCTTCTTCTTCAGTGTTAGTAAAGCCAGTAACTGTTTTGCCTTTTACTAAGTATTCACCGTCAATTTTAACGTTTTTAAGCGCGGCAGGTGAATGGCAGACAAAAGCAACTGGTTTGTTTTGCTTAACAAACGTTTCGATTAATTCGATAGAGTTTTTGTCGACTGCTAAATCCCAAAGTGGACCGTGACCACCAGGATAAAATACTGAATCAAAGTCTTCAGCGTTCATATCAGCAAGTTTTTTAGTGCTAGCAAGACGTTCTTGGGCTTCGCTATCATCTTTAAAACGCGTGGTATCTTTTGTTTGCGCATCTGGGGTATCGCTACTTGGATCAAGCGGCGGTTGACCACCAGCAGGAGAGGCTAGAGTGACATTAACGCCAGCATCTAAAAACGCATAATAAGGAGCCGCAAATTCTTCTAGCCAAAAGCCAGTTTTTTTGCCAGTATCGCCCAATTTATCGTGTGAGGTTAGTACCATTAAAATATTCATAATTATCCTTATTTATTATTGATTAACATTATGTAGTTAACGTTGTGTGTTTAATATTGTGTGGTTAAAATTGTATGTTAGCAGGCATCATTTATAAGTCTGCTTTTCCTAACTTTATAAACATGAGTGCTAACCGTAACTTTTTTTGAGGAGCATTACTGATGAATAATGTTAAAACTTATTTAACGTCAGCAACTTTTACCACGGTTTTACCGAAGTTTTTACCCTCTAGCATGTCAAAGAACGCTTGCGGTGCTTGTGCCAAACCGTCAGCTTGATATTCTTTTGTTTTTACGTCGCCTGACTCAACCCATGCACCCATCGTTTTCAAGAACTCTGGAAAATGGTCACCGTATTCTTCAAAGATAATAAAGCCTTTGATAGTTAGACGTTTGCTTAGAACGTTGCCCATTAGGACACCCAAACAGTCTTTACCATCAGGCAATTCAGTGGCGTTATATTGTGAGACTAGACCGCATACTGGTATACGTGCATGGGCGTTTAATAGTGGTAATACGCCGTCAAACACTTTACCACCTACGTTTTCGTAATAAATATCGATACCATCTGGGCAAGCGGCTTTTAATTGCTCGGCAAAATCATCGGCCTTATGGTCAATACAAGCATCGAAGCCTAATTCGTTGACCGCATAAGCACATTTTTCAGCACCGCCCGCCACGCCAACAGTACGTAAACCGAGCTTATTACCGACTTGTCCGACCGTTGCGCCGACAGGACCCGTTGCTGCTGCGACGACTAACGTTTCGCCTTTTTTTGGTTTACCGATATCAGTCAATCCCATGTAGCCAGTGAAGCCGGGCATACCAAGGACACCTAAGCCGTAAGAAGGGTTAGACATGTCTTTGTCAAGCTTCAGCACGCCATCGCCATCACTAACGCTATAGTCCTGCCAGCCAGAGTTGGACACTACTAAGTCGCCTACTGCAAAGTTATCAACGTTAGATTCAACCACTTGCGCCACTGTGCCGCCAGTCATAACGTCATCAACTTGCAGTGGGTCAGTATAGCTTGCAGCATCACTCATACGTCCACGCATATAAGGGTCAAGCGATAGATAGACAGTGCGTAATAGCATTTCACTTTGATTAGGTTTTGGAATCTCGCCAGTAGTCAATTCAAAATTATCTACAGTTGGTGCGCCGTGTGGACGGCTGGCAAGTTTAATTTGGCGGTTCTGTTGTTGGTTCTGATTATTGTCAAAACTCATAATTATATTCCTTACTTTATTTATGATTGTTCATTTTATTTATTAGTTTTTTTAAGATAACAGCCACTCAATACTGAATAGCTGCTATTTGTTACTAATGTATAAAAATACTAAGCGTGACTGGTTACTGCACGCTCTAGAATACGACGTGAGACTGCTAAGTCATTTTTACCATGTTCGCCCAATTTCACCATTTTATGAGCGTCTAACTGTTTGATGATTGGATCAATGGCAGAGGCGTCTAAATCTGCGTCTTCTAAGCTAACAGGCAGCCCAAGATCACGGAAGAAGTTTTCAGTGTGCACGATAGCCGCTTCAATGACCGCATCTTCGTCTTGATCGGTGTCTTTGATATTCCACACATTACGTGCATATTGAAGCAATTTGTCTTTTTTACTGTCTTTAAGTTCACGCATCACTGATGGTAATACAATGGTTAAGGTGCGTGCATGATCAATCGCATGTAATGACGTCAGCTCATGACCAATCATATGTGTCGTCCAATCTTGTGGTACGCCTGTACCAATTAGACCATTCAGAGCCATAGTGGCTGTCCACATTATGTTTTTACGCGTTTCTAAATCTTCTGGGTCAGCTTTAACCGCTGCGCCTTCCTCAATCAGAATTTTAAGTAAACTCTCAGCAAAGGCGTCTTGGACTTTTGCATTGACAGGATAGGTCAGATACTGCTCCATCACGTGGACGAAGGCATCAGCGACACCGTTCATTACTTGGCGCTCAGGTAGTGTTAAGGTCTTAGTAGGATCTAAAATTGAGAACTTAGGAAAGGCAAGTGGGTTACCAAACGGTAGTTTCGCTTGGCGCTCGCTATAATTAACAACGCCGCCTGAATTCATCTCAGAACCTGTTGCTGGGATAGTCAACACTGCGCCTAAATCAACTGCAGAGTCTATATTTCTACAATAGCTTGTTAGGGCATCCCAAGCTTGTTCACGTGACACAGTGCCGTCTTCTTCGGTTAGTGAAGCAACTAGCGCTACAAACTTGCTACCATCAATGACTGAACCGCCACCCACTGCTAATAAAAAGTCGATGTTATGTTCATTGACCATATCGGCCGCTTTTAATAGTGTGACGAATTCTGGATTGGGTTCAATACCACCAAACTCAAATACTTCACGGTTGCCACTGGCTGCTAAGGCAGTTTTTACTTCATCTAAAGTACCTGTGCGCTGAGCTGAACCGCCACCATAAGTAATAAGGACGCGAGCATCACTAGGTACTAAATCTGATAGTTGCTTGATTTGATCTTCACCAAAAACGATGCGTACTGGATTGTAGTATTGAAAGTTATTCATAAGATTCCTGATAAGTAAGTAAGTAATTAAGTGTTTAATGAGTGTTCTAAAATCGAATGATCACATACGAATGATTAAATATAAGTTATGCGTGTTCTTTGCATCTGTCCGCATTGTACATTAATTAGACCGGTCGTCTAGTAATTTTTATTAATGATTACAAAACTATCGTATAGCCAAAGAATAGAATTGGTTGCTAATTACAGCGATATAAAATGACGGTGATATAAACAATCTGGTCAATTAAGTCAGGCTCATTCAATCGCTAAAAAAGGCGCGCAAACAGAACGTTATTAGCGTCCCATTTGTGTCGTGGTCATCTGCCATACTTCTGCTAATGGCGTATTGGTTTGACTAATCTTAGCGACTAAGCTGGCGCCAAGCCATGAAAAATACCAACGCTTAGCCATGCTTTCAGCAGACACATTATCAGGGTGCGGTACAGAATGGTCCGTCCAGCCTGCTTTGATTTGGGTAGCGAGCCATGTAATCGTTTGCTGATAACCTTCATATAATACTTTACGCATCGGCTCTGACATATCAGCGACCTCAGCGCTAAGTTTGACCACCAAACACTTTTCATGATCGCAGCCATTTTGCTGAGTATCGTACCAGTTTTGAAAGTAGTCATAGAGCTTCTGCTGTGCGTTAACGTCTTGTACACCAAGTGTTTCCAGACGGTTCTTATACTGGGTAAAGTAGTGAGTGATGATAGCTTCACCAAAGGCTTCTTTTGAGGCAAAGTAATGATAAAAAGAGCCTTTGGGCACACCTGCTGTGTCTAAAATCTGCTTAATACCGACAGCGGTAAAGCCCTTTTGTGCGATGAGCTTATAGCCAGTGGCTAACAGATGCGCTCTAGTATCTATAGCCGTATTTAAAAGGGAGTTATCTGATGAAGTAGTGGTCTTGGTATCGAACATAAAGGCAATGTTCTCCTTGGTATTTTGTTAAAAGGTGGTTATTAAAATATTGCTGTTAAAACTAACTAAAGGTATAAATCGATTATCTTGGCTTATATAACTTTTATAATTGATGTAGCAATTTATGCAGCGCAACAATGTATGTAACAGAGTCTTATGTAGCATGGTTTATGTAGAAAAGTTATTTTATGAACGTTACGTTTTTTCAACAAAGTTAAATAACAAATTGTTCTTGTTTTGATAGTGTTTATGTTAGCATTAGACCAGTCGTCTAGCAAGTTAGCTTTGTTGTTTTATTATCTAGCTTTGTTATCTAACTTTATTATCTAATTTTGTTGCATCGCAACTGATTAGCTCGAACCTTCAGCTTATATATGTAAGTAATGGCTCAACATATACATTTTAAAATCAATTTTAAGAATAACCTTCTAAATAAAAAATAGGAATAATAATGACTACCAATAATACTGACGCCCCTAATAACAGTAACGCCTATAATAATTTCCATTTGCAATATATCGCCGGTGAATGGCAAAAAGGCGATGACGATAGTGTCAATACTGATACCAATCCTTATAACGGTGATACGCTGGTAGAGATTCAGCAAGCGACTAAACAACAGCTTGATGAAGCTTATCAAGCGGCAACGATGGCGCAGGCTGAATGGGCACAGCAAACCCCAGCGACGCGGGCAGGTGTACTGTATAAAGTGGTTGCAATTTTAGATCAACGCCAAGATGAGATTGTCGATTGGCTAATCAAGGAATCGGGCAGTACGCGTATTAAGGCAATGTCAGAGTTTGGTAATGCGCGCGCGATTACCCTCGAATCAGCTTCTTTTCCCAATCGTGTACATGGCGAGATTCGCCCGTCTAATACACCAGGCAAAGAGAATTTTATCTATCGTGAACCGATGGGTGTGATTGCAGTTATCAGTCCATGGAATTTTCCGCTACATCTAACCCAGCGCTCGATTGCCCCTGCTTTAGCATTGGGTAATGCAGTGGTACTAAAGCCTGCTAGTGATACGCCAATTACTGGTGGTTTATTACTCGCTAAGATATTTGAAGAAGCGGGTTTACCAAAAGGTTTGCTTAATGTGGTCGTCGGTGCTGGTAGTGAAATAGGGGACGCCATTGTTACCCACGATATCCCAAGTTTGGTATCGTTTACTGGTTCAACATCAGTAGGCAAGCATATCGGCGAGCTGGCAAATGGCGGCGACTATCTCAAGCAATTGGCGTTAGAGCTGGGTGGTAACAGTCCATTTGTGGTGTTAAAAGATGCTGATATTGAGCAAGCCGTAAAAGCCGCGGCCTTTGGTAAATTCTTACATCAAGGTCAGATTTGTATTGCCATTAATCGTATCATTGTTGAAGACGAGATTTACGATGACTTTGTAGCGCGTTTCCTTGCTCATGTTAAGACATTAAGCGTCGGTGACCCTAGTAAAGCAGATACCGCAGTAGGTCCGATTATTAATGCAAAACAAGTAAAATCGTTAAAAGATAAGATTGCTACGGCGCAAGAGGAAGGCGCGAAAATAATATTGAGTGGTGAGATTAAAGGTCAAGTGGTGCCGCCACACATCTTTACGGAAGTCACTCGCGATATGGACTTGTCACGTAACGAAGTATTCGGACCCTTGGTTGGTATTATTCGTGCTAAAGATGAGGATGATGCGCTATCGATTGCTAATGATTCTATGTACGGGCTATCAAGTGCGGTATTCACTAAAGATATGGAAAAAGGTCTGCGCTTTGCTCGCGGTATTAAAGCTGGCATGACGCATATCAATGACATCTCGGCCAATGACGGCAGTAATGTGCCGTTTGGTGGTGAGAAGAATTCGGGTATTGGCCGCTTTAATGGTGAATGGATCTTAGAAGAGTTTACGACTTTACATTGGATTTCGGTGCAACATACGCCGCGCGATTATCCATTCTAAAAGCAGCCATTCTAAAAAAAGTTGTTTTAAAAGCAGCCGTTCTAAATACTCTGTTTTAAATATTTTGGATTGAATTTTCAGTATAAAAAAAGACTGCCACGATGGCGGTCTTTTTGTTTGTACATAATAACGAGGAATATTTAGGGACTATTTTTAAGCTTGTGGCAACTTAAGTTTTAGCATTGCCGAAGTGTTGATAAAAGCTAACCTTTAGGTGTAATGGACAAAATTCATGCTAAAAAGTAGACGGTAGTCGCTAATGGACATAATTCATGCTATTTGAGTGACTTTGACGCAAGAAAGTCCTTAATAAACTGTAACTTACGGTGTTCATTCA
>NZ_JBAQQF010000029.1:0-48722 GCF_049295055.1 Psychrobacter sp. | reverse complement strand
GGTGCACAAGTAGGCTGCATGATAAACACGTCTTTACCGCGTACGTGTTCTTTGATTTCCACGGCAATTTCGCCATCAGAAAAACGCGTGATGTCAGCTTTACCAAGAGGTATATGAAGATGATCGGCTACGGTTTTTGCTAATTCAGGGTGAGCATTACCCGTAAAAATCGCCAAATAAGGCATGACAGAAGTCCTATTGATTGACTCAAGCAGCGACCGCTAAGCAGTGTCAAACTGCTCAAATTAAGAAAAGAGTGGTGAAAAGTATTGATGACTACTATTACAGTAAAAAATGGTAGGGGTAGCTGGACTCGAACCAACGGATGTCAGGATCAAAACCTGATGCCTTACCAACTTGGCTATACCCCTGTAATGTCTAGGCTGTGTACGTCGATATCTAATCATAACTTTTATTAACAGTCATTGTTAGAATAGCGTCACGACCTGTTTGTTATCTAATAAACGATAAGCCGTCTAAAATATAACTTTTCCCTAACGGTGTTCATTGCGAACTATACCGAAACTGGCATAACGTTGTCAATGTCAATAAGATGAGCGGCTATCTATAAACCACTCATGATAAATGCACATCAAACGCTTTGAGCTTAAAAATGGTAGGGGTAGCTGGACTCGAACCAACGGATGTCAGGATCAAAACCTGATGCCTTACCAACTTGGCTATACCCCTATTGAGGCGACCTATTATAGATAAATATTCAGCTTTTGCAAGTCATTTACGGCTTTTTCTTAAGTTTATTCAAAATACCGTAAGTAAAGTTATTTTAGCAAGTCGATGCCTATAATCTGATTGTCGCTCGGTTTCGTGTATTACTTGCAGATTGATAATTACTTTTTGGCTTAAGTAGAGTAAGTTTTACAAACTACTGTAATTTGACAATACCTTTATCGTAATAATACTTGGCAACTGGCGTCATTTGATAGGTCGCATTCGATGCGAGTAGTAGGGTCTGATTTCGGTACTGCTTCAATTATATGTTGAGAGGTTATATTCCAGTGTGTGGCATCGGTGATAGAGGCACATTCCTTAGTCATAGGCGCTACAACCGCTAGTGCATCCTCTTGACTGTCCAGTGCCAAGACGACGCTAGTACTATAGGCTTGAACTTCTAACAAGCAAGGCTGTATTTTATGGCGGGTCATATAGTCTTGATAAGCAGGTATGCTCACAGAGGCGAGCATACCAATAATAAGAGCTTTTAGCATCGTTTATATTACCGTTGACTTATCTGCTGGTTGATACGTTATTGAGTAGATAAAATTTATGGGAATCGTTATTGTAGCTGCTTATTTGATACCCTCGCAAGACCTTTATATTCACAATAACGAGTCATCACTTAACCCTAATACAAACTCCCAACCACATGCCCTGCACAAGGCGCATCGTTAATCCATTTTGCCAAAAGTGTCTTATCATTCGTGACACTCGCATCCAAGGGCAAAAATACCGCACTACCAGAGCCGGTCATTCTTGCCGTGCCCAATGCTTCTGATTCTAGCTCTTGCAAATAATGCAGCGCTTCGCTGACCGCAGGCGCAAGGCTAGTTACTACTGGCGTAAAGACATTATGATAAGGCGTGTTTAAATGTTGCACATAATCATTTGAATGGTTTTTAATGGTTTCAATCGATAGCGTGTTGATATCTCTCTGTAGTTTGGGATGCGCAAAAAGCTCAGCAGTATTGACGTGGGCATCAGGCGTCAAGACTAGATAATGCTGGTCTGGCAAATCAATAGCGGTTAATTGCTCACCAATGCCCATGGCAATGGCATCTTGTCCAAAAATGAAAATTGGTACATCCGCGCCGATGGCAGCACCGATTTTTATTAGTTCATTTTGAGTAAAGTTAAGCTGCCAAATCTCATTAAGCGTCATCAATGTTGTCGCGGCATTAGATGAGCCACCGCCCAATCCTGCCCCCATTGGCAAGTGCTTATCTAAAGTCACTTCTACTTGCGGTAACTGCTCAGGTAGCTTATTGGAGTCTATGGCAGCTGCCAGTAGCGCGCTAGCCGCTTTAAAGATTAAGTTGTCTTCTATACTGGTGGTTATAGCTTCTGCACCAACCAACGTTAGCAGCTGACCACACAGGATATTAATATCTACTGCACTATTATTATCCGCTATAGTATCAAGAGTAGTTATTACTTTGTCTGTGACCGAAAAATGCAGATAGTCGCCCCAGTTAAGCAGACGAAACACGGTTTGCAAATCATGATAACCATCAGCGCGCTTAGCGGTAATATGCAAAAATAAATTAATTTTTGCCGGCGATAAGCGCGTGATAACGGATGCAGTGTTATTGGTCATAGATAACCGTCTTTATAGGGTGGTCTTGAATATTAGCATTAAACATTATTATGAAAGCGCTATTCAAAACAATGGTCAAATTTATGCACTATTATTTTTGATGATCAATCGTCATAACCACTTTATTGCCTTGCGACTGAATCGCGCTGATTTTATTTGGTAGCTTATCTGCGCCTTTATAGCTAAAGCTGGCACGCCATTCACCATTTACCGAACTGATTAAACGATTTTGGGCGTCGAGTTGCGGCGCGCTATCTGAAGGCGCTGGGCGACCAGATACCCAATAAGGCATCTGTGAGATAGGCGCTTGCCAGCCGGTGGCTTTTTTAAGTAGTGTTTCAGGATCATCTGCGGTCAATGTACCCGTTTTTTCGCTAACTAAAGTCGCCGACTGACCATTATATTCTATATTGGTTTTGCCAATGCCTAGTGCACCGATGAGCTCAATCGCAAAACGGTCATTTTGTTGTCCCCATGCATAGAACGCACTGCCGCCTTGAGTACCGCTCGCATCATTGCCAGGAGTCGTCACGCCAATTTTACCAGTGATATTAAAGTTTTCTAGCTTTTTAGGTTGTTCAGCGTTTTGACCTTGTACGGTGGTAGTCGGCTGGTTGGTCGCATTGGCGGTTTTCATTGATTGGCAACCAGATGTGATTACCATCGCTGCTGTCATCGCGGTGAATACGGCTAATTTATTACGCTTATAAGAAGGGCTTAGGGTAGACATGATGTTTCCTCAAAATAGACAAGTTTGCAAAATTATTATTTAGAAAATAGGTTAGCTTAAGTGTTATTTGTTACTCGGTTATGCGTGGCTGTTAGCTTCTTATAAGTGACTTGTAATAATGGACGCCATACTTAAAGGCTTAGCCGAGCTATACCGTTAATTATTAATTACATTGTTTGTTGTTAATAGAATCGCTTATTAATAGAGCTGTATACGGTCATTAACATTGTGTTGCCCGAACGAGAAACGCTGCTGTAGATCGGCCAGCAAGGCTTCGACTTTGTCATTATCTCCTAGACCTTGATAGGCACGTAAGAGTAACGTTCCTGAGCGTAGGGTGGGCAGTACGTCATAAGGGGTTTGTAGATAGTCGATGACTTGTTGATAACTCTCGTTGGCTAAGGCATTGCTTGCCAGAACATTGAGCGCTTGCAGGTGTAGCTCGTTGTCATAACGCGGGTCATCATAGCGTATCTGTATAATCGCAGTTGCCAGCGCCAAACCTTGCTCAGAGCCACGCTCATTGGTCAGTAATAGCTGGGCATAACTCAGCTGATAAGCAGGGTTGGTAGGGTCGAGCGCCTGCAAATGATTGAGTAAAGTGCGCTTAACGACATAGTCATCCTTATCATCAAGGAGCTGCGCGCGCGCGAATAGTAACATCTCATTGTCAGGATATTTACGAGCTGCCCGAGTTAATAAACGCAATGCTTCTGCAGACTCATTTTGCTGCCATAAAATATCGGCTTGTAGCACAAAGCTATCAGGCGCAAATATAGCAAAATCTTTACGCAGCTTTTCTAAAGTAGCGATTGCGGCATCGACATTGTCATTGAGTAAGTCAAACGCCACCACTTTTCGTCGAGCTTCTAGCACCAAGTCTTCTTGCATGACGCCATTAAGATAGTATTTTGCTTGATCAAAGCGCTGCTGGCGCTCGGCACTGATACCAAGATAGTAATAGGCTTGATCAAGATAAGCAGGGTTTTTGGCTAACATATTAAGTAGTTGGTCGGCCTTATCATATTTTTCAATATCCAAACTGACTAGCGCGGCTAACAAGGTAATTTCAGCATCATCAGCAAAACGCTCGTGGGTATCAAGTAAGCGTTGCCATGCCTGCTCACTTTGTTGTAAGTCGAGTAAATAGCGAATCTCGTATAGGTATAAGCTTTTACTATCAGGATTACGCAGACGTGCTTGGCTGACATAATTAATGACTACTTCCGCTGGCTCAGTTTTGCGCAATATGTCCGCTTTTAAGGTAATAAAAGGCACGTAATCTGGTTGGCGCTCTAGCGCCCGATTGATGTGCACGATGGCAATCTCAGGCTCATTGAATTGGTAGAGTAAACCTGCTTTTAATACGGACAGCGAAGCGTTTTGCTCACTGTCGATAGGTTGTAAAGCAGCAAGTAGTTCACGCTTATCTTCATCACTATTTGGATAAATGCCAATTAGGATTTCACTGAGGTCGGCGCGAGGATCATAGCTTAAGATACGGTTTAGGGTTTCGCCTGCCAACTCATAATCATGCGCTCTTAATGCTAAATGGGCGACATAAAACCAAGCAGGTACGTGATCTGGGTTTTGGCCTTGCCATTTTTTAGCGAACTGTAAGGAATCTTCAACATTTTCATGACGTAACGATAAGCTCAGAGCCCGCTCAAACACCGCTGTCGCATCTTGTTTAAAAGATTGCTGCTTATAGATAGTAACGGCTCTTTCGGTATCATCGCGATCTGCTGCAAACTCCGCATCTAAAAGTGCATATAAGCTTGGCTCGTTAAAATCAGAAATTGCTTCGCTGGCTGGCAAACGATTTACATCTGTTACACTTTCAATTATTTGCGTTTGAGTGTTAAGCGTTTTACTAGAGGCATCGTCAGTGATGGCTGCATCATTGGAGATGGCTGATGAGATTTCGGATGATTTTATGTTTGGTGACGAGCTTTCATAGTTAGCGTGAGCGGGTAATCCTAAGCACAAGCAAACGGCCAGCGATAATGCTAGCTTATAACGTTGGCATAGACGCTCAATAAGGGCGTGCAGTAAAGCTCGAAAGCTAGATTGAGAATTATGCATAGGTTGTAGTCTAAATGATGACCCAAAAAAAACCATAGCTAGCAGTGTTCACCTATTATCTATGTTATTTATCCATGTTCTTTATACATATTATTTATGCATGAAATGGTTTGCATCGTAAACGGATGATTTTATTATAATCATTTTAAAAACAGATGTCTGTGATGAATAACTTTATCAAACATTATAAGAGTAGATTGAGGATATAAACAAGAGCGCCCGTGTTACTCAAATATTAGCAATTGAGGGAGATTTTTACCAGTAAATCGCTATTTCGAGGGTGTTTATTTTTTTGGGCTGACGCTATAAGCAACATAAGCAATCGTTTCAATGTTGGCTGACGATAGCAGTTGATTTATCGCTAGTGCGCCCAAATACAGACAAATAGCTGCCTTGTATGGGTGAGTGTTAAATAAAGCTGGCAATAATGATATAATGAGCGATTTTTAGCATGTTACTTTATCTATGCTCTGAATCTGAGTTCTGAAAGGCTTTCTGTTAAAGGCTATTTCTCAAAGAGTATTGATTAAGTTTTCAAAGAGTATTTATCAAGAGATTTCTTCTAAAGATAGTGTCTTAAAAGCTACAAGCAACGTATTCAACGCTGCGTCTTCAAAGCTACTGCATAGTATTTTAAAAAAGGACTGAGAGCATTTAGCTGGCAGGTGAACGTTATATTTATGGTCTATCAATAATGAGATTAGTGGTCATCGGCGTCAATCACAAAACCGCACCAGTCGCTCTACGAGAGCGCTTGGCGCTTGTGGGTGAGGATGTGAATATCGCGCTTAAGCAGCTACGTGGCTTTACCGATGGTAGCGTGATTGTCTCCACCTGTAATCGTACTGAAATTTATGCACTAGTACCAGAAAACGCTGTAGCACAAATATCAACATCACAAGACTCAGCCCCACAAATTACAGAGAATACCGCGCCGGTTGGTTCTGGTAATACACCGAGCAGCACTAATCTCTCTTCTGCTACCATCAGCGCTCATATCTTAAAAATAAAAACTTGGCTTGCTGACTTTAAGCAGTTGCCACTGAACGAGATTGACTCTTACTTGTATGTCCATCGTGACACTCACGCTTTAACTCATTGGCTTAGAGTCGCTTCAGGGCTTGACTCTATGATACTGGGTGAGCCGCAGATATTGGGTCAGATCAAGCGTTCTGTACATCTTGCACAAGATCAAAAAGCACTCAGTAATCAGTTGGGTTGGATTGTCGATCAAGTGTATGCCGCTGCTAAGCGTGTGCGTAATGAGACCAAAGTCGGCGCACAAGCAGTATCGCTCAGCTATGCCGCTGCTAAGCTGGTGACGCAAATATTTGATAATTTGCCTAGTCGGACTTTATTGGTGGTTGCTGCAGGTGAGATGAATCGCTTGGTGGCGACGCATATCGCTGGGCTTGGGGTAGGACGCGTTATTATTTGCAACCGTAATCCTGAGCGCGCAGAAGCATTAGCAGCTGAGCTACGTAACCCTAACCGCCGCGTCGATGTGAGACCCCTACAAGAGCTGCCGCAATTACTGGCAGAAGCAGATATTGTGAGCAGCTGTAGTGGTAGTATGGATATCCTGATTGATAAAACCATGACCTTACGGGCGCTAAAAAGTCGTCGCTATCAGCCGATGTTGATGATTGACTTAGCGGTGCCGCGCGATATTGACTCGACCATTAGCCGGATAGATGATGTCTATCTCTATTCTGTCGATGATCTGCAACACGTGATTGCGGGCAATATCGAACAACGTCGGCAAGCAGCAGTCGATGCTGAGCTATTAGTCAGCCAATTGGTCGTTGAGATGGATCGACGTTTTCAAGTGCGCCAAGTGGGCAAAGATATTCAGCATTATCGTGCACGTACTCAGGATCAAGTAGAAAAACTACTGCATGAGTCCATTGCCAAGCTTCAGCAGGATAATATGAACCCTGAAGATATCATCACCGAGCTATCAAGACGCCTGACGCAAACCTTGACTCATGCGCCATCGAAGCTGATGCGCAAAGCAGCTCGCGAAGGTGACAATGAATTGCTCGACTTTGTGGTATCAGGGCTACAAGACGCCCATCGTGTTCGCCGATAGTTACCTGCTATTTATTGATAAATCTCATGGACAAACCATATATTACACAAGTGTTATCATAACGAAAACATGCGTTGTCAAGCTGCATTATCAGTGCTAATATCATGCTGTTACGATTATATTAAGTGATGATAATTGATTGGTTAATTAATAAGGGTTGTTAGGATATGCTTGCGATATTCGCTAAAAGCGCTAACGCCTTTATTTTATCTTAACCTCTGTTCGACTCATCAGTTGTCAATGACCATTCTTATCAGCCTACCATCGCGTAGCAACGATAGTGGTGCGCATATCATATGCGGTTTTGCTTAAAAATTAATAACATCAACGATGTAAAAGATACCACTATCAACGGCAATAGCACTAGGATAAAGCGCTATATCGTCAACCCTGTGTCAAACTCTTAATACATACTCAATATTAGTGCCCCGTTAATACTATCTATATTGGTATTTGGCTAAAATAGTGTTTTTTTTGCTATAACCAATACTTAAAAATAATTAAATTGTCTAACAACAAACAAGGAATGTGCTATGCCTGCATTACGTCAAGATATTGATCCAAACGGCTTATTAGAATACTCAGTGGTTTATACCGACCGCGCCCTCAATCATATGTCAAAAGCCTTTCAAGAAGTGATGAATGACTTATTAAGCAACTTAAAAACGGTTTATAACGCCGAAGCTGCGGTCATTATTCCAGGGTCTGGCACTTATGGTATGGAAGCAGTCGCTCGCCAATTGACCATTGATGAAGATTGCCTCATCATCCGTAATGGCTGGTTTAGCTATCGCTGGACGCAAATCTTAGAAAAAGGTAAATTTGCCAAGTCATCTACGGTGCTAACCGCTGAGCGTACCGAAGATACCGAAGCGCCAAAACCATTTGCACCCGTTGCTATCGAAACGGCGGTCGCCAAAATTAAGGAAGACAAACCTGCCGTTGTCTATGCGCCGCACGTCGAAACGTCATCTGGCATCATCTTGACAGAAGATTATATCAAAGCCTTAGCGGAAGCGACTCATAGCGTTGGTGGTTTATTGGTCATTGACTGTATCGCCTCAGGTTGTGTGTGGTTAGATATGAAAGACTTAGGTATTGATGTGCTCATCAGTGCACCGCAAAAAGGCTGGAGTAGCACGCCATGCGCAGGTCTGGTTATGCTCAGCGACGCTGCCATCAAAAAAGTAGAAAACACTGAATCTAATTGCTTTAGTCTTGATTTAAAGCAGTGGCTAACGGTGATGCGTGCGTATGAAAACGGTGGTCATGCGTATCATGCGACGATGCCAACCGATAGCTTGCGTCAATTCCGCGACACTATTAACGAGGCCAAAGAAATTGGCTTTGATAAATTGTGTGATGCACAGTGGGAGCTTGGTAACCGTATTCGTAAAGTACTTGAAGGTAAAGGTATTGAGAGCGTTGCCGCCGATGGCTTTAAAGCGCCAGGCGTTGTCGTGTCTTATACTGAGCGTGATGACATACATAAAGGCAGTGCCTTTGCTGAAGCGGGCATGCAAATCGCTGCTGGTGTCCCGCTAAAAGTTGGCGAGCCTGATAACTTCAAAACCTTCCGTTTAGGTCTGTTTGGTTTAGACAAGCTGACTGATGTTGAGGGTGCAGTAGAGCGTTTTGAAAAAGCACTTGATGAAGTACTAGCAAAATAATTTGAGCCGCTGACTTGTTTATAGGTAATATGTTTATTTAAGCAGTCAGCAATCAAATAAAGAGATACTGAACTTCTGCGTTACGCTAGGTTCAGTATTTTTTTACCTTTTTATTATATTTTATAATATAATGTATTTATATAAAACGAATTTATATCTGTTTTGATAAAATCAGCTTAGGTAAATATTATGAGTATACAAATAGACTGGCAAGCCTTTACGCCAATCTCCTTGGTCGGCGGTCTAATGCTGGGCGTAGCAACTGTCATTTTGCTATTGGGTATCGGACGTATTGCGGGTATTAGTGGCATTGGCGCAAGCTTACTTAAACCAAAAAAAGTAGAGGCGTGGCAAGTGCTTTTTATACTGGGTCTTGTCGTCTCGCCAGTGCTTTATAGTCTGGTCAAACCCTTGCCAGATATAGAAATTACGACTTCTTTGCCATTGCTTATCGGGGCGGGATTACTGGTTGGTTTTGGCACACGCTTAGGGTCTGGCTGTACCAGTGGACATGGTATCTGCGGTAATGCGCGCCTGTCTCCACGCTCTATGGCGGCGACAGCAACCTTTATGTTCTTTGGTATTGTGACTGTTTATATTGGTCGGCATGTCTTGGGCTTGATTTAACAGATTATTTAATCATTAAAATACCGAAAATATATCAAATACGATTTATAAAAGTTTAGATTAACCAATGACGTGCGAGACAGAATAATGCTAAAAAATATAATTGGATTGTTTGCAGGACTGCTCTTTGGTATCGGGCTATTAATTTCGGGCATGACTGACCCTGCCAAAGTACAAGGGTTTTTGGACGTGTTTGGTGCATGGGATATCTCCCTCGCGCTTGTGATGGGCGGTGGCTTACTGGTGGCAATCGTAGGTGTACAACTGGCAAAGCGTCAGAAGATAAGTTGGATTGGTACGCCGATAGACATGCCGACTAAAACTACGATTAATGGCAAATTATTAATCGGTGCGATGCTATTCGGTATTGGTTGGGGCTTGGTCGGTATTTGCCCAGGACCAGGGATTGTGCTGCTTGGTACCGGACAATGGCAAGCCTATGTCTTTATACCAGCGATGGTTATTGGCATGCTAATATACCAATGGCTTGAGCCCAAATTAAATTAATACTAAAGTTAAAAAATAATAATCAGCCCAATTTCTAGTTAGGCTGATTTTTTTGACTATTAATTTTAACGTTTACTGACTTAATTTTTATCAGCTTAATTTAGTTAATGATCACTTTTGGGTTACGGTTACTTTAGGGGTTTCATGAGCCATGGATTTAGCTGCTTGACGCAATTCAAACTTTTGTACCTTACCGGTACTGGTCTTTGGAATCTCAGCAAAGATGATGTATTTAGGTACTTTAAAGCCTGCTAAATGCTGCTTACAATGTTCAATGACGGTATCACGCTGTAAAGTGCTGCCTTCATAAATCTCAATAAAGGCCACGGGTACTTCGCCCCATTTATCATCTGGTGCTGCAACTACTGCACAACTTTGGATAGCGGGTATCTTATATAAGATATTTTCCACTTCGATACTGGAGATATTTTCCCCTCCTGATATGATGACGTCTTTAAGCCTATCCATAATCTTAATATAGCCATCGGGATACTTTACGCCCAAATCACCAGTACGGAACCAACCATTAGCAAATGCCGCTTCGGTCGCTTTACGGCTTTTTAGATAGCCTTTCATGACCATATTGCCACGCAATGCCAACTCACCCATTTCTTCGCCATCAGCTTTTACAGGTTCCATTGTTCCTTGTTTAAGGACATCAAACTCGGTCATCAAGTGAGAAGTGACACCTTGGCGCGATTTTTTTTGCGCACGAGCAGTAATATCTAGCTCATTCCATTCTTCTTGCTCAGCACAAATCGTCACTGGACCATACACTTCGGTAAGGCCGTAAGTATGGGTGATATCGAAGCCCATCTCTTCCATTTGCGTTAGCATAGTTTCAGAGGGCGGCGCGCCTGCAACCCAGCCTTTGACCTTGTGAGTAATGGCGGCTTTATATTCAGGTTTACCATTGGCAATCATGTTGTGAACGACAGGCGCTGAACAATAATGGCTGACTTGATACTTTGCAATCAGTTGCAAAATCAAATCGGCATCCATCTTACGTAGGCAGACATTGACACCAGCCCGCTCGGCGATACTCCACGGAAAGCACCAGCCATTACAATGAAATAACGGTAGTGTCCATAAATACATTGGGTGCTTGGGCATATCCCAATCTAAGATATTGGAAACAGCATTCAATGTGGCACCGCGGTGATGATAAACCACACCTTTTGGAACACCAGTCGTGCCAGAAGTATAGTTAAGCGCAATCGCATCCCATTCATCTGCTGGCTTTTCCCAATTATCTAACCTATCTGAGCTAGCAATTAATGCCTCATAACTCATCTGTCCAAAACTTTCTACATTAATAGCTACATCAGTCGCATGAATGATAATTAAATTAGGAAAGGTTTCAACAATAATTTCTGCAAGCTCAGAAAATTCGCTGTCCATCATTAAGACTTTGGCTTCAGAGTGTTGCAGACAGAAAGTCAGCGCGTTAATATCAAGACGCGTATTTAGCGTACATAGCACCCCACCTGACATAGGCACGCCAAATGCACATTCAACCATCGCTGGCGTATTGGGCATCATAACGGCAACGGTATCATTTTTATCAATACCTAGTTTTCTTAAGCCGTCCGCTAATTGACGGCAACGGCTATAGGTCTGTTGCCAAGTTTGAGTGAGGTTATTATGTTCAAGGTCGTCATAGATGATGGCCGTCTTATCAGGATAAACCTGCGCGCTGCGGATGATAAAATCAATAGGGGTAAGCGGTTGATAATTGGCAGCATTTTTGCCAAGACCGGTGTGAAAGTCAGTCATAGTGATAGTCCTTTATCATATTTTTAATATTGGGTGAGGCAATGGTTGTACAAAGCATTTGTTTAGAGCAGCGGCTTTATCAAGTGAGTTTATCTAAATCAGTAACTATATAAGCCAGTAACTATTTCAGTCAGTAACTATCTAAGCCAATATGGATAGCAGTAAACCCTTGCGATGAACGGCTATCTTTTATTTTGAACGGAATATATCACGATAAATAGCTGCTTATTTATTATAAACAGTCGCAAGCAAAAATTGGGCTGGTTTTGTGGCGTTTACTTAACCAAATACCATAGAATAGTGTCCTGAATAGAGCCGTTTATCGTTATAATTAATAGAGTGTTCACTCATCAGTCGCTTGTCTGCATAGCTGACGAGAATAGCGGTGTGTTACGATAGCGGTAATGTTAAATCACGCAACATAACTATATCTAAAGAGCATTTCTGTTCTAAAGAGCATCTCTGCAAACCATTCATAAGGAAAATGATATGACCGCCAGCCGCCCTGCCAATACGATTGACACCGCTAGCACCAACGAACACTATCCGCATTTGTTTGAGCCGCTAGATTTGGGCTTTACTACGTTAAAAAACCGCTTAGTGATGGGCTCAATGCACACCGGGCTTGAAGACCGCTTTTATAATTATGGTAAGCTAGCCGCATATTTTGCAGAGCGTGCCAAAGGCGGCGTGGCGATGATGATTACTGGTGGTATTGCGCCCAATCGCGAAGGCTGGTTGTCGCCTGTCGGTGGCACGATGAACACCAAAGCTGACGTGATTAATCATCAGCGTGTCACTCGTGCAGCGCATAAATATGACAGCAAAATTATTATGCAAATCTTGCACAGTGGTCGCTACGGTTATCAGCCGTTTGTGGTGTCATCAAGCCCGATTAAGTCACCAATCTCACCTTTCAAACCGCGCAAAATGAGCATTAAAAATATCGAACAAACCGTCGAAGACTTTGCACGCTCGGCTCGTCTTGCCAAGCAAGCGGGCTATGACGGTGTCGAAATCATGGGCTCTGAAGGTTATTTGCTCAATCAGTTCTTATCGCGTCATGTCAATAAGCGTACCGATGTTTATGGCGGCGATATTCATGCGCGTATGAAATTTCCGGTTGACGTGGTCAAGGCGGTTCGTGCTGCGGTTGGTGAGGATTTTATTATCCTGTTTCGCTTGTCAGTCATTGATTTGGTCAAAGACGGCAATGTCATGGACGAGGTCATCACCGTCGCCAAAGCTTTAGAAGAAGCCGGCGTGACGATTATGAATACCGGTATCGGCTGGCATGAAGCGCGTGTACCGACTATCGTCACTAGTGTCCCGCGCGCCGCCTTTGTGGACTTTACCGCTGAAATCAAAAAGCATATCAATATCCCGATGATGGCGGCTAACCGTATTAATATGCCTGATACGGCTGAAGAAATTTTGGCCAGTGGCCAAGCAGACCTGATTCAGATGGCGCGTCCGTTTTTAGCCGATGCCCATTGGGTCAATAAAGCCAAAAATGGTCAAGCCGATCGCATCAATACTTGTATTGCTTGTAATCAAGCTTGCCTCGATCACACCTTTGCCAATAAACGTTCAACTTGTCTGGTCAATCCGCAAGCTTGCTATGAGACTGAATTGGTTTATAAGAAAACCAAAAAGCCGAAAAAAGTCGCGGTTATTGGTGGCGGTGTCGCTGGTATGTCAGCGGCGCACGTTGCCGCTTTACGCGGTCATGATGTGACTTTGTTTGAAGCCAAAGATATCTTGGGTGGGCAATTTAACTACGCCAAAGTCGTCCCTGGTAAAGAAGAATTCTTTGAAACCATTCGCTACTATATCAATGAGCTTGAGCACTTAGGCGTTGAGATTAAACTCAATACCAAAGTTGATAAAGCGATGCTCGAGAAAGCCAAGTTTCATCATGTCATTGTTGCAACGGGTGTCGTACCGAGAAGCTTAGCAGGCAAACTCGAAGGCGCAGACTTACCACAAGTGATGAGCTATGCAGAGTTGCTCTCTGGTGAAAAGTCAGTCGGTGATACCGTTGCCGTCATCGGTGCGGGCGGTATTGGTTTTGATGTTAGTGAATATTTGACCGCAAAACACGGTCAGCCGCTCGACGAGCTAGGTCCTGAGCTGCTAAAAGACCCAAGCTATCGTCCAAAAGCGCAATCGATTAGCGAATGGCGTGAAGAATGGGGCGTGACCAGTGATACTGACTATCAAAGCGAAGGTGGTTTAATCAAGCCTGAAGGAATTACACCCATACGCCAAGTTTATCTGATGCAGCGTACTAAAGGGCGTTTGGGTGGTGGTCTAAATAAAACCACCGGCTGGGTACATCGCGCCCATGTTAAGTCGCATGGTGTCATTCAAGTATCTGGTGCACAGTACGAAAAAATCACCAATGAAGGTATTTGGATTACCAATAACCAAGGTCAAAGCCAGCTATTACGTGTCGATAGCGTGGTGGTCTGTGCTGGTCAAGAGTCCGTGGTTGAGCTGATGCCTAATGTTGGCGATGCGCCAGACGCACAATATCACTTAATCGGTGGTGCAAAGCTAGCGGCTGAGCTAGATGCCAAACGTGCGATAAGAGATGGTGCAGAGGTTGCGGCGAGTATTTAAGGTTTGATTCAAAAGCTTAGTTCGGAAATAGAAGCGGCGAGATTAATTATCTCGCTGTTTTTTTGGTTTATAGATTAGCTATTTGTAGGGTGGGTTAGCTGAAGCGTAACCCACCAAATATTGATTTATTCTATTATTTCGTGCTTCTATACTACTTTAAAAATCATTCGAAGCTAGGCTTACCTTTTCACTCACAATTAGCGAATTAATAATGATAATAACTCCTCACAAGATACTTTTAATAGCGTTTTCTACATCCAGCTCTCTTTTAATTAGTAGCTGTTCAACCATGACTGATTCTCAAGAAGCTTCTGATACTCCTGTGTTACCCGAAATTAGGCAAGCGAGTATTAGTCTAGACGAGCGTAGTGCTGATGCTTCTTGGTATGAATTAGTTTCTAAAGGGGTTGAACTAATTCCTAGCGCCCGAGCCAATTACGATACACAAGAACCAGAACTAATGGTAATGGGCCCTGCTCAAGTCTTAGTGCTCGACTCCAAATACTATGCTATGGCTTACGGTGTCGATCATACCGAAGCCATGCGTCAGATGCTGATTCAGCATGATAATCAAGAACAAAATGATGCACTTCAAGCAGAATTTGGCGATAGGATAGTGGCAAGGGGTCTTATTGATGAGCCTGAGTATGGGATTTTAATAACATTAACGGATACTGGAGCGCTGCCGCCTGATCGAGTGCTATATCGACCTGCTAATAAGCTTAGTGAGCGTGAGACTGTTGCCCAAAGTTATAGAACAATGACGCCAGAGGGCATTATGCTCACTCAAGCTGAATTGGATAAAGCTATGGAGCTAATCGAGTCACCAACACGTTTTATAGTAAAGTTTGAGGTCAGTCCAAAAGCCAAAAATCTAACGGACGCTCAAAAACAGCTCATGTATGATCGCTCTAATGAGCTAAATAAACAAATCCCTATGCTCATTGGAAGTTCATACGACAGTAGAGAAGGCGAATATAGAATTTACGTGCATGAGGAAGATGCCAAAGCTGCTGGACTTACTGAAAAAAAATTAAAGCAAATTGGTGAAAAAGTGATGAAAATGCCAGTTCGGATCAAGTGGGCAAAAGGCTATGCTACTTATGGAAATGAGTAAATAACAAGCGTAGGGTGAGGTTTTAACCTAGCTCTATCTATAAAATATAAACAAATTGATAATGATGAAAATATAGCTTTAGTGTGTTAGTTTAACTCTTAATTCGCTGGGCTAAAGCCCAGCCTACGCTCTAAGCTTACTACCAAAAAAACCATCTCCCAAAACTCTATATCCATGCTAAATTAAACCTTATCAGCGATAATCAATCGTACGCACCAACCACGCCATAAAAAAGGATTTTATAATGGTAGTGTTAAAGACCCTGTTTAAATGGATCGTTTTGCCTATTGTAGCGCTACTCATTATTATCAGCTTGGGCTTAGTGGTGACGGGCAATGCTTATATTTTTAGAGGTTTACAGCTTACTTATCTTAAAGGTGAAAACACTGCCAATATCGATGATTATATCGACTTTGATAATCGTACTATTCGTGCCAAAGATACTATCGCGTGGGATAAAGATGCTAACTTTGAGCAAGTCGAACTCACGCCCACCTTGCAAAATGCCTTAGATACCGATGAAACTGTCGCCTTTGCTATTATCAAAGATGGCAAGCTGCTGTACGAAAATTACTGGCAAGGTTACGGTAGTGATTCGCATACTAATAGCTTTTCGATGGCAAAAACCGTCACTACTATGTTATATCTCAAAGCCGTTGAAGACGGCTATATATCCAGCATCGATGAGCCTATCACTAAATGGCTACCTGAATATGCGAACAATCAATATGCAAAAAATTGCACCCTTGCAGATTTATCGGCGATGACCTCCGGATATGATTGGACCGAGGATTACTATTTTCCGATCAATCCCACTGCGGAATCTTATTATGGTCATGACTTAGTGAAGCAAATGGTTAATCGAGACTTTGTAGAAGAATGTGGCGGTCAGTTTGAATACTCATCCGGCGACACGCAAATGCTCGGTATTGCTTTATCGCGAGCGTTAGAGCCGCATGGCTATAGTATATCGAGCTATTTGGAAGAGAAGTTTTGGCAACCACTGGGCATGCAAGGCGATGCCTATTGGTCGCTCGATGGCTCAGAGAGCATCGAAAAAGTATATTGCTGTCTCAATGCCAGCGCTTTAGATTTTGCCAAATTTGGGCAGTTATTATTAAACGGTGGTGAATGGCAAGGTGAGCAATTACTCAGCAAAGCGCACGTTGATTTTATGATTACGCCCAATGCGGAAGCCTTTGCAGCAGGGCAAGCACAAGTTTACGGTCATTCGGTATGGACGGATATGGACAGTCCGATTCCGTTTTATGCCATGCTCGGTCATTTAGGTCAGAGAGTATTGGTGCTGCCCGAAGAGAATGCGATCATCGTTAGGCTAGGTAAGCAAAAAGGCTTACCGACACCAGTAGATGGCTTTCATTTGGAGCCGGACTTGGGTCAGTATGTCACTGAAGTGAAAACTATTTTGGATAAGCTGCCAAAAGAGCAGTAAACTGAGTTAATTTATTAGAGTGAGTTAGCATTAGCATAACCTATCACATTCATCGTGCGTCATTAATACTCAAAATAGTCAGTACCGTGATAAAAGTCACTATTTTTAACAAGGAATATTGAAACGTTAATGAATCACTCAAATAAAAATAGAGTGCATGATGGCTCGCTTAAGACTGTTTGGTTAGTGGTATTTTTTGTGGTGCTCATTTGGTCAGGTATTGCACCTAAAAGTTATTTCACTTGGGTTTTGGAGGTTGCGCCCGCTCTGATTGGTTTAGGTATACTCGCTGCGACTTATCATAAATTTACCTTATCAAGGCTGACGTATTTTCTAATATTGCTGCACTGCATCGTATTAATGATAGGCGGTCATTACACGTATGCCGAAGTACCTCTGTTCGATACTGTCGCCAACTGGTTTGGTTGGGAGCGCAATCACTACGATAAATTGGGACATTTCGTACAGGGGTTTGTACCGGCAGGTATTG
Source organism: Psychrobacter sp. (assembly GCF_049295055.1). Classification (GTDB taxonomy): domain Bacteria; phylum Pseudomonadota; class Gammaproteobacteria; order Pseudomonadales; family Moraxellaceae; genus Psychrobacter. The sequence continues at coordinate 31,218 of NZ_JBAQQF010000029.1, read as the reverse complement.
CTAGAGAAATTTTACTGCGCTTAAATGTCGTCAAAAACGAACGCTGGCTATTGGTTTTCGTGCTGTCAGTTTGTTTGGCGTTTAGTGCCTTTTATGAGCTGATAGAATGGTGGGTAGCGTTAGCAGTTGGCAGCGATGCAGAATCCTTTTTGGGGACGCAAGGCTATGTCTGGGATACGCAGTCTGATATGTTTATGGCGTTGATTGGATCGGCTGTATTCTTATTATTTTTTCGAAAATGGCAGGATTCAAGTATCCGAAAATTGACTTGAGTTAGCGTAGGGCAGTCGGTAACGTAACCCACCAAGTCTATGACTTTGTTATCTGACGTTAAGTCACCTTTAATCTTTACTTCCTACGAAATTTTTATAAGTCTAATCCTGCCTTATTTATTTACTACGTAGCAATTTTACTTACCAAGTAACTTACCACGTACCGATATTTTCCATCGAAATCCAAGGCTCGATAGGTGCTAAGCGCTCACCATCTTGGAGTATCTCGATTGAGATATGGTTAGGGTCTTTGACGAAAGCCATATAGCCATCTCTAGGCGGTCTTAATATCTCGACACCCGCTGCCATAAATATCTCACACTGCTCATATACATTATCGACTTTAAAAGCAAAGTGCCCAAAGTTATTGCCGTTGGTATATTCTTCCTTATCCCAGTTATGAGTCAGCTCAATCTCTGGCGCACCTCCATGGGTCGCCAAAAAGTATAAGCTAAATCGTCCTGTTTCAGAATCCTTTTTTCTAAGCAGTTTTAAGCCCATCAGCTCACAGTAAAATGATAAGGTTTCATCTAGTTTATTGGTTCTAATCATTGCGTGTAAATACTTCATAAAAACACCTCTTAATTTCTAATCTTCTGAAAAATGTATATCTATAGCTTTTTAATCAAACACCAAAATTTAACCTTCCATCTCCCCAAGCAACCACCCGCAGAAGTCATCAATCTGCGCCGCTAACTCAGCATGAGTATTGGCTAATTCATTAAGCTTATTTTTAGTCGACTCTTTATTATATTTAACGTCAGTCAGCGACTCTTTTAACAGGTCAATCAGCTCAACGTTTAACGCATCAGAGAAAATGACTACCTCCCGTATCACTGCTTGCTTCACATCAAGGTGCAAGTCAATAATACCCCAATCAAAGCGCGTCTCAATGTGATGAGTAAACTCAGGCGTCTTACCAAAGCGCCAATTCCAATCAGCCATTTGCTGATAGTATTTGTTCAATGTCGGCTGCTTGGCGAGACTAGCTTCATCCAATTCTTCTATCGGAGCAGTATCGCCATAATACTCACAAAACGCTTCGATAATCGCAGCGGATAAAGTCTCGTGATTGATGTCTTCATTAAACTCAACCAAGTTAGCGACACGAGAACGGACAGATTTAATACCTTTGGCTTTCAGTTTTAGCGGATGCGGATTGAGATAATCGCCGAGCTTTTGCATATCAGCATTGACCAATAATGTCCCGTGATGGAAGCTACGGTCGGCGGCATGTTTAAAGGCGCTGCCTGATATCTTCTTATCACCGACTTGCATATCATTACGACCAGATAAATCCGCGTCTATGCCCAGCTTTTTTAGCGCGTTGATGATAATGGTAAAGTTCGCTGCTTGGTCGTAGCCGTCTTTGGGCGATAAAAAGGTAAAGTTGGTATTGCCTAAATCATGAAATACCGCACCGCCGCCACTTTGTCGCCGTGCCAAAAACACATCGTCGGCTTCCATCTTGTCGATTTTGCATTCTACCCACGGGTTTTGCGAGCGCCCAATGACCACGGTCTCGCTATTGCGCCATAGGAATAGCGTGTGCGAGTCGGGATTAAGGGTATTAAATATCCAATCCTCGGTCGCGAGGTTAAACCAAGGATTGGTCACGGCAGATTTTAAGATACGCAGTTTCATTGTTTGTCCTTTTTCTCGAATGATTTTTCTAGATTTATTATTACGAATAGATATTGTCATTGTTGCGGATGCGAGATTGGAATTCAATGGGTGTGTGGTAGGGAGGATGGTTTTGGGCGTTTGAATATTGTGATGTAGCGGGGAGTTTTAGTTAAATTTTGAGAAGACGGCTTATAAGTTTTTTAGGAATGATTAGTGGCTGTAGCCAATCCTGCTATCCGCTTGTATCTAACTTGTCGATGGCGTTAGGATACCGCTACTATCAGGGCTAAAACGCTCCCCAATTTGACTGGTGATATTTTAAAACCTCACTTACTCTTATGCTACTATTAGTACTAAACTTAAGTGAATAAAAATTCATTTGAAAACTACCTTGGTGATAATAGATGTCAAATAAAAAGATATTAAAATTAAATGAGTTGTTAATACTTAATGTTGACGCCTTGACTAAAAGAGTTAGTAACAGAGAAAGTGAACGTAGAGAGTTTAAGCTAAAATTTGACAATGGTAATTTACCAAAGCTAGCTCGAACTATGGCATCTTTTGCTAATAGAGAGGGTGGAGTTTTGTTTTTTGGCATTAGAAATCAGCCTAGAGAGCTAATAGGCGTGAAGGAAAATGAAATACCTGATGATGTTGTATTTACTAACTTCTTAAAGGAGTATTTTGAGCCTGAAATTTTGTTTGAATCAAAAACTATAGATTTACTTGGCAAGAATATTCATTGTTTGATTATAGAACCATCGATGAATAAACCTGTAATTTGTAGAAAATCAAAATCTCTAGTAATACAAGGTAAACCACAGAAAGAAATATTAAGAGAAGGTGCCATTTATTACCGCTACTCTGCTTCATCAGATGAGATTAAATACGGAGACTTAAGGATTATACTTGATAATGAAAAAGAGAAATTCTTTAAGTCTATGATAGATAATATTACTCTTTTAAATAAGGTTGGAATGGATAGAGCTGCTATTATTGACGCACAAGAACTGTCCGAGAATGATAACTCTGCTTCTGTATTTCTAACGAATGATACAGCGCGAAACCTAAACTGGATAGATAGCGGTAGGTTTGTAGAGGATGAAGATGATGGAGAAAAGGCTTATTATGTGGTAAGGAAAGTTGAAATAAAACATGGTGTAGAAATAGCTAAACCAACAGATTTTGCAATAACGCATCAGTTAACAAAATCCGCGTTATGTAATGTCGTAAAAATAAGTACAAATCATATTGAAGCAGTTATATGGAAATTAGGAATCAAAGACAATCCTAGATATCATATATCTTCAAGTCACGGAAAAAATAAAATACATAAGTTTAAAAAGGAATGTAAAGATACTATCTTAGATGCTTATCCCCTAGATATGGAAAAACGTCTTGAAGAAATAAAAAAAGTCGCCGAAGAATATAAGGCTGCTCTACGTAAATAACAACGCTCATCTTGAGATATGGTTTAGGCTAGACGAGCAGATATAAGCTGATGGCAGGATTAGCTCCACCAAACCCATAACCCAAAAAAACGCCCCTCAAGAGAATTCTTTATCTAGCCAACTTTTATACATCCTATCCAAAGTCTTCCCTCAAAATATTTGCCATATTACGCTCGGCAAGTCCCGTGATAAACACATACGGATTGACGCCAGCGCTACCGGGGATTAGCGCGCCATCTTGCACGTAGATATTTTTGTGCCCTTTGACGCGACCAAACTCATCAGTCGCTTTGCCAAGTACACAGCCGCCAAGCGGGTGATAGCAGAAGTTATCGCCGAAACCTTTGGTGAATAATAAGCTTGAGGTAGAGCCGCCATTTGCTTTAGCGAGCTTATCTAACAGCTCTTTGGCAGCATTTACCGAATATTCGTTTTGCTCGCGCTTCCAGTTCAGCTTGACGGTTTTAGTGGTTTTGTCATAGTAATAATTACCGCGTTCTGGATTATCAGTGATGGCGAGATAGAGCGTCGTCCATGTTTCTAAACCTAAAGGTAAAGGAGCAAGTTCGGCAAAAATTTTATATTTAGAATCACCTCTATCACCTCTATCACCGTCCCACATATTGATACCTTTGACCGGAATGGTGGACTGAGTCGTGCCAGCAGCGTGGACGAAATTGCGTCCGGTCATGATATTGCCATTGGGTCCCCAATGCTGTCCAACATGTTCGTTTAGATGGTTTAACTTTCCTTCGGCTTGGCTTTTTAATAGCAGCTCTGAGGTGCCTGTACTGCCCGCATTCAGGAACAGCTTATCGCAGGTGTAATGTTCTATTTTATCGACGCCACCCGTGGTATTAATGACGTGAACTTCTAAGCGCAGTTGCTTGTTATCGAACGCTTGGATACTATTTACTTTGCGTAAGGTTTTGACGGTGACATTGCCGGTGGCTTCGGCGTCTTTTAGGTAGGTTAAATCTAGTGAGAACTTGCCCGCGTTATTACCATAGATGACTTCGCCGCCGAGTGCTGATTTATAGACCTCGTCTTTGGCTTCTCTTTGCATATAATCAAAGTCGTAGCTGTTACCGAAGAATTCTGTTTTAAGTCCGGCTTTCTCGGCTTGGCGTTCAGCAGCGCGGGTATATTCATAATGCTCGGATTCATTAAAAAACGACTCGGGAATTTTACTGACTTTTAGTTTCTTCATAGCACGAGGGAAGTAGGTATCATACATCTCGTCAGCATTAATCCACGGGAAGACTGCTTCAAAGTGTGCGCGTCTAGGCTGAATGGCAATCGCGCCATTGACGATAGAGCCACCACCGTAAGCGCGCCCTGCGAAGACTTTCATATTATCGTATTCGATTAAATCCAAAACGCCGGGGTATTTTTTAATCGGGATAGGAATGGGAATCGGTGCATTTGGCCAATTACTAAACCAGCTTGAGCGTTTATCAGCAGTAATCATCTTGCAAAACGTATCATGCTTGGGGCTTCTGTCCCAGCGCATGCCCATCTCGAGTATCAACACCTTATGATCTTTTTCGCTCAACCGTAGCGCTGATACTGCACCGCCATAGCCACTGCCAACGATGATATTGGGAAAATGTCCAACTTGGGTCACCGTGCTAGGTAGCTTTGGCTGCTTGGTAAGCGTTTGGCAACCACTCACCGCCGCAGTTGTACTGATCGCACCTAAGCTTAAACCCATGGCTTTAATCAGTTGACGTCGTTGCATGGTAGTTCCTAATGATTGGGGCTCAAGCTAAAAAAATAACAGCTAAAAAAGCCAGTAGCTGAAAGAGCGTGCATTTGATAAGGGTTTGGTAAAGGTAAGCTTAGCTAGGTCGGCTAAGCGAGCGCTATAATAGCAAACATAGGTTGCTTAATTATTTCTTTTATATTATTGCTCTAAAAAGTATAAATAATGAAATTCGAGCTAATTCATCAAATACTTGTATTGTTTTTAATAGCTATATGGTCAGTTCAATGTAAAACGATACAGCGGGGCTGGGATGAATTTTTCGCAGCCTCTGTCGGCGTAGGCACAGCAAGCTAGAAAAAATCATCCCAGTCCTGCATTATAAAATCACTTATTTATTTTATTTGCTATCAACTATAGCCACTCGTTATTTTAGTTTATCCATGAGCTTGACCTTCTAAAAAAAATGCCTTAATATCTTGTTTCAATGTACTAGAACAAAAGTACAAAAATATTGTTTTATGACTAAAAAACAGCATTTCAAAACTTTTATTTCAAATATGGCATTTAAGGGAACAGGTCTAAATATGACAACGAAAAATACAGCAACTGGCTATGGTTTACATCCATCAACCTTACCGGATAACGAGGGTTTATACGGCGAGTTCGGTGGCAAAATTGGACACCCTGAGCTTGCTAAAGCCATGGATGAAATCGAAGTGGGCTTCCGTGAGATTATCAAAAATGAAGACTTTATCGCTGAGATGAAGCGCTTACGTGAGACTTACGTTGGAAGACCAAGCCCCATTTATCACGCGCAGCGTTTGACCGAGCATTGCGGCGGGGCGCAGATTTATTTTAAGCGGGAAGACTTAAATCATACTGGTGCGCATAAAATCAACCACTGTTTGGGCGAAGTGCTGCTGGCGAAAAAGCTAGGAAAAACTAAAGTCATTGCAGAAACGGGCGCAGGGCAACATGGCGTAGCGTTGGCAACAGCCGCAGCATTGATGGGCTTAGAGTGCGAGATACACATGGGCGTCGTCGATATCAAAAAAGAACATCCAAACGTCAGTCGTATGAAGATTTTGGGTGCCAATATCGTTCCTGTATCACGCGGTGCAGGAACGTTAAAAGAAGCCGTTGATAGTGCTTTTGAGACTTATTTGAATGAGCTCGATAGTAGTATGTTCGCGATTGGCTCAGCGTTAGGTCCTGCGCCATACCCTGAAATGGTCAGCTATTTTCAATCGGTTGTCGGACATGAGGCACGCGCGCAGTTTTTGGCGACAACTGGTAAACTGCCAAATAAAGTGATTGCTTGTATTGGCGGTGGTTCTAATGCTATCGGCATGTTTAGCGGATTTTTTGATGATGCCGATGTACAAAAAATCGGCGTGGAGCCAGCAGGTGAAGGTTTGGATACACCCAATCATGCGGCGACCATGTCACTAGGCGTGAAAGGCGAGATTCATGGTTTTAAATGCTATGTGTTGCTTGACGAAAAAGGTGAACCGGTGCCAGTATATTCGATTGCCTCAGGGCTTGATTATCCAGGGGTAGGACCACAACATTCGCATCTCAGAGATTTAGAGCTTGCCACTTATGAGTCAGCAACTGATGCGGAATGTTTAGAGGCATTTATGGCTTTGTCGCGCCTTGAGGGTATTATCCCTGCATTAGAGTCGGCACATGCCATTGCTTATGCGATGAAAATTGCTAAGGATATGTCAGCGGATGAAACGATTTTAGTCAATTTATCAGGGCGCGGCGATAAAGATATCGATTTTATTTTGGACAAGGTGGATTTATAGAAAAATCTGCCATCAGTATAGAAAAAAAAACACCTATTGAGCGATGAACCAGTTATCATCGGGGTTTTTTACTGTCTAACGCTCGATAGGATCCTCCCATGTCTAACCGCGACCTCACCATTTTTATCACCCTGTCCTTTATGTGGTCGCTGTCTTTTATTTTCTACCGTATCGGTGTGCCTGAGTTTGGCTCGTTAGCCTTTGCCAGCCTGCGTGTGGTATTGGCTGGAATCACCATGCTGGTTTTTGTATTAGTCAGTAAGAAAAACAGACAAGGTATCCGTGAGAATTGGAAAGTACTGACGTTAGTTGGGCTGTTCTCTGCTGCCGTGCCATTTATACTGTTTGCTTTTTCAGCACGCTCGGTAAATGCTGGCGTGTTGGCAGTGCTCAATGCGTCTGTGCCGATGATGAGTGGCTTTATCGCCAGTGTATTCTTTAAAGACCGCTTGTATAAAAAGCAGATTCTCGGTTTGGTCATCGGCGTTATTGGCGTAGTAATTTTGATGAGTGAAAACCTGTTTGGCGGGCAGGGCGCTGAGTCGGGTTCTGGTTTATTACCGATGGGCTATGCATTATTGGCCTGTGTCGGTTATGCGGTCGGGGCAAATATCACTAGAAATTACTTGGATAATGTCTCGCCAGTAGCGATTACTGCAGGCTCACTCATCATCGCCAGTGTGATTATGTTGCCCGTGGCGGTTTATGAGTTTCCCTATGGCAAGAGCATTAGTATAACGGCTTGGGTTGCTGTTATTTGTATCGGTGTATTTTCAACCGCTATTGCGCTTATTTTTATGAATCAGTTGATCAAAAGTATTGGTCCTGTGCGGGCGACTAGTATCACTTTAGTGATTCCGATTTTTGCCATTATTTTTGGTTATTTATTGTTGGGTGAAGCGTTAGATACGCCTGCGATTATCGGCTCAATGGTGATATTGTTTGGTACTTACTTGTCGCTAGAGCTGTCTTTTAAAAAGATGTTAAAGTCGTAAGGCTTTTATAGAAGCATAAAAAAACCTACTTAAAAAAGTAGGTTTTTTTATATTAAAAGCGCTTGATTAACACCGCCAATAACAACTTAATATCGTTATTCAGTATTATTTTCTACGCAAACGATGCTAATGAAACAGTTTGTGGTTCCTTCTTGCCATGGGAGCTCCAGTGGTAACGCTTCTACTATTTGGTAACGAGCGATTACCCATTCACTCATCTCATCACCATTTTCATCAAGGTCAGGGGTAGGGTACTTCTCCTGACGCTGACTATCGCTTAGCGCTATAAAGTCCAGCAAAGCTTGAGCATCTCTAGCCAAAATACTATTGGGACGTCTGGCTAGTTTGAGCATCAACGGTCGATATTCTGGGTCTAAAAATTCATGAATGCTGTCATCTGTCCACTGCGTATTTTCTGAACCAAATAATAGTAAATAACGATATACCTCAAATAAATGCTTGGCGTCTTGAGGTGCATAGCCTTTTGGATAACGCGCTAGATAATCTTCCCAAAACTGTGCGCGCTCAATCACTTCTACAAATGAAATCGCAATCCCACCATCGTTCCAAAGAATATCTTGATTGTCCATTGCCAGTCGCTTAATAAACGCTTTTTGATCTTGACGCAGATAAGGGGTAAAGATATCTGCCATTGCTTGTAAATCATGAGTGAATTCGTAATAGCCTTCACCTAAATATATAACACGTACGTCAGTGTCATCCTCTACCAATCTAATGAGATATTGCAATCTTGGGTTTAGCGTCTTCAATAGAGCATCAGGTACCTGTTTGCCTTCGTCAGCCATTTGCATAACGGTATAAAAATTATCATCCTCTATAGTCTCATTTGTAGTTAAAAAACGTCTATACATCGCTTGGTAATCTTTTAGCAAACTCAATACTTCGGCATTACTGGCTGTTGGTAAGCAGTTCTTTATTAACTTTTGGATGGCATAAATCGCTTCAATCTTGCTGCTGTTATCTACTTTTTTTATGGCATCACTGAGCGCTAAACAGGTCTTAGCATCTATTGCTGGCTCTGTGACCACAGCTTGTTTAGATTGTTCTATGCTTAGGGGTTGTTGATTATCTTGCTCTGCTTTTTGCGTATCATTTAATTCAGCAGGCGTTTCTACCTTAGGCTGACAACCACTTAAGACAACCAGCAAGCTCATTATTGTAGTAAGAGATAATAGGATTTTTTGCATGCGATACACCTGTTAAGTAAATGCTAAAAACAGTAGCGGATTATTTTCGGCGTGTTTTGAGGTTCTAAGCCTTCCAATTACACTTCTCTACCGCCATATTAATCGAGATGCTCATCTTGGCAAATCACACCGTTTGAGCAATCTCTATTATCGCCATCAGTATTCCAAGAGGATGGTATCTGCATTGCTTGATTTAATCGATAGTAGGTCATTGTCCTCTCATGCATCTCGTAACCATCTTCATCGGTACTAGGCGCTGGATAGTACTCTTGACGTTCGTTATCGGATAATGCCATGAAGTTAAGATAGTTTATGGCATCTTTTGCCAAGCCACTATCAGGTCGTTTGCTGAGTGCAACCATGGTCTGCTTATACTCTGGTTCAAGAAAATCACGAACATCATCATCCGTCCACCCTGTATTGTCTGAGCCAAAAAATAAGAAATAGCGATACGAGTCTAGTATGGTTTTGGCATCTTTTACCGCGTAGCCCTTTGGATAGCGCGTTATATAATCCTCCCAAAACACCGCACGTTCAACCAACTCTGCAAAAGAAGTAGTAATGGAGGCATCACTCAAAAAAATGTCTTGGTTTTCTGTTGCCATCTGCCGGATAAATGCTTTTTGGTCTTGGCGCAAATAAGGGGTAAACATATCTGCCATTGCTGTTAAATCATGACTAAAAGCATAGTAACCTTCACCTAAATTATAAACCCTAACATCGACACCGTTTTGGATGAGGCCAATCAGGTAGCGCACGCGTGGGCTCAGATTTTGTAGTTTTTCTTCCGCTACTTTTTCACCTTGCTCTAAGGCATTCATTACTTCAAAAAAATCTTGGTCAAATTCTGAATTATTAAGATCAGTTTCATCCCATAAAAAACGCTCATACATCGCTTGATAGTCTTTGAGTAAATTCAATACTTCGGCATTACTGGCGGTTGATAAACAGGATTTTAGTGGTTTTTGAATGGCATAAATAGCTTCAATCTTACTGCTGTTATCTACTTTTTTCATGGCATCACTGAGCGCTAAACAGGTCTGGACATCTACCGCTGAGTCATTAGCAGTTGCAGATTTAGGCACTTTCTTTACGGATGATTGCCTGCTTTGCTCGGCACTGTCTGTTGCCTGTACTTCAGGCGCTGCTACTGATTTCGGCTGACAAGCGCTTAGCGTCAATAACAGCAAGCTCATACCAATGGCGAGTGACAATAGGGATTTTTGCATAGGGCATATCCTTTAAATAAAGGGGAAACCAAAAATAAAAAATGTGCTCAACATCACTCATTCTTATAGCTTAATAAGCTTATAAGACTGCATAAATAGTAGCGCTTTAAAAATTAAAGCGATAGCAATACTGGTGTTTTTCTTTGTAAGTTTTACTTGGAATCACTCACTTAGCCCCCTATAAAGAACACGACTTATTAATACTAGCTGATAGCAGCTGAGCAAATTTAGAGTAGCTTATATTGACAATCCCAAGCGCTATTTGCTTATTTTAATAAACCTATCCCTAGGGTTTTATAACAACCGCTTCATAACAATAAACAAGGCTTTTTATGGCACACGATAACTTATTTGAACCTGTCAAAATGGGCACGCAAACCCTAAAAAATCGCATTATTATGGCACCGTTGACACGTCTACGTGCAATCGAGCCAGGTGATGTGCCGACTGCACTTGCTGGAGAATACTACTCGCAGCGCGCTGGTTCTGGACTGGTCATCACTGAGGCGACGCAGGTTTCTTTTCAAGCAAAAGGCTATGCTGGCGCGCCCGGTATTCATACCCAAGACCAAACGACGGCATGGAAAATCATCGTCGATAATGTCCATGCAAAAGGTGGCAAGATAGTCGTACAGCTATGGCACACGGGCTTAGTCGCGCATGAGAGTGTCCAGCCTGATGGCAAAGCGCCTATCTCGGCATCTGATGTTCACGTCGGTGTGCGTACGTCATTGCGTGATAGCAATAATCAAGCTATCCGCGTTGAGGCGACTACGCCACGTCCAGCCACCCTTGATGAAATCAAGCAAGTCATCGCTGACTTTGGTCTTGCGACCAAAAATGCTCGCGAGGCAGGCTTTGATGGCGTAGAAATTCATGGGGCTCATGGTTATTTGTTGCATCAGTTTTGGGTTGAGCAAACCAACCATCGTGATGATGAATATGGCGGTAGCCGTGAGAACCGTGCGCGCTTGACGCTTGATGTGATCGATGCTTGTGTTAATGCTTGGGATGCGGACCATATTGGTATTCGTATTTCACCACTTGGTACCTTTAATAACGTTGAAGCTGGTTATCATGAAGACGAAAACATCTGGCTAATTGAGCAGATCAATAAGCGTGGTCTAATGTATTTGCATCTCTCTGAGCCTGATTGGGCAGGTGGCACGCCGTATAGTAATGAGTTCCGTCAGCGTGTTCGCGATGCTTTTAGTCAGATGATTATCGCCGCTGGTGGTTATACCGCTGAAAAAGCAGAGAAAAATATCAAGGATGGTTATATCGACGCGGTTGCTTTTGGTCGTGATTATATTGCCAATCCTGATTTAGCTGAGCGTATCCGTGAAGGGGCGCCGCTTAATGAGCAACATCCGCAAACCTTTTATGGTGGCGGTACAGAAGGCTATACCGATTATCCGTTTTTAAACCAAGCATAATCGTTTGCTAGTTAACGCTCTATTTTATAGAGTGGATATTAGCGCACTAAAAAGGCCACCTGACTGTTTTAGTCAGGTGGCCTTTTTATGCGTAAATCTTAACGACTGTCTTTAACTATTTACCGAAATTGCCGGTTTGATAATCACGAAAAGTTTGCTTTAACTCGGCTTGGGTGTTCATCACAAATGGTCCATAACCGGCAATCGGTTCACCGATAGGCTCACCACTTAATAATAGCAATTTGACGGGCATCAAAGGCGTATCATCATTCGTAGCAGTAGAATACTCAAGCTTAATGCTATCGTTGTCAGCTGCCGTACGATTAACATTAGGCGCTTCAAACTGAATCAGGTTGCCTGCGCTAATAGATGTGCCATTGATAAGTAGCTCGCCCTCTTGCATCAATAACATGACATTATGCGTGTTCGGTACTTGTAAAGTGGCTGTCCCTAATGAATGCAGCTCAATATTCCACATATTAATAGCAGTAAAAGTCTCTGCCGCTCCTTGGATAGTTTTTTGCGTGCTTTCAGATGTCTGACGGTTTTTTGCTTGCTCTATATCTTGCCATTCACCAGCGATAATCACCGCTGTACCAACGGGATCACCATTTTTATTGTCTTTAAGCTCAACCACAGGTAGGTCAGCTCGCTTAATGCTTTGATACTTGGGGTCGGTCAATTTGTGGGCGCTTGGCAAATTCACCCACAGCTGCACCATACTAAAATCTCCACCACGTTGTCCAAACGCCTCTGAGTGGAATTCTTCGTGCATGATGCCACGCCCAGCGGTCATCCACTGTACACCACCTTCTTGTATCACGCCATAACCACCCGTAGAGTCGGCATGACTGATTTCGCCAGCATAGGCGATAGTGACCGTCTCAAAGCCTTTATGAGGGTGTTGTCCAACCCCATGCGACTGCGACTCATAGTTTGGATTGGGCGCAAAGCTCATCGGCTGAGAGTAATCTAATAATAAAAACGGATCGGTATGCTGGTAATTAAAGTCGGTATTTTTTTCAAGGTGATTGACCAAGGTTTTGACATAAAAACCGTCACCAACCCAATGTGGCTCTTTATCACCATGGATATGTTTGATTGGACGCATGTCGCACCTCGTAAGCTTAAACGCATTATTTTATGATTATAGATTTACTTGTCATAAATTCTAATTATTAAGTAATTCTACACCTGTAGTAGATATAATGGTGTTTATATTCACAATTATCAAGAGTTGTATTTTCAAATCAGACTACTTATTATTATTTTTTAATAACATTCAGATTTCATAAAATTAGATTCTATAGGAATGATATTTTATAGGGCTGATATTTGATAAATCTTATTTTATAAAGATAGGGTAGTATCAAACGAACTCACCGCAGACAAAGCCACTTGCCCACGCCCATTGAAAATTATAGCCGCCAAGCCAGCCGGTGACATCCAGCACTTCACCGATGAAATATAGACCATCTTGATGGTTGCTCTGCATAGTTTTTGACGATACCTCATCAGTTTTGATACCACCACGCGTGACTTCAGCAGTACGATAGCCTTCGGTGCCAGAAGGTTTGAGTTGCCAGCCATTGAGCGTTGCGCCAAGCTCTATCAAGCGCTCATCTTTAATGTTGGCAAGCTCGGTGTCTTTTATGTCTTCCCATAGATGCGTTTGTAGTGCTGATAGTAGTTTTTTAGGCAGCTTATTATTCTCATCGGTGCTATCGGTATAATCTGCCAAAACCGTACGAATGAGCTGTCTTGGATGGGATTTTTTATGTGCAAGCAAGAGCGTGCTCATATCTGTATCTGGTAGTAAATTAATACTGATGGTTTCGCCACTCTGCCAATAGTTTGAAAGCTGAATCATGGAAGGACCAGAGAGTCCGCGATGGGTAAATAACAAGGGTAATTTAAATGAAATACGCTCGTTGCTGGCAATCACTGGCATACTGATACCTGCAAGCGTGCGAATCAGCTCACCTGTTTTATCGGTAAAGGTAAAAGGTACCAGACCGGCGTCGGTCGCTATGAGCGTATGACCAAATTGCTGTGCTAACTCATAACCTAAACCACTCGCACCCATCGTCGGAATGGATAAGCCACCCGTTGCTACTACCAATGACTCACAGCGATAGCCCGTTTGCGGCAGCTCATTTTGATTTGCGGTATCTTTTCTCTCTTGCTTTTCTTTTTTACTAAGCGTTTTGGTCGTCAATAACTGAAAGCGGGCTTTTTTATCTGCTTCAAGCGCTTGAACACTCTCAATTTGAGTATTAAGTCGGACTTGTACACCCACGGCAGCACATTCATCAAGTAACATGGTCAAGATATCTTGCGCCGAATCGTCGCAAAATAGCTGGCCATGTTCGCGCTCATGGTAAGGAATTTTATGCGCTTCAACCATGCCGATAAACTCCCAACTGGGGTAACGGCTGAGCGCTGATTTGCAAAAATGTTGATTGCTGCCAATAAAATGCTCAGGCTCAACGAAATAGTTGGTAAAGTTACAGCGTCCACCGCCTGACATGAGGATTTTTTTGCCGGCTTTATTAGCATGATCAAGCACCAATACGCGGCGACCACGGCGACCCGCTGTTAGCGCACAGTATAACCCTGACGCACCAGCGCCAATAATGATGACATCATAATGGGAGTGTTGTGGTGCATTGCGGTGATTGTCCATGATGGTTTGTTCCTGATTTAAAAAGTAAAAATGGCACTAATAGCGCATTTCTTATTCTAAAAAATATGATTTTATTGATGTTGCTTCCAGCGATTGCTTTAGGGTAGCTATTGTCCATGTTTTATATCAGGTTACAAGGATTAAATTGCGGAATCACATAGTTGATTTACTTTAAAAATCATATAGATCTGCTGCAATCAATGTTTCAAAAATTTTGGAGCGCAAAGCGCAGCGCAAGCGTGGAGAATTGCTAAAGTAGTACGTTATTTTAGAGTATATATCTTCTATACTGAACTGGTGAACACTAATAAAAATTGACGTCTATAATAAATATTATGCAATGATTGGTTAATTGATAAAGTGAAACATACTCTATTAAGTATGCAGACGCACAGTGAGATTGTTGTGATTAGTGGTTGATGTCTTGCAACCATTCCGCTTATTTGTCAAACTATCCTTAAGTGTCGCCATTATGGAAAATGACCCTTATCACCTGTGCAGGTTTTCGCTATCCGCGATGCTTGCTACAGGTCATAATAATTAAAAAAGGATGACCCAATGACCCAAGAATCATTTCCGATTTCGGCTGAATTTATCGCCGCTGCCAATATTACCGCCGAACAGTATGCTGAACAATATAAACAATCTGTTGCCTCACCTGAGGCGAATAAGGCCTTTTGGGCAAAACGTGCTGAGCTGATTGATTGGATAAAGAAACCCACCAAAATCAGCGACGTCAGTTATGATTTAGAGGATTTCCGCATCAAGTGGTTTGAGGATGGTGAGCTGAATATTTCAGTGAATTGTCTCGACCGCCACCTTAAAACTAATCCCTATAAACCTGCCATTATTTGGGAAGGTGATCATCCTTCATTACATAAAATTATCTCTTTTAAAGAGCTGCATTCAGCGGTGTGTCGCTTAGGTAATGCGATGCGCAAGCTTGGGGTCAAAAAAGGCGACCGCGTCACCTTATATATGCCGATGATACCGGAAGCAGTGGTCGCTATGCTGGCGTGTACGCGTATTGGCGCAGTGCATTCTGTGGTCTTTGGCGGCTTCTCTGCTGAGAGTTTGGGTAACCGTATTATTGATAGCCAATCTAAACTGGTTATTACCGCTGATGAAGGTATCCGTGGTAATAAGCGTACGCCGCTCAAAGCCAATGTCGATCGTGCGTTAGATATGGATGGTACGGACAGCGTTACCAATGTCATTGTCGTGCATCGTACGGGCAACTCAGTGCCGATGAGCGGTCGCCGTGATGTTTGGTATCACAGTTTGATTGACGGTGAATCACAGGAGTGTGAACCTGAAGTTATGAATGCCGAAGATCCCCTGTTTTTACTATATACCTCCGGCTCAACGGGCAAACCCAAAGGTGTCTTACATACCACCGGCGGTTATATCACTTATGCTTTATCTACTTTTCGTGATGTCTTTGATATCAAAGAAGATGACGTTTACTGGTGTACAGCCGATGTCGGTTGGGTCACTGGACATACTTATGCGACTTATGCGCCGCTTGCTAATGGAACGACGACGCTTATGTTTGAAGGTATACCAGAATATCCGACTTGGTCGCGTATCGGGCATATCATTGATAAACATCAAGTCACCATCTTATATACTGCACCAACCGCTATTCGCGCCATGATGAAAGAGGGTGATACCTTTGTTCGTGAGTCGGATCGCTCAAGTCTGCGTTTGCTTGGCACAGTTGGTGAGCCGATCAATCCTGAGGCATGGGATTGGTACTATCATCTCGTCGGTGGCGGCAAATGTCCGATTGTCGATACTTGGTGGCAGACCGAAACTGGCGGTATTATGCTGTCACCGATACCGGGCACGGTAGCGCTTAAACCGGGCGCGGCGATGAATCCACTATATGGCATCAGACCTGAAGTTATCGATACTGATGGGACAGCGCTTGAGGGGTCTGCTGAGGGTAATTTGGTTATTAATAGTAGCTGGCCCGGTCAGATGCGCACCATTTATAATGATCACGCGCGGTTTTTAGCGACTTACTTTACTGAATATCCAGGCTATTACTTTACCGGTGATGGGGTACAGCGTGATGAAGATGGTCATTATTGGATTACTGGCCGTGTCGATGATGTCCTTAACGTTTCAGGACATCGGTTAGGCACAGCTGAGATTGAGAGCGCGGTGGTCTCTCATCCAGCGACGGCTGAAGCGGCTATCGTTGGGATGCCGCATGATATTCGTGGCACGGGTCTTTGCGCCTTTATCATCCTCAAGTCTGGTGAAACAGTCACCGAATCGTTAAAAGCCGAACTGAACCGACATGTACGCGCCGAAATAGGTCCGATTGCCAACTTGGACACTATTTATATGGTCAATTTTTTACCGAAGACCCGCTCTGGTAAAATTATGCGCCGCATCTTGCGTAGTCTTGCTGCAGGGCAATATGTCGGACTGGGCGATTTATCCACGCTTGCAGATAGCTCAGTCATCAATGAGCTGGTCGCGGTGGTGAAAGCTGGACGCGGAGAGTAGTGTTAATTATCAACAATTAATACTCATCAAAAGCGAATTTTAAAAATCCAGTACTGATACTTAAAAGCAGCTCCATTATAGAAAGATCTATCATAAAAGCCCTATAGTCAGTTCTAAATAAAAAAAGTACAACTATTATCAGGCGCTACTGGTGTAAATTTTACTTGCTTGCTGTGCCTGCGCAGACAGAGGCCGCGCAAAATTTATCCCAGTAGCGCTGTATTTATTTAATAGTGGATCGACTATATTATAAACAGCCATGTTATAAAAAATAGCATGGCTTTTTTACTGAGATATCATTGATATTGGCATCCTTTAAAGATTCAATATTGTGCAAATAATAATGCTATTTCTATATGCTTTTTAGATGGTCAGTTTCTATTTTATCAAATACTTTATAAGGTTTACTGTCATTATGTCTGATTCTACATTGCTCTCTACTGATCAAAATATAACCCAATCTGATAATCATACTAATACTAAAAACGACGCTTCAAATGCACCACTTAAAATAGCCATTATTGGCGGTGGTTTAACCGGTTTATTTACTGCAACTTTATTGGAACGCGCTTTTATTGAAGCCAACGGCAAAGCAGTGGTGCCGCAAATTACTATTTTCGAGAAATCACGTAGCGTTGGTCGTTTAGCCACCCGCTATCGTAGCAAAGTTCATAGTGATGCTATTCATGATAATTCTGATAAACAGTGGCAATGGGCATTCGGAGCGCAGTTCTTTACTGCCAAAACTACAAGCTTTCAAAAATTTATTAAGCCTTGGTTAGCGACCAATTTGCTACAGCCATGGTGTGCTCAAGTTGTTAATCTAACGCCAGCTAATGATGCTGGTCAGTCAGCTGACATACAAAACAAAGAACAATGGAGCAGCACGCAAGCACGTTATATCAGCACACCAAAGATGACCAGCTGGGGGCGCATATTGGCTGATGAGCTAAAGCATACAACCCTAAATTTCAAAACTCGTGTAGCGCCATTATTGGCGCGGCACTGTACAGAACAAAATAGTGTTAATAGCAAGACAGAATTGTTCGATGAAAACGACAACAGCCTTGGTAGCTTTGACTGGATAATTTGTACGGCACCAAATGGTCAAGCGCTAGAGCTAATGGCAGATAGTGACTTTACTGAGCAAGCAATGATTAGTAAGCCGCAAATGCAGGCATGCTATACCTTGATGTTAGGTTGGGATGATGTACAGCAATTGCCTGATAGTTTAAGCAATCAGACGATTCCATGGGATGTAGCTTATGTGCAGGACTCAATACTAGATCGAATATTTATCGAACATCAAAAGCCTGCCCATGAAAACCTACTCCCCAGTATCACTATCCATGCGCGTAATGACTGGTCGGAGGCACATGTCGATAACGATATTGAGGTAATAAAAGCGCAGTTGCTACAGGCGGCACAGCAAGCTTTAAATTGGGATATGAAAAGTACACCCAGCCAAGTTGACTGCCATCGTTGGCGTTATGCGTCGACAATTAAAAATATAGACAATCAACAGCTGGGCATCTTGGTTGATGACAGTCATCAGTGGATTGTCAGTGGCGATTGGTGTGCACAAGGTAACATCGAAAGCTGTTATCAGATGGCAGCAGAGACGGTAAAGACAATCTGCTCTCATTAATATATGAAGAAAATTTTGACTATAGAGAAATTAATCAAATATATACAATGATAAATGGCAGGCAAAAAAAGAGCCCACGGAGGGGGTTGTTATGGTGTTATCTCATGTTAACCTTTGTTAGCTCAAGCCCTTTATTTATATAAATCTAATGCTAACGTGTGTTATCCTTGATTATCATCAGTGACCACCAATTAGCAACATTAATGGTGGTCAGATTGGTGGTCAGGTTTTCAACGTGGCGAGTAAAGAATAGGGGCATACAGTCATGGCAGCATTAACAACTGATACTCAGATCAAAAAAGCCGTCAAAGAGGCACAAGGTCAAAAGCGTGTCTATCATACTATTGGTGGGTATCAAGGCCTAAGACTGCGCATCCGGGGTGGTTGCATTGAGTTTCAGCACCGCTATACACATCCAATCACTGGTAAACGTAAAGAGATGACGCTAGGGCAATACCCTGCCTTGACACTCGAGCGCGCAAGACAGACTCATGCCGATAATATGCGTATGCTCGCTAATAGGAAAGACCCAATCACCCAGCGCGATAGCGAACGCACAAGACAAGCCACTGCTATAACTAATACATTTAAGGCGGTAGCTCGTGACTGGCTTTATGAGCAGACAAGCAACCCTGACCACCAACCAGCGACAAGCACCCTAAGGAACATGCACAATTACCTTAGACCTTTAATAGCTGCTTTTGGTAAATTTCCTATTAGTGATATTACAAGCCAGCAAGTGCTTGCCCTATGCAGTGACATACAACGGGTTTATGTTCACAAAGGCAATCGCGTTAAAAATATGGCGCAGCGTATCTTTGCCCATGCTGTACTAAAAGGGTTTATTGAATACAACCCAGTAACGCAGTTATCAGGTGCCAAAGCATTAAAGCCGACTAGAACCAAGCACTATCCTTCACTGACAGACCCCAAAGACTTTGCCGTCCTATTGATAGAGATTGACCAGTTAAGTGATAAGCAGGTGTATAACAAACCGATATTAAAGCTACTACCGCTAACCTTTGCACGTATAGGCGATATATGCTCGATGAGATGGGCAGACATTGACCTTGATGGCAAGCAATGGATATTTAAGCCGCAGAAAGGGCAGCGCCGTGAGGACATGGTAGAAAGTTTAGTAGTACCACTAGCACCGCAAGCAATCGCAGTCATAGAGCAAATGCAATCATTAACGGGTGGGCATGAATATGTGTTTTATAACCCTAGACGCAAGAAAGGTTTTTACCATGATCAGCAGTTAGTGAACAAAGTATTAAACGACCCATCTATGAATAGTGGCGGCATTGGTGACAATTATGAGGGCAGAGGTTATAAAGAAGTGCACACGCCCCATGGTTTCCGTGCCAGCGCAAAAACTATGCTGATGGAACGACTAGGTTATGACGAGCTAGTGACAGAAATGCAGCTAGGTCATCAAATGCTGAACAAGTATGGAAAAGCGTATAACCGTATGCAAGCCGTACCTGAACGAACGCGCATGATGAACGAATGGGCAAACTATTTAGATGATATTAAAGCTGGCAAGTTTGATAACGTCATTCACGCCAGCTTTAAACAGCAGACACAAAAGCATGGGTGACGCCATGTAATAACGACCATGCAAGGCTAGGGGTTGCTCCCGAACGACAGCTATTTACACCCTTAAACTGTCACTGCCTTGCTCCTATTTCAATCTAAGGGTGTAGGGGTGTAAATTATGGTTTTGGATTATTTAAGCATAAAACAGACGCTTATATATCTTGAAAAGGAAACTGGCTACAAGTATGAGTTCGATGAGTTGAAGGAATTAAGTCTTGCTGGAAAATTAGATGTTTTCTTCTATCGTAATTGTATTATTTATAATATATATGATTTCAATATAAGCTCGACCCGTGTAAAAAAAGATAATGAGTTTGTTAGCCAGCCCCTATATTTTGCTAATAATGTCCATAAAATAGGTGGGATGTTTTTTTTAAAAGATGCTTTCCTTAACATTGATGATGGTAATTTTTCAAAGCTTAAGGCAAAAGTAACTGTAGAAGAGGTTTACGAGCAAGAAGACTTTTCGTTTGATAAAGAAAGTAATTATTCTTATTCGAAGGGTGATACAGGTTATCTTTCAAGCGCTAAGTTTGGCAACTTATATTATTTCCCTGACTATCGCATTGATAGTAAGCCATTACAAGATAGGGCTATAATCCATATTAGTTATGATGAATTGAGGTTTAAAAAAAAACAGCTTGATAAGCTTGTGAATATTACAGAAGCTAGTGCTCTAAAAATAGAGGACGAGCTTGCGAAAGTTAGAGATGAATTGAAAACTGCCTATAATAATCTCGAAAAAAAACAAGAAAAAATAGATAGGTTTGAGGCGCAAGAAATACAGCTAGATGACAATGAGCTTAATGAAAGAAGTGAGAAAAGTTATTTGATTACAATCGGATTACTATTGAACATGCTAACTATATCAAGAGTAGCGGGCGGGCGGCCAACATATTCAAGTGAGGCAGTGATTATTAACGATATAAATAGTGAGAATATTTATGGACAAAAAAAATCCACAATAGGTGAGCGGTTTAAAAAGGCTAAAGACGCGCTCATCGATGAAAAAAAGAAAAGATAACAGGCTTGCTGATAATGTAAAAACGATATATTTACTCATAGTAAGCAAGGATGATAGCTAGTATAGAATTGATTAATTCTGTTTATAATCTTAATTTATCACTATTGTTTTAGTGTGTGCTTTCTCTTTCATTATACGTATATAGCTATAGAATAACTTTGCTTTTCAAATTACTAAAAACCTCCTAAGAGCATTGACAGCTTAAAATCATATTGATATTACAAGAATGGCTATTTAGCTAAGCAAATGGATATTTGTTATTTCTTGTGAATAACAAAGTAAAAAATATAATTGCCTTACTAACCATGTAAGGCTTTTTTTTGCCTAGTACAAAATCGGCATCCCAGTTGGCATACTGCTCTATCCCAACTGGGATGCTGACTCTCTTATCGTTGGGTAATATTGCTAACACTTAATAACGCCAGTCATTGGCATTACATAGGAGTTAGCAGAAATGCTAAACATGTCAGATAGCTCCCAAATCATCGAAAAACTTCACCCACAGGGTCAAACGCGCATTAAAGTCGCGGCTACTATCGTTGGTGTACACCATCAAACATTACGTAGATGGTGGAAAGCAGATAAATTTCCAAAGCCAGTTAATATTCATGGCATTTTGTTGTTCAAGAATACTGATATTTTATCTTGGCTAGCAAGTCATCACGTTAATAGTAGTGACGAGAACGTTCCTTTTGTGAGTCAGGAGGTTCTAAAGTGACTGTATTTATTGAGGCTCAAGGTGATAAAACCTTACATCTAGCTACTAAGAGTGGTGTAAAGGCTGGCAGTCTTTATGCGAAGCGACAGTTAGTCAGTCTGCAGAAATATCTAGCTCAAAACTTTGCGGGCTGTTCTAACCATAGCCCAAATGCGTCACAGAAACTTGATCAGCATATGGTGAATCTTACAGGTTCAGAATCGCTATTAAATTATGAAAAAATTATCTACCATTACCCGTTACAACACACGATTAGCCACCTTAAAACCGAGTGTTTTAGTACTTTAGAAAGTTGCGTTTATAAGCTCATTAGTTGTTTGAAACCACTATTGGCGGGCATAGTGCTTAATAATATATGGATATCTACATCATATATTAGCTATTGCTTCCAACGCTTCAGAATCGAAGAAGTTGGTAACGTGAATACTGGCGCTAGCGTTATAAATACTAACCTTAGAAACGCGAATGATGACACCCAAGGTGCGAATGATGACACCCAAGGTGCAAATGATGACAATCAAGGTGCAAATGATGACAATCAAGGTGCAAATGATGACAACCAAGGTGCAAATGATGACAACCAAGGTGCAAATGATGACAATCAAGGTGCAAATGATGACAATCAAGGTGCAAATGATGACACCCAAAGCGCGAATGATGACACCCAAAGCGCGAATGATGACAATCAAGATGCGAATGATGACAATCAAGGTGCAAATGATGACAATCAAGGTGCAAAGAATAGTGTTAAAGCTAAAAACACTGGTCTTAGAAATGTAAGAGATTGCACAAATATGGTAAACACGCATATAGGAATATGCGAATTAAACATAGAAAGTATAAAAGTAGAAGATAGAAGTTTTGTAATATGTTATTACGAATTTCTCCTGCTGAATTGTGAACTATCTGACGACGATTTCAGTTGGGAGGATCAACATGACAGCTAAAACTAAAAATGCACCGAACGCGGCAAACGTCGGTGCATTGGTACAGCAAGCAATCACACAAAACACAAACGACATTAAAGTCAGGGCAGACCTCAGCGTCATAACTAGTATAACACCGCCGACACTAACAAAGAAACGCAGCCTTAACACGTTTGGCGAGTTGGTCACTGATACCGTCGCACAAATGGTGGAAGGTAGAGCCATCAATCAAAGCGTAAATAGCGCACAAGCACTAGGCGATTTGCTCGATAGCTTAGATCATAATCAGGCCGTAACGTGGGGCATACACACCGCCGCACAAGCTGAAATAGATATACTTAGTACTAAGTTATTCACTGAGAGAGGCGAGCCAGCCAGCGCGACCACACGAACGAATAAGCACTATAGATGGGGCAGTGATAACGGAGTTATGATGTTAGATTGCGACGATAAGACGTTATCAAAAGAGGCGTTTATCAAAGCTATTAACGATGTGATCCCGCTCGATAATATCGCGCATGTATGGCGGCCAAGTTCGAGCAGTTATATCTACAACGGTAACGAGCAGATCAACGGCCTAACAGGGCAACGCTTATATATCTTTATTAAGGACGCTGATGACATACCGCGCGCTGGTAGAGTATTGTTTGATAGGTTGTGGCTTGATGGTCATGGCTATTATGAAATCAGCAAAGCAGGAAGTTATTTAGAACGCGCACCGATTGACGTTAGCGTCTTTCAAGCAAACCGCTTAGATTTTTCTGCAGGATCAGATTGTATTGCACCACTAGAGCAGCGACCAGTGCCAACAGAGTGCCATGAAGGGCATGGGTTAGATACTAAAACAGCACTGCCTGAGCTTACAGCTAAACAAGTGAAAGTATTAGCTGCAATTAAAATAAAAGAGAAAGAGCTATATGCCGATAAAGTGAAGGTGATAAGAGATGTATTCAGTCATGATAGAGCCGTCGCACATTTAACGAAGCAAGGCATAAAAGAGCCAACCGACGAGCAGCTAAAGGCCGCAAAAAATAACGTACTACGCGCACTCAACATGGACGTGCTGGCAGGTGACTTTATTATCACATTGGCAGATGGTGAGCAGATAACCATAGCCGACGCACTAGACGACCCAGATCAATATCATGGTGCATTGACTAAAGACCCGCTAGAGCCAGATTATAATAACTTTCATAACGTCGGTAAGTTATACCTTCAAAGCCAACGGCCGACACTGTATAGCATGGCGCATGGTGGTAAAACATATAAGCTACTAAGACAGCCGCGCCGCATTGAGCACGTCGCTGGCAAGATGACAGACACCACACTGCAGACGCTTAGACTAATGCGCGCCTTACCTGATTACTATGATATGGGCGACAACCTAGTCAGCGTTAGAGATGGAAAAATAATGCCATTTAGTGAGTCGTTACTAGAGCATGAGCTAGGCGCGATTGCTCAGTTCTGGCAGTGCCCTAAGACTGAAAAAGCAACCTACGAGCAATTGATTGACCCACCAAAAAAGGCTATCCGCCAGATATTAGCAATGCATAAACACCGCCAGCTAAAGCCATTAAACGCTGTTATTAACGCGCCTACAATCACTCACAACGACCACATTGTCACAAAACATGGGTATGACGTTGAGACTCAGTTATATCTTGATTTCTCAGATGATGGCGTAACGATACCTATGTTTGTCAGCAAAGAGGACGCGATAGCCGCGTACCATGAGTTAATGAAGCCATTTGGTACTTTTGACTATGCAGACAACGTGAGCCGCAGTGTAGCGCTATCTGCAGTGCTGACAGCTGTGACAAGGCCGACGCAAGCAACAGCGCCAGCCTTTGCGTTTGACGCACCGAAACAAGGATCAGGAAAAACATACTTTTGTGAGTGTTTAGGTATCTTAGTGATTGATGAGTCGATAGCAATGACACCCAGTATTGAAAAGAATGAGGACGAAGTACGAAAGACGCTGCTATCTATGTTGATTGAAGGACGACGGTTAATTGTCTGGGATAACATCATGGGTGCGTTTAATAGTGCGACTATGGCCTCATTCCTAACGTCCGAGCGATTTAGCGGTCGCATACTAGGATTCACTCAGAGTGTAGAGGTATCACACCGTGCTATGCTGCTACTAACTGGTAACAACATGACATTATTGGGAGATATGCCGCGCCGTGTCTTAACTTGTCGATTTGATACAGGTATCGAGAACCCCACATTAGCAAAACGTGACTTGTCAGCGATCGACGGACAACGACCAGCTATCTACATCAAAGAAAACCGCTTTAAACTGATGACGGCGGCCATTATCTTGATACGTGGCTATCTGCAAAGCGACGACCACCAACGCGGTGGTATGGTTAGTGATAGACTGCCAGGCTTTGAGGAATGGGATACAACTTGCAGACAACCGATTATATGGCTAGCACAGCACGTTGAGGGCCTAATAGACCCTAAACGCTCGATAGATGACAACATGGAGAAAGACCCTGAACATGAGGCGCTGTGTGAGTTGCTAACTGCTATATATGAGTGGCAAGCCAGCGCACCATTCACAGCACGAGCATTAAATGATTACATGACGCGGCAAGTACTTAATGACCACCCACTACACGAGGTATTGATTGATTTAAACGGTGGCAATTCGTTAACTACTCGATCAATCGGTAATCTTTTGAAGAACAGACATGGACGCATTGCCGATGGAATGAAACTAGAGCTAGTTAAGGCCAGCACAAAAGGTAATCTTTTCAGGATAAGAAAAGTCAGTTAATCAAAAAACAGTCTTTAACAATAAAAAAGCTATTCGTTATAACGAATGGCTTTTTTATTGTTAAAGACTGTTTATATTTAAAAGGGTAGGACAGGTAGGACTAGTAGGGTTATTTCGTACTGCTTGTATACATATGCATATATTTAAATAAAATTATTCAAAATTAATAGGGTTATAATTGTTCCTACTAGTCCTACTAGTCCTACCTTATAACTGTTTTTAGTGCTACGCTCAGTTATTTCAAATCTATTTTCTTTGTAGCAGAGTTATATCTATAATTTATAATCTGCCCGTTCACTATCAAGTCAATCGCTGTATTTATCTGCTCTAAAGGCGCACTGAACCATTCTCGAGGTTTGCACATATTACCTTGTAAATCTGCAATCTCCACATCAATGCAAACATCTCTAAATACGGTATGTACTAAGTTTTCAAACTTTTGCGTATTCATGTTATAGCATTCGTAGTTGGCAACAATCTCTACTGGAGCCATTAAATAAGTCGGCTCATTGGCGGCATTTGCAATACGCTTTTTAACAGGTGTACGTGAATAGCCTATTTTAAATAGATTGGGTATGGATTGAATGCGAGCATCTTGGCTTTTACTAGATAAAATATAAATGAAACCAGCTGACTCATCTTCTTCGTTGATGCTTTTAATATCAGAGAAATACTCCCCTTTAGGCGAGACAATTTTCCCTTCTTTAGACAGGACTTTGGCAAGCGACCTATAAAGCATATTTGATTCTGTTCCATTCTCAAAAATACATCTTGTACGCCCATCTTTTCTTACGACAACCCCATCTATAACTTGATCTTTTGAAGTTAAGCTAACCTTATCTACATACAATAAAATGCCATCTAAGATGTAAAAACTACCTTCATTAATATTGTAGCCAGTTCCTTCAAACTCAATAATCTTACGTTGACCACTGTTCAACTCTTGCTGAACAACAGGAAACAAGTCTTTGTATTTATCAAAATCCTTACATGATTTACGGCGAGCGACAAAGTCAGTCTCAGCACGTTTATCTACCTTAATATGCTTGATGTTAAAAATACTCTGATCAGAGTCACCGAGTAAGCCAAAATCATCATCTGCAAAGATATCTTCAAACGAGGTGATTTCTTTTTCAACAAGTTCGGGTTCTGATGCAGCGACTTCATGGGTAAGTGGTAACAGATTGAATTCGTCAAAATCTACCAAAGCATGGCACTGTTCATTGTTATTCTTAATAGACTCTAAACGCTTGAACAGCATAAGCTCACTAATATTCGCCATGTTATTTTCAGGTAAGCGTTTATTAGCGTTATAGAAGTCGCTTATCTCTTGGAATTTAGCGACTAAGTGCTCATCTGCTGTAGGTGCCCGCGACTTTGCTTTAATCGTTGTAATCCCTAACTCATCATCATCATCAATGAAGCTTAGCCAATCATCTAATTCGATAGACTTTAAAACTTGCCACTCTTCATTTTTCATTATGCAGTTGCTCTCTTGCGTTTCTGTTGCTTAATATAAATGACACATTCAGCAAGTCTCTTTTCAGTAAAATCCGAGCTGTTTAAGTCAGGCTCACGACCCTTTTCATGCACAAACTGCTTAACTTTAGGCCATAGCAGCTTAGCCTCTTCAAAGTCCATTTGAATACGAGTGGTTTCAATGGATTCTTGGATAAGCTTAAGCACATCTGTCGTTATGGATTTTGAAAGTATTTCAAATGCTTTTTGGAAAGGATTGATCTGATCAATCAAGTCAATATGTAGCTCATCAATATTGATAAACTTATCGGCCATGCGGATAAATTTCTTACCGCCTTGCTCAGTTACTTCTGCTGAACTTATTGCACAATCTACTACGACTTGCTGTCTTACCTCTTCAACTTCAGCTTCAGTCAGATCGGGATACTTGCGCTGAATTATTTTAGGTATTAGAATTTTATTCACTACTTCTGGGTCGACTTTACCTGCCGAAGCGGCAATGACCTTATCATCTTGCAAGATAGCAGCTTTTAGATCAGCCAAATCAGACTCTATAATAGCTTTGGTGCGTTTGGTACTAGGTTCTTTAAAACCACCTATTTTCATAGTGCCAGATGGCGTAGGTTCGAAGTCGCCATCTCTTTTCGTTTTGAATTTAAAATTAGGGGCAAGCACTTGTTCCATTAATAAAGAGCCAGTAATAGCTTTCAGCATATTATTTACAGCAATGGTCACGTTGTCGTTTGCAGCATCAGGTTGCGCGATAAGGTTGGTGAATTGAGCGTGGGTTTTATTTGCGCTATCCCGAGTACAACGACCAATAATTTGAATAATTTCAGTTAGTGAGCTTCTATATCCAACAGTCAGTGCGTGTTGACACCACTCCCAGTCAAAACCTTCTTTTGCCATACCTAAGGCAATAATGATATCCATATCGTCTACGTGATTCATATTACGTAAATAGTTTTGGATAATATCTCGCTCGTTCTCTTCAACTAAATCTGCCACCTTAATGACTGTACCATCGGGCCGTGTAACGAGAATAACGCCTGTTTCAGGATCTCTTTTACCGGCTTCACCCAGCACTTCAAGAATAGCATCTACCTCATCATATTTTTCTTTGGTTGATTCACCTGAGTTGACGTTTGGTATATGAATAATGGTTTTCTTTCCATAATTCTCTTCTGAGTTGAGTACCTCATGAATGACATCAGTATATCGACCTTGGTAGAAGTGATAGCCAATACCAAGCGACTTTAGATAGTTATAACCATTGAGCTGCTCATAATAATTGAAAGAAACTTTATCAAACTGGGCTTCATCTTCAGGTGTCAGCACAGGGATACTATCGCCACGGAAGTATGAACCTGTCATAGCAACAATATGGGCGTTTGAATTCGCCATGATACTGCGCAACACACCGCCTAAGACGTTATCACCATCAGCAGACACATGATGAAATTCATCAATAGCGAGCAAGCAGTCATTGAACACGCTATCTTCTATTTCTTGAAAGGCAAAACGTAGTGTGGCGTGAGTACAAATCAATATCTTGTCATCGCTTGCCATAAAACGCTTAAATGCTTTGGTTTTGCTACTCTCACCACCAGGAATACATAGGTTATTGTTATCGTCAATGTCCCAATCACAAAAGAAACCATATTTAGTTAATTCGGTCGAACTGAATGAACCGCCAATAGATCGCTCTGGCACCGCTACAATCGCTTTTTTGATACCTTGATTATTTAGCTTATCCAATGCTAAGAACATTAGGGCACGTGATTTCCCTGATGCAGGAGGCGCTTTTAGTAATAGGTACTGACTATTGCGAGCGGCATAGGCACGTGCTTGCATTGCCCTCATGCCCATCTCGTTTTCGTTTGAGCTAGCACCCGTCTGAGCGTATTCGAAGTGCATTAAATTAGGCATTTTTATTTCCTGTCATTTGAACATATTGCTTAAGAAGAATCTCAAGCCTTTCATCATCGTTTTTCAAAGGATTAGTTTTATATAAACTTTCAAAGTACGTATCTAAAGCTAAATGGGCACTTAAGAGATCAGATGGCATGTCTCCCTTTTTATATAGATTCCCAATAGTAGTATTTAAATGTTCTTCTCTTGCAGAGAGTATTTTTATTGATAACTCAGTTAAAACTTCTTTATTCTCATCAGTAAAATCAGGGCAAGGAAAGGTGTTGTAACAAATAACATTAGAGTAACGGTAATCGTTCTTTAATCTCCCAGCCACGGCTTTGACCCATGTCATATGCATTTTGGAAGAAATAACTCCGAAAACCCAAAGCTCAGGATCATGAATGACCTGTATAGAATTCATAGAAATATAACTTGATGTAAAAAAACCACACTGCACATAGTCCCTGTTTTCAGAACTAGTACATGGCACAACTAACATATTATTTTTAGCTACATGCCTATATCTAAACTGGTGAGAACGATTCACTAAACTCCTAGCAACCTCTCCACCATTTTCTCGAAACTTTCTTACAGATTCAACTCTCTTAGCTATAGAAGGTATCAGCATTGCCTCCTCTAACTCATAGTCCTCTATCCAAATACACCAACGCTTAATTCCTTTTAAAAATTCTTCTCCACCAATAGTTGGTTTAATGAATTTCTCAGCATTATAATTAGCGCTAATGATTTCTTCTTTCTCAGAGCAAGTAAGCTTTAAAAACCCTCCTTCAAGAGGCATATTTCCATATATCATTTCTGGTAAGCTACTTAATGGCTTTTTTGATTTTTCTACGATTACTTTGCTATCTGCATTTAAGTAAGGTCCTATCGAAGATGTAGAAAGCTTAAGATTATCAGTATATATATAACACTCTTTTCCAGATGACTTCCGCAGTCCAACTATAACGCAAATTACAGCAGCCTTTCCCTTAGCTGAATTCTCCCATTTAAAAGACCTATAACCGAAAGAAATTTCAATATCTTTATTAAAAATATGTGGCCAAAGTAAAGAAACTTGGTCTCCTTGGACAATGGAGTTTGTAGAGACGAGTGCTGCTTGTGCTTTTGTTTGTTTTATAAATAAAGAGGCTAGATAGAACCAACAAGCTATATAATCCAGATTTTTGTAGTCTTTTGAGAAATGAAAGACTCTTTTCAAATCTTCTTTTTGTTCTTTATTCTGTCTTTTAGCGCCTAAGTAAGGTGGGTTACCTATAATATAGGTGTTAGCATCCGCCCCTTTAACATAGTCCGTCCATAGTAACTTTGTCGCATTCCCTTGGGTAATATTACCACTACTCTTTAAGGGTAATGTTGGAGCACATTCACCAAACTCATCCTTAAACTCTACATTCATTTGATGCTCAGCTAACCAAAGCGAAAGTATGGCTACTTCATGAGCAAAATCATCAAGCTCTATTCCATAAAACTGAGATAGTTTGATACGTGAAAACGATGAGTCTAAGCCGGCCTCATCAAAAAAATCATCTTGATAATCATCTTTTTTAAACTCTTGAAGTTGCTTAATTATTTCCATCTCAAGCTTACGAAGCTCTTTAAAAGCAATAATTAAGAAGTTACCTGAACCACAAGCTGGGTCAAATATTTTGATGTTAGCGATGCGATCATGCAGTTTACGCAAACGGCTAGGTTTTAATTTTGGATCAATGTTCTCTACTATATTTTCTAGCTCTACATACAAATCATCCAAGAACAGTGGTTCAATTACCTTCATGATGTTGATGACGGACGTATAATGCATCCCCATCCCACCACGCTGATCGGGGTGTACAACGGCTTGAATCATAGAACCAAAGATATCAGGATTGATACCCGACCAATCTAGCTCACTGCCACACTCAATGAGCATTCTGCGAGACTTGGTAGAAAACTTTGGTGAACCAATAGAGTCAGCAAATAAGCCACCATTAACGTATTCAAATCTAGCTAAATAATCTGGTAAGTCATGACGATTTTCTTTGCTAGTATTTAAAACCTCTGAACCGCCCCGACTATATCGGAGAGTGTTTTACTTGAGTCAGGCAGCAATGCCTGACAGGGTTAAATTATCATAATACCGCTTTTCAAATTCAAAAGGTGACACATATCCAATCGTGCTATGC
>NZ_JBAQQF010000028.1:0-37318 GCF_049295055.1 Psychrobacter sp. | reverse complement strand
TATAGCATTTGTTTTGGGCGGTTGATAATAACTAATACTACTATTCATGTTTGATTTTCTGTTTGCAAGTCAGCGCAAGATAAGGGCAGTTTAATAAAAAATATGCTATGATGCCAAACACTATAGCTAAAGGTTAAGGGATGAAATAAACCGTTAATCACGTTTAAAATGAGCTGATTGTATTAATCACTAAAGCTGTTTTTTGCGCATTACTATACGATATTTTGCTTTATCTTTTTTGTATTCTAACTGCCGTTATTTATCCCACAAACTTGGCATGACCAAAGGAATTAACAGACATTATGTACGCTGAAGAAACCAACAACGTCACCGCAATTAAAGACATTCGCGCTCGTGAGATTTTAGACTCGCGCGGTAACCCAACGATTGAAGCCGATGTTATCTTAGCTGATGGCACTATCGGACGCGCTGCCGTACCAAGTGGCGCATCAACAGGCTCACGTGAAGCCGTTGAGATACGTGATGGTGATAAAGATCGCTATATGGGTAAGGGCGTTAGAAAAGCGGTTGCCAATGTTAATAGCCAAATCCGTAACGCTTTAATGGACAAGGATGTTAGCGAGCAACAGAACATCGATGACACGATGATTGCGTTGGATGGTACGGACAACAAAGACAACCTTGGTGCCAATGCCATACTTGCCGTTTCACTTGCTGCCGCAAAAGCTGCCGCGCAGTCGCAAAGCTTACCGCTGCATCAATATATTGCCAATTTGCGCAACCAGACCTCGCTGACGATGCCTGTGCCAATGATGAATATCTTAAATGGTGGCGAGCACGCGGATAACACGGTCGATATTCAAGAATTTATGATTGAGCCCGTTGGTTTTACTAGCTTTTCAGAAGCATTGCGTGCCGGTACTGAGATTTTCCACAGCTTAAAGTCCGTGCTGAAATCTCAAGGTTTAAGTACCTCAGTAGGTGATGAAGGTGGCTTTGCTCCTAACCTACGTAGCAATGAAGAAGCGATCACGGTTATCATGCAAGCGATTGAGCAAGTCGGCTATAAAGCAGGTGAAGATATTCATCTAGCCTTAGATTGCGCTGCTACTGAGTTCTATAAAGATGGTAAATATATTTTGGCAGGCGAAGGTAATAAAGCTTTTGACAGCCAAGGGTTCTCAGACTATCTAGTAGGATTGGCACGTCAATATCCTATTATCTCTATCGAAGATGGTCTTGATGAGTCAGATTGGGATGGTTGGAAATATTTGACCGAGCAGATTGGTGATAAAGTCCAGCTGGTCGGTGATGACCTGTTTGTGACCAATCCTGCTATCTTGCAAGAAGGTATTGATAAGCATATTGCCAATGCGATTTTGATTAAATTCAATCAGATTGGTACATTATCAGAAACGTTAGATGCGATTTATCTAGCGAAGAAAAATGGCTATGCAACCATTATTTCACATCGCTCAGGTGAAACGGAAGAC
Organism: Psychrobacter sp.; assembly: GCF_049295055.1. Lineage (GTDB taxonomy): Bacteria > Pseudomonadota > Gammaproteobacteria > Pseudomonadales > Moraxellaceae > Psychrobacter. The sequence continues at coordinate 35,864 of NZ_JBAQQF010000028.1, read as the reverse complement.
AGCACCATTGCTGATTTAGCGGTTGGTACGGCTGCTGGTCAAATTAAGACCGGCTCACTATGCCGCTCAGATCGTGTAGCAAAATATAATCAGCTATTACGTATTGAGCAGCAAGTACGTGCAAGCTATCGTGGCCGTGAAGAATTTATCGGTCTACGTGGTTAATGAGCTGAACTTATAGCTAACCCTAGGCGATATATAATTGCTTATATATCGCTTAGCGAGATTAGCCAGTTTTTATTCTCTTATTTCTATATCGTTTGGCGTTATTAGCTTATGAAATACTTTAGCCAGTTTATACTACTTGCTCTAGCTGTTGCTGTACTATTAGGACTGCAATATCAATATTGGCTGGGTGAAAATGGCCGTTTTGAGCATAATAAGCTCTTGACTCAGGTTGAAGAGCAGCAGCGCTTAAATGACAATCAAGTATTAGCCAATAACTTATTACGTACTGATGTGCATGATTTAAAGACAGGTTTAGAGGCAGTAGAAGAACATGCCCGTTTAGATTTGGGCTTGATTAAACCAAATGAAACTTTCGTCCAAGTATCAACCGCACCAAACACGCACAGTCGTTATTAATTTCTGAATCCATCGCAATAAGTATTTATTGATAACAATGACTTTTTATACCTTTAAACTTCTATTTTTATTAGCCTTTATTTCTCTCTAGTCATATAGTGATGGAATCAATCCATAAACACTGTTTTGTGAATAACGCTTTGTGAATAACGCTTTATGAACACCATCTTATGAATCCGGAACTATGAATACTGCCCCTAATATACACGCTATGATCGTCGCTGCTGGTCGCGGTAGTCGTTTTGGTGCGCCTATCGCTAAGCAGTATACGATGCTCAAAGGGCAGACATTGCTAGAGCACAGTGTGGCACGGCTTGCTGGCAGTACTTATATTGATAAATGCTTATTGGTCGTGGCAGCAGATGACAGTACAGCACAGACACTGAATTTTGCACTTCCTATCTATTATGCTATTGGCGGTGCTGAGCGTTGGCAATCGGTACAGGCGGGTGTAGAGGCAATAATTCATGCAGGTGCTGCTGCAACAGATTTGGTTGTAATCCATGATGCAGCGCGTCCCGCTGTGCCCAGCCATGATATCGATCAGGTTATTAAAGCCGCAATGCTAGAGCCTTACGGTGCTATCTTAGCGACACCGGTTACTGATACACTAAAAGAAGCCCAGTATCAGACGCACATCCAATCTATAGCTGAATCTAAATCCATAGGTGAGACTAATCCTCACTATTATGTCAAGCGTACTATTGACCGCAATGGCCTTTGGCAGGCACAAACCCCGCAAGTATTCCGTGTTGAACAATTGCGCCGTGTACTTGCTTATGTAGCTGAGCATAACCTTATTATTACCGATGAAGCCAGTGCTTTTGAACACTTGGCATTGCCGATTCGTCTAGTCACTGGCAGTCGCCAAAATATTAAGCTCACTTATCCTGACGATGCGATATTGCTCGCAGCGATTCTTACTGCCCAATCTCAACAACCATAACTATAGTCAGTTCAATATATAGAATATGCATCCAAAACAACCTTCTCCTATGATGATTTTTCTTGTTTGTTATGCGCTCTAGAAGCTTTGAAAAACTCATCGCATTAGCACAGGCTTCTCTTGATGCGAATCGATTACTTATAGCAAAAATAAGTTTGGTATTGTTTCAATCACTCTACGCAAGTTTTCTGCCTGCGATAAAAATATATTTCTTTATTCTATAATCTCTCTAAAAACACCTTTAAAAACTTAATAAGAATATTTCTATATCATTGTTGAAAATTAACAAGTTGTTACCCAAGATAAAGATATATTGCTTTGATGGCTAAACTAACCTATGATGTAACCAACTTAATACAATTAATATAAACATTTATAAAATCAATAATATACCAAGCCGAATTGTTTTTTTTAAAGGTCTTGTCTCTATGTTTTTCTAAAATGAGTATGGTTGTCTTAGCTACAATTACCTGATAATAGGGAGAAGCTGATTGTCAACGATTAATGATTCAACAAATCCAGTAATGCTAGATCTCTGCCAGCTTGTATATCTGAGCCACATTACTGCAACTGGGCTTTCAAATGCCAGTACGCTTAACGATATCGCAGAAGTCTCGATTAAGCATAATAAAGTCGATAATATTACAGGTATTCTTTGCTACGGCAACGGCTACTTTTTGCAATATGTTGAGGGTTCTGAGCAAGCATTGACCAATCTCAAAAATCGCTTGTTGGTAGATAATCGCCACAAAGATTTAAAAATATTAGATTTTTCAGTACTTTCTGAGCGTCGTTTTTCTAATTGGTCATTACGCTCTATTACGCTTGAGCGTTGGATGATTAATGAGCCTAAGCTTAAAGGCTTTATGCCATTTAAGCCCAACAGCTGGGAGCCTAATGAATGGCAGGAGTTTTTAGATATTATGCAACAGCACTATGAAGACCAACAAGAAAATATCGATATTGATATCCAGCCTATAAAATATAGTACGTTAGGCTTGACGTTAGGAAAAGTAGTTGGGCAGCACCAAGCCTTTTTCTTAATTCAAACGATACTCGGTGGTCTAATCGTATTAGCACTGCTTTGGTTAATACTAGCAGATAAAATTTGGTAGTTTTTATAGAGATATAGCGTTCATTTACACATTAAGTAAGCCAGCATACATTGCTGGCTTTTTTTTCATAAAAATATGAAATGTGGTTTGAATGTAGAATTACACTGAGTAAATAATGACAAGTGCTTGATAAGGGATGTAGCATAATCAGTAGCACCTTATAATATTTGTATTTGTTTTATTTAAGACTGACTATACTGTGAATCGGTGCGTTGATAGCCACATATTCTTGAGATATGTGTTTTAGCTTGCTGCTTATAAATGTAGCAGCCGCTTTAGAAATTCCAGTAATACTATCTCTTCTTTGGAGTGAATTAAATAGTAAGTTATTCAGCGTTTAAGAAAGTAACAGACATAAAAAAAGCCCAATCACGATATATTGTGATTGGGCTTTTTGATGGTACGCTTATCAGTCTTACTTGATGCTTTACAACAAACTTGCTAATAAGTGACGCCAAATAGTGGCGTCCCCAGGGGGATTCGAACCCCCGTTACCGCCGTGAAAGGGCGGTGTCCTAGGCCTCTAGACGATGGGGACTAGTACAACGCTTCAGCTGCTTTCACCATTTATGCTGAAGTGGTGCGTATTTTAATGGCGTCCGAGCTTTCTGTCAAGCCTTTTTCTACGTTTTTTTAAAATTAAGTATCTTTTTTTGAGTGCGCGCCGTGGATGTAGATCATTATTCTTTAAATGATGGCGTATCCATAATGAAGTACAAGTACTAATGGTTAAAGCAAGCAGCATATAACCAATAATGGTTCCCCATAATTTGAGTTGCGGATCCATAATAAAATCCTTTTTATTAAGACTTGATAATAACTGCTATCAAGTTAGTATGAGCCACTTAGACCATCTATAGGATATTACGGTGTCTTCAAAGACAAAAACAATCATTAATAAGCGAACTATCCATTCCACTTAGACGATACACAATAAGCAGCTGGGCTGACAGTTAACCTACTTATCATTGCATTAACCATATCCATATTGATTAAAAATCTAGGCAATAAAGTCATAAATTTAACAGGTCAGTATTATTTCTTTTTAATGCTTAATAGTAAGTATAGTTTAAAAATAGTGCCTTATTGTTTAGTTGTTGTTTGATATGTCTTGATCCGATGCATCTTTAACGGGCGGTACATGCAAAGCGTTGCTTAGCATAGGATAAGCGTTGAGAATATGACAAAATAGCTCAGCAGTCTTTTGCGTATCATAAAGGGCTGAGTGCGCATCATTACCATCAAAATCAAGCCCTGCTGCTTTACAGGCGCGTGCTAGCACTGTCTGTCCAAATGCGAGCGCTGATAAGGTCACGGTATCAAAGACCGAGAAGTTATGAAAAGGATTGTGGCTTTTGCTATTAGTACGTAAGACGGCGGCATTTAAGAACGCTAAATCAAAGTGCGCATTGTGTCCGATTAAAACACATTGACGGCAGTCTTCAGTACGGCGTACTTCTTTTAGACCTTTAAAAATACGGCGTAGGGCGGTTTTCTCATCTTCAGCAATCGCTTTACGTAGTGGATTATTTGGATCTATACCAGTAAAAGCCAAAGCACTTGGCTCAAGATTTGCGCCCTCAAAAGGTTCGATATGAGCATTGAACGCCTCACCCGAATAAAATATGCCCTGCTCATTAAGGAGCACAGGAATGCAAGCAATCTCTAACAACGCATCGGTTTGCGCGTTAAATCCTGCGGTTTCAACATCAACGACGACAGGCAAAAATTTACGAAAGCGCTCTTTTAAGCTCATTGGTGCTTGTTCTTCTGTGGCGGTATTTTCAGTAGGAATACTTGGCGTGACATCGAGGCGGTCATCTACATTATTGGATAAATCATCTTTAGGCAAGGCGGCATCGTTTTGAGTGGTCATATCAGGTTAAATCGCTTTTATCAGTCGAGCTGTGGTATTTAGAGTTGAGTTAAAAAATAAACATCCTACGGTATAAATGCGCCTTTTTAATAAAAGGATGGCATTGATATCGTAGGATAAAATAAAGGTGAATTTAATCTATAAAAATATAGAGAATGCCAAATTATACTTAATAAACGTTACTTTCTAATAGACCAAGGTAATGTTTCGCCTGCCATCAGTGGTGTCAATGAGCTACCATCAAAATAAGGGTAGGCTGTCGGCACCTGCATAGGGGCGTTAATGAGAGTAATAGTGCTCTCATTGACGGGTAAGCCGTAGAATTGGGCGCCAAATCGGCTAGTAAAGCCTTCTAACTTATCGATTTTACCAACGCTATCAAAAGCCGTGGCATATAGTGGTAGTGCTGTAGCAGCGCTATAACAGCCAGCACAGCCACAAGCGGCTTCTTTTTTATCGGTCGCGTGGGGAGCGGAGTCAGTGCCTAAAAAGAATTTTGGATTGCCACTGGTTGCAACATCTAATAATACTTTTTGATGGCTTTCGCGCTTTAAGATAGGCAAGCAATAAAAGTGTGGTTTGATACCACCAAGCAATAAATGATTGCGGTTAAACATCAAATGCTGCGGCGTAATAGTGGCAGCAACTTGGTTGCCTTGCGCCAATACAAAGTCAGCGGCATCACTGGTGGTAATGTGTTCCATCACAATTTTCATGGTGGGGAATTTTGTGATGATTTGTACTAACACTTCGTCTAAAAAGCGCTTTTCACGGTCAAAAATATCGACATGATCGTGCGTCACTTCACCATGTAGAAGCAGCGGCAGATTATATTTTTCAAGTGCTTCAAACACATCGACGCAGGCATTGATATCAGTGACGCCATCTGCAGAGTTGGTGGTTGCACCAGCCGGATAGAGCTTGACCGCTTGTACAATACCTGATTTTGCCGCCATTTCGATATCTTGCGCGGTAGTTGTATCGGTAAGATACAGAGTCATGCGTGGGTCAAATGCAGCCTTGCGCTCAGCAGTTAAATCACTGGCTTCCAAATGTTGCATGATACGCGCACGGTAAGCATGAGCATCATCGATATTCTTGACAGGCGGTACAAGATTTGGCATGCAGATAACGCGGTTAAAGCTCTCTGCTGCATGAGGGATGGTGGTTGCTAACGCTTTATCGTCACGCAAATGAATATGCCAATCATCTGGCTGAAGGATGGTTAATTCTCTAATCGAATCAGTCATAGTATCATCGCGCTCTATATCGTCGTATTTGGGAGTAAAAAGGGAGTTTTGCTGTGCTGCTATCATAACAGATTTGCTGACTTGACTAAATATGTGGCTAGATATCTATACATAAATTATCGGTGATTTTTTGATCTATCAAGATTTAATAGTGTATTTAGTCTACTGTGAAAAAGGTAATTATTGATTAAATAGCCTTTAAATCTAAGCGAAAACCTCGTAGCTGATGGCAGTGCCACTTTTGCCGATAGTAAATATGATGTACACTGAGCAAGCTACCTATTTTTCTATGATTTTGACTTATCATTAATATTTTTACTTCCCGTTAAACTTATTCGACAATAAATTCTTATATTAGGAGTTATTCATGGCTCAGCTTGATCCAAAAACTATTAATAAAATCGTGTTGGCCTATTCAGGTGGTCTTGACACCTCAATCATCGCTAGATGGCTACAAGAAACCTATGATGCGGAAGTGATTACGTTCACCGCTGACATTGGTCAAGGTGAAGAAGTTGAGCCTGCGCGTGCCAAAGCGGAAGCCATGGGTATCAAACATATCCATATCGAAGACTTGCGCGAAGAGTTCGCCCGTGATTATGTGTTCCCAATGTTCCGCGCCAATGCCATCTATGAAGGCGAGTATTTGCTCGGTACTTCTATCGCGCGTCCGCTAATCGCCAAGCGTTTGGTGGAAATCGCAAAAGAGCATAACGCTGATGCGATCAGTCATGGGGCGACCGGTAAAGGTAACGATCAAGTTCGGTTTGAGCTCGGCGCTGTTGCTTTATCTCCTGACGTGGTTACCATTGCACCTTGGCGTGAGTGGGATTTGTCTAGCCGTGAAAGCTTGATGGACTATGCGAAAGAGCATAATATTGCCATCGACTATGCCGGTAATAAAACCAAATCTCCTTACTCGATGGATGCTAACTTACTACATATCTCTTATGAAGGCGGCATCTTAGAAGATCCATATGCTGAAGCAGAAGACGACATGTGGCGCTGGTCAGTCAGCCCAGAAGAAGCCCCTGATAAAGCGCAATATCTAGAACTAGAGTATGAAAAAGGCGACATCGTTGCTATTGACGGCGAAAAGCTTAAACCATACGAGATAATGATCAAACTTAATGAGATTGGTGGCAAGCATGGTATCGGACGTTTAGATATCGTTGAAAACCGTTACGTCGGTATGAAGTCACGTGGGTGCTACGAGACGCCAGCAGGTACTATTATGCTAAAAGCCCATCGCGGTATTGAATCATTGACGCTTGACCGTGAAGCGGCGCATTTAAAAGATGAGCTCATGCCACGTTACGCCAAGATTATTTATAATGGCTATTGGTTTAGCCCTGAGCGTATGATGTTGCAAGCTTTGATTGACAAATCACAAGAATATGTCAATGGTACGGTACGCTTAAAATTATACAAAGGCGCAGTGAGCGTCGTCGGACGTAAGTCAGATGATTCATTGTTTGATGAAAAAATTGCGACCTTTGAAGATGATGCGGGCGCCTATGATCAAAAAGACGCAGAAGGCTTCATTCGCTTAAATGGTCTACGTTTGGCGATTGAAGCCAGCCGTGGTCGTGATTTATCTAAATAAGCTCTTTCAACTTAACGTTTTTCAGTTAAATCACACAAAAAAAGAGGCGCTATTTATATAGTGCCTCTTTTTTATTGCTGATCTATTTTTATTAATACACTTTTTACATGCTAGTTTTTGATAGCGGTTTATCTACTTAGTTTTTTCTACTTTTTCATCAGTAGGCTCATCTTCGTCTATCATCACAATAGCCACATCTTGCTGCTGACGTTCTTCTGCACTAGATTTTTGCTCCAATACCTGTTCTGTCGCAAGCCTGACACCGTCAGATTTTTGCTTGTAGTATTTGAGGGTTGCTAATCCACCAAGCAAACCGATAACGAGAATAATAATTAAAATGACAGGGTTTTTCCAGAGGGGTATCGATGCCTCGTATTCAATCGGTTTCTCACTGGTCGTTGTCGGTGTATTGTCATTATTACCACCGATTAATCCTAAGCTGACCAGAGGCGGCTTGGGTGGACTGGCCGGTTCAGAGGTGATGCGTAATCGATTGCGCTGCAAGTATATCTCTGAAATTTTCGCCAGTTGTAGCAACCAACGCTGGTGCGGTAAGGTAATGGCAGTCATCTCTGCAAACATCAATAAATCATTATGCTTGCCTTGTTGGATGTTTTCAGGTGAGCGGCCAATCACTTTTAGATAGTTCCCTGTGGCCAGTTGTATATCTTGCACAGGCTCATGATGTTGGGGTTGGAATTCTGTTAGCTCAAACCAGTAAGGATCAAAAGGTGGCGGAGCATCTGAAAGCTGCTTAGCGTTTAATAAACGCCGCTCTGAGTTATTTTCTGACGCTACTTCTAAAGATTTTTTTTCTGGTGAAATAAGTGCGTTATTATTGTTAGTGTCTGCTAATGTTACAGATATTGGCTTTGGCTGGCTGGCTGTAAAACGTGCTGCGGATAAAAACTGTGGTTGTAAAGCGAACCATTTATTGATCTCATCATTATCAAGTTGGCTATATTCCACTAAAATAGCCAGTTCACGTAGTACGATGACGCATAGCGAGGTAAGTAAGATTTGCACTTGTGGCGTCGTCGCGTCGATCTGTACGGCAATATGATCGCTGGCTTTAATCACGCGTGCATTATCATGGAATATCGCATCGGCTGCATCATGACGATGATATAACGTTGCATTAAGGGTCGCAAAGTTCATAGAGTTATACTGCCGTAGCTCTTTGACCGCATGACGTCCAAACAGTTTTTTGCTAACAGTTTGTCCTGTGTGCCGCTGCTGATAAGCGAGAAGGGCACTGACAATTGCTTGTAAACTGGCGTCCATGGCTAAACGCGCCTGCGGCAATGAAAGCTGAGCGACATCTGCCAATAATGACACCATAGGCTTGGTATCTTGATATAGAAAATCATACATCGACACACGTGTCGGTGAAATAGTCGTCATAATCTGCTAGCATCAAAAAGTGTGCCCCTATATTACGGTGCCGAATCCCTTGATACAATCCCTTAATACTAGAAAACCTAATTCATTTTTTATAATGCGGTTAATAATGAGATATATGAACTGACAGATGGAAGACAGCTATGACAAATAACGAAAATATTATGAAACAGCTGGTGATTAATATTGCTCAGCAAAATTTGACACTATATAAGCAGAAAAAGGTGGTTGCTCAGTACGCAGTATCTACTGCTAAAAACGGCATAGGCAGTCAACAAGACAGTGGCTGTACGCCACTTGGTAAACACGTTATCGCAGAAAAAATAGGCTCAAGTGCGCCGAGTAATGCTGTATTTATTGGTCGTGTAGCTACTGGTGAGATATATGATGAGGCTTTTGGAGCGTTACATCCTGAACGCGATTGGATATTAAGCCGCATCTTATGGTTAAGCGGTCTTGAAGAAGGTGCTAATAAAGGCAGCAATAGCCAAGGCGGCTGCGATACTTATCAGCGCTATATTTATATTCATGGCACACCAGACAGTGAGCCTATGGGCGTACCGCTCTCTCATGGTTGTGTCCGTATGCGTAATCAGAACATTATTGAATTGTTTGAACAGGTGGATAAAGGCACGCCCGTTGCTATTATTAATGATGTTCATGATATCGATGACGTTAGTGACATTTGACATTGCTCCCGTTACCAACATTTATGAATAATCTATAAAAATAGTCCTATGCCGCGTTATAAAATTCATTCATATTCTTACCGTTATAGAAGATTATTTTACAAGAGTCACTTACAAGGTTATTGATAAAATAAAATTAACAATAACGAACTGATATTAAGTTATTTGCTACAATACTTATCGAGATTTTAAGTTCTTAGAAAGAGTGGCTAACTCTCAAGAATATAGAATCCTATTCTATTAAGCATATTAATAATAATTAAGAGGAACATAATAATGACTACCGCCAGTTTAGTAAGTCTACAACAGGCCTTTGATGAACGCCGTACCATTTATGCTTTAGGTAACGATTTACCAGTAGATCCAAGAGCGATTGTTAACATTGCTGAGCGCGTGCTGCTACATACACCATCTGCTTTTAATTCTCAGTCTTCACGGTTAATCGTATTGTTCGGTGAGCAGCATAAACAAGTATGGGATATTGCCGAAGATAAGTTGCGTCAGGAAGTAGGCGATGGCGATTTTGCAAGTAGCAAACAAAAGATGGACAGCTTTCGAGCAGCGGCAGGCACGGTGCTGTTTTATGAAGATAAAGAAGTCACAAAATCGTTGCAAAATAATTTTGCCTTATATGCTGATAAGTTCCCTCTGTGGGCGCATCAGACCTCAGCAATGCATCAGTATGCTATGTGGACAGAATTACGTACGTTAGACGTTGGTGCGAGTCTCCAGCACTACAACCCGCTGATTGATGAGGATGTCGCCGTGGCATTTTCAGTTCCTAAAAACTGGGATCTAATCGCGCAAATGCCATTCGGCAATATCCTTGAGCCTGCTGGTAAAAAATCCTATCAGCCGCTTAATGAGCGTATGAAAGTATTTGGATTAGATAACTAGTCGGTTGTTAATACAGTAAAAAAACAATTAAAAAAGACAGCTCATATTTATGATGCTGTCTTTTTTATGTTTGTATCCACTTAATAGTACACAAGGTTAATCACAATAATTCAAAGTGATATTATTCGTTTTTACCAAAACGTTGCACAATCTTGAATACGATCTAGGCGCTTTTGCAAGCGTTTAGAGTCATCTTTTAAAATAGCAGCAAACCATCCTACGCCATATAATGTATCAGATTCGGTTAATGATTTTTGCTGATAGCACTGCTGATAATAAGTCATATCGACTTGTTTACCGAGTAATTTTTGCGCTTTTACCACGCGTTTTAGCCAGCGTTTGGTTTTCTTTTTGCCATATAAAGGGGCGGCAAGCTCACTAATATAACGTAGGTTTTTGAGCTGATAATGTAATTGCTGCTGCGCTTGATAGTGATCATTGTTTTCCAAGCCATTATTTTTCAAACCGCTATTTTTTGAATCAGCGTTGGTTGAATCAAGGCTGTCAGGCTTAGCCTTGATTCCATCATTCAGTCTTTCTTCGGTTTTCAAAAACTTCGCTTGCTGTTTAGACAGTATTCTTGTGAGAGGCTCGAAGGCAGCTTTATCCGCTTGTGGCTCAAGGCTAGGATCACTCATGGTAAAGGCAATCAACTCCAGCAAGGTCAGCTGAAAGTCATTGGCACTTACTGCATCGATGGGTGTAATTTTTATCGCTTTAACATCTGCTGTCCAATCAACCATTGGTGCGCCATAATTTTGCAGCATTGGTTCAATATGGGTAGCGAGATAGCTAAGGTCGTAATAGTCTCTGAGTGACGTTGCTGTTCGTTTGATGATGAGCAACCAATCAGGATTGACTTCATCAGAGAAGCTGGCAAAGGCTATTAGCGCAATACGTAAGCGACAAACACCGATATGCAGTTGCAAAACGTGTTTATTGTCAGTGCTGCCAGCGACGATAGCACTGCTATTCGGTAGTATCTGTAGTAGACAGTTATGGACGACTGCGCGTAAAAAAGCGGGCATACTGATGTTTTTGTTTATATTGAGCTCACTAAGATTGGCGCTAGCGGCTGGGCTGTAGCGTTGCCCTTTGATCAGCAAGCCACCACGTTCTGCTTTGGTCACGGTGGATAAGCATAATCTATAACGTTTACACCAAGTTTTGGCCGTCGCAAATAAAAAATCCAAATCTCCTGATACGAGCTCAAACTCTATTTCTTGAATGGCGTCCCGCTGGCTATCATCGCGACCATGGATGATTTGTCCATCGTCATATGCCACTTCAATACTATTAATAATTTCATCGCTCGTATCTTCTATCAATAAGCGGGTAGTACGCTCTACATCGGTTACATATAACCGTGTTAGTTTTTTAGCTAATTTTTTTAGCTTCAAATCTGCTAATGTGGGGGCAATAGCCGTGTCTTTATAAATGCTTAAATCAGGCATGAGGTCGTTATTGTCGAGCATCGCTTGTACCTGCTCATTATCCAATGTCAAATTGTGCTCTAGACGCGCCGCAATGCCATCACCACCAGCCTTAATGGTCTGCACCCAAGTATCACCCTCTTTACGAATGCGCAAGCCAATACCGGCCTGTGCAAGCTGCTGATCAGGTGTATCATAATAATGAGCAGCCATTTGCGTCACCTGTGAAGATTTGACTTTCGCTTGGCGCATCAAACCTTTTAATCGCAACTCTGGCACCAAAAACTTTAGCTCTATCTCTTGCATGCTATTCTCCGATGATTTTAAAGCTTAGCACCATCCTATGAGAGGCTACTACTAATAACAAGCAAAATATTATAGCTGTGAATTTACATAATTTACTTCAACAATATACTTTTAGGGAAGAATCACTATAATTAGGATGATTTATCAAACAAAAGTAGAATATAGATGATTGGTGAAATGATGAAATCTACAGCTGATAGTTCCAAAAATGATTTGGATCTTAAAATAATGAAGATATGTAAACAAAATGAGTGTAGCGCTACTTGTTATTCTAAAGTATTGAGTTTTAAAACCTTGATGCTACCAATATTGCTGCCGGCAATATTAGGTTCGCTAATCTTGATAGGCGGCTGTAGCGACTCTTCTGAATATGCGGAGAGCAGTGCTGATATGGAGTCAGTTCAGTCTGCAACGGAGGAGGCTACTGATAATAGTGAGATAAATGGCATTATGTCAGAGCCTTCATTGGATTCAGCTGATGTTACATCAAATGCTAAGCCTGCTGCTAACGACTTGAGCGTGGATAATTTATCAGGTGACAGTGAGCAGACACTTGGCAGCCAAGTAACAGATATTCAAATCGAAGGTAAAGAGCTGCTGATTACTGCCAATGCCAACTTTAAAGTGGAGGATGTCGTAAAGAGTACTAGCGCTATTGAGAATCTAACCCGTCAGCAGGGTGGCTATGTAGCGCTGAGTAAAACGACTAATATTGAAAGTGATAGTCGAACCTTTAATAAAGGTGATCAGAACGTCACTTTGACCACTTACTATCGACAAGCAACGATGACTGTACGTATCCCTCGTGAAAAGGTTAGCGGCTTTTTAAAGCAAGTCCAGCAACAAGTGGCTTTTTTAAATGAGCAGGAATTTAGTGCACAGGATGTGACTTTAGATATCTATCGTCAGCAATTAGCCTCCAAATTGAACAGTGATATGGCTAGCGAGCTCAGTCAAGAGCGCCTTAATAGCAAAAATGACAAAGATCAAGACAGTAACGTCGATACGATTACTGCTACTTATGCAGCCCGTCAACAGCAGGAGTATGCTCAGTTAGAGAAGTTAGATATCGCTGATAAAATAAAGTATAGCACTATAGATTTTACCTTTACCCAGCCTAACAGCAGCTATAAAGAAACTACGCAAAATCTAGATATTATTATTGATGCTGAACGTCCAAGCTTTGCTGCACAAGTTGGTGGAGCCTTTAAAGAAGGTTGGAATATGTTGAGGGCAATCGCTCTTGGCCTTATACAACTATGGTGGTTAGTCGTATTATTCGGTGTTTTTTATCTAATCTATAGAATGATAAAATCCCTATACCGTAAATTATTCAAAAATGATGCACATCTAAAAAACCTGAAGCGTGATCTGGTTGATAAAAGTCATGCACGTCAATACTCAACAGATTTAAAGAAAAGTCGGGTAAATGACAATCAGGTAAGTAATGCTGACAGCGTCGATAATACTGGCAGCACCGATGATAAGCCCTCTAACTAAAACCTAAATTTCCACCTTAATTCACTAACATGCACACATAAAAAAGCCGCCCTACATCATGTAAGGCGGCTTTTTATTCTACTTCTACAATGTGCTTATAAATGAGTTCTTATTTGAACTGATCCATTGTGTTTTTACCGCCGCCAGCTTTTAGCGCGTTGTCACCTGAGAAGATTTCTTTGTGATCATCACCGATGTCAGAACCAGCCATTGCTTGATGCTTAACACAAGCGATGCCTTCACGGATTTCTTTACGTTGTACGCCAGCAACATAAGCAAGCATACCATCTTCACCGAAGTAACCTTTAGACAGGTTATGAACTTCTAGTGCAGCAGTGTGATAAGTAGGTAGAGTGATTAAGTGATGGAATACACCTGCTTCACGAGCCGCATCTTTTTGGAAGTTTTTAGCAAGCTCATCAGCAGCAGTATTCAATTCTGTATCGTCGTAAGCGCCGCTCATTAAGTCATCTTTATTGTACGCAGAGATGTCTTTACCTTCTTTTTCCCATGCAGCAATTACTTGCTTACGGAAGTTAAGCGTCCAGTTAAACGATGGGCTGTTGTTATAAACAAGCTTCGCTTTTGGCTGTTGCTCTTTAATACGATCTACCATCATTTTGATGTGTTCTACGTCTGGAGTTGGTGTTTCGATCCATAGTAGATCCGCACCGTTTTCTAGAGCGGTTACACAGTCAAGAACAACACGGTCAATGTTAGTTTCTTCACGGAACTGATATAGACCGTTTGCTAGGCGTACTGGACGAACCAATTTACCGTCATGCTTAAGTAAGCTATCGTTTTCTTTAGCGTTTTCAAGCGTCACTTCTTCCATTTCGATGAAATCGATATATTTAGAAGCTAAATCGCCTGGCTCATTTGATACTGGGATTTTCTGAGTGAGTGATGCGCCTTCAGAGTCAGTACGAGCAACGATGATACCGTTTTCAACACCTAGCTCTAAGAATGCATAGCGAAGGGCATTGATTTTTGCGATATAGTCTTCATGCGGTACCGTAACTTTACCCGCTTGATGACCACATTGCTTAGCATCAGAAACTTGGTTTTCGATTTGTAGTGCACAAGCACCCGCTTCGATGATTTTCTTAGCCAAGATGTAAGTGGCTTCTTCGTTACCGAAACCAGCATCGATATCAGCAATAATTGGCACAACATGCGACTCAAAGTTTTCGATTTTGTCTTGAATTTCTTTAATGTCTTTACCAGCTTCTTCAGCAGCATTTAGCTCACGGAAGTAATCGTTTAGCACTTTAGCATCAGCTTGGCGTAAGAAAGTATAGATTTCTTCAACTAGCTTTGGCACTGACGTTTTTTCATGCATAGATTGGTCAGGTAATGGACCGAATTCTGAACGTAGGGCTGCAACCATCCAACCTGATAGGTAGATGTATTTTTTAGACGTTGTATTGAAGTATTTTTTGTTAGCATACATGGTTTGTTGAGCGATAAAACCATGCCAAGCACCTAATGACTGGGTGTACTGAGACGTGTCATTATCGTATTCTTCCATGTCTTTACGCATGATATCTGCAGTATATTTTGCAATATCTAAACCAGTTTTAAAGCGGTTTTGCACCATCATACGTGCGGCATCGGTCTCGCTGATATTCTGCCAATTGCCATGTTTTTGCTTTAGTTCACGTATTAAATCAATTGCTGATGTATAAGTTGACATCTAGACTGCTCCATTGGTGGTGAATAAATGAGTAAATTTAAATAATTTCCGTATATATAAAGATGCTGGCAGAAGCAAGGATTCGAAATAAAAGCCTCTTGCGTTAGCAATCTCTACTAAACTATAAGAAAATCGTCAGAAAAGCAATAAAAACCTGTCGCTTTGGTCAGCTTTTATTATTTGAGATGTTATTTTAGGCTTAATTGGTTGTTCTATAGCACTTGTTCGGCTTATAAAGTGCTTATTACCCTAAAGAGTACAAAGTACTAATGCAAGCTTAAAAACAAATAAGCGCAAAAAATTAAGTTTGCGTAATAAACCTTATGTCCGTATTTCAGCATGAAAATGCGATAAAATATACTTTTTAGCCAATCCATTAAAACGTATGGTGACGGCCTAATATTTAACGATGCCTAGTAAGTACTTGCTAGCCACTATAGCTAGGTTACCAAGATTTATCTAGTTTATGATTATTATCTTGGGTATTTTATTTAGTTATAGTAGAATAAAAACAAGGGCTTGAGGTGGTAGTTTTTGTTAGTTTTGATGTTTTTTATCTAAATTTATATAAATATTAAATATAAAAACAGTCTTATCATCTTGTTTGATCTGATATATACGGCGTAATAGCGCACAAAATGGCCAAATTTTAAGTGCCATCTATTCTATAGCAAAGAGAAAAATATATGAATTTGCAGCGGGTTGATTTAAATTTATTGGTACATTTAGATGTATTGCTACGAGAAAAAAACGTCACACGTGCTGCTGAGCAGCTTGGCATTACCCAGCCTGCGATGAGTAATATTTTGCGGCGCTTACGTAAACTGTTTAATGATCCGTTGTTGGTACGCTCATCTGAAGGTATGACGCCGACCGAACGTGCGCTTGAGCTACAGCCACGTATTCGTGAGATATTGGCTGATTTGACGCAAGTATTGGAGCCGCGCACCGAATTTCGTCCTTATAGTACCTCGCGCGTTTTTCGTATCATGACCTCAGATTATGCTGAGGCGACTTTAGTACCTAAGCTCGTAAAAGCACTACGCTCAGAAGCGCCTAATGTCATTTTAGATTTCTTGACGCCATCAGACGTTTCATATCGTGATATGGAGCAGGGGCGAGTAGATTTAGCGATTAACCGCTTTAATGAAATCCCGCAAAGCTTCCATCAAGTGTTGGTGTGGCGCGATACCTTTAGCTGCTTACTGTCCTCTGACAGTCCTTATGCGCATCGCTTTAATCTTAAAAACTACCTTAAAGCGCAGCACGTTTGGGTATCAAAAACTGGTATGGGCGTGGGATTTGGTGTTAATCCAGAAAAATCTGGTGGCTTAGGGTCGATCGATCAGGCACTGCAACGTTTGGGACAAAAGCGTCAAATCAGTGTCTTTACCCGCCATTATCAGATGCCAGCCATGCTCGCAGCAAATAAAGATTTGGTTGCAACCTTACCCACGCGCGTGGCAAAAATGCAGGCTAATAACGACAGCATTATGATGGTTGAGCCACCATTTTTTATCCCTGAATTTGAGTTAACTATGGCATGGTCACCTTTATTACAGCACCATCCAGCCCATCGCTGGTTGCGTCAGCTTATTATGCATGTGGCACGTCAAATCGTCGATGATGAAGAGAACCCACCACAAGAAATTCCTATTATTAATCACTTGTTTTAGTTGCTTTTATCCATATCATATACATCTTATTGTTTAAACCAGCCATTGTGCTGGTTTTTTATTTATCTAATTTTGTCCTCTACACTTTATATTAATAATTATTAGCACCGTCACATTCTTAACATCTTACTCACATTTCTTTATATCTTGTAAAATTCCAAGTCAAATGGTTTGTTATGCTAATAGGCGTTAAGGTAAACAATATAGATAACGCTCATTATTAAGATAAATTGTTAATTTCGATAATAGAATAAAATTTCATTTAACGATGCGCAATCAATACTCAATGATTAGTAATGAATCAGCTAAAAATTATCAATCATATTAAAACAAACTAATAAGGATAATAACAATGTCAGATATTACGACGATTAACCCGACTACAGGTGAAGAGATTAAGAGCTACGATTATATGACCACAGATGAGGTCAATAATATTGTGGAGGCCTCACATCAAGCATTTTTAGAGTGGCGTCAGGTCAGTCACGATGAGCGCGCAAAGGTGATTAATTCTATTGGCGAGACGTTAATAAAATATAAAGAAGAGTTATCCAAGTTAATGACTGAAGAGCGCGGCAAACTGTATAGCCAAAGCCTGCAAGAAATAGATTTGTGTAAAGGCATTTGCGATTATACCGCCTCGCAAGGCATCGCTGCACTTGCTGATGATGAGCGTGATATCGAAGGTCTTAAAAAAGGTATTGTGAGCTATCAGCCTATAGGCATCATATACGGTATGCAGCCTTGGAATTTTCCTGCTTATCAAGTATTTCGCTATACCATTGCCAATTTGATGGCGGGCAATAGTATTTTGCTTAAGCATGCATCAAATGTAACTGGTTCTGGCTTATTAATTGAAAAAATATTCCATGAGTCAGATTTGCCAAATGATCTGTTTCGTACCATTTTGATCGATCATGATCAATCAGAAGTGTTAATCGGTCATGATAAAGTACGCGGCGTGACGTTGACTGGTAGTGATAAAGCAGGTAGCATCATTGGCCAGCAAGCGGCAAAAGCAATTAAGAAAACCGTACTAGAGCTAGGCTCAAACGATGCATTTATTGTTTTAGAAGACGCTGACCTGGAGCTGGCAGTAGCTACTTGTACCCAAGCACGCCTTATTAATAATGGCGAAACTTGTGTCGCAGCGAAACGCTTTATCGTCGTCGACAGCTTGTATGATGATTTCCGTAAACGCATTGTTGCAAGCTTTGAAAATACGAAGTCGGGCGACCCAATGGACGACAGCTCGGATATTGGTCCATTAGCGCGAAAAGATTTGCAAGAAAAATTGCATGAGCAAGTAGAAGACAGTGTCAAAAAAGGCGCGACCATCTCAGTTGGTGGTAAATTGCCAGAAGGCAAAGGTAATTTTTATCCAGCGACCATTTTAGAAAACGTCAAAAAAGGTCAGCCAGCTTATGATGATGAGTTGTTTGGTCCAGTGGCCTCGCTTATCCGAGCCAAAGATCAAGACGATGCCTTACGCATTGCCAACGACAGCCGTTACGGTTTGGGTGGCGCTATCTTCTCTAAAGATGAGGAAAAAGCCATACGCTTAGCACGTGAAGAGTTTGATACAGGGATGATCTATATCAATGGCTACGGTCTTGCCAATCCAGCATTGCCGTTCGGTGGGGTAAAAAATTCAGGTCACGGTCGCGAACATGGCGGCTTTGGTATTAAAGAATTTGTAAACATCAAAGGTATTCATGTCCATAATGGTGAGTCATAAACGCTAATAGAAATAAGTCTTTAGACATAAAGCGTTCTTGTCTTAACGTATAGAAATAGTAAAGCCTAGTCATTTATCAAATGGCTAGGCTTTTTTGCTGCTTGTCTCAGCGAATAAACTATAGTTTATCCACTTTTAAAAGAATACAGTGATGCTGGTATGAGTTTTTTATAGCCTCTGTCTGCGGAAGCACAGCAAGCAAGAAAAATTTATTCCAGCAGCACGTTATAATATTTGCACTTCTTTTATTTAGGATTGACTATATTCATTTACTTAGTCGTTTAAATATAGTTTTAACGGTAGCGTTGGCATAAAGGTATTTTGTTGATGAGCCAATGGAGCAGTGCCTAACGAGAGTGCGCCTTTAGCCAATAATAAAATCGTCCAAGGTAATAATTGATGCTCAAGCTTTTGCACACGTGCTTGTAAGCTATCGGCAGTATCTTTCTGGTTAACTGCTAGAAGAGCTTGGGTCAAAACAGCGCCAGCATCAAGCTCTGCAGTGACGACATGAATACTACAGCCATGATGACGCTCGCCAGCTTGGATAGCACGCTGATGAGTATCTAGGCCTTTATAAGCAGGTAGCAGGGCAGGGTGTAGATTAATCATCGGTGCTGGCGCGTTATCGATAAAGGGGCCACTCAATACGCGCATAAAACCTGCTAACACAATCAAATCAGGTTGCCATACTTTCAATTGCTCGCTAGCATGGCTCTCAAAGGTTTTGATACCCATACGTTTGCCGCTAGCAACGTGTGACAGCACAGCTACTGGAATGGAAGCATCTTTAGCACGCGTAATAGCATAAGCATCTTCACGGTTACTAATGACGCCGACAATCTCAATCGGTAGCGCGCTAGCTTGCATCGCATTGATTAATACTTGCAGATTGCTACCACTACCAGATACCAAGACGGCAATACGCAATGGTTTTTTGGCTTGGCTTACCGTATGAGCTGATGTTAGCGCTACTTCTGATATTGATTCTGGCATTAACGATACACCACTGCATCCGCTTCGCGACTAACCATTTCACCTAATTTCCATGCTTTTTCGCCAGCATCGGTCAAGGTTTGAATAGCAGCATCTGCTTTATCTTTTGGTACCACGATGACAAAACCAACACCGCAATTAAAGGTGCGGTACATCTCGCTTTGTTCGATATTGCCTTGGGTTTGTAGCCAAGTAAATAACTCTGAAAACTGCCAGCTATTGGTATCGATGCTAGCCGCTAAATTCTCTGGTAATACACGTGGTAGGTTATCCGTTAAGCCGCCACCAGTGATATGCGACATCGCATGTAGGGATGAGCTGCCAAGGGTGTCTTGCAAGGCTTTAATGGCTTTAACATAGATACGAGTAGGAGCCATCAGTGCGTCTTGGATAGACTGACCATCTAATTGCTCATCGCTGCTCGTCACGTCAACGCCGCTGACTTCGATAACTTTACGCACCAGTGAATAACCGTTTGAATGCGCGCCACTTGAGGCAAGGGCGATAAGCACATCGCCTTCAGCAACATTTTCACCAGTGATAACTTCTGCTTCTTCAACCACGCCGACACAGAATCCAGCTAAGTCATAATCATCATTTTGATACATGCCTGGCATTTCAGCTGTCTCACCACCGATAAGCGCACAATTTGACAGCTTACAGCCTTCGCCAATTCCAGTGACTACGGTAGCTGCCACATCGACATCAAGCTTGCCCGTTGCATAGTAATCTAGGAAAAATAATGGCTCAGCACCACAAACCAATAAATCATTGACGCACATGGCGACCAAATCAATACCGATCGTGTCATGACGATTGAGCTGTAATGCCAGCTTGAGCTTAGTGCCTACACCGTCAGTACCTGAAACTAATAAAGGTGAGGTGTAACCAGTCGGAATACGACAAAGCGCCCCAAAGCCGCCAAGTCCGCCCACCACTTCAGGGCGTGAGGTGGCTTTTGCCACGGATTTAATACGTTGTACCAACGCATCGCCAGCATCAATATCAACGCCAGCATCTTTGTAGCTTAAAGAAGGCTTGTTGCTCATGGTCATCTCACAAATTTTATAGGGAATGAAGTTCAGTCAGTAAAAATGCGTGTCGGTCGTATGAATTTTGCAGATTGTGCGCGCATTATACCCAAAAATCACCCTTACTCGCAAAGCAACTTGCTTTTATTTGACCGAAATTTCACCGAATCTGGCTAATATTTAATAAAGACTGATAATAAGGCTGGCATAAAAGCTAACATAAAAATTAAGAAACAAAAAATGACGGCTTTTTTACTGTATTCTGCAATAATAGAACGCTAAATTTATGCTCAATAACTGTTTGCTATTAGCATGTTATTGCTTAATAAGACACATAATCAATCTTCATCAAGCCATTATATTAAATCAGCCCAATCTTAGGATTACCTTTCATGATAAACCAACCAATAGACCCCTTTTTTCGACGCTTATTTATTGTCGTTGCTATTGTTGTGACTGTGGTTTTATTACATTTAATGACGCCGGTTATCGTACCGTTTGTCTTTGCTTTTGTGCTGGCTTATTTATTTAATCCGCTGGTAAAGCGTTTATCAAAATATATTAAACGCTGGATGGCCATTATTATTGTTTATTCTACGATTACTCTAGGGATGGTGTTGCTGCTTTGGTGGTTGGTACCGACATTGTGGCATCAGTTGCAAGCGGCATGGGAATACTTGCCCAAGGTTTTAACTTGGTATAATGAAGTGGTACGTGAATGGTTCGCAAGCCATGGTCGTATTCGACTGCCAGAGTTAGAAGCCAAAGGTTTCTCTGAGACATTGGTTGAATACATGCAAACCAATTATAAGTTTGAAGATGCTAGCAGTATGATGAGTCAAATACTCGCCTCAAGCATGAACTTTATCAATAGTGCTGGACTAATAGTATTGGTACCGATTTTGACCTTTTATTTCTTGTTTAATTGGGATCAGCGCTTAAATACGTGGAAGATGGCAATCCCCGCTAACTATAGCAACAAAGCCATTCAGATTGCGCAAGAGTGTGATCGTGCACTGATGGCTTTTATTAAAGGTCAGTTACTGGTGATGGTGTTACTAGGCGCTATTTATGCCGTGCAGCTGCAGCTTATAGGGCTTGAGCTTGGACTGATTATTGGCATGGTTGCCGGTGTTGCCAGCTTTGTGCCGTATTTAGGCTTTGGTATCGGCTTTATTGCGGCAATTATCGCTTGTCTGTTCCAATTTGGCTTAGACTGGAAGTATTTATCGTTAGTCGTTGGTGCGTTTTTGATTGGGCAAGCCGCAGAGGGATATGTCTTACAGCCTCTGCTATTAGGTGACAAAATTGGTCTATCACCATTATGGGTTATCTTTGCGGTATTGGCGGGCGCAAGCTTACTAGGCTTCGTTGGTATGCTGATTGCGCTGCCTGTGTCTGCGGTTCTCAACGTATTATTCCGTCATTTATATGCTTATTATCAATCGACTGATTTTTATAAAGGCCGTAAGCAGTTGGCTTTATTTGACAGAAAATAAGTGATGTTATATCTAAGTTTGATTTAAAGTCGGTCGAAAGCAGATAGGGTGTATAACCTGTCAGAGTCGATTACATGTTGGATAAATGACGATTGATTGGGCTTAATGGGTAAAAGACTTGTCAGTCATTTTGCAAATATGTTATATATAGGCGCAGTATGAACGGTATTAGCCGTTACTAGGTTGGCTTTGGTTAAAGTAGATTTTACGAAAGCCAGTTTAAGAAATATTAGTCGTTTAGCCTTTTTATTGATTGTGCTACGCAAACCGAGTTGATGATTCATGGCAGAAGCACAGCTAAGTCTCAATCTGGACATTAAGCATGATGCAAGTCTTAGCGACTTTGGCGGTCCGGGTTGGATGTCTATTATTGATGCAGTGCGGCAGCTACATGTCGGCCTGATTGGTCAGCTGTACCTATTTGGCAGTCCTGCTACTGGTAAGTCGCACTTATTATCCGCTATTTGTGAGTCATTTATCGAGATGGACAAGTCAGCGATTTGTTTGTCATTAAATGAATTGATTCATACCGATGTCAATGTATTATCCTCTTTAGAGAACTTCTCGCTGATTGCTATCGATGATTTAGAAGTGCTTGAACAAAGTAGCCAATGGCAAGAAGCTTTATTTCATTTGATCAATCGTAGTCGTGAAGGACAGCGCCAGTTATTATTTGCCTCCAATAAACCTGCAACTGAATTGCCTTTTCAGTTGAGAGATTTGCTCACACGTCTGGCTCAAGCGCCTGCTTTTAAAGTACCTACGGGTCATGACCTAGCCGATCGTCAAGCATTATTACAGTCTATCTTACGTCGGCGTGGTTGGCAGTTTGATGAGCGTATTACTCATTATCTGCTTACTGAAGGACCGCATCGTATTGGGGCAATGATGGAGGTGCTAAACTATATTCAGCCAATGTTCTCTAATCTTAGCCGTAGTAATATATCCAAAGCCGTCATCAGTGATGCACTACGGACTATTGATGAGCAAACGCTTGCCGCGGAGCTTGCCGATATCGCGCAGGAGACGCAAGTAGATAATGATGCCGCCGATCAAGATCAGCATACCCAGCATACAATGCCACTTGATTTCTAGCATGAAGAACAAAAATCTTTCTATCTGAAACGCTTTTACTATTACTGGAAAACTTATGAAATCGAATGCGTCTTTGCTAAAAAAACTGTCTATCAGCGCCTTGCTAATTGGTGCGGGCTCTGTCTCGATGTTGTCACAGGCAGAAGTAACTTTACTGGTTGATGATCATATTAAAGTGACTGCGATTAACGGCCAAGAGCTCACACAGAGCGTCTTTCAGCCTTTAACCAAATCATTCACATTGCAGCCTGGCAAGCATGTGATTACAGCTAAGTATGATCGTCTATATGACTTGCGTCGCGATGAGCACGATTATCTGCGTTCGGGTAATGTCAGTGTTGCAGCCGAAATGCTAGACAATCAAACCTATCGCTTAACCATGCCAAACCAACCAGAAGACTATGCCGCTGCCAAGAAATATGCTGAACGTCCAACGTTGGCGATACAACAGAACAATACGGTTGTTGCCAGTCAACAAAGTGTTGGTGGCAATAACGGCAGCTTATTTTCAGGATTAGGTAAAGCGCTAGGCGGCGTATTTGGTGGTAGCGGTGATGCTGAGCTACAAAACCAGCGTGCGATTGCCGCACTAGATCAACCGACTGTCACTACTCAAGATAATGCTAATAGTGGTGTAGTATCTACGACTAAGCAAACTACTAGCGTTAGTTCATCGACCAATACGCTAGATCAGTTTATGCAAATTTGGCTAGAAGCCACGCCTGCTGAGCGTGAAAAAATGCGTCAATGGATGCAGAAGTAAAGAATCTTGTTTATAAAAATCTAATAAAAAAAGCACCTAATAAATAGGTGCTTTTTTCTTACTTGAAATGTGATTATTCTTATTAATTTTCAATAAAGTTCTTAGCCCAAAAAGGCATTATACATCCAAATAAGTTTTTCTTGCTCTTGTACATAAGCATCAACAAGGTCAGCTGAACCTTGGTCGTCGCTTTCTGCTGCTAGGGCAGATACTTGGCGCTGTTCTTCGATAAGTACTTGCAAGCCTTTTACCACGCCTTTGACACAGGTTGTGCCGTCTTTAACGTTCTGATCTTCGCTAATACTCGTATGCTGAGCAAAATCGCTATAAGCATGTAGTGGCGTGCCACCTAAGGTTAAAATGCGTTCTGCAATTTCATCAATTTGTATCTGTAATGCGGTATATAGCTCTTCAAACTTTGGATGTAAGGTGAAAAAATGCTCACCCTTTACGTTCCAATGATAGCCACGGACGTTGATATAGAACGTATGGTAGCTTGATAACAAGCTGTTTAACTTAGCGATGATCTCGCTCATATCTGCTTTTTCTAGACCGATTTGATTGGTAGCATTATTGGTATTACTCATAATATTATCCTTATAATTTGAGTGTTAATTTAATAAACCAAGTAATTGAAAAATTAAGCCCAGAAGACTAAATATACTGCCTTATGAGTGTAGCAAGCCATATTATTCATTGCTGTGTACATTGGTACGAAGTAACCTTGAGACATCATAAATTTATAAATAAATAAGATTTAAAACAGGCTTAATTTCTATACACTCTACTCAGACTTAATAGCTTTGTATTTTCCGTACTTAATAGTCTGTCTGTTTATGTTTACTATAATAGCAAATTAACATCGATAAGTTAAGTTCGATAAATATAACTCTACGATTGATTTATTAAAACCACTAATGTCTAAGTTGTTAAGTTGTTAAGTTGTTAAGTTGTTAAGTTGTTAAGTTATTAAGTTATAAGGTTTATGCTGGTGGTTGGAGGTTTTCAGGATTCAAACCTTTGACGGCAACCACTTCTTGTAAATGCTGACGTACGGTATCGATAGGGAACTTTTGACTTTGTAAGCGCTTAGGTATGATTTGGCTACCTTGCTGACCTTTCATCTCAAACATCATAAAGATATAGTCATCGGTCTCATCCCAACTTTTAACAGCGCTCCAAGGAATCACCGCTTGTTGCATGTTACCTGCACGCATTTGCATGCCGCGCATCTGATTGCTCTTAAACATATCTGGCTGATTGACTGGCATTGCCATCACTAGACCGTGCTTTTGCACACCCAGTTTCATCTGACGCATCTCATCGGGCATTTCTTGATCAGCGACTTGTTTTTCGAACTCTCTTTTAACATACCATTTAAAACCAAGGGTACGAACCAGTAGATAAATAACAACAGACGCTAGCATAAGCCAAAAGATAATCGTCGAATAGCCGGTCAAAAACACTAAGCCAGCAATGGCTAGTGCTACGACAACCGCCATAATTACCCATTCTTTAGTCTTAATGCTCGAAAGACCAAATGAAGGGCTGGCACTGGCAAATAGCTCATACTGTGCTTGATGAAATTCGTCCTCGGTTATATTTAAGGCGACAGGTTGTAGCGTATAGGGGTACAGGGCCATAAAGGTTTCTCAAAAACTTATATTAAAAGCGTTGGATTAAAAGCGCCAAATGTAAACAGCGATACAATACTTGGCTGGAAATAGAATAAAGATATGCGCTTATCTTACCGAAAACTGCTCTTAAATGAAACATATATGGCTGTCTGCTCACCAATAGACGCCATATTCAGGATATTAATGAAAATAGGCGGTGGCTCATGAGGCTTTTTAAAACTTAAAGCCTATCTTTGAGCTAAAAGTAACCGATTATAAATTGTTAGTAACAGGTGATAATTTAGCTAAAAAAGAACCAAAAAACAGCCGAAACATGGTCAAATCTACTGGGTCTTGGTATCATAGCGGCTACCATATATTTTTATTAACAATACGGCGTTATAGCCAATTTGTTATTTCCTTTTTGAACCTTTTATCCACTTTTAGCGCTACAGGCACCCATTATGATTGACCCAAAACTCTTACGCGGCGATTTGACAGATTTACAGCAGCAATTGGCCACCCGTGGTTATACGCTTGATATGGCATTCTGGCAAAGTATTGAATCCGACCGTAAGTCTCTGCAGGTCAAAACTGAAGAGTTACAGGCGCGTCGTAATGCAGGAGCACATGGAATAGGTGTTTTGAAAAAGTCGGGTGAAGATGCCAGTGAATTAATGGCTGATATGCAAAGTATGAACGGAGAGCTTAAAGCAGCTGAAGACAAGCTGCGCAGTTTACAAGAACATATTACCCAAGCGGCATTACAGATACCAAATATCCCAGCGGAAGATACACCAGTCGGCACTTCAGAAGACGACAATGTAGAGATGCGTAAATGGGGCACGCCGCGCGAGTTTGACTTTGAGATTCAAGACCACACCCATATTGGTGAGACGCTAGGTATGCTTGATTTTGAAGCTGCAGCAAAGCTGACTGGAAGTCGTTTTAACGTGCTTAAAGGGCAGTTGGCGCAGATGCACCGAGCGCTGATTCAGTTTATGTTGAACACGCATACCATGAAATATGGCTATACAGAAACCTATGTCCCTTATATCGTCAATGCTGAAAGCTTAAAAGGCACGGGTCAATTACCGAAGTTTGAAGATGACTTGTTTAAATTGACCAACCATACCAATAACGATGGCACAGATTTTTATCTGATTCCGACCGCTGAAGTACCAATGACAAATTTGGTGCGCGGTGAGCGTCTTGATATTAAAGAGCTGCCGCTGAAATTCACCGCGCATACGCCATGTTTCCGTAGTGAAGCCGGTTCGCACGGTCGTGATACTCGGGGTCTAATTCGCCAGCATCAGTTTGAAAAAGTCGAGATGGTTAATATCGCCACCGCTGAGCAGTCAGATGAGTTATTAGAAGCCATGACTGGGCAAGCTGAATATATATTGCAGCAGTTAAATCTACCATATCGTGTGGTGCAGTTATGCACTGGAGATATGGGCTTTAGCGCACAAAAGACTTACGATATCGAAGTATGGTTACCAAGCCAAGAGACCTATCGTGAAATCTCAAGCTGCTCAAACTGTGGCGACTTCCAAGCACGCCGTATGGGCACACGCGTTAAAGACGGTAAACAAACCAGTTTGGTACATACATTAAACGGTTCAGGCTTGGCAGTAGGGCGTACCTTACTTGCCGTCATGGAAAACCACCAAAATGCGGATGGTAGTATTACCATTCCAGAAGTATTGCGTCCGTTTATGGGCGGTGTGGAAACTATTTCAGCTCAATAGATATTTTGCTTATAGACACTGCGGATTACTAAGATAACTCGCAGTGTCTATATGTGATTTATAATTGTTTATCGTTTAACAAAACTGATATGAATCATTGCTAAATACGAACGGTGTTGTCACGCCATTTTTAGCTTGGCTCATGGCAAATATGTTAATATTACATTCTGATTTTGCAGTCTATAAAGTAAAGGCACATTTAGCGTCTTTATTGTTATCATCCTTTGAGCAAACTCTCCTCTTATCTTTCATGCCTCTTAGCCCAATATTAGGACACTCTATGCCTGCTCCAATTAGCGAACGTAAATTAGCCAACGCCATCCGTGTACTGTCGTTTGATGCGGTTCAAAAAGCCAATTCTGGACATCCCGGTGCGCCAATGGGTATGGCTGATATTGCCGAAGTTTTGTGGCGCAAGTTTTTAAAGCACAATCCTGCTGACCCAAGCTGGCACAACCGCGACCGCTTTGTTTTATCGAACGGTCATGGCTCCATGCTTATCTATTCATTGCTACATTTATCTGGTTATGATGTCAGCGTTGATGACCTAAAAGGCTTTCGTCAACTGCATTCAAAAACTCCGGGTCATCCTGAGCTTGGTTATACACCGGGTATAGAAACCACCACTGGTCCACTAGGGCAAGGTATTGCTAATGCCGTTGGTTTTGCGATTGCTGAAAAAACTTTAGCTGCGCAGTTTAACCGTGACGGTCATAACATCGTTGACCATCATACTTATGCGTTTTTAGGTGATGGTTGCTTGATGGAAGGTATCAGCCACGAAGTTTGCTCGCTTGCTGGCACGTTAGAGCTTGGCAAATTGGTATTCTTCTATGATGACAATGGTATCTCAATCGACGGTGATGTTGACGGCTGGTTCACTGATGACACGCAAGCGCGCTTTGAAGCGTATGGCTGGCATGTTATCAAGGTTGATGGTCATGATGCCGACGCGATTACCCAAGCAACAGAAGCAGCTATTAATGAGAGCACCAAGCCGAGCTTAGTTATTTGTAAAACTACGATTGGTGCAGGTAGCCCGAACAAGCAAGGTTTAGCCTCTAGTCATGGTGCGCCGCTTGGTGATGACGAAATCGCCTTAACTCGTGATGCGCTATCATGGAAGCATGCGCCGTTTGAGTTAGATGAAGAAATCTATCAAGCGTGGGATGGCAAGCCAAAAGGTGATGTATTACAGAAGAACTGGGATGCGGATTTTGCAGCTTATAAAAAGGCTTATCCAGAGCTTGCTACTGAATTGCTTCGTCGTTTAGAAGGTGATTTGCCAGCTGACTTTGAGCAAAAAGCACAAGACTATATCCAGCAAACCCAAGCCCAAGGTGGTGATGTTGCCAGCCGTAAAGCCAGCCAAAATGCAATTAATACCTTGCAGCCATTATTACCAGAATTGCTTGGTGGCTCAGCGGATCTTGCAGGCTCAAACCTTACGCTATTTAAAGACGCCAAAGGTATCCAAGACGATAACGCTGGCAACTATATCTATTATGGTGTGCGCGAATTTGGTATGACGGCGATTGCTAACGGTATCGCGCTACATGGCGGCTTTATCCCTTATGTCGCAACCTTCCTGATGTTTATGGAATACGCGCGTAATGCGGTACGTATGGGCGCATTGATGAAGCAGCGTGTTATTCATGTATATACGCATGATTCTATTGGTTTGGGTGAAGATGGTCCGACGCATCAGCCGGTTGAGCAATTAACCAGTTTACGTACCACGCCGAATCTACGTACATGGCGTCCTTGTGATGCGACGGAATCAGCAAGCGCTTGGGTTGAAGCGATTAAGTCAGAAAATAATCCATCTGCGCTAATATTTAGCCGTCAAAGCTTGCCACATCAAGTCCGTGATGCTGAGCAAGTGGCTAATATCACGAAAGGTGGTTATGTTCTTGCTAAAGAACAAAGTGAGCTACAAGCAATTATCATCGCTACTGGTTCAGAAGTAGGTCTTGCTATGCAAGCGTACGAAACGTTAAGTGACAATGGCGTTGGCGTACGTGTAGTCTCTATGCCATGTGCAGAGATTTTCGTAGAGCAAGATGCGAGCTACCGCGAAGCCGTATTGCCAGCCAATATCCGCGCTCGCGTCGCAGTAGAAGCGGCACATGTGGACTACTGGTATAAGTTCGTTGGTTTAGACGGCAAAGTCATTGGCATGACGACTTATGGTGAATCAGCACCTGCTGAAGAGCTGTATAAAGAGTTTGGTATTACGACTGAAGCTGTGATTGATGCAGTGAGTAGCTTGGTTTAATAGATGTCTTATTTTACGATAGTTATTAGTGTATTTTCTTTGGTAATTGCTACTTTCTCAGTATCTATGAATTTACTTTTGTGGAGAAAGGTCAATCGACCTATTGTGACTGTAAGATTATCCTCTAATGTTGATTCGACAATCGCCTTAAACATGATAATCGAAAATACTGGAAACCTTCCTGCTAAAGGTATTAGATTGTTAGCTAAACGAGAAGATGTACTTAATTGCGTTAATGGTAGTGCTATACCTCAAGAAGCAGAAAGAATTTTTTTTGAAAACACTATGATTCCCATTCTAGCAAATGGCAAAAAAACTACTAATTCATTTAACTTTTATGGTCAAGACATAGATGGGTGTTGGGAGTCTGGTAGTTATTTACCTATTCGAATTGAATACTATGCATTGGGTGGACGAAAATACAATGAAAATTTTGATTTAAGATTTGCTAGTGATAATGAGTTCGCATTCTCATCATGGGGGAGTTTAGATAAAACATAAGCATTAACCGTTTAATTTTGCTGTTTATAAAGGTTGCCAAGATATCTCTTGGCGGCTTTTTTTATTGTGGTTTTGAAAATAATAATAAAAGATTACTTTCAGACGGATGTTAAATATATTTAAAAGATTAAAACAGGAGTCAGCTATGTCCTTCATGTCCAGCTTTAAAGGCATCTTAGGCGAAACAGTCATCAATATTGCCATGTGGCTAAAACTTGAAAGAGACGTTTATCATCGCTTAAATAATATTACCTTACCATTAACCAATGGTGGTAGTACTCAGATTGACCATGTCATTGTCTCCGTATATGGCATCTTTGTGATTGAAACCAAAAACTATAAAGGTTGGATATATGGTAACGAAAAACAGCGGCAGTGGACGCAAGTTATCATGGGTCGTAAGTATAAGTTTCAAAACCCATTACGTCAAAATTACCTACATATTAAGACGCTATCTGATTTATTAGATTTGGAAATGAGTTACTTCCATTCGATGATTGCTTTTATCGGCGAGTGTGAGCTGAAGACTCGCGATGAGTTGCCTGAACACGTATTGACTAGCGGTATGGCCTCTTATATCAAGAAGAAGCAGGATAAGATACTGACCGAGGATGAGGTTCAGTCTATCGTTGAGCAGATTGAAAATAATAGATTTAGTAAGTCGTGGCGCACCAATAGACAGCATAAAGCTTATCTAAAAGATAAGCATAGCCAACCTAATAAACCTTCCGATAAGCCTCTTAACAGTCATCGCAATATAAAACCAGTAGTGAAGCCTGTTCTTAAGTCTGCAAGCAGAGAGGTTGCCAAAAGTAGAGAAGTCATGCGCTGGTCTGGTCAAACGGAGCTTGAGCACGTTGATACACCGATTGTTGCGGCTAGCCGTGATCAGCTTATAAATCCTCCTAATCTTGCCAACATTCAGCTAACCAATGAGGATATGGTTTTTCTCACACCGTTCGCTATTTTAGAACCTGAGCCTGAAATTACTGAACACTCTGGCGTTAAGCAAGTTGACAATCATGCTGTCTCGCTTGAGACACCTGCTTGCCCGAACTGTCATGGTGAAATGGTTCAGCGTGTGGCAAAAAGAGGTACGCGTCAAGGTCAAGCATTTTATAGCTGTCTTCAATTCCCAAAATGTCGCGGAGTAGTCAATACAAATTGAGCCCAAAACAAATTTTTATTTTGAACTCAATTTATTATTCTAATGTCATTTAAGCAGGTACTGGCTCTTTACTCATATGATTTGCCTTAATGAGGTCTGCTATTTTTTCAGCAATCATAATCGTTGGGGCATTAGTATTGGCACTAATCAATGTTGGCATAATTGAAGCATCAATTACCCGTAATCCGCTCACACCTCGTACTTTTAAGTCAAAATCGACTACTGAATTGCTGTCCGAGCCCATGCGGCAAGTGCCAACCGGATGATAGATGGTATCTGACTTATTACGAATATAACCGAGCATACCGTCTTTTTCAATATATGGGGCAGGGTAATCCTTAGTAATATATTTGGCGATTGGCGATTCTTGCATAATGGCTCGGCTACGCTCCGCGCCTGCAATCATATATTCGACGTCTTTTGGATGTGAGAGGTAGTTTGGGTCAATTAAGACGGCGTCAGAGGGATTGGCAGAATCAAGTCTGACTGTGCCTCGACTTTCAGGACGTAGATAGCAGCTGTGACAAGAGACCGCAAAACCACGTCTAAGATCGCGACCGTGTTCAATCACGCGAGAAATGACAAAATGCAATTGAGTATTTGGCCATTCTTTTGGATCGTCACCCACGCTAAAGAAAGCGCCAGCTTCGGCATAGTTGGTAGATAGCAAGCCTGTACCATCTTTTCTCCACTGCCGGATAGCTTTGGTTAGGGTTGAAAGCGTCGCCATGCCAATTCCAACGACATCGGTGGTATTCACCTCGTAATCAAATACGACGTCTAAATGGTCTTGTAGGTTACCACCGACTTCCGGGGCATCTACCACGACTTCAATGCCGTGAGATTGCAAGTGCTCAGCAGGACCAATACCTGATAACATTAGGACTTTAGGTGAGCCAAAAGCACCGCCTGATAATATCACTTCATGACGTGCCATAACGCTATGTTCCACGCCATCCTTTTCATAGACGACACCAGTCGCTTGTTTGTCTTCAAAAATGACGCGGTTGGCTTGTGCATGGGTGATGACGGTTAGATTAGATCGGCTTTGTACTGGATGTAGATAAGCGGCAGCGGCAGAGCAACGCTGACCTTGTTTTTCTCCATGAAAATGCGTGACTTGATACAAGCCTGCACCATCTTGCTTTTCGCTATTAAAGTCTTGGTTATGATCTAAGCCATTGGCAATCGCAGCTTCTACAAATGCTTTTGAGACGTCACGAGGACTGAGTAGATCACTGACATGCAGTGGGCCACTATCACCATGCAGATCATCGCCACCATGGATATTATTTTCTGATTTGATAAAATAGGGCAGTACATCGTCAAACCCCCAGCCGGTACAGCCTTGTTCAACCCAGCGTTCATAATCTAGCGCGCTACCACGCGTGTAAACCATGGCATTAATGGCGGATGAACCACCTAAGCATTGCCCACGTGGTTGAAAGCCGCGACGATTATTCAAATGCGTTTGCGGGGTAGTATGAAAGCACCAGTTGTTTAATTTCAGCGGTTTGCCTGGTACCATCAAAATCAGTCCAGCAGGTACGCGAACAGCCAAATCTTTGCCGTCGCCACCGTATTCTAATAAACAAACACTGATATCTGGGTTTTCTGTGAGACGGCTGGCAAGTACACAACCTGCAGAACCACCGCCAACGATGACATAATCAAAACTTGTTTCAAATTCCATTTTACATTCCTTGTAGCATCCATGCGCATTAAAATAGTTTACGCTCTACAGTATCTATTATTTTGCTGAAATAACAAAATAAAAATGACTAGAGCGTGTCTTTATTAGAGCGTGGTATGGCAGAACAGTACGTTCAAGCTAGGTTTATGCCTTATTGTTATTCGATATTACATTATACCAAGCACATATCTGAGCGTACTATAAAGCGTTTTCCCTCTGGTATTTCCAGTGAAAAGCTCGCCCCGCGACCGTTTACGACATCAATGGTTAAATCGGTATGTTGCCACAATTTGTACTGCGGTTTGCCCATATAAAACGGACAGCCACTAAGCTCACCGACCAGCACATCTTGCCCGCCAACTTTAAACTCGCCTAATGGATAACACATGGGCGAGCTGCCATCACAGCAACCGCCTGACAGATGAAACATCAGCTCACCATGCTTGGATTTTAACAGTTCGATGAGCGCTTTACAGGATTCTGTCGCCGTGACTTTCATAATGACTTCCTTATCATTAAAATATAGCTGTAGAAGATTTTTCACTTAAAATAATTAGCGTAGCTTACGACTACATTAAATAAGAATAGAAAAAGCCGTATAATTTTCATTCACATCATTGATAGCATGTGAGTGAAAACGATACGACTTATGGTTTGCACTTAGTGTGGTCTAAGACAATGTTGGCTTAAACCAAGGTCATAAGAAAAGACTACATGCTATAGTCAATTACGATGCGACCTTCGATTTTACCGTTACGCATACGCTCAAAGATATCATTGATGTTCTCAAGTGGTTCAGCGGCAACGGTCGCCTTTACTTTGCCTGCCGCTGCCATATCTAGCGACTCTTGCAAGTCGAGACGAGTACCAACGATTGAGCCACGAATGGTAATACCGTTTAAAACAGTATTAAAAATTGATACTGGGAACTCACCGGTTGGTAGACCATTACAAACCAAAGTACCGCCCCGTCGTAACATGCCAAGCGCTTGATCAAAAGCTTTTGACGATACCGCTGTCACCAGTGCGCCATGAGCACCGCCGATTTCTTTTTGTAGATACTCTGCAGGGTCAGTGTTTTTCGCATTAACAGTGACTTTTGCGCCCAGTTTCTTCGCAAATGCAAGCTTGTCATCATCGATATCTACAGCAGCCACGTTGAGACCCATCGCGATGGCATATTGAACCGCCATGTGACCCAGTCCACCAATACCTGAAACGACGACCCAATCACCTGGCTTGGTTTCGGTCATTTTAAGTCCTTTATAGACAGTCACACCTGCACATAGCACTGGTGCAATCTCAATAGAATCAACGCCTTCAGGAATAATGCCAACATAGTTGGCATCTGCTAGTACATATTCTGCAAAACTACCATTTACAGAGTAACCAGAGTTTTCTTGACGCTCACATAGAGTTTCCCAACCACCTAAGCAATGGGTACAGTGTCCACAAGCAGAGTAGAGCCAAGGTACACCGACTCGGTCGCCTTCTTTGACATGATGTACGTTGTCGCCAACAGCAGTTATAAGACCCACGCCCTCATGTCCTGGGATAAATGGTGGACTAGGTTTTACTGGCCAATCGCCTTCAATCGCGTGCAAATCGGTATGGCAGACACCTGACGCTTGCATTTTAACCACAATCTGACCTGCACCTGGAGTCGGAATGTCTACTTCTTCAATCTGTAATGGCTGTCCGAACTCATGTAAAACGGCCGCTTTCATTTTATTACTCACGTTACTTTCTCCTCATTACTGCTACTTAAGTCAATATGCTCTGAAAGTACCAACTGGGCACTTTATAGGTTTTGCCATAAAGTGCTTTGAAAGAGAGTGCTTTGAAAGAGAGGATTAAAAGAAGCCCATCGCTTTAGGACTGTACGATACCAGCATATTTTTGGTTTGTTGATAATGATCAAGCATCATTAGATGGTTTTCGCGACCAATACCAGACTGCTTATAACCACCAAACGCTGAATGCGCAGGATAGAGGTGATAGCAGTTCGTCCAAACGCGACCAGCTTTAATGCCACGACCGAAACGATAAGCGCGAGTGCCGTTACGCGTCCAGACACCAGCACCAAGACCGTACAAGGTATCGTTGGCGAGCGCCATCGCTTCTTCATCGTCTTTAAAAGTAGTGACAGCAAGCACAGGACCAAAAATCTCTTCTTGGAACACGCGCATATCATTGGTGCCTTCAAAGATGGTCGGCTGCACATAATAACCGTTTGCCATGTCGCCATCATGTTTGGCGAGTTCACCACCTACGAGGACTTTGGCGCCTTCTTTCTTACCGATATCAAGATAAGAGAGGATTTTTTCTAGCTGATCTGAGCTGGCCTGAGCACCAATCATGGTATCGGTATCGAGCGGGTTACCCATCTTGATGGCTTTAACGCGGGCGATACAGCGTTTCATAAATTCATCATAAATGCTTTCGTGAACAAGAGCACGTGATGGGCAAGTACAGACCTCACCTTGGTTCAGCGCAAACATGACTAAGCCTTCAACTGCTTTATCTAAGAAGTCATCGTCTTCATCCATGATATCGGCAAAGAAGATATTTGGGCTTTTGCCACCCAGCTCTAGCGTTACGGGAATGATATTTTCACTGGCATACTGCATAATTAAGCGACCAGTAGTGGTCTCACCAGTAAAGGACACTTTATCGATACGTGGATTAGAAGCGATTGGCTTACCAGCTTCAACACCAAAGCCATTAATGACGTTCAGTACGCCTTTCGGTAAAAT
>NZ_JBAQQF010000027.1:0-7086 GCF_049295055.1 Psychrobacter sp. | reverse complement strand
TAAAAATTATTTAAAGAAGTTGTTTAGAGCGGTCATTTATATTAGTTATAGTCGATACCCAATAAAACAGATACGTTATTTTTCACGCGAGACTAGGATGAGTTTTTCTGGCTTGCTGTGCCTACGCCGACAGAGGCTGCAAAAAATTCATCCTAGTTCCGCTGTATCGTTTTTACATTGAACTGACTATAGTTACTTATAAATAATCATTCATAAACACCATCATTTCGGCAGTATCTTTATTGCCAACACCAATACGATTAAGACTGATCCAATTAAGGAGGTAATCATGCTGGTAACTGAAAAGCATTTATCAAAGAGTTTTGATAATGATCTAAATGAAGTTATCGAGTTGTTCATACAAATGGGGCGCATGGCAGCAGAGCAAGTCATGATTGCGACCCGTGCTTTGATAGCAGCAGATGAGGCAACCGCGAAAAAAGTAATTGCTGATGATGATTTAATCAATCAGTTAGAGATTAAAATCGATGAGCAAATTATTTTATTGGTTGCTAAGCGCCAGCCAGCAGCGAATGATTTGCGCTTAGTCATGGCCATTAGTAAAGGCATTGTTGACTTCGAACGTGTAGGTGATGAAGCAGAAAAGATAGCACGTATGGCATGTAAATTGATTGAAGATGGTGCTTCACCAAGAGGCTATTCAGAGGTTCAGCATTTATCCAATCAGGTGCGCTTAATGCTGCTTGAGGCGCTTGACGCTTTCTTATTTATGAATCCGCAGCAGGCATTTTCGGTATTGCAAAGCGATGCGTCTGTCAATGAAGAGTACCAGTCTGCCACTCGCTCCTTGATGACCTATATCATGGAAGACAGCCGCCATGTGTCCAAAGTAATTAATATACTGTGGGTATTGCGCGCACTCGAGCGTGTCGGCGACCACGCTCGAAATATCGCTGAGTTGGTCATTTTTTGTACCAGTGGTAAAGATGTGCGTCATACAGATTTTTTACGAGTAGAAGAAATTGTCCAACAAACTACTAATGCCAGCATGAATACTAACAAATAGCCTGTCTTACTGAAACTTCAATCTACAAAGGCTGGCAACTTAGAGAGACCGACAATCTTATAGAGAACAAGCCGTAATCTTAATACCGAAAATGCTTAGTTATAGGATAAGTAAACAGAATGTTTTCTTCTTGCGTACCGCGTCCGATATTATGAATAATCAGCGGTGTACCATCAGCAGCTGCTTTGTCCGATACGATACCTGTGTGCGGTAAATTGCCGTTCGGGAGCCGCCACGTCACTACATCCCCTGCTTGAAAGCTGGCTTTATCAGTAATCGACAATGTCTGTCCATGACGCGCAAAAAATACTTCAAGATTGGATACACGGCGATGGTCAATATTTTTATCGGTTGATTTCAGTCCCCAAGTTTTTGGATAACTTGACCAGTTGGATTTCATATCATGATTAACCAACTGCTGTAGATCTATATTTTGCAGACGATAAGCACGAATAATCACATCGGTACAGACGCCAGTATTTATCGGTACATCGCCCCGCGGAAAATCTAGCTTACGATAAGTAGGATCATAGCTAGTGGTAATGCCGATTTGTTTTTTGGCATCGTATGCCAACTTACTGCCATCACTGATAGGAGCAATAGCTTGAGCCATTTGCGCCAATCCTAGCAGGCTGATAAAGGCTAGCGATTTGCATAAGGTGTTAAAAGTATTAGATATTCTCATTTATCGATCTCTTTCTTATTACTCTAGCTATAAACGCTATAGGACGTGAAAATTTAGCATTTAAAAATCTAGCATTTGAAAACCATGATGGGCTACAAAATATTTAAACGCTCAAACTATATCTTGTACATTTACGCATCAATCAACCAGCCTTGCTGAGTCGCAAACTCAATCTGTTGCGACAACCAATCATAAATACTCGGAAAGCTATCTTTAATAAAGGCATGTGCCGCGCTTACTTGCGAGCGCGTAACGTTAGAATCAATCCACGTTTTTCCATTGGTATTTAAATTCAATAAAAACGGCAATAGACGGTCAACGACTTTCAGCAGCTGGGTTTCTTTACTGCTGCCAGTCTCTTGCTCTTCCCAAAGCTCATTTAAATCTTTGATACCATTACCGTGCTCAGCTTGTAAGCGTGCAATGCCAGCCCGCTCTTCAATGTGCGCATCAGCGCGGGTATCGGCATATAAAAAAGTATCACCAGCATCAATTTCACCCAAATCATGTACCAATGCTAGCTTTAATAATTTTTCATGATTGACATCCAACTCGAATAATTCAGCGATTGACCAACATGCCATAGCTAAATGCCAAGAATGTTCAGCAGAGTTTTCTAGACGATTAGTATCCGTCACATAACTGCGCCGATTAACGCGTTTAAGGGCATCAAGCTCTAACAGGAAATGAGTGACATTATCTATATCAATGTTTGAGGCAAGCGTTTGGTTGGTTAATAAGATGGAATTGGTTGATGACATAAATCTTCTCTTAATTTTTCTACGAATATATAGCGCTTCATTCTATTTTTACGCATAAGTAATTATTATACATTTTATGAGCGCTATAAAAGAGGATGCCAGCTTATAGTTCATTAACGCCACTATAAAAAGAAAATAGCGCTTATGTGAGTAAGCGCTATCTGCTCTAAATTGAGTAAAAAACTACTTAATCAAATTACTAATGGTTTTAAACGCAGGGTCTTTACTACTGCGGCAAAGCTCAAACAGAATGGTTTCAACCGTGGTAATCACCCCACCGGCACGGCGAATACGGCGAATCGCTTGCTTTTTATCATACGGAAAACGCGAACCAACAGCATCACCAATAATAACTGGCTGCATACCGTTATCGAGCAAATCAAGCGCTGTTTGTAGCACGCAGACATGCGCCTCTACACCAAACAATAAAACAATGCTTCGATTCTGCTGGGCGAGATGATTCCACGAATCATCATTGTCGCAGGCACTAAAGGTGACTTTTTCAAAACCTTTGGCATTATCGCCTTCTAATAGCTCACAAATTTCAGGCAAGGTTTCGCCCAAGCCTTTTTTATATTGCTCATTGAGCATAATCGGTACATCAAGCGCCTGCAGCCCTTTGATCAAAGTCGTTATTTTTTTGAGAATGTTTTCATGGTCATAGATATGCGGAGTCAGACGTTCTTGGACGTCGATTATCATCGCTTGGGTGTTTTCACGATCAATACGGTAGGTACGATCAGTAATCATGGTGGACATAGCACACTCCTTGTACGGCGGAAGCTGACGGCTCTAAACTTATTTAGAATTAGTATCAGGCTTAAAATTATAATGATTGATTACTCTCTCATTTAGTCACAGTTTAGCGAATGCGTCAATGGAGATAAGCGATATAACAACTTATGATGTTTTAATTTTATAAAGCACTATGATTTATAAATGCAAAAACCCCTAGCAATGATGACTAGGGGTTTTTATTAGAGCAATTAATTATTCTAAAATATTTGCAATATTACAGGATTAAACACGCTCAATAATCGTCGCAATACCTTGACCAAGACCGATACACATCGTCGCTAGACCGATTTCAGTATCTGACTGCTCCATGGCGTTTAGCAAAGTAACCGTGATACGAGCGCCTGAACAGCCTAGTGGATGACCTAAAGCAATCGCGCCACCGTTAATGTTGACGATGTCTTGTTTGTCCGTCAAGTTCAAGGCTTTAAGTACTGATAAACCTTGCGCTGCGAATGCTTCGTTCAGCTCAATCGTTTGCATATCATCGATGCTCATGCCAGCACGCTTAAGCGCTTTTTGTGTAGCAGGCACTGGACCATAGCCCATGATAGCCGCATCACAACCAGCAATTGCCATACTACGAATACGAGCACGAGGCTTTAGACCTAGCTCTTTGGCTTTTTGCGCGCTCATAATCAGCATCGCTGATGCACCATCCGATAATGCAGATGAAGTAGCTGCAGTCACCGTACCGCCTACTGGATCAAAGGCTGGACGTAGCTTTTGCATTTGTTCCATCGTGGCATCAGGACGAATCACTTCATCAACGGTACACAGTTGCAAGCGACCCGCTTCGTCATGACCTTCGATACCGATGATTTCATTATCAAAACGACCTTCAATGGTTGCAGCCCATGCACGGCGATGCGACTCAAGACCAAAGGCATCTTGCTCTTCACGGGTGATGTTATTCATGCGACCTAGCATTTCAGCGGTCAAGCCCATCATGTTTGACGCTTTTGCATAATGCTTTGACGCTTCAGGGTTAAGATCAACGCCATGCATCATACCGACGTGACCCATATGCTCAACACCACCGATGATGAATACATCACCTTGACCGGTCATGATTTGGGCAGCAGCAGTATGTAGCGCTTGCATAGATGAACCACACAGACGGTTAACGGTCTGACCGCCAGCTGTCTTAGGGATATCAGCAAGCAAGCCGATGTTACGGCCGATATTTAAACCTTGCTCTAAAGTCTGGTTTACACAACCCCAGATGATATCTTCTACATCGCGTGGGTCAAAGTCGTTACGCTCAACCAATGCACGGACCAATTCAGCAGACATGCTATCAGCGCGAACATGGCGGAACATACCGTTTTTGGTTTTACCCATCGCTGAGCGTACGCCATCTACGATGACCACGTCTTTTGGACTTAAAATTGTCATACTATCTTCCTTTTCAATTTTTATTGTCAGTGTAGTCAGTCCGCTTTATTGCTATTACCTCGTCAATCTCGCTTAACGTACAATACGTACATCAGCGCTCGATTTCCTCGTACTAACACTAAATAAAACTAACTATAACCGTACGTCTGCTATTAAAGATTTGTTATTAAAAAATAGTGCCATTAAATATAAATACATTAATGGCTCTCACTCTCAAACAGCAAACATACGGCACTTTATCTTAGTAATGACTGCCTATTACGCGGTTGCGTAAAAAGTCTCGCCTGCTGCTGCCATATCGCGAATCTTTTGCGGGGCTTCATAAGCTTTGCCAAGGTACGCGTATTTTTCACACAGTGCTAAGTAGTTATCTAGACCCATTTGATCGATATAACGGCAAGGTCCACCGCGGAATGGCGGGAAGCCAACGCCCATAATCATCGCCATATCAGCTTCTGATGGTGTGCTGACGATG
Organism: Psychrobacter sp.; assembly: GCF_049295055.1. Taxonomy (GTDB): domain Bacteria; phylum Pseudomonadota; class Gammaproteobacteria; order Pseudomonadales; family Moraxellaceae; genus Psychrobacter. The sequence continues at coordinate 1,945 of NZ_JBAQQF010000027.1, read as the reverse complement.
TTGTCTTCTAGGCAACGGACGGTTTCATTACAGAACGCTAGCATAGTGCGGTCGATAATCGCTTGATCTTCAAAGGTTTGCTTTTCGCTATCAGTGGTGGTTTTTAACAGCTCGTAAGTCGCTTCATCAGCAACTTTCTTTGGCTTGCCGCGTTTGTCCATTTCATACTTATAGAAACCAACGCCATTTTTCTGACCTAAGCGTTTGTTTTCATATAAAAGCTCAATCGCGCCTTTATAATCAGGCTTCATGCGGTCAGGAAAACCTTCTGCCATCACTTCTGCGCCATGAACACCAGTATCTAAACCAACGACGTCGATTAAATAGGCAGGACCCATTGGCCAGCCGAATTTTTCCATAACTTTATCGACATGAGCAAAATCAGCACCCTGCTTAAGGAGCAAATCAAAGGCGCCAAAGTATGGGAACAACACACGATTGACTAAGAAACCTGGGCAATCGTTAACGACAACAGGCACTTTACCCATTTTAGTAGCCAAGGCAACCGTAGTAGAAATGGCTTCTTCAGAGGACTTTTCACCACGAATAACTTCAACCAATGGCATGCGGCTTACCGGGTTAAAGAAATGCATACCGACGAAGTTTTCTGGACGCTCAAGTGCTTCAGCCAAGAAAGTAATAGAGATAGTTGAAGTGTTTGACGCTAAGATACAATCATCTTTTACCAAGCCTTCCACTTCTTTTAATACCGCACGTTTAACGTTTGGATTCTCTACAACCGCTTCGATAACGATATCAGTTTCAGCAAAGTCGCCATAATTTAAAGTAGGACGGATACGGCTTAAGGTTTCACCCATTTTAGTTGGGGTCATTTTGCCACGATCGACCATTTTGCCAAGTAACTTGCTGGCTTCGCCCATACCAAGGTCTAATTGCTCAGACTTGATGTCTTTCATGATGATTGGTAAGCCTTTGCTAGCTGCTTGATAGGCGATACCACCGCCCATAATACCAGCGCCTAGTACGGCCGCTTCATTGATTTCATGTGCGTTTTTGCTATGCTGCTTCGCTAATTTTTTAACCAACTGATCGCTTAAGAACAAACCAACCAAGCTTTCTGCTTGTGGGGTTTTCGCCGCTTTTGCAAAACCAGCCGCTTCTACTTCGATTGCTTTATCACGTGGTAAGTTAACGTGTTTTTCGATCGCAGCAATAGCAAGCGCTGGCGCAGGATATTGCTTAGGATTGGCTTTGGCAAAGATCATACCTTTTGCGCTGTTAAATGCCATTGCTTGTTCAAGCTGATTTAGCTTAACAGGAACCAGCTTCTCTTCACGCTTCGCTTTCCAGTCAAGCTCACCTGAGATACATTTTTTGACTAGGTCAATGGCAGCATCTTGCAAGTCATCAGCAGCAACAGTTGCATCAACCAAGCCTAACTTTAGCGCATCAAGTGCTTTCTTTGGTGTACCAGTGGCAATCAATTCAAGCGCATTATCGATACCGATGACACGGGTAGTACGAACCGTACCACCAAAACCTGGGAAAATACCCAATTGGGTTTCTGGTAGACCGATGATTGCTTTGTCGCTCATGACACGGTATTCACAAACCAAAGTCATCTCACAACCACCGCCAAGCGCCGCGCCATTGATAGCCGCTACTTTCGGAAACGGTAAATCTTCAAAGCGATTAAAGGCGTCATTAATATTAATAACCCAATCTTTAATCTCTTCTTCTGGCTGCTTAAAAGAAGCAACGAATTCTGTAATATCAGCACCAGCGATAAACACGCCTTTGCTTGAAGTTACGATTAAACCCTTAACGTCATCGGCTTTTTCTAAAGCGCTAACGACTTCAGCAAATTGCTTATTGGTTTCAGCATCAAACTTATTCACGCTCTCATTTTCGGCGTTGTACTGCATGTTGGCGATGCCATCCTCTAGCATTGTCACCGTAATGCGATTTCCTTGGTATACCATTT
>NZ_JBAQQF010000026.1:0-15679 GCF_049295055.1 Psychrobacter sp. | reverse complement strand
AACTTCTTTGCCAAGATTAAGCAGTATCGTGCGATTGCTACTCGCTATGATAAGTTAGCCAGTCATTTCCTCAGTGCGATTCATCTGGTTTCTTGTGTCATTTGGCTTAATTGATGACACGCCCTAGTCTTTAAAAAAAATATTGATTTAAAAATATACCATTATGCCCAAGCCGATGATGACGATAAAGAGCAATGGAAACCTGTGATGAAATTACTTGCCTCATCTCAAATAAAGAAGTGTAATGGAGTAGGTAAAGTAGACAGCAAAGTATACAAAAAGCAGATCCGTGCTGAACTATCACTATCTAGCCAAACTGAAAAGACTAGGCTTGAGAACAGGGAGGAATCAAATTTACCGATTAATCAGTGGACCGTTAGAACTTTACAAATTTTCTGTCATTATGCTTTTATTATGATAGGGCAAAGAATTAATTTAGGAGAACACAAGTCATGAATCTATCAGCAAAGTCCATTAATATTAACAGTAGCACTGACATCAGACTTCATCCTTTAGCTAAGAAATTAGCTAAGCTTTTAAATTATGCCTACTCAACTGGCGGGCAAGAAGACTATCTTAAATCTATGAATGCTAAGTTTAATTCTTATAAAAGTTTACCTATTAATAATGTATCGGTTATAAGCTCACAATTGAACAGTTATGAGGTCATAGCAGGGTGCTTTGTACCTTTTTTTAATCTTAATGCCTTAAATAATGATAACACAATCTTTATTCAGTATAAGTCGTCTAAAAAAACGTTCAGCCTGAGCACAGAAAGCAAATGAGCAAAGAATTTGACCAAGATATTATTGATTTTATATTTATGGATTTTATCCGATCAATATCAATACTATCATTAGCTAAACCTGGACTCATGTATAAAAGTCTTAAAATCATAACGCAAGAGTATAGAAGTCCAATATGGAGTGAAGTATTTAATAGGGAAGCAAAAAACCCGAAAGACTATATTTTATTAAACAATGTCGCAGATTTGCTTAATACAACACGCGGAGCATTGAACAATCAAGCTAAATCAAATCAGTAGTTTCAGTGCTAAAAAATCGTTTAAATTGATATTGTATAATTACTCAAGTCGTTTTAGAAACCATTACAACTAAATAACTTAAGTATATTTGGTGCTTTGGAGTTACTAACCCTATATAGAGTATAGTATTAGCAGCCTTTATCTAACTTGGCACTTCCCTTAGATGAGATTATCAATATCGGGGTTTGAGAATCCCTACTTTAATAATGAGATATATGAATAAGTATTGCATAGCCGTTCTATTCTTTGCTATTTCGGTTGTATTGACTAGCTGTGATCAGTCCATTCAAAATCCAAATACTATGTTCTCAGAAAATTACCAAGATCCAATTACGGAGCTTGAGGTTACCTCAGCAGTAGATCGTAGCCAATTTCGCTACAAACAAACTTTTTATGTGCCTATCTATTCAGATATTTATACAGACAGAGAAAATCTTAAAGTCCCCTTATCAGCAACCCTAAGCGCCCGTAATACTAGCCCAAATAAACCACTTTATATCAACAAAATCGACTAATACGATACTGACGGCTCATTTGTTAAAGCCTATGTCAAAAGCTCCGTTGAGCTACCCGCTATGGCAACGCTCAATTACATCATTAAATAAAAAGAAAATTAGGGCAGCTCTGGTGCAAATTTTATCGTTGAGGTTTAAGGTATCAATGATACCGTTAACCCAATTATTGAGGCGGTCATGATCGGTAATTTTAGTGATAAGGCTTTTGCTTTTAGTACAAAAGGTGCACCAGTTGCGCGTTGATTAAAGTGCAGTTATTAAATTGGGATTTGCTCTATGTTAATTTACTTATAGCAATATTGGAAATTGATAAACGTTGGCGTATATCAATGCACCAATTAATACAGCAACGATACTGAGCCATACCTGATAGATCTGAGCATTTGACCAGTTTATTTGCCAGTTTATCTTACCTTTAACTTTTAGCCATTCTGTCACACTAATTGCTACTGTCAGCCATAGCGCGCCCGCTAAATAGCCTCCTAATACATCACTTAAATAATGCTCATTTAGCACAATTCTACTCAATCCTATTAGTATAGCTAGAAAGCTAGTAATCACTAAAATGCGTATTTGTCTACTAAAGTCACGGCTAAAACGTATCGCCATGTAAGCAATAAATCAATACATAGCAACAGTCACCGTTGCATGACCACTTGGAAAGGAGGATGTCTGCTCGAATAACAAAATATCTAGCGGTCGCACGCGATTAAACAGTAACTTACTGATAAAGGTGAATAAAGTGCTACCGATAACGGCTATTAGTAAGCCAATAAGTAGATATCGTTGCCGAATAGCCCAGCATAAAGCGCCTGTTAAAAGTACAATCAAGCAGGTAATAGGTGTAGACGCCAGACTGGTAATAAGAATAAATAAACTTACTATAGGCGAATCACTCAACATACTCATCTGCTGCGACACAAAGTAGTCCATTGCTACTATGGAATCAGAGGTTACAACATCTTCGACCAATCCAATAAACAAAGCTAAGGCATACCCTCCTACTAAAAGCAGGATAGTAAGGGACAAACCATAAAAATGCTGAGTATCAAATCTTTGAGATATAAAATGATAAGATTTTGGGTAGCCTGCTCTCAATCGAATGAGTCGTTTGCTTAGTCCAAAATACCGTTTAAACCTCATCCAATAGTACATAGCTTGAGCGCGCGCTTTTGTAGAATATCTGATGACTAAGTATTGTAAAACCCATAAAGCAATAATTATAAATAACAGCAGAGCGCCTAAAGTGAACAACTGACTATTGGTTTGAATTAAATTTATCATGAGTAAGAACAATCCTTAATTATATCGCTCATCTTAACCTTTATTTAACATCTACCTTGCTAAGCTTGTCGCATCTAAAAATTTTGATGAGACGAAGCAATGAGTCAAATTAGCGAGTGGGTATTAGCTATCATAGCGAAGTTTGGCTATTTCGGTATTGTATTTGCCATGTTTGCCGAAAACGTTTTTCCGCCTATACCTTCAGAAGTCATCATGCCAGCAGCAGGATTTGCAGTAGCCAAAGGGAATTCGAGTTTAGTATTGGTCATACTAGCTGGCACGTTGGGCTGCGTACTTGGCGCACTGCCCTTATATTATTTGGGCAGCCTATTCGACGAAGAACGTTTAGTAGCATTCACTAAAAAATATGGTAAATACCTTTTTGTTAAGCCTGACGATATCTTAGCGTCAAGTCGCTGGTTCGATAAATACGGTAAAAAAGCCATATTTTTTGGACGCATGGTACCTGGTATTCGCTCCCTAATCTCCGTTCCTGCTGGCATGAATAAAATGCCAATTCTACCCTTTATAGTATTGACGGCTTTAGGCTCTAGTATTTGGATAACAGTGTTGACGATTGCAGGTTATCATTTTGGTAATAACTATGAGGTTATAGAGACCGTACTTGCACCCTACTCTAAGATTTTCTTAGTACTTGCATTGCTCATCGTTGTTGGATGGTTTATCAAGCGTCGGCTATCCAATCTAATTAATAGGAATAGTATTTAAGGATGTCGTTTTCCTACTGAGGTTGCATCTAAAATATTTTGATCTAAATCCGTTAAAGCCATAAATCTACCTCCCTTAACATTTTCTTAACACCTCAATTGCTACCGTAAGGAATGAAATTTTTATCATTCTTTAAGAAGTCAGCATATGTCAAAAAATGTAGTTACTAATAAGAGCGTTGTAGAAGACAGTAATGCGCCTAAGAGTATAGATAAATTCTATAACCGTCAGGTTAATCCTAGTTATATGATTATAGCCGTAGTGATATTCTTAGTATCTACGGCTAATCTTGGGTTCTTTAAGCAAGTAATAGCTGTTTATCCAGTAGCTGACAATATAGGCTTCCTTATCTCTCTCACTGGTCTCCTATTTGGTCTGATGTGGTTACTATTTCAACTATTATGCTATCGACCCACAATCAAGATCGTGCTCATTGCGATGGTACTAATAGCTGCGGTATGTGGCTATTTTACAGATGCTTATGGCACCGTATTTGATACTAACATGCTCATTAATAGCTTGCAGACCGATCAAGCTGAAGCAATGGGCTTAATGGCACCAAGTTTTATTTTTAGAGTATTACTATTAGGAATTTTACCCGCTTTTATCGTAAGCAAGATTCGCATCAAGCGTCTTACTTGGCGAAGTGCTACAGTGCAAAAAGCAGTTACACTTATAATGTCTATTGCCTTATTAGCAGCGTGTCTATTGCCATTCGGTGACCAATACGCTAGCTTTTTTCGTCAGCATAAAATAGTGCGTAGTTATACCAATCCTATTACTCCTGTTTACTCAGTTATTAAACTCGGTACTGATTATTATGACAAGTTAAGCCATCCCGAGACTATGATCATGCATGCCATCGATGCAAAGCGTGTTGCCGATGTCAACGGTAAAGCAAAACCTAAACTTATGGTGTTTGTCGTTGGTGAAACCGTGCGCGCGGACCATGTTGGTCTCAATGGCTACGAGCGCAATACCATGCCACTACTCGCTAATCAGCCTGATATATATAGCTTTAAGGATGCGACTTCGTGCGGTACCTCTACCGCCTACTCTGTACCCTGTATGTTCAGCTATGCCAACCGCGAAGACTATGACGTCGATACCGCTGAATACAATGAAAATGTCTTAGATACGCTTAACAAACAAGGCGTTAATGTTGTCTGGCGCGACAATAATTCTAGCTCTAAAGGAGTGGCAGACCGAGTCACATTTGAGGACTATAAGACTTCTGAGACTAATCCTGACTGTGAAGGGGATGGTGAATGCCGCGATGTTGGTATGCTTGATGGTTTTGAAAAACTACTAAAATCAGGTACTGCTCCACAAGACACTTTAATTTTATTGCATCAGATGGGCAATCATGGTCCCGCTTATTACCAACGCTACCCTAAAGAATTTGAAGAATACAAACCCGTTTGTATGACTAATGAGCTATCAAAGTGTGACGATCAATCCGTTATTAATGGCTATGACAATGCGATTCGCTACACGGATTATTTTTTAGATAAAACTATAAAAAAGCTTAAACCTTATGAAAATGATTATGACGTTGTCATGATATACATTAGTGATCATGGCGAGAGTTTAGGGGAAAACAATATCTATTTGCATGGTCTACCTTTTAGTATTGCACCTGATGCACAAAAAAAGGTGCCCGTTATTATATGGTCACCAAAGAACAATAGTATAGATGCTAATAGTTTATCTACTATGATCAATCAACCTGTGTCTCACGATTTTATTACACCGACATTACTTAAATTTTTTGGCATTACTACTCAAGAAGCCGCCGCAGCACCTACCTTTTTTAAGTCTACCAATTAAACCACTTTTTACGATAATTAGAATGTTTTAGGTGGCTAGTACTTATAGACAAAACATTCATGGATAAAATGCTCATGTATAAAATACTTATCATCGAAGATAATCCAGATATTGTAGCGAATATTTATGCCTTTTTTGAGCCAAAGGGCTTTGAGCTGGACAATGCTCATAACGGGCTTAGTGGCTTGGCACTAGCAGCAAACAACCGCTACGATGTTATATTACTGGATGTGATGCTACCTGGTATGGATGGCACCAAACTGTGCAAAACGCTTAGAGAGGATTTACATAATAAAACACCCGTACTTATGCTAACGGCTCGCGATACTATATTAGATAAAGTCGCAGGTTTCGATAGTGGCGCTGACGATTATTTGGTTAAGCCTTTTTCTCTTATTGAATTGGAGTCAAGAATCAAAGCTTTGATCCGTCGGCATCAAGACGATCATTTCCAACATGAAACTACCGTTGGTAAACTCTCTTTAAATACCGATGAGCACACAGTTACTCGCGAAGGCAAATCATTAAAGCTCACGCCAACGGGATTTAAAATACTGAATACACTGATGAGTGCGGCACCTCGAGTCGTTAGCAAAAATGAGCTTGAGGAGAAAGTATGGGGTGAGGATGTACCTAGTAGCGATGCCCTCCGCACCCATATGCACAGTGTACGCGCCCAAGTTGATAAACCGTTTATTGAGCCGATGATCATGACCATAGCAGGCGTTGGCTATCAGATTATCGATCCTGATAACGCTTAAGCTCTAGTAATTATCTATAATATTAAATGTCTCATTTATTCAAAAGACTTCATATGTTAAACCTAAATCAGCCCCTGTCATGATGATTCTAGCCTCTTTTAATGTAACTTCTATCGTTAACAAGCTTCGGCTGTCCTACTTCATATTTGCTATTTTATTATGTGCAACTTTTGTCAGTATTTTTATGTATGCTGAAATAAGTATGGAGCAAGAATTGGTAAAAGGCCGACTGCTGCAACAGTTAGAACTCAGCCAAGAAAAGTATGGCGAGCGAACGGTGTATACTGCCGATCCAGGTATTAAAATTTATCAATACGCTGTTGCGCCAGCCAACCTACAAACTTTAGCGACCGAAACCGTGCAAGAGATACCGGTGACGATAAACAATAAGTCAGGCAAGCTAAAGACCCAATTGCATTTTTTCGCTTATCAACAAGAGGGTCAAGTCTATATTTTGACTTATTTAGAAGACCGCGCCATAGTAATGGAGAACTATCCTGTACTAGCAATATTTGAGAACTTGGGAGATCTATTCTTTAATGCATTGATGGTCGCTGTCAGTTTGAGTTTACTTATTGCCGTCATATTTTCTCATTTATCATCCAAACAAATTACCAAGCCCTTACTAGAACTAAAGCAGGCGGTAGAGACCGATCATCAAAATCTTACAGAGTTGACTCACCTGCCCTCAGAGGTTGGGGTGTTAGCGAGGGCAATTGATGCGCAAAACAAAAAGTTAGCGCAGTATCTAAAGCGTGAGCAGCTATTCACAGGGGATGTCAGCCACGAGCTGCGTACACCACTAACTATCATTTTGGGCGCCTCTGAGGTGCTCGCATCGCAATTAGCAGACGATAGCTATCTAAGTGAATTTACCGATCGTATCAGTAATACTGCAAAAGAAACCTCAGAGATCATCAGTGCTTTATTACTCTTATCTCGTAATCCTGAACAACTAGATACACCGCAAACCTCTATCAATACTATTGCCAACAGTGAGGTTGCGCGCTTAAATTATTTACTCAAATATAAACCAGTGACTTGCACCGTAGTTGCTGAGCAAGACTACGTAGCGGACGTACGACCTGAATTGCTAAAAATGGCCTTGGGTAATCTGATAAAAAACGCCTTTCAGTACACCGATAATGGTGAAGTTATCGTTATTATAGACGCTAAAAAAATTACGGTGACCGATACTGGTCTTGGCATCCCTGAGATCGTGATGCCACTACTCTATGAGCGATTTGAGCGTCTAGGCTATAATAATACAAGCAATCAAACTGATAGCGATTTTCTTTCGGACAAGCATTCTAGTAGTCAAGTGGAAGGCACAGGTCTAGGTCTTAGCATCGTACAGCGTATAATGACTCATATGGGCTGGGAGTTAACCCATCAAGCAAATGAGACTGGTGGTAGCACCTTTAGTATTCACTATCATTAACACTATTGAAATCTAAAATCAGTTATATATAACTTGCTATAATATTAATTAACAAAGAAATGATTACTATGTTGAATATGAAGGCAATAATGCTATGCAAAGTTGCAAGCTTTCTACCAGATTTTGAAGTAAAAGCAATATCAGCCGTTTGACCTGAAGTACCGATAGCAACGGCGCAATAAAAGAAGTCTTCAAACTTAGCGTTCGCTACTATTTTATTGTCATCATTACCACCTTTGTCCTCTACTATCGCTTCAGGAAACATAAAAGGCAGCTCTATTCCTTTGCTTTGTTTAGAGAAGTACAGATACGCATATTGCATGGCAAACGTCACTTGTATCATCAGCCAAGTAATAAAAATAGTACTCACGGTAAGCGCAATAGTTAAGATACGCGCCATGCCGTGATAGTCTTTGCCAATTTGAGTTTGTCGCACAATAGCTAATAGACATATTAAACTTGCGATACTGATAAGACTTAAGATAATTGCTGTACCTTCATGATCTTGAGTTAGATGACCATGAATGGTATTAGCGCGCATCATTATAACGATGCTGACAATATAGATCATGATGCCACTATCCCAACCGATAATAAAGCTGGTACTGACAGAAACATGCCATATTGAAGCTATTATTATGCCAATAAGCGCCCCGCTTAGTAGACTGCCCAGCAAGCGCCAATGACTAAAAAACGTATCTGCTGTTATCACCATAGTATTAATCAAGCTTTGTTAATTAGAATTAAAATTATGATAACTATCAGATACTGCTTTTGACCAAGCTTCCAAGTCCACCGGATATGAGTAAAGTCGTATCTGTTAATCCTTTGATAGGTTTCATGCCTGCTCTAAGTCCTGTCTCAATACCTATATAGCGCGGTTCCCAATGAGGGTTGTACTTTTGTTTAAAATTACGTAAACCCGTAAAATTATAGTATGACTTACCATATTTGGTGACCGCATTAGTAACATAGCGCCACCTTGGTCCGATAGCCTCAATCTCTTCAGGCACCTCAATTTGCTCATCCTCTATAGTAGCTTGCTCAACACTATGTTTAACATTATCTAAGCGATCACCTTCAGTGACTGGCTTAGCCTGATCTTCAAGCCCAGTGAACGGTGCCATACCCAAGCTAAACTGATGAAACCCGGCATCTTTGCCCCACATGAATAAATTCAAAAATAGATAATCCATCATATTTTTGATTGCTTTACCCTCGCTATCATGAACCTCTCTATAGCGCATCAAGTCGATGGACAACTCATTATGCTGACCGCTTTGCCAGATGTTGGCAAAAGCGACGATTTCGTTTTGGTATTTGACTACTGCACAATCAAAATGCTTTAAGTAATTTTCATCAAAATAGCCAAGTGAAAATCCTTTTTCAGCCACTGCTTTATCTGCTAGCCATAGATCAGAAACTCTCTTTAAATTATCAATTAATGCTGGAATCTCATTTTTTGGTATGACTTCAAAGCTAAGTCCATCCTTTGTACCGCGACTAACGACTTGACGGAATTTAGAGTTTTTGCTCCCTTGCAAGCTAAAAGCATCTAAGTCAACAATAGCTTCTTCACCTATTTTTAGCAGTTGTATACCATTTTTGTTGAATAGATGCCGATATCTGTTGCTGACTTCATAAAAGACACAAGTCCCGCCAAAATTTTGGCACAACTCTATGAATCTTTCAATTAAAACGCCAAATTCACTTTCATCACCTATGGGATCAGACATGACAATCCAACTTCTCCCCTGAGTTTGATACATGATAAAGCTATTTTTAGAGTTACTAAATAGCAGTTGCTTATCACCTAATAAGCTCAAATTTGCCACTGAGTAAGCAGATTGACGAGCAACTTGCTCAGCTTGGGTAAGCTCTATTTGAGTCGGTAAGCTTGGTAGTGGTTTCTTAAACCTAATGAGGCTGAATAGCGCATAAGCAACCGTCAATATAGCGAGCATTGCATACGAGCGTAAGAAGCGTGCACCACCATCACCTGACACATTCCACCATAGGTCTGGACTATAGGCTTCATGACGGTAAACATACATGCCAACCCAAAATAGGCTGATTAAAAATACTGATAATAGAACGAGAGTTTGTGAATTTAAGCGTAAGCGCATCAAATTAGACTGACGATTAAAGTAACTACGGTTTAAATATGTTACACCTAATAATAAGAAACAAATAACGGCTACTTCGATTTCTAAGTGTTTGGCCATCAAAGTCACTACGGATAGCCCTAACAGCCACATTGATAGATGCCATGCGCCATTAAGACGTTGATGCAGTCCACGAGCCAATACGATCAAGGCAAAACCCATTAGGGTATTGAGCAGATAAGAGGTCTCAATAATAGGTATCGGTATAAACTCCCCTAATAGCAGTTCTCGATCAGCATCAGGCGGTAGAATGCTTAGCACGAGCATAGTAATACCTAAACCAGCAGTTGCAAAAGCTAATAGCTGTGGTATCCAAACACTGGGTAGAATTCTACGTTTTTCAGTAATATCTATACCTGAGCGTATATAAGCCTCATGCAAAAAGAACGACAACAAGCCGAGTACAAAGGGTATGAGGTAATAAAGAATGCGGAACAATAGCAGTACGGATAATAACGTGGTCTTATCTACCTTAGGTAATGAGGCCACCATAGCCAGCTCAAACACGCCAAGACCACCAGGCACATGACTGATGATACCGACAGTAATAGACTGTACGTATGCTGAGAAGACCTCTAGATAGCTGACGGTCATGCTGGCAGGTAACAAGATATGAATAATATAGGCGACTAAAGCAATATCAATCACCGCAAGAAATATTAATTTTAGCAGGACTGTGGCAGGCGGCAAGTGTAGCTGCCATTGCTTGATAGAAAATGCTCGTCCTAACTTGCCAGCGAATATGACACTAGCAGCAATCAGCGCTAAAATAACTACCCCAATCACTCTGAACACCAACGGTGATGCCTTGTTAAACATAGGAACAGTATCAAGCAATTGCGTTAACATGTGTGGATTGACCAGTAAAGACGCACCGATGACGCTCATCATGCCATAACTAAATGCTAGGGATACCAGCAAGATAATATTGGCTATTGATGCACTCTCAATACCGTATTTCCCGTAGTAGCGAAAGCGTACAGCACCAGCTGATAGCATAGACACACCCAAAGTATGACCAATGGAGAATGCAGTTAGAGACGTATTCATAACTTTGAGATAAGGTATTTTAACCTTGAGGTAGCGTATCGCAATTAAGTCATAAACGCTTAATAGTATATAAGCGAGAATCACTACTACGACAGCTTTAAGCATCGTTAATGACGGCGTTGCTAGAATCACAGACTTCATCTGCGCTATATCTAAGGTATGCACCATGTGATACAGCGACTTAGAAGCCATAGTAAAAACGACGATGACAACGAGTGCGATCAGCCAATGCCAGTTGATTTTTATTTTCATCATATCCATACACTCATTATTGTTTATTTAGGTTATGAATCGAGTAACTTCAACAATGCTAACTGCACGCCTGAAACCTCCTATGAACTTAGTATGCAAATTCATTAGCTTTATCATATATAACGTATTCTTCTAGAAGAAATTAGCTTAACTTCAGATTTAACCGCTACTTTAATGATCTTTTTTTGAATGTCTCATAGCCAACTAGACCGACAATCATCAATAAAAAGACAACACTTATACTAGTCACGCCTAACTCTAATCCGCCATTCTTGACGGGCTGTGATAGCCAGTCACCAAGCGCTGCTCCCAAAGGACGAGTCAAAATATAGGCCAGCCAAAAGCATAAAACACTATTAAGTCTTAGCGCATAAAATCCTGCTGCAATAAGCGCAATACCACCAGCGAATATCAAAGTAGAATTTTGATAACCGATGTTGAGCCCTTCTGCAAACCAGTCTCCTGCGGCAGTACCTAATGCGAAAGTCGCTAGGATGGCAACCCAATAGTATAGCTCACGGGGAAAGGTATCAATGTGATGAATAGACAGGGTTTTTTCACGAGCGTACCAAATAGCGAATACCACAGCTAGTACGACACTAAACCCTATCGTTGAGTATGCTAATGGTATGCCTAAATTATCAGTCATATTATCGGTAATCAGCGTACCTAGAATGCTGACGAATACTACGGTTAGCCAGTATTTCCATGGGATATATTCTTTAGCTTTTAGCTGAATGACTAAAACAATCAAAAATAGCGCCGTCATGATCAGGGAGGTAATCGGCAGTCCTAATTTGAAATTAAAAATCATAAAGTCAGCGGCAGTTTCGCCCACAGTGGTCGACATCATTTTGATAAGCCAAAATATCAAAATTATTTCAGGTACTTTATTGAGCATGATCGCATACTTTGATTGATTGGATACTTCATTCATAGGCGGTAGAGCTTGGTTATGGGTAGACATACACACCTTCCTTTTTTAAAGTAGTTTTGAGGTAGCAGTGTATTTACTACATCTTTAACTCATATTAACTACTTGACTATTAAGAAAGCGTTAAGAACTCATTGAATATTTCCTAATTCTAGTATGTTATCGCTAATTAAATTATCAACTCCTATTGAGCCTTTCCTACGTCATATTTGCGGGCCTCAAAGTATGAAAGGCTAGACTAAGACTGACTTAAAACCATTTTTTATTCTTAAAATACATAACAATGCCCATGGTTATGATTGCCATTAAACCCATTAAAATAAAATAACCGTAGTGCCACTTCAACTCAGGCATGTTCTCAAAGTTCATACCGTAAATACCTGCTAAAAATGTCAGCGGTATAAACACTACCGTTACCAAAGTCAACGTGCGCATGATTTCGTTTAAACGGTGGCCTTGAATTGAAAATATTAGATTGGTTTTACTATCCAGCTCAAGCAGCTCAAAATCGATCTCACTAATCAAATTATTGGCTTGCTCCTTAAGCTCTGTAAAATACTTACTTTCTATCTCGATAGTATTAATCGTTTTCAGCTTAACGATAGTATTGCGTAAACTCATCGTCGCTTTTTTAAAATTCAGCATACGTCGTTTTTGCGCCTCAACCTTTCCGGTAAAATAAGGCGTTGGATTAATGTTTGATACCTTTATAACCTCATTATCCGCATTTAGTAATTTTTCAAACATCTCTTCATAGTTTGCAATCAAGGATTCAATCAATAGAAACATGAGGTAATCGACCTTTTTGTTTCGAACTTGACCTCTGCCTTGCATCAAGCGATCCCGAATCCATTGAAAGTGACCGCCACTATTCTCTTGCAAACTCCATAACATATTTGATGAGACAATAAAAATTATCTGCTCACTATTTAGATTTTTATCCTCGGTTTTTAGCACTTTTAAGGCAATAAATAAGACGTTATCCAGCTCAAGAACCTTAGTCGCATGTTCTTTTTCTTGCAATAGCTTGAGCAAAAAGTCATCAAATTGGTTTTGGATGACAACCTGCTTTATTGCGTCAAATTCGCTTAACCCATAAGTATTGAGCCAAAAAACCTCGTCATTGTGTGCGTTAAAGTTTAACTTGGCAATCTCATCACAGGGTACTTTTGACACTTGTGACGATGAATAAGCGATAAGTGTCGTATTTTGTAAGAAGTTATTCAACATTCTTGTTCCTTTGTCTACCCTGTATTTTCTTAAAAATAATTAATGTAACTCTTTTTAATAATTTCTATGAATTAATTCTACCTTAACATTTTCTTAACCACATCAAACTTATACTGGGATTCAAGTGCTCATCAATGCTCTGCCTACACTGGAATTATTACAGCAATAACTCTACTTTTGATTCTAATGACTATCAAACAGTATATTCAGACTGAGCATAAAACAATCAATGAACACGTTTAGAGATCTGGTATATCTAAAAAAAATTTTCCTAAAAAGCTGTTTTTGACAAGTCTAATGATAACAAAATGTATTTAAAAACGAGGTTATATATGGATAAGGTAATGCAAGTGCAAAAATGGCCAATTAGCAGCCGAATATTTCACTGGATAAGTGCGATTTTATTGCTGATAACTTGGATACTCATGGTGATATACCAAAATAATGAACAGGACTTATATATAAACTTGCATAAAGCCTTTGGTCTCATTGTGTTGTGTTGGATGATTGCACGTGGGTTCAATCGTTTATTGATTAAAGTGCCTACAGCAGTTGTCATGCCAGATTGGCAAAAAAAGATATCGAAGTTGACTCACTTTGCTCTTTATGCCCTCCTAATTGCTATGCCTATAGCAGGGCTACTGATGTCAGTCTATGGTGGTCATCCAGTTGATATGTTTGGACTATTTGAAGTTCCTGTTTTTGTAGACCCTAATCGTAGTTCAGCACGTTTTTATGAAAATATACATACCAATGTTATTTGGCCAATGATTATAGCCTTTACTTTATTGCACATTGGTGCAGCACTTTATCATCAGTTTATTTTAAAAGATAAGCTTATCAATCGTATGAAATAATTGCCTTCACTCGCTAGTCTAGTAAAAGTGCTAAGTCTATGGGCTTAGCACTTTTTATTGAGCTATTGATAACCATACTAACCATTTCAATCTCTTAATCTTTATCTTGTCGGTACGATCAAGCGCCAGACGACTATTCAAATTATTTCTACTAGCAACCTTAATGTCTGAGCGTTCAGTGAATCTTGGTGATTAGAGTATTGCGACCAACTACCTTTATTATTTTCACTCGCTAATTAAATCCTTACTCTGCGCTAAGTTTCCCCTATGTCTTATTTCGTATTATAGATTCATACCAACAAGGTAGCTAACAAAACCACTGAACGTAATGTCACAAATCGACTTAATACAAAGGATGAAGCTTATGAAAAACTTATCAATGTTAACCAAATCAATGATTGTCGCTCTGACTGTTGCCGGTATCGGCGCAACCGCTATTGCAGCCCCTGTTGCCAATACCAAAGCTGTGGCAAGCTCAAGTGAAGCGCTCAGTGCTATGCAAAGTAAAATTAGCCTAACGCAGGCAATCAATATCGCCAAACAAAATGCTAAAGGCGATCTGGTCAGTGCCGAGTTTGATTATGACGAGGATGATGCGACTAGCAAATATGAAGTCGAATTTGTATCTAACGGTACGTCATATGAAGTGAAGATTGATGCCAATACCGGTAGAGTCCTCAAGACCAAGCAAGAGAAACTAGATAAAGAAGAGTTGGCTGAGTATAGCGCTATGAAACAAGCAAAAGTGTCGCTGACCAGTGCCATGCAAAAAGCCGCACAAAGTGTCAATGGGAAAGTGATAGCTGCTAAGTTTGAGCTAGAGAAAGGCCAATCTATTTATGACATCGAAGTAGTCAAAGGAAATCAAATATATGATGTGAGCATAGATGCCAATACTGGCAAAGTATTAAGCAGTCAGGTCGATGTAGAAGATGACGATTAAACTAAATAATTGATACTCTAAAGTTTCATTCGTTTTTAGGTAGTGAACGTGGACAGCATTTATTATCCCAATCATTATACCTAAGCGTTAACCTCAACAAAAAGCAGTAGCCAACACCGTGATAATCAAGGTGTCGGCTACTGCTTTTTTATTTGTGCAGCATTTAATCTTCAAGCTTATAACGATAACGCTATCACAATTTTTTAAGTTTAATAGCCATCACCCTTAACTGTGTTTTGTACATCAATGATTCGACTAATACATCAGGGTCTTAACGCTTTCTTAATCTTCACTATTTTATACTGCTTAACATTCACACTATCCCCTCTCGTCAATGACCATTAAGAACTCAATATGCGCACAGACAATCCTATTCAGCTTAATAATACTCAAGCTGGACAAGCCCTTTTGCATACAGCAGCCTCTAACCAGTTGCTCACGCCCGATAGTTATGCAAGTCACGCTAAAGGTAAAATAGGTCTGTCTCGTATTATAAAAGCCGCTGGTTACTCTATGGATGGTTTTAAGGCTGCTTATAAATTTGAGGCCGCGTTTAGACAAGTGTTTTGGCTCAATCTTGTGTTGTTCATTGCCATTATAGTCATGCCCTTTGATATCAGCATAAAAATGATGTTGGTAATCG
>NZ_JBAQQF010000025.1:0-15577 GCF_049295055.1 Psychrobacter sp. | reverse complement strand
TAAGTCTGACAAGAAAGATAAGTCTGACAAGAAAGATAAGTCTGACAAGAAAGATAAGTCTGACAAGAAAGATAAGTCTGACAAGAAAGATAAGTCTGACAAGAAAGATAAGTCTGACAAGAAAAAGCAGGATAAGAAGGACGATAAAAAACAGAATAAGCAAGATAAGAAAGACGATAAAGAACAGAATAAGCAAGATAAGAAACACGATAAAAAACAGAAAAAGCAGGATAAGAAAGACGATAAAAAACAGAAAAAACTAAACAAGGAAGATTATAAGGCTCAGAAAAAGCAAGATCAAATAGATAGTAAGGTTCAGAAAAAGCTGGATAAGAAAAAAGGTAAGGTTCAGAACGAACAAAATAAAAAATGGCAATTCTAAAAACCCTATTATTAAAATATTTAATAGGTTTTAGACATTATGGATACTAGGCTAAAAGCTTTTGATGAGTAGGTAAAGCACTCTAAAAAATTGATAGATACTTCAAAAGTAGGATGCAGTAAGATCGCTAATAAAAAGATAAAGGCTTATGTACAAGAGATCAGTTAGATAATTAATTTAATCTATGAACGTAACATAGTTACTAATCCAGTGTTAGACGCTTTATTTATAAAGTATAGCACTGGATTTTTATTGTCTGCTATTTAGTTGAGAATCTAGGTTAAAAATAAATCATTGATTACAGATAATCATTCACTTCAAAGAGCAGGGTAGACCATGTGGAGCATATTTGAGTCTTCGTAACTTAATCAGTCAGAAATAGATGCTACGAATGTCACTACTTATGACAAGAATTGTCGGCAAGAGTATTCAATATCCCACAGGACTTAGCTGAGGCCTCGCTTATGCATTTCTGACGTAAAGTAGTTAGATGTTTTTTCAACTGCATTAATTCATCCATTCGTATTTCCACAGTACGAATATGTTCATCCAATAAATTATTCACATGTCCACAGTCTTTGTCAGGTTCATCCCAATACTCAAGTAAGACTCGCACTTCATCCAATGTCATGTCAAGCGTACGGCAGTGTAGAATAAATTGTAGCCGTTCTATGTGCTTATCATTATACAAGCGATAGTTTCCAGAGCTACGAGACGGCTCTGGTAATAAACGCTCCTTTTCGTAATAGCGAATGGTTTCTACTGTTGCGCCTGTACGTTTGGCAAGCTCACCGATTTTGGTTGGCATAATGGACTCTTTGTTTTAAAACTTCAAAATATTCATAGCTTTTAGTATTAAAAAATAAAATCTATTGAAGGATATACAGTCTATTGACTCTGAAGCCACTAGAGGGTTCATAATAGCACTATTCAATGGAGAACTCCCTATGCAATATCATATCAAAGGTATGGACTGTGCCAGTTGTGTTGGCAAGATTGAAACGGCGCTAGCACGATTGCCGGGCGTTTCTGATATTCAGTTAAACTACGCCACAGAAAAGTTAGAGCTGACGTTAGCTCACGATGCCAAAACTCAATCGCATGATATCGAAAAAACCATCAAAAGATTAGGGTTTGATATATCCGATAGCACGCAATCAAAAAGTACAACAGATATGGAGAGTGATAAGCCATTGGAGCCAGAGCATTGGTGGCAATCTCGCAAAGGCAAACAGGTGATTGGTCTGGGTCTGTTAATGAGCGCTGCCTATATCATAGCGCTCATTTTTCCTGATTTTGGAATGTGGGCATTTGCGGCTGCCGTAATAATAGGTGTATTTCCCTTTGCGCGTAAAGCGGTGGCTCTAGCGATGACAGGCACGCCTTTTTCAATTGAGATGCTGATGTCTGTAGCGGCAATTGGAGCGCTCATCATTGGTGAAGCTGAAGAGGCCGCCGCAGTTGTCTTCTTATTTTCAGTTGGTGAATTGTTTGAGAGTATCGCTGCTGATCGAGCTCGTGCTGGTATCAGGGCTTTGGCGTCTTTGGTTCCAAAGACTGCGATTTTACTTGATGCACAAGGTAAGCAGCAAAATGTCGCGGCGGCTTCGCTACAAGTGAATGACCTTGTGCTGGTGCGTCCTGGCGATAGTGTCTCTGCCGATGGGGTTATTATACAGGGTACATCCAGCCTTGATGATTCGCCCGTGACCGGAGAATCCGTTCCTGTTAGCAAAACGATAGGGGATGATGTATTCGCAGGGTCGATTAACATTGATGGGGTACTGCAAATACGGGTGGAGAAAACGGCCGCCGATAATACCATTGCGCGCATTATTAATTTGGTAGAGCAAGCGCAAGCCTCCAAAGCACCTACCGCCCGTTTTATTGAAAAATTCAGTCGCTACTATACGCCAACAGTGATGGCCATTGCTGCGCTGATTATTATCGTCCCGCCGTTAGCGATGGGAGGCGAATGGGCGACTTGGCTGTATCGTGGTCTGGCATTGTTGTTAATTGCCTGTCCCTGCGCACTGGTGTTATCAACACCAGCTGCCATCGCCTCTGGTTTGGCTGTCGGTGCGCGCCGTGGACTGCTGATTAAAGGCGGTAGTGCCTTGGAAACTATCGGTCGAGTAGAGACGGTTGCTTTTGATAAGACAGGTACTTTGACGCAAGGCGAACCACGCGTAACCGACGTTATTGCTTTTACACAAGAGTACTCGATTTCTCAACATGAAGATTTTCAAGGTCAGGACACTCATGTTCAAGATGCTCAAGGTCAAAATGAAATACTGGCGCTCTTTGCTAGTGTGGAGTCAGGCTCCAGTCACCCGCTTGCTAAAGCTATTGTCAGTCATGCTGAAGCAGCCAATATTGTCATACCCATCGCCTCCAATGCGTCGGCTACTGCGGGTAAAGCGGTACATGCCACTATTGCTGGGCGTTTGCTAGCCATCGGCTCGCCTGTCTACGCAGCTGATGAAGCAGTCATTTCTGCCAAACAACAGACCCAAATTGAAACACTGCAAAATGAGGGCAAGACCGTCTCTATTCTATTCGATGAGCAAAGTCGCACGGCACTTGGATTGGTCGCACTACGAGATGAGTTACGAGATGATGCTTTCGAGGGTGTCGCACAGCTTAAAGCGATGGGCGTGAACGCGGTCATGCTCACAGGTGATAATCGCCTGACCGCGCAAGCGCTTGCTAGTAGTTTAGATATAGAATGGAAAGCGGAACTGTTACCTGAAGACAAACTGCGCCTGCTTAACGAGATGAAGAACAACCGTAAAATAGCGATGGTGGGTGATGGTATTAATGATGCGCCAGCGCTAGCAACCGCCGATGTCGGCATCGCGATGGGCGGCGGTACGGATGTGGCCATCGAAACCGCTGATATTGCGTTACTAAAAAGTCGTGTTACCGATGTCGCGCATTTAATTGCACTGTCACGCGCTACTATGGCCAACATTCATCAAAACGTCATTTTCGCATTGGGTCTAAAAGGTATTTTTTTAATCACGACTATACTCGGGATTACTGGACTATGGATCGCTGTCATGGCTGATGCTGGAGCGACGGTGCTTGTTACCCTTAATGCTTTGCGTTTATTGCGTTTTAAAGGTACTAACTCACGTATAAAACTTTCTAAAGTTAATTAAGTAATACATATATGTACTTGTTACATTTATCAAATGAATAGACTAGGGATAGTCAGTTCTTTATAAAAACGAACTACATTAGGTTGTAATAGCGCTCATAAAGAGATCATTATATGTATTTAGAATTTTGGTGGCTATTTCATTCCTAAATAAAAATAAGGCAAGTTAGATTAGATGATTCGTACTTAAACCAGCAATGTATTTTATGCTGGTTTTTTAGATTTATTCTTCCATTCTGTTGGTGTCATACCAAACCATATTTTAAATTGGCGGCTAAAAATAGACAGTTCAGCATAACCAAGCTGGAGTGCAACATCTGTTAGGTTAATGCTCGCTGTACTAATAATACGTATCGCTTCTTTTTTCCGCACATCTTCTAATAACTCTCTATAAGTTGTTCCTTTTTCTCTCAATTGGCGTTGTACCTTTTTTTGATGTTGCCCTACACATAATGCGACATTTGCAATGCTACAATCGCCCGTAGCCAATAGCATTTTCATCGCACTTTCTATTAAAAAGGTTTCATCACTGATGGATTTAGTACTTTCATTTTCTAATTGTTGCAAAATAAGTTGATTAACCAAATCATCATTAAAGTGGTAGGGCTTATGAGCTAAAAGGTCTGTGGAAAAATATAAAGCGTTCTTCTTGGCAGCAAATTCTACCTCACAGTCAAACATCTTAGTTAATAACTGTTGGGATTCAAGCGTGGGATTTTGTTTTAACTTTATTTTTTTTGGACGCCATGTTGGACCAATCAAATCTTTTATAATATTGCGCATTAAACAGATGGCAAGTTGTGCTTCCTGTGGTCTATCTATATTTTGTGCATTCTGACTGAGTATATTTAGCTCGGATAATTGATTGGGAAGTTTATTTGCATGAAAAGTGAAACCTTCTGCATGCACATCAATGTATTTTTGTGCGACATGCAATGATTCTAATACGCTATTTTGCCTAGATATGTAAATGCCAATGAGACCTATCGTTCGAATATTCTGATTGGCGGCTAACTTGAGGCCAAAACACTCTTCGTGACAGATTAATCCTGCTAATTCTAATAAATTCAAATATCGATCGTAGTCAATCAGGGAATCTGGCTCATTTAGCATCGATGGTAATATACCGACTTTACTGAGAATATCGATAGGGTCGCACCCATAACTACGAACTAAATCCTCAAAACCACTGAGACCGGCTGCCCGAATATAATTTCCCATAGCACACTCCTTTTATCCGAATTATTAACTGAATGTCCTAAAATGTCAAATTAATGTCCTGTATTATCAAACTATGCCTTAAGTGTTCTGCTACAGTTCAACAATCAAAGACTCAATAGAATATGGAAAATATAATTGAGTCGTAACTAGCGTTGCTGTAATAGGGAAATTTATGCAAATGACAGGCGAATATTTAGAGATAGAAAAGCAACTACATGATGGTTTACAACTGCAAAAAAACCACGCCCGAGAAGAAGGTATTGAAAGCATTGCTGTAAGAAAAAAGCATTTACAAAATTTAAAAGCGTTAATTACTGACCACCGTGAAGCATTGATTGATGCCGTCAATCGCGATTACGGTAATCGATCAAGACATGAAACCTTGTTGGCTGAAATTATTACTGCGACAGATGATATTAATAGTAGTATTAAGCATCTCAAAAAATGGACTAAAATTCAAAAACGTAAAGTAGATTTTAGTATCTACTTTGGCGCAAAAAATCGTCTGATTCCACAACCTTTGGGTGTCATAGGCTTGATTGTACCGTGGAACTTTCCCATCAATTTAATGTTCACTCAGCTTTCAGCTGTCTTTGCAGCCGGTAACAAAGCGCTGGTGAAACTGTCAGAGAATTCACGTCATCTGGCGGCTTTATTAATTCAATTGATTCCGCAATACTTTCAGCCTGAAAAGTTGCAAATTTTTGATGAAACGGGTGGGGTGGGCATCGCATTTTCAAAGCTGCCTTTAGACCATCTAATATTTACGGGTTCTGGCGCGACTGGCAAAAAAGTCATGGCGGCAGCAGCAGAGAACTTAACGGCCGTGACGCTAGAGTTGGGTGGGAAGTCACCTGCGGTGATTGATCCAGATTATCCGCTAGCAAAAGCGGTTGAGCGGATCATGTTCGTCAAGCAATTGAATGCGGGGCAAATATGTACGAATATTGATTATCTATTTGTACACGAATCACAAAAAGAAAACTTTATCCAAACGGTAGAGGATTGGGTCAAACAACATGTCCCTGATATTCATAGTAAAGATTATACCTCCATCATTGATGACCGCTCGTTTCAGCGCTTAAGTCACTGTGTTAGTGAAGCACAGGACAAAGGCGCCACGGTGATTAATTTAAATAAGCAACCAGCCGATGAGATAAGCCGTAAATTTCCATTAACATTGATTTTTAATAGTACGGATCAAATGGAAATTGATACCCGAGAAATCTTTGGTCCGATTTTAATGGTCAAAACCTATCGTCAGACTGAAGAAGTAGTGACATATATTGCGCAGCGTGATCGTCCATTGGCCTTTTATCCTTTTAGTCAAAATAAAGCCTTAGTTGATTATTATATTGGTAATGTGATGTCTGGCGGGGTATCAGTAAATGACGCCTTATTCCATGTGGGACAGCATGATATACCGTTTGGTGGGATTGGTGCGAGCGGTATGGGGCATTACCATGGCTATGAAGGGTTTTTGACTTTCTCAAAGCTGCGTCCAGTATTTTATCAAGCACGTTTCTCAAGTTTAAAGTTTCTGGCACCGCCATACGGTAATTTTGCGGATCGTGTCCTTAACTTTTTAACCCGCATTAAATCTTAGTTTATAGCACTTGGATAGATTCATTGATTTTCAATTTTTAAAGCGGTTATTTTAAAAATTGAGTAGATGGACATCGACGAATAACAAGATCGTAGTGGTCAACTGATTTTGAACATGGCCATTAAAAGTACGACTAAAAGGAATTTAATATGACTAGTATAACTACAAAGAAACGCACAAATTTCGCTGATTCATTGCAATATGCAGGCTATCTAGCAGTTGCTAAAACTCGAGCTAAAGTACTAAAAGTATTTACACTTGTGGTTCCTATGCCAAGCCCGATATTATTGGTAGGTAAAAACGCTTGTAACGAGCTGTGTGACCTATTTATTAAAGAGGGGCGTACCAATGTCTTCATCGTTACGGATGCTGTACTGAATAAGCTTGGCGTACCAGAAAAGGTTAACAACTATCTTGAGCAAAATAATATTCGCTATCAGATTTATGATGGGATTACCCCTGATCCGACTTCTAAAGTCATTGAGGATGGGCTTCGACAGTCTGTTAATGCGGGATGTGATGTGGTGCTAGCAATCGGTGGTGGTTCAGTCATTGATGCTGCCAAAATGATTGCCATGTGCCAAGGCAATAACTGCCAACCCAAGCAGCTCATCGGTCTCTTTAAAGCCAAGAAACCTTGTTTACCGCTTTACTGTATTCCTACTACCGCTGGTACAGGCTCAGAGGCGACCATCGGTGCAGTCGTATCGGACGATGAAACCCATCAAAAATCTATCGCTATTGATACTAAAATGGTGCCATTAGCTGCAGCTATTGACCCGACAATCATGCAAGGTATGCCGCCACACATTACGGCCGATACGGGTATTGATGTCCTCACGCACGCTTTAGAGGCATGGATGAGCGTGAACGCTAGTGCTGATACCGACGGCTATGCCGCGTCCGCCGTCGAAACCGTTATGCATTATTTACCGATAGCTTATAAAGATGGTAGTGACTTAAAAGCTCGAGAAGAGATGGGTGTCGCCGCTCACCATGGTGGACTGGCACTAAACAAAGCAGGGCTTGGCTATGTACATGCTATCGCTCATCAATTGGGTGCATATTATGGCACGCCGCACGGACGAGCCAATGCTATCGTTCTACCTTATGTGCTTGAGCTAAACCGTAAAGCCAGCGAGAAGCGATTGGCAATACTAGCCAGAAAGACTGGCGTTGTAAAAGACAGTCAAGACAGTGATGCTGAAATAGCAGATTACTTTATTGCCCAAGTGAATACCTTGCTCAAAACCATCGGTATTAGTCCTATTGTCAGGGATATGCAAGCAAGTGATTTTGATCATATGGCAAAAGCTGCTGCTAAAGAAGTCAGGGATACTTATGCCGTCCCAGCTTATATGGAAGGCTCAGATATTAAAAACATTTTAATAAAAATTAAGACAGCAAGTGAAAAAGCCAGTCATGACAAATTAGTTAGTGACTAGCTTTAATAGAATGCTTTACAGCGAGCGGCCGTTAATAATGTTAACGGCCGCTTTGTGCTTCTAAATTTCTAATAATGTTACATGTATTAGAAAACTCTCTCAACTCCAGCGATAGTTGATCACTATACGATTTCTTCGGATTAAATCGGTGTGCATAAAACATTGGTTTAATGGAAGAGTAATAAATACTTAAGCTGATAACGAATAGAATATTTCTCATTGAGAAAGTCATATTTTTTTGATGCGCTCACCGGTGTTTAGTGAGGCTGATTGCTCTCGGCGATAATCGCTCGGTGTCATATCAAACCAACGTTTAAACGCGCGGCGAAAATTTGCGCTGTCATGGTAGTTTAGCAGGCTAGCAATTGCATCAACCGATAATTCACTATCACGCAAATAACTACTGGCTTGCGTTGATAGTATGCTGTCGCGAAGCTCCCTAAACGATAGCGCATGCTGTTTTAATTTACGCGCAAGGGTGCGTTTGCTCACGAATAAAGCCGCTGCCACGCTGGCTTCGTTGAGTTCACTTAAAGGCTGCGACAGCATTATTCTTTGTATTTGGTAAAGGTCGCTGTGCGTCTGTGGGTTTAATTGCGCGAGCATTAATTCGCATTGGCGCATTGCCAACAGATAACCTTCTTGATTGGCTGAGGCGTTTGGAATTTCACATATACTTAAAGGAATTTTTACTTTTAAATCGTTGGCGGAAAATGCATAGGCACCGGGAAAATACTCTGCGTAGCACTGGCTATAGCTAGGTTTAGCATGACTAAAATAGATGCTGGCCTCAGTCACTGGACGGCCTACAATAAACTCTGCACACTCATAAAAAATAACGGCACAGGTTTCAGACAACACACGATGAACAGTCGGGCTTAGCGCAATATCAAACTGAACCAAACAAAGGACTGTGTCAGCCTCGATCTGTAGTTGTAAACGCGCAAAACTGATGCGTGTCGGTAAAAATGACTGAAATGCTTGTAATGCAATCAATAAATTGGGGCTGCTGTTGACCAAAAAACCCATCGCACCGTGTGTTGATGGCGTCAAGCGTTGACCAAGTCGTAAGCCAAAATCTAGATGCTTGGATAAATATAAACCGTTGTGCAAAATCTGAATTTGTTGCTGTGCAGTCAGGCGTGTCTCCTCCTGCATAAATTGCTTGGTAGTGAGCGATGTAAATTGTAGTAACTTTGGAATATCCCGAATGTTTAGTGCCAGTTCACGGCCAATAATGCGCGCGTAATTGGACGGAATACTCGCGGTGTCAGTGTAGGTGCTGTCAGAATTGTTAAGCTGTGAATATCTTGAATTTGCTGATTGCGCACTGGTCATAATGACTTCCGATCTCATATTTTTATACCTAAATTCAATTAGTATTGTCTCTTTATGACCCTATGTTGTCAATAAATGACCTCCTTAAATTGTGCTTATCACTGTAGAGTTTAATACCTAGTGAGCTATTGTAATTTTTTTTGGAGATAAAATGATGGCTATGGTTACCTTTGTTGAACATGACGGAACACAGCACGCAGTTGATATTGAAGCAGGTAAATCTTTGATGCAGCTTGCAACTGATAATGGCATACCGGGTATTGATGCTGATTGCGGTGGGGAGTGCGCGTGCGGAACCTGCCATGTCATTCTTGAGTGTCAATGGCTGCCTCTTATGAATGATGCAAAAATAGATGAGTTGCAAATGCTGGATATGACGCCAGAGAAAACCAGTACCTCGCGGCTGTCATGCCAAATCCAAGTGTCAGATGCTATGGATGGCATGATAGTACAGTTACCAGAATTTCAAATGTGACGTAATCAACATAATGCATGTTTTAAGTCAGTATTTACACAAGCCTAATGAGCTAAAAAATTCTATTTATTAGATTCATAGTTATTAAGTGCTCATAGTCATTGAGTGCTTACCTCACGCAGTCGGTCAAAGGATGACAATGCAATGACAAACACAAAAATAATGAATGCTGTAAAAACAGCATTACAAACAGCCCTGCCATCATCTCTAACCACAGCCATTGATAAAACTGCGGTACAGACCATAACTAAAGCATCGGCAGTGGTGCCCATTCATATTCAAATAAAAGGGGCGCATCTGTTTCAAACGGTTAAGAAGCGCGTGCTTAACCAAAGTGGTTTTCCTGATTTTATTGAAAAACCCATTCCAGAAGTATCTACGCTAGCGTTAGCAGATATCGACCTAAGCAATCCATTTTTGTTTAGACAGCATCGCTGGGAATCCTACTATAAACGCTTGCGTGATGAAGACCCTGTACATTATCAAGCCAATAGTCCGTTTGGTGCATTTTGGTCAGTCATGCGTTATGAAGATATTGTTTTTGTAGACAAACACTACGAATTATTTTCGTCTGAACCTGTGATTTTGATGGGCAATCAGCCTGAAGGATTAAAGGCTGAAATGTTTATTGCGATGGATCCGCCGAAGCACGATATTCAAAGGCAAGCGGTACAAGGTGTGGTCGCGCCCAGAAACTTGTTAGAGATGGAAGCACTCATTCGTACGCGTACCCAAGAAGTGCTAGACAGCTTGCCAATAGGCGTGGAATTTGATTGGGTAGAAGCCGTATCTATTGAGCTGACAGCAAGAATGTTAGCTACCTTGTTAGATTTCCCTTATGAGAGACGCCGTAAACTGATTTATTGGTCAGATTTGGCAGCGGGCGCACCAGAGATGACTGGTGGCTCAAATGATATGGACGAAACCTTTGTTGCTGTGGCTGATATGGCCAAACAGTTTGCATCCCTTTGGCACGATAAGGCAGCGCGAATGGCTGCGGGTGAGGCAAAGGGTTTTGACTTAATCACCTTATTGCAATCAAATGACGATACCAAAGACCTGGTCCGACGCCCGATGGAATTTATTGGTAATTTAATCTTATTAATTGTCGGCGGTAATGACACCACACGTAACTCGATGACTGGCGGTGTACTGGCGCTGCATGATTTTCCAGAGCAATTTACTAAGCTAAAAGCCAATCCAAGTTTAATCCCCAATATGGTGTCTGAGATTATACGCTGGCAAACCCCTTTGGCCTATATGCGCCGTGTTGCCACCCAAGATGTTGAATTAAACGGCAAGCTGATTAAAAAAGGTGACAAAGTAGTGATGTGGTACGCCTCTGGCAACCGTGATGAACGTGCAATTGATCAGCCAGATGAGTTTATTATTGATCGTAAAAACGCTCGTAATCATTTGTCCTTTGGTTTTGGCGTCCATCGTTGTATGGGCAATCGTTTGGCTGAAATGCAATTGCGCATCCTATGGGAAGAATTGCTACGACGCTTTGAGCGTATCGAAGTGATCTCAAAACCAGAGATTGTGCAATCTAACTTTATCAGAGGCTATTCTAAAATGATGGTCAAACTCACTGCCAAGGCTGATGAATAAAGCTATGTGAAGCAATGGAAAAGTAGGTTATAAAGGCAAATAATGTCATAATCATTGGCGTAAATTATTGCCAGATGTATAGGCAAGTACGACATTCTGCTTGATCCTATACGCCTAGCAGAGTTACAACAAAAATTAGTTAGTAGTAGAAGCACAAAAAGAGCAACTGCTGCTCTAGGAGTGATTATAGTAAATGGTTCTAGTAGAGAAAAAGCACCAAGCATTAAATAATGGCTTGGTGCTTTTTATTTTTAACTCAGCGCTTTTATGTTTCTAGTTCGGAAATAGCGTTTATAGCAGTTCTTTACGCAGCTGCGCCGGTGTCTTTGGCGACAATAAACTTGGTGCCACGTCGAGCACCGTTTTTGCACCAGTTTCCCCTGCCAAGTTCATTTTATAAGTAGCACGAGCGTAGGCCACTAGCACGCTGGCGGTAAACTCAGGGTTACTGCCGAGCGTTAATGAAAACTCCAACACTTGGTTGTTCTGCTCATTATCGATGCCGCTTACGCCACTGCGAATAACAAAACCGCCATGTGGCATCTTTTGGTGCTCACGCTCAAAAGTGGATTGGTCAATAAAGTTCACTGTAGTGTCATAGTCGACAAAGTAATCCGGCATAGTCACGATGGTGTTGCGCACGGTAGCGGCATCAGCACCATCTGCTAGCACGATATAGCATTCTCGGGTGTGCTTCTCGCGTGTGCTTAGCGTTGGCTGCTCGCCGTTACGTACCCGTGCCATGGCAGGTTCTGAAGGAATGGTATATTGCACGCCTGACTTAACGCCATCTACGCGGCGTACCGCATCTGAGTGTCCTTGGCTTAAGCCCTTACCCCAAAAGGTATAGGTTTCGCCGACTGATAAAATAGCTTCGCCGTATAAGCGGTTGATAGAAAATAAACCGGGATCCCAACCTACGGATAACATAGCGACTTTATTGGCTTTCTTGGCAGGTACATCAAGCGCTGCAAAGTATTCAGGAATTTTGGCGTGAGTATCAAAGCTGTCGACGATATTAAATAAACCCGCGAATACTGGGCCTTGCTCGGGTAAATCAGACTTGGAGCCACCACATAAGATCAGTACGTCTATGTCATCTTTGTATTGTGCAATATCGTCCATGGCGTACACGGGCACGCTTGAGTCAATTAGGGTGACGGAGGTAGGATCGCGGCGGCTGAATACGCAGACTAACTGCATGTCTGGACTTTGCTTGATGGCGGCTTGGGTGCCGCGGCCGAGGTTGCCGTAACCGGCGATGGCGACTCTAATTACTGGTGTCATTATGATTAAGCCTTACGTTGGTGTAGCGGACAGTCGGTGACTGCTAGTGTGATATACATTAAGCAATATATGTTGCGCAATAACGATTTACAGTAAGCTGCACTATAATAAATAGAAGATCCGAATCACCTTAAGTATATCAGAGGTTGACTTAATTGAGTCAGGCAGTGATGTCTGACACGGTTAAATTTTCATAATATAGTGGATCCACTTTTAAAAGAATACAGTGCTACTGGGATTAATTATTCGCAGCCTCTGTCTGCATAGGCACAGCAAGCAAGAAAAATTGATACCAGTAGCACGTTATAATATTTGTATTTTTTTTATTCAGGACTGACTATACCGTTTTTCAAACTCAAAGGGCGACAAAGAATCAATGGTAATGGCATTGTGCAAATGGGTTTTATTGCACTAATCTACCTATTCAAAAGTTGCTATGCAACATTTCTTTAGAGCGATAGCTTAAGGAATGACTAAGTAGAAGGATAATCACTTGATGCTTCAATCAATATGCGAACAAAAAAAATAGAAGCGCACTATTAAGTCAGGAATACCCTATATGCCCACCAGTTAGATCAATCAAGTAAAATGCACTTTATTTATAAGATACAATAGAACCAAGCTATATCGTAAGTTGCCATGCAAGCCAGATAAGCTCTTTAAACGGTTTAAATAAAGAACTACTATGAGCATTTAACAAGATATTAAAAACCCAATAAACCTCAATGAGAATAGTAGATAGTTAACAGCGAATATAATTAGACATCAGGAGTAGGTATGTCTGCCACCAAAGAAGAGATCGTTGCCTTTATGGCATTAGAGTTTCCACAAACCAAATGTACGATTGAAGCAGTAAGGGATAATGGTTCGACCTTATCACACGATATTGGTAGAGACGAGCTGCGTCCTGGTGGCACGGTCTCCGGCCCCGTATTGATGAGCATTGCTGATGTCGCACTTTATGTCGCGATACTTGGTACGATTGGGATCGTACCGTTGACAGTGACAACTAGCCTTACTATTAATTTTTTGCGTAAGCCATCAGCAGAAGCACGAATCATTGCTGAGTGCAAATTAATAAAAGTAGGTCGGACGCTCATCGTAGGCGAGGTTTCCTTGTACTCAGAAGGCTCTAGTGACTTGGTTGCCCATGTTGTTGGTACCTATTCAATACCGCTTAAGCGTGACTAGGCGTGATTAAGAGACTGATAACTACATACTGTTAAATAAAATCGTTTCAGCACCATTGTTCTCAGTACCATTAGTTTCAGTGCTATTAATAGTCACATTGCTATCTAAAACATCGCCTTTAGCATTTATCTTGTAGCATTCTGTCGATGTCCCATCAGGGTCATAGCTAAGCAATAAGTTTTCTGAGCTTTCTATACACAGCCATGCGGTGTCATTACTTTCTCGTTTTAATGACCATGTCTGCGTATAGCTTTTTATCTTTTTATCTTTTTACGTTTGCTGCTATCGCTATAAACCTGCTCAGTGAGATAAGTACTTGAATCATCTATGCTGGCTATTTTCGGTATAGGCTTAGTTTGGGTTGCAATTGAATACTCATCTACGTCGCTCGTAAAGCCATGAAATACCAGTGGCTCCAAAGTAAAATAGTTGATACCTACCGATTTATCCACCACTTGATCATTTACTGTCGTGATAGCAACCATCTCAGCGCCTTGTACTTGTCTGTTATTAAACGTCATGGCACCTTTTGGCGTTACCTTGGTATCTATTACGACCAATTGTTCATCAATCAGCGTATATAATTGGTCACTATACGCTCGGGTATAGATGTTGAGCATAGCAGTCTCAACGGGGTAGTGGGTGACGACTTTATGAGTTTGATCAGGCTTATTCAGCACTGCTTTATTATTCATACCCGTCGCACAAGCGCTTAAACTAAGTACGGCTAATATACATAATCCTAGTGATTTCATGGCTTAACCCCTTAGCTTATTTAGATGGCTTATTTAATTGGCTTATATGAATGTCTACTATAATCGAATTTTTGAGCAACGCTACCTTTTATCCGTTTACGGTACCTGAAAGTAAAATTACGTATGGCTTTCATCTTACCTTTGGTCGTAAGGTATATTTTGCGTCTAAGGGTTATACCACTGAATTTTATATTGGTAAACCACTGAGTAAATAAATTATAGATGTCTTAAAACAAAGTAACCTGACTCCGAATATACCTATATAGTATCAAGGAAGGGACTAATTTTAGCGAAGCTGTACAAATTGGGTTAAGGGTCTGTTATGAGCAAGAGGATAAGCGTGCAAATTATTCAGGTTGATTTGTCACAGATTAGACTTAACCGTACCGCTCAATACGTATTTTTAACCTTCCATCTATTTTCTATTCGCTTTAATGAATATTAGGTGTAGTATATTAAGTGATTTCTCCTTAATGATAGAGAGGAAAGTTATGATAAATACTGGTGACAACCTAATATGTGTATGTGGTAATGATTGTTATGTCCAAGGCGTTGTCTACACTGTAGGCGATTATATAAATCTGAAATTTTTTGCAGTAATGACAGGTGATAATGACGAGTGTTGGTATGCTACAGCAGAGTGTGAAATTGATGGTATATGTATTCGCTTTGACGCAATAAACGATGCTTGTTTTGAGCATTATACTTGTGCATTGGAGGTAAGGAGTGAATGATATTTCAAACGAAAGAAAACTAAATGCTAGGCAAAGAAAAACTCACTTAATATGTGGGTTTTTCTTTGCCTAAAATCCCAAAATAATACACTAAAACGTGAGTGATATTGCGAGATTACGGTACATTTCAAACAGAGAAAACTAATAGTATTATGAATAAAAGGTTACGGCTGGCAGTTAGGATTCTTACTTAGGGTTTTAATGGGTATAGGTTATTGGATCGGATTATTGTACATCTGAGCGTATAGTCAGTCTTTTATAAATAAGATACAATGCTTTTAAAACTGAGAGAAAGATATTAATAACGATGACTTATTCTGCAGACTTCCGGGCGCAAGTGATCAAAAGTGTTAAGAACAAAGACATGAC
>NZ_JBAQQF010000024.1:0-2392 GCF_049295055.1 Psychrobacter sp. | reverse complement strand
CCAAACAAGAATTCAAAAGGGCTTGGGCTATAAAACGCCAAGGCAGGTGTGGTTTGACTTCTATCGTCAGGCTGCGTAACTAAACTCTCCCAAGTTTAACTGTACGGATTTGACGGCAGGGGTCAGTGAAGGTGACCAAAGACTCTCCGATACCGATACTCTTTACATTCCAAGCACCACTAAATTTTTTAAGTACTCTCGGGCCTTTTGTCATTTTTACTGCTGCTACATCTGGACTGTTATAAAATATATACTTAGAGACCATAATCATCCCCAATTTATTTCTACAATATGACTCTTCACCAATACCCGCACTTTGTGATTTTCCTAAAAGCCTAGCTTCATTCAAATAAGAGTCCCACTCCAATCTTACGTTATAGTTTTGAGTGATTTCGAACACATTATTTTGACTCGAGCTAATTTTAATAGAACGCTTTATTGTTTTCATTTCTTTGAAAATCCTCTGGTATCAGAATCGTAATATATGAAGAGTAACAGTGTAGTCGGCAAAAGACTCAAAGAATTAGAATAGCTAACTTTATTTCTGTATTTGAGTTTATTATTCACCTTTTGTTTTTGAATATAGTGAAAGCAATTATAAATCGCTACACAGCTATAAGGGAAAAACGCCCAGTATTCAATAAGACTATCGTTATATAAAAAATTTCACATGTTAATGGTTAAGTAATTTGAACCTTTAGTAATATTTTAACGCAAAATAAATATATAGCTGATTTTAAAACCCGCAGCCAAAAGAAAACCCCCTTACACTTTCGCGTAAGGGGGTTTTACTTTTAGAATAGAGAGCTGACGATGACCTACTCTCACATGGCCGGAGCCACACTACCATTGGCGCGATGATGTTTCACTTCTGAGTTCGGGAAGGGATCAGGTGGGGCCATCATGCTATTGTCGTCAGCAAAGGGGGTTAGATATGAGTCTGTTGTTGTTATTTTGACTTCAAGGTTTAACTTGTCATCGACCAACTTGTAACCTAACTGAATCAAGGTTAAAGGTGATATCGAAATATATATATTCTATAAGCTTACGCTTATACAAGATAGATTAATTAGAGCTGTTCATACAAACCACTTGGGTGTTGTATGGTCAAGCCAAACGAGCAATTAGTACAGGTTAGCTACATGCATCGCTGCACTTCCACACCCTGCCTATCAACGTCCTAGTCTTGAACGGCTCTTTAGGGAAATCTAATCTTGAGGTGGGCTTCCCGCTTAGATGCTTTCAGCGGTTATCCCATCCGAACGTAGCTACCGGGCAATGCCACTGGCGTGACAACCCGAACACCAGAGGTTCGTCCACTCTGGTCCTCTCGTACTAGGAGCAGATCCTCTCAAATTTCCAACGCCCACGGTAGATAGGGACCGAACTGTCTCACGACGTTCTAAACCCAGCTCGCGTACCTCTTTAAATGGCGAACAGCCATACCCTTAGGACCTGCTTCAGCCCTAGGATGAGATGAGCCGACATCGAGGTGCCAAACACCGCCGTCGATATGAACTCTTGGGCGGTATCAGCCTGTTATCCCCAGAGTACCTTTTATCCGTTGAGCGATGGCCCTTCCATACAGAACCACCGGATCACTAAGACCTACTTTCGTACCTGCTCGACTTGTGGGTCTCGCAGTTAAGCGCGCTTTTGCCTTTATACTCTACGACCGATTTCCGACCGGTCTGAGCGCACCTTCGTACTCCTCCGTTACTCTTTAGGAGGAGACCGCCCCAGTCAAACTACCCACCATACATTGTCCTCGGTATTGTTATACCTGAGTTAGAACCCCGACATGACCAGGGTGGTATTTCAAGATTGGCTCCACAAACACTAGCGTGTCTGCTTCAAAGCCTCCCACCTATCCTGCACAAGTCAGGTCAAAGTTCAATGTAAAGCTGTAGTAAAGGTTCACGGGGTCTTTCCGTCTAGCCGCGGGTACACAGCATCTTCACTGCGATTTCGATTTCACTGAGTCTCTGCTGGAGACAGCGCTGCCATCATTATGCCATTCGTGCAGGTCAGAACTTACCTGACAAGGAATTTCGCTACCTTAGGACCGTTATAGTTACGGCCGCCGTTTACTGGGGCTTCGATCAAGAGCTTCGCTTACGCTAACCCCATCAATTAACCTTCCAGCACCGGGCAGGCATCACACCCTATACGTCCACTTTCGTGTTTGCAGAGTGCTATGTTTTTAATAAACAGTTGCAGGGGCCTGGTTTCTGTGGCTGCCAATAGCTCAAGGAGTAAATCCTATCACCGTCGGCAGCGTACCTTCTCCCGAAGTTACGGTACCATTTTGCCTAGTTCCTTCAGCAGAGTTCTCTCAAGCGCTTTGGTCTACTCGACCTGACCACCTGTGTCGGTTTCGGGTACGATTCCT
>NZ_JBAQQF010000023.1:0-45699 GCF_049295055.1 Psychrobacter sp. | reverse complement strand
ATCTTCTTGACGGCTGCGGCTTTGAATTCTGCACTGTAGCTTCTGATTTTCTTGATCATGGTAAACTCCTAGGAATATGCTTAGTTTACCAAGTTTACTTGTACGGTTTCTTCAGCATAGCTCATACAACGTAAGTGTATAGTCCCTTAAGTTATAAAAATATTGGCAAATATTAGCCAGATTTGTGAGTATGAATAGACATCAATAAGCCAAAACCTGCCATTAAAGTGACGACGGCGGTACCACCATAGCTAATGAAAGGCAAGGGGACACCAACCACAGGTAAAATACCGCCAACCATACCGACATTGACGAATACGTAAACAAAGAAGGACATGGCGATAGCGCCTGCCAATAATCGGCTATAAGTATCAGGATGGGCGAAAGCGATGTATAACGCTCGTGTCAGTAAGCAGGCATAAATGAACATTAACAGTATGACGCCTAGCAAACCAAACTCTTCAGAAAAAGCGGCGATTATAAAGTCGGTATGACCTTCTGGTAAGAAGTGTAAATGAGATTGCGTGCCTTCCAAATAGCCTTTGCCGGTCAGACCGCCGGCACCGATCGCCGTTTTGGACTGAATAATATTCCAGCCTGCGCCTTGTACATCAGCCTCAGGATTAAATAGAGTGAGTACCCGCGTGCGTTGGTAATCGTGTAATAAAAAGTTCCAAGCGACGGCAATAACTGGGATTGATAAAGCCACAGCGCTTGCAATCAGTCGCCACGATAGCCCTGCTAAAAACAACACAAAGATACCGCTCGCGGCGACCAACAATGAAGTGCCAAGGTCAGGCTCTTTCGCAATTAATAATACCGGTACCACGATTAACGCTAAGGTAATGCCGATACTTGATAATGAGGGTGGTAAGTCGCGTTTGGACAAAAACCACGCACACATCATTGGCATACCGAGCTTCATAAATTCTGACGGCTGTACACTGCCAAATCCTGGTAAATTAATCCAGCGCTGCGCGCCCATGCGCACCTCACCAATGATGTCAACCAATACCAGTAGTATCAGGCCCAATACATAAAAGATAGGCGTAAAGGTGCGATAAATACTAGGCGGTATTTGTGCCATGACAGCCATGACCGTAAATCCAACACCGTAGCTGACCATTTGCCGTATGACCATATCCGTATCTTGACTGGCCGCACTGTATAAAATCGTCAAACCAATGCAGCAAACGGTCAGTAAAAGCAGGGTCAACCATGGATCGATATGAATACGCTGCCAGATTGTCGGTGTATGACCTTGACCTAAATGGTGGCTTTGACGGGAAAAACGGTATTGCGGGTTAGAAGACATAGGCAAAGTGTGACTGGCAATTGGCGTGAAAGAAAAGTGATTTTTGACAAGTAAATGAATAATCAGCGATTATAAGGCGTTTATTCGATCAGACAGTAACGAATAAAGTAACTTACGAGTAATAAAGTAACGTCAATATAAAAATATTGAGGATAAGTGTTAATAACGAATAGGTCGCTGCTGATTAGTGACGATAGTTTAGCTTGCTTGCTTAAAATTTGATAGTATCGATAAAACGTTTTTAGCGGTAGTTTCTTGCAATGATCAATATCAAAAAACAAGTTTATGGGCAAATTCATAAGCCTATTATTGCACTGTTTATTTGTGCCAGTAGTATTAGTGCCAATGCTGCCATCATAAGTGATAATAGTGAGCGCCGTATTCAAATACGTCATGGTAGTAGCGCTACCAATAACAGCACGAATGCTTACATCACGCCTTCTAAGCAACAGGCTGGCTCTAGTGGTGGCGTTACTATGCTAAGTGGCGATAGTATGCAAGGACTTATCCAACAAAAACAGCGTGAGTTTGAATTTGATGCCAGCTTATCGATAGAAGAGAGCAAAGGTGTCATTACCAATAAAGGGACACCACGCTATAACACCACTTATAGCACGGGTAATAATAGCTACAATGATTTTACCAGTATGGACTTTAATACTTGGTTAAATAGTAATAGCTACCGCGCAGGACAAGTGTCGAATTTTCAACGCTATCTGAACTCACGAGTAGGCGCTCAAAATGTACCGCCTTTATCGCAATTGCTTACGACTGCTCGTAGTTGGGATAAATGTGGCTATGAGCCTTATCAGCTACCACCGCAAGAGCTATGGTCAAATATTGTACCGACATTACAGTTATATGGTCAGCTAAAAAATCAAGGTATTTTGCCTGCCAGTACTGAGATACGTTCAGTATATCGCAGTCCCGGACTAAATGACTGTGCTGGCGGAGCTAGTAGTAGTAAGCATATGACTGCTGGCGCGATCGATATCTGGGTACCTCAATATGAAGGTAACTCTTGGCAGCTGAGCAGTATGCAAGACCGCTTATGCGAGTTTTGGCAATATCAGGGTCAGTCCCATAACTTTGGGCTAGGGTTGTACTCCACCGGTGCTATTCATTTGGATACCGATGGTTATCGTAAATGGGGCTTTAATCATGCCAGTAGCGGCTCGCCTTGCCGTTATTAATGGTTATGAAATAGATGAAAAAAATAAGCTCAGCCAGTAAATATTACTGACTGAGCTTATTTTTTATAGAAATGCTAAAGACTTAATGCTAAAAGTATCATTACCGCACTGCGTCGCATTGGATCGCTTTTAGAATGAATATAATAGATATTATTTAGCAGTCTTTTCTTCCCAAGGATTGTCTTGCCCCACGGTCACGATTAGAAAATCATCAGGTTTTAATGTGTCACGCATAGTTTTATTAACTTCTGGTAATGTTACTTTTTCAATACGGTTGACATAATTACTGAGATAGCTTGTGGGTAGCTGATAAAAGTTCATCATACTGAGCAAACCATTAATCCCCGCATTACTGGCAAAACCCATCGGGAAACTATTTTTTAGATTATCCGTGGTCAGTTTCATCTCATCACTGGTGATGCCATTTTTTAATGTGTCATCAATGACTGCTAAACTGGCATCAATCGCTGCGCGTGCCTTGTCATTGCGAGTCGAAAAACCAATCTGATAAGGTCCGCGTGCCAGCATGGGATTCATAGAGCCTGAAATACCATAAGTATAACCCAGGTTTTGTCTGACCTCAGTCATCAATCGCGCGTTAAAATCACCCCCTGCTAGTACCTCATTGCCTACCGCAAAGTTGGTTTGCTTTTGCTGTGCTTGCGTCTCCGTTGCACGCTTATCACCTAATTGTCCCATTAGTACAGTGGTTTGAGTGCTAGGAAACGGAATATGAATATGCTGAGCTTTGGTCAGTGGTTTTGGTTCGGGTAGAGTTGGTGCGGCTTGACCAACCGGTAGATTAGCTGTGATGTTTTCAGCCAGATTTTTTGCTTGTTCTAATGTGAGATTGCCTGTCATAGCAAGTGAAGCATTAGCGGCAACCAAATAGCGATTTTTAAACGCTATAAGATGTTGTCTTGTGATATTAGGAACCGTTTCAAGTGTCCCAACTGATGGGTGAGCGTAAGGATGGCTGCCATACAGTGCTTTGCTAAAGGCAATACTAGCAAGGCTGTTAGGATCCTGTTTTTGCTGCTGCAAACCAACCAATAGCCGTGCTTTGTTACGCGCTAAAACTTGTTCATCAAAGCTCGGTTCGGTGAGCATTTGGGTCATCAAATCGATGGCAGGTAGTAAGTGCTTATCATCAGATAAACTGCGTAAAGAGACGGTGAACATATCTTTGTAGGCGCTGCTGCCTAGATTAATGCCCAAGGTTTCAACCGCGCGGGTGAACTCGTTTTCATCTAAACGCTTAGCGCCTTGTTCAAGCATCGTCGCCGTCATATTGGCGATACCAAAGCCTGTACTGTTTATGCTGCCATCACGAGCGCTACCAGCGTTAAAGCGCAAATCAATATCGACAATAGGTAGAGCAGTCGTCGGTACAAAAAGTACCGGCACACCGGCTTTAGTCTTAAACTGTTGAATCTTCGGTACCGTAACTTTTAAAGGTTTGGCATCATCAAGGCTGGTCAATTTTGACAAAGCGGCAATTGGCGCACTGATATCGACCGTAGAGGGCTGAGAGCGATTGTCTTCGCTAGCAGCCATGTCAGCCTGAGCCGTCATGGTTAATGTAGTCAGCCCCAAAAACAGGCCGATACTAAAACAAGGTAGTTGCTTAAATGTTGGCTTTATTAACGACAGCAAAACGGTCTTATTTCTGGTCTTCTTGCTAGTATTTAAAGCAGTATTCTGAGTCATAGCTTTCTTCTTATTAATAGCGTTTTTAGTAGTAGTTTTTGATGAGATAATCTGACTAAACTTCACCTTTATTTGCCTTTGGCTTGCTTCTTAGCAGGCTTTTTAACGGGCGTTTTAGTTTGGTCTTTAGGTGGCACGATATGCATCACCGTCAAATTGTCTTTTACTAAATACTTTTTGCTCGCCGCTTGTATATCTGCAATTGTTACGCTATCGAGCTTGGTTGGTAGTTGGGCCAGTAGCCTATCATCAAGACCGATAGATTGTAATGAGCCAATCATACGCGCCTGACCTTCCATACTGTCTTGCGCGTACACAAGACCCGTGACCGTATTGGTTTTGGCACGATCGATTTCATCTGCGGCAATCGGATCAGTTTTAAGCTTGTCTATCTCAGAGATTATCGCTTGCTGTGCTTGCTCTAAGCTTACGCCTTCACGCGGGGTTGCTTGTATTAAAAACAGTCCATCACCGCGATCCAGTAAATCGTACGATGTGCCCACTGTGGTGAGCAAACCTTGCTCGCGTACCAATCTACTCTCGAGGCGCGCAGATAAACCACCATCTAATACATCCTGAGCAAGTGACAATGCATAGGCTTGTTTTTCATTATTTGTGCCTACTGTCGTAAGGCTCGGTACGTTATAGCCCATCAACAAAACCGGCACTTGCACAGCTTGCTCGGATGCCACTTGCTGATAACCACGAAAGCCTTTTTGACTAACGGCAGGACGCTTAGGTAGCTTGCTTGGTGTCAGCTCGTCAAAGTAACGCTTCACTTGTGCTAACACTTCGCTCGGCTCAACATCGCCGACGATAACTAAGGTTGCATTATTTGGCGCATACCATATTTTATACCAGTCCTTTAAATCTGCGAGCGTAATCGATTCAAGCTCATTCATTGGCCCGATGACTGACTGCCCTTTAGGGCTATTCGGTAGAGCGAGCAAGCGAAATGATTCATAAGCTTTGGCAAGGGGATTGTCATCGGTACGCTGACGGCGTTCTTCCATAACGACTTGATGTTCTTTGACAAACTCTTTCTCATCAAACACTAAGTTTTTCATACGATCCGCTTCAAGCTCAAGCGCTAAAGGAAAGCGGTTGGCAGGGAACAGCTCGTAATAGCCCGTATAATCGTAGCTGGTAAAGGCATTATTGACGCCGCCGAATTTTGCAATCAAGCGTTCATAATCAGCACTTGAAACATCGCTAGTGCCCTTAAACATCATATGCTCGAGCACATGAGAGATACCACCTTTATCAAGCGGCTCATCGGTTGACCCTACGCGATACCAAATCTGAGTCATGACAACAGGCGCACGGTGATCTTCTTTGACTATGATTTTTAGACCATTCTCTAGCTGATACTCATGGCGACCGGACATATCCATGGTCAGCGCTGATAATTGCTCAGCATCTTTAGTAGCTTTATTCTGACCTACTTTATTCTGACCTACTTTATTTTGACCTAAAGGATTTTGAGACACTGAAATTTGAGGGACTGGGCTTTTAACGGCAGACACTGTATTAGAATTAATGGCATTGGTTTGGCAAGCGGCAAGCGTGGTTGCCATGGCTAATGCGCAGGCAAGACGTAGAGAGAGAGCATTTAGCGATAAAGATGATGACATGGTATGTTCTACTTATATAAAAGGGAAACTCTTAAACGGGCAGCTTGTAAATTGATGAGTGAGTATATCAATTTTTATCATAGTGCTTAATTTATCATGGTGTTTAATTTGTTTTAGTGCTTAAAGGCTTATAAAGACTTGTGCGCCCCAACCATTACGCTTGCGGTTGGTTTGAATTCATGCGTTGTACTGCAGCCTGTTGCTGATAGTGCCATCGTTGTTAGCAGTAAAGCGGTGCCAATATGAGTAATTTTTTTATAATGAGTAGCCAGAGATCGCATAAGTTAATCCTAATATAAAGTGGTTAGATAAAGCACATAAAGGTGATTAAATAAGACTCGCTAAGAGTAGGTGAAGTTCGGCATAGCAAAGGTCGGATTTTTGTGTCTAAACCTTAAGCGAAACTTGCTCAACAAAACGCGTTATATAGGGCATTGCTTGATGGTTTTTGCCATTTGACTGCGAACTACGATGCTAAAAGCTGAGCGCAACTTGAATTATGCTAAACTAGGCTAAAAATAATCTTCCAGTTAAGTCATAGAAAACTGACGATAGACAGAGCAAACTTTAGAGTAAACAAATTACTGATAATGATAACTTTTAGGGCAAGCTTATGAATAACCCCAATAACAGCAATCGTGTGGTCATTAATCTTGATGGCGGTCTTGATGACTTGGATGACGATGATATTACCTTACCCAGTCTACCGGTGCAATCTGTGCCCATCATTGATGAGCCTGAAAATACTGCCCCAACTAAGTCGGATATTGATGAAAGTGCTATAGATAGCCAAATAACGCCTATCATCAATAAAGAAGTCTCAAGTACCGATGCCGCAGAAAGTATTGCTTTGGGCGCGCCTATTATCATGACAGAAAAGCGAAGCACCACTGAGAGTAGCTCAGAAAGCTTTTTAAATACCAATAAAATAGAGAGTGCAACGCAGTCTATTTCTGCGCCAAAAATTCCCACCATGCCGTTACAAGATCAGTTGGGGGAGCGCCCAAGCGTTACTTCTGCTAATACTAGTAGCAATGCCAATACCAACACTAATACCAACATTAATATAAACAACGAGCCATCTGCAGTTCAGAAAACAACGGTAGTAGAGTCGCAAGATACTAAAGAGCTGCAAGAAGATCAGGAAAACAGCAAAAAAGGCAGCTGGTTTAACCGGATGAAAACTGGTCTGAGTAAGTCGCGCAAAAACTTAGCCGAAGGGATGGTAAGTATCCTTATCGGTGGCAAAGAGATTGATGATGAGCTGTTAGAGGAAGTCGAAGACCAATTATTGGTTGCTGATATCGGTGTCAATGCCACCAATCGTATTATCAAAAGTCTTACTGAGCAAACAGCGCGTGGTGATCTAATCTATGCGCATTCATTATATAAGGCATTACAAACTGAGCTGGTCGATATCTTAACGCCAAAAGTTGCGCCGCTTGTTATTGATACCAGCAAAAAGCCTTTTGTTATCTTAGTCGTAGGCGTGAATGGCGTGGGTAAAACCACCACTATCGGTAAGCTTGCTAAACGTCTACAAGGTGAGGGTAAGTCAGTTATGCTGGCTGCTGGTGATACTTTCCGCGCTGCCGCCACTGAACAGCTACAAATATGGGGTGATCGCAATAACATTCCAGTCGTGGCGCAAGGTCATGGCGCTGATAGTGCTTCTGTTATCTTTGATGCTATGCAGTCTGCCAAAGCAAAAAACATTGATGTGCTAATAGCCGATACGGCTGGGCGCTTGCAAAATAAAACTCATCTGATGGCAGAGCTTGAAAAAGTGGTGCGTGTGATGCGTAAAGCAGACCCAAGCGCACCGCATGAAGGCATGATTGTCCTTGATGCTGGCACAGGTCAAAATGCGATTAACCAAGTCGAGTTATTTAATAAAGTGGTGCCATTAACCGGTATTACGATTACCAAGCTAGATGGTACTGCTAAAGGCGGCGTGGTCTTTAACATCGCTGAGACCACAGATGTTCCTATTCGTTATATTGGTGTCGGTGAGTCGATTGATGACTTACGTGCCTTTAGTCCAAAACAGTTTGTCGCGGCATTGTTTGAGACTGATGATAAAGAGTAGCGCTTGATAGGCCGTTCTAGCTAATAAACGGGTCTTGAAAATATAACGATTTGGAAGGAAAAGTCATGATAGTTACCACAGCCGTTTTTGGATCGCACCAGTTAACATTAATTGCTAGTGTCAATGAGCATAGTAGTCCTAAGTTGGTTGAAGTCAATTGGCTGCTGGCAGGTAACGCTTGGCACAGCTCAAAATCCATTCCCAAAATTAAAAAGCATTATGGTCTTGTAGATCAAAGTTTTACGTTTATAGATAAAGATAGCCTAAGTAAAAGTGAAGCTGCTCAAGCTTTATTAATAGAGGCTATAGAACAATTGGACGAGTATTTTAAGGGTAAACGTCAGGATTTTGACTTGCCACTTGATACTGGTTTGGGAACACCATTTCAGCAAAGCGTATGGAAAGCATTGCAAGACATCAATCACGGTGAAACTATCAGCTATGCAACACTGGCAAAAAATGTGGATAATCCCAAAGGCTTTCGCGCAGTTGCTAATGCTAACGGTAAAAACCCTTTTAGTATTGTTATTCCTTGTCACCGAGTCATTGCTAGTGATGGTAAGTTGGGTGGTTATACAGGTGGTCTTGATAAAAAAGAGTATTTACTCGCGCTTGAAGGCATCACCTATAAGTTATAGTAAACATTTGCTTTAAAACAATGCTCGTAAAAAAGCCAAACGTTATTATCGCGTTTGGCTTTTTTATTTTAGCTCAATGTTGGATAGATAGTTGACTGATTAATAACCAAATGACTATTCTTGTTCCTCAAGCTGTGCCATCACCGCATCTGAGAAGTTCACATTGCTATAAACCTCTTGTACGTCATCGATATCTTCTAACATATCAATCATTTTCATCACTTTTAGGGCATCATCGATATTATCGATTTCAGCGCTGGTAGACGGTGCCATGGTCACTTCAGCATTGTCAGATACTAAGCCTGCCGCATTTAAGGCATCTTTGACTTGTCCAAAGCTCTCCCATTCGGTAATGACAAGCAACTGCTCACCATCATTTTCAATATCAATGGCGCCTGCATCTAACGCGACCAGCATGACATCATCTTCTAAGCCTATATC
Organism: Psychrobacter sp.; assembly: GCF_049295055.1. Lineage (GTDB taxonomy): Bacteria > Pseudomonadota > Gammaproteobacteria > Pseudomonadales > Moraxellaceae > Psychrobacter. The sequence continues at coordinate 36,679 of NZ_JBAQQF010000023.1, read as the reverse complement.
ATTAAAGATAATTTCACCGCGCTTGTTAAATAGATAAGCAACTGAACCTGTCGTCCCAAGATTGCCTTCGTTTTTGGTAAAGGCATGACGTACTTCACTGACCGTTCGGTTTAGATTGTCAGTCAAAGTTTCGACCAATACAGCGACGCCGCCGATACCATAGCCTTCGTAGCTGACTTCATCCATATTGTCATTGTCATCGCCGCCGGTACCGCGAGCTACTGCACGATTGATGGTATCTCGAGTCATATTGACTGATAGTGCTTTTTCAATAACAGCTCGCAGACGTGGATTCTTATCAGGGTCGGGGTCACCTTGCTTGGCAGCAGAAACAATTTCGCGAATAATTTTGGTAAATACTTTCCCTTTTACCGCATCCTGACGGGCTTTACGGTGTTTGATATTTGCCCATTTTGAATGGCCTGCCATATGACTTCCTTAAGTGTTGCGAGTTATGTATGGTACGGATAAAAAAGTTATTGATAAAAACGTTTTGTACCTGATGAGATATTTTTATTATATGACTTATATAATTGAGCTGTAAGTCCAAGGTAATCGATCTATCGGTAAGTTAACAATTTGTATGTTGTTAATAGCGCTTTTTTGCTACACTGCTATTTTCTAGCTATTGACCAACTATCGATTATTGCGATAGCGGTCGATAGCAATAATTTTTCCAATATTATAAACCACTTTAGCGCATTTTGACCAACTTGGCTTATTCATGCCAACCTAAATCGTTCGATTTTTCTATCCACTGATCCTGTGACTTTATTGACTCTATGAAGCAACCAAATACCGAAGCCATTACTCATTTGCGTAACCGCATTCATATCATTATTGAAGGCACAGATACTCGTTTGGGTAAGCTGTTTGATATCGTACTGTTGTTTGCGATTTTAGCCAGCGTGGCTGTCGTGATGCTTGATAGCGTACTCTATATGCGTTTGCAATATGGAACACTATTTCGCTATGCAGAATGGTTTTTTACCATTTTGTTTACGGTCGAATACAGTCTAAGGTTGTTTTCAGCGCCCAATCGGTTTCGCTATGCATTTAGTTTTTTTGGGGTAGTCGATCTATTGTCGGTACTACCAAGCTACTTAAGCCTACTATTTGGCGGTGCACAGTATCTATTGGTTATTCGCATACTACGCATCTTACGTGTATTTCGCGTACTCAAACTCGAAGTATATATGCAACAAGCAGGTTTTTTGGCTTCTGCGCTTAGAACCAGTCAGCAAAAAATTACGGTCTTTTTCTTATCATTGGTCTTATTGGTGACCATCTTTGGCTCGATTATCTACGTTGTAGAAGGGCCAGAGAACGGATTCACCAGTATTCCAGTGTCTATTTATTGGGCAGTTGTGACGGTAACCACAACCGGCTATGGCGATATGTCACCCAAAACACCAATCGGGCAAGCGATTGCATCCATGGTGATGATAGCGGGTTATTCTATTATTGCCGTACCGACAGGTATTTTCACTGCTGAGCTGGCTCGTAATATGCGTCCGCAGTTGAATCCTATAGCCTGCCCAAACTGTGGTAAATTTGGTCATGCAGTTGCCGCAGATTTTTGTGATCGCTGTGGCCATGCACTGCACGTATAGTAAGCACTAAAATTTACTCTAGCATTTTGCAATGATCTGAATTTTTACTGGTCAGCATCTAGAATTCTATATATTCCTTAACTAGCGGCGACAAATCTATTGTCACCCCTAGGTTGACTAGATTCCAATACTGACCAGAGATCGTACGATCTAGCATCATTGTGGTTGCTGATGGCTGGAACTGACCAAAATATTTCAGAGAGGTGCGCATTTGTGCGATAGCCTCATGATGGGTCTGACTGCTCGCAAAATCAAAAGCGCCGTCTTGATACGGTTTTATAGACATGGGTTTAAGGCCAATCTCTAGCCACTTTTCGTAAAACTCGCCAGGCACGATTTTATTATCATCACGGCGAATATCTAGGGCAATTAAGTCCTGCTCAAGTGCGGTCACATCACCCTTTAGAGCATGCTTAGCAAAGCGACGGAATAGCTTCACTTCACTGTCACTATAGCTACGAATACCACCGAAATCGTATGCCACAACACTACCATCAGCGCGAAAAGCAAAGTTACCTGGGTGCGGATCACAGTGCATTCGGTATAATCCAAACAGCTGTCCTGCACTAAAATGGAACAGTCGCGCTGCAATTTTCTGTTTAATCTCATTATCCCATGTCGCTGCGACGGTCAGAGTCTCGCCCATCTCTTCAGTCAAGGTCAAAATCCGCTTAGAAGAATGACTGCTGATAACTTTAGGAATAATGAGACCTGTATCTTCTGCATGAAAGGCACCAAATACTCGTAGGTTATGCGCCTCTTTAATATAGTCCAGCTCATCATGTAAACTTTGGCGAATCTCATTAAACAGCTGTTCTTGCAACTGCTTACTCATATTTAGCACACCAGCAATTTTTAGCGCCATACGTACTTGCTTAAGATCGCTATCACAGTTTTCATCGACATCAGGGTACTGCACTTTTACGACGACTCTTTGCCCAGATGGTAAAACTGCTCTATGCACTTGTCCAATAGAGGCGGCGGCAAATGGTGTTTCTTCAAACTCATTAAATAACTCGCTAACAGGCGCTTTGAGCTCACGTTCTATTTGTGCACGTATCTGCGCATACGGCATAGGCGGCGCATCTTTTTGTAGTTTTTCTAAAGCATTTGCAACTTCTGGCGGAAAAACATCTTTATATTGTGAGGCAATTTGTCCCACTTTCATGACAGCACCTTTCATTTCGCCGAGAGTTTCAGCAATTTGAATACCGACGTCTTGCATCAATTCTGAGCGTGCTTGTAGACGTTTTTCTTCATCACTTGAGAGATGTCTTAATGAGTTTTTAGCTGCTTTGCCGGCAATGCTTGCTGTCATACCAGCAAGTTTCATAAAACGTTTTCCGGACGATTTTGCCATTCATATCACCATATATTGGATTGTTTGCTCAGCCATAATTCTATTATTTTAATCAGGCAATTGCTGTTTGACTAGTGTGCTAAAGCTAACGTTGTTTTGCTTAAATCATTATGGTTTTTATTATTGATATTTATATAAATATGAACCATAAAATCTTAATCATTGATTGTTATGGAATAAGTATTGGTTAACCAATAATCTAGCGCCATTTGGTAACCTAGATGCCCGAGACCACAAATAACACCGACGGCCACATCACTGAAATAAGAATGCTGGCGGAAAGATTCACGGGCATGAACGTTAGATAAGTGAACTTCTATAAATGGCTTTTGTGTCGCTAAGAGCGCATCGCGTATCGCGACAGAAGTATGAGTAAAGGCGGCAGGATTGATAATTATCGCATCGACTTGAGCGCTGGCGTCTGCTAATAATCCATGATGCTGAATCTCATCGACAAGTTTACCTTCGTGATTTGATTGTATGCAAATCAGTTCTACACCATGCGCTGCTGCGCGCTCGATTAAGGACTTTTCGATATCTGCAAGGGTGGTATGACCGTAAATATCAGGCTCACGTTTACCCAATAAGTTCAGATTAACGCCATTAATCAACAGTAACTTATACTTTAATTGATGCGTCAATGTCATACCGGTCTTGTTATGAGAAGGTTTTGCCGTTTTTATTGATGGAGAAGGGGTGGTCATAATAATCTCTATGGCGATCAAGTGGCTGCTGAAAGTGGTTAACAAGTAATACAGAATTTTATAAGTGATAGTCAAATAGAATGGTCGTATAACAAAAGATTTGGCTATCGTCTAGCACCTATCTAGAATACTAGCCTAAGCTTAATATTCTAGCCTTTATCCCTTTATGATAACAGCTTGCCAGTGACGTTATAAAAAAATTACATCAAAAGTTAACCTAACTGCCAAAAATCGTGTTAAAAGTCTTTGTGTTGCTAAAAACCCGTGTTATGATATTTTTTAGGCAATAAATATTACATGTTTGTTGCTCATTCTAATTTGGCTAATGATTAATGCTTTTTCACTAAAGTAATTTTATTTTTTTGCCAAAGACTAGAAGTGGGGAATTTACTATACGCTAAATAATAAAGGTCAGTATAAAACTTTTATATTTCGCTAATGGTCGATGAAGTAGGACTCTTAAATTTTGATTTCATAATCTTAGTACCCGTTTATATGCAATGTTGCAAAGGAATTTGGGACTAAGTAAACTTTTTAGGAAGTAATATTATGTCAGCTCGTGAGCAAGGTATCGTTAAGTGGTTTAATGACTCAAAAGGCTTTGGTTTCATTCAACGTGATAGCGGAGAAGATATTTTTGTGCATTTCCGCGCGATCCAAGGTGATGGTTATCGCTCTCTTAAAGATGGCGAAAAGGTTGAGTTCAGTGTTGTAGAAGGCGATAAAGGCCTGCAAGCTGAAGAAGTCAGAAAAGTAGAAGAGTAATCGCTAGAGTCATTATCGCAGTTTAGCTATAATGGCTGTACAAACTACTGATATACTACTGAGTCAAGCCGGTTTGGTCTTACTTATGTTGAGTTTAATGCAGCATATTTGGTAAGGTTAGACATGAGGCTTGGCTTTTTTATGCTTATAGTTTTACAGCATTTTGCCTGACGATTGCTATTGGTTGATGGCTATCGTTTAGCAGAGGCAGTTAAGCCTTATAATAAGCCATTTATTTATTGATGATATACAAGCGATTCATACAAAAGGATATTTTTTTGAGTAACTTTACGACGTTCACGGATTTGCCACTCTCAGCAGCGACTTTACGTGCAGTAAGCGATTTGGGCTTTACTGAACTGACACCTATTCAAGCACAGATACTACCGCATACTCTAGCAAATCAAGATGCTATAGGGCAGGCACAAACGGGTACTGGCAAGACGGCAACGTTTTTACTGACCATAATGGAGGCGTTACTTAAGCGTCCTTTTGCGACTGATGAAGAGCGTTATTTAGGTGAGCCGCGAGCAGTCGTTATGGCGCCAACCCGTGAGCTTGCTCAGCAAATATTTGATGACTGTATCGCTTTGACTAAATACACCTCCTTACATAGCGTTTGTATAATGGGTGGTACCAATTATGAGACCCAGCAGCATGAGATTGAGCGTCAATATCTCGATATTTTGGTTGCAACGCCTGGTCGTCTGATTGATTTGATGAATAAAGGTATGGTATATCTTGATCGTGTCGAAGTACTGGTATTAGACGAAGCAGATCGTATGCTGGATATGGGGTTTATCCCAGATATCAAACGTTTAGTCGGTCGCATGCCGCCGAATACGGATCGTCAAAGCCTGTTATTTTCTGCAACCTTTAACCAAGATGTGATGAATTTGGCTTATCGCTGGTTACATGAACCAGCGTTTGTCGAAATTGAGCCTGAGCATAAGACTAGTGAGTTGGTAGACCAACATTTTTACTTGCTAACAGAAGATCAAAAACTAGAAGCTTTAGAGCGTATCATCACTGATACCGCAGTAGAGAAAGTGATTGTCTTTGCTAATCGTAAAGATCAAGTAAAACGTCTTTATCATAAGCTACGCCAAGGGCATAAAATCGTCATGCTGTCGGGCGATGTGATTCAACAGAAACGTGAAAAATATTTACAGCGTTTCAAAGACGGTCACGCATCTATTTTGGTCGCGACCGATGTAGCAGGACGCGGTATTCATGTCGATGATGTTAGTCATGTGATTAACTATACGTTGCCGGATCAGCCAGATGATTATGTACACCGTATTGGTCGTACAGGGCGTGCTGGGCAAACAGGTATTAGTATTAGCTTTGTGAGTGAAGATGATGCTTTCAATATACCTGCATTAGAGAAGCACTTGGATACTAAGTTTAGTCTTGAGCAGTGGCAGCAGTAGCAAGTCATTAGCTAGTAAGTATCAAAAAAGCCCTCAACAAATCGTTGAGGGCTTTTTTTTGGTGACATGATTTTTTGCTCTGATGATAATAAATTAACTACTGAGTGTCTTCCACAGTCGCTGAATTGTCATCCATATTATGCATGCTGTGATCCATTTGGCTCATATCGTGACGAGTGGGGTCATCTGCGTCAGAAATCATAGCAGAAGAACTACTATGATCCATTTGTGCATGACTACCTGCACCATTAGCACCACTACCCATATCATGACCACCATGCATATTCATCATGATCATAGGAACGAAAACGACAGCTAAGCCAGATAATACCATAATAGCGCCATTAAGCTGTCTTAAGCGAAAACGTCCAATTTTGTCACGCAACCAGCCGACGGTTTCGTGGGTGGCAACCAGCATTGGTACTGTTCCTAAGCCAAAAACAAACATCAGCGCCGCACCACTTAACGGGTTGTGAGCGACTACTGCGATAAGTAGGGCGCCATATACCAATCCACAAGGCAAAAAGCCCCATAGAAGACCTGCAGATAATGCCCGCGGGAAGGTGTTTAGTGGAAATACTTTTTGGCGTACAGGGCTAAGATATTGCCAAAAGCGCATACCAAAACGCTCAAGCTTATTTAAAAATGGTGCGCCAAGCATCGTCACGCCTACAAATACCAGTACCAAACCCAATAAAATACGCGGTAGACTGTTACCTTTCATTAAAGGCTCTAATAAGGTTGTGCCAATAAGTCCTGCGACTAAGCCCAAAAATGCATAGCTGGTTAGACGACCTAAATGATAGGTCGCAACCAATGCACGACGCTTAGCTGGGCTGACGTCTTTCATAGATAGACCAAATGCGGTCACTAGTCCGCCACACATACCTAAGCAATGCGGTGAACCAAAAAAACCCATTAACAATGCAGCAACCAGTAAAGCTGTGGTCATGGGAAGATTCTCCTAAAAATGGTAAAAAGCGCACCGACTTATCTTTATCGTATATAGCGAAAAAATAAGTAGATAACGCATCTGTAAGATAGCCCAAGGCTATATTTTTGAGTTTTTATCTGTATCAGAAGGAGCGGTTGATTCTATATCAGCGTTATTTATTTCATCAACTTTGTTAGTTACTGCTGTATGAGAGTCTTGTTGAATAAGCTCTGTACGCTCATGAGCTTGTATGGTTTGCCGACGCTCTTGGCGATCATCCAAGATAATACGCTGTGATGCGTTGTCTAAATCTTCAAATTGGTTCGATTTTACGGCATAGCGTACGGCCCAAATCGCCACCACAAAGAGCATGAGACTTAATGGAATTAATAAAAATATACTGAGCATGGTAAATCTCTTTATTGCAGTTTCTTTCATTATTATACACTTAATGCAAGTGTGGTGGATAATCTGTAGTGATAAAAGTAAGCGCGCGAAAAGTAAGTGCGCGAAAAGTAAGTGCGCGAAAAGTTATGAGATATCATTTGCTCAAAATAGTATCAACATCTATTCATCAGCTGCTTTTGCTACCTTACCTCTTGGTGTCATGAGCTGCTGTGAAGTCACGTCTTTAGCTTGGCGGCAGTTGGCTTGTGGGCGTAGCACATCACGTAGATAAGCGGCAATTTCATAAACTGCGCGCCGTGAGTGACTCAAGTTTTGCGCCGGTTCCATCCAATCACGCCTGACTGGCAAAGGGGCATTAATCGCAGTGCTATTGATACCATTTAACGCAAACTGTCTGCGGGCACGGGCCATATGGTAGCGATCGGTAATCAGGTAAACATGATAGAGGGGGATGCGTTTAGCAGTAAAGCGTGCATTTTCGCAGGTATTCATGCTCGCATTTTCGCTGATTAATCCATCGATGCCATGTTCGATCAGCCATTGACCAAGCCAAGGCGCTTCAGCACCGCTTAGTACGATGGGGAGTGGCAGATCATGGTAGGCAGTTGCCGCAGTACGGGCACGATTGAGACTATAGCTATTTAGAATAATTTGGTTGTTGTGGTCGTTGGTCAGACCGCCACCTAGCACAACATACGCAGTCGGCGGAGAGCTCATAGCGGCAGATGACATATGTGGTAAGGGCAAATGGGTCAGTATATAAACAACGGCTTGGGAAAATAGGGGAGTAAATAAACTAATAAGTACTAGAATAACTGCCGTTGAGCCTAGCAAAAATGTGGCGTTGATAATCCGGAACAGCTTGATCATACGCTCAGCTGAACGCAAATAATGTCGCCATAGACGATTAGACCATGACTGTTTAGACCTCATGCTCGTCATACCCAATAGAGCCATCAGCATTTACCCACACCGGCTCACGCGATAATTGTATCGTAAAATTTTGATATACGACATCGGCGATATAACGCTGGGCGGCTGCCACATCATCTTGGGTTGCTTGATAGGGGGCGTGATTGGTCAGCACTAAGGCTTGCTGCTGATGGGTGATAATAGGTGCTATACCGCCACCTTTTAGACTCGCTTGTTCAATAAGCCAACCAGCAGCGACTTTCATCTTCGCTTCAGGCATTGCATAGCCAACAATAGCAGGATAGCGCGCTTGCAGCGCTGTAAATTGCGCTTGAGGAATAATGGGATTCTGAAAAAAACTGCCGCAATTTGGTAACTGTTTAGGATCAGGTAGCTTTTGCTGGCGGATATCAATAATGGCATGCATGACATCAGCTGGAGCAGGCTGTTTGCGACCTTGCTGCTTAGCATAACTTTGGGCGACGGTTTGTACATCGCCATAGCTGGCCAACACTTTTGTCGCATCCGTATGTAACCTAAAGCCTACACGGCTGATGAGCCAGGTATTTGGATGACGTTTAAATAGGCTGTCGCGATAGCCAAACTCGCAGTCTGCCGCTGTCAGTTGATGCCAAGTTTGGGTTGGCAAATGATAGGCGCGCACGTACTGTAAACTGTCCTCTAGCTGTACACCGTATGCACCGATATTTTGTACAGGCGCAGCACCAGTAAGGCCGGGTATTAGGGCAAGGTTTTCAAGTCCATACCAACCTTGAGCCACAGTATGCATGACCAAATCATGCCAGTTTTCACCTGCCATTACCTCTATATCAACGTAGCTATCCGTTTGCGCCGTCACATTGATGCCGCGCATCTGTGGTTGCAATACGGTAGCATTTAGCTGCGCTGGTAATAACACATTGCTGCCGCCAGAGAGTACGAATAATGGCTGTCTATGCTCAACATCTTCTACATAGTTTGCCATAAAAGTATCAAGCTGCGCCTCATCGGTCAATGTCACAACAGTATCCGCAATACACGCCAGAGCCATAGTATTGCTATGGGACAAATCTATTAGTTGACGGCATGAAAAAATCGCTAGATCATTAATTGATAGGGCATTTTTAGTACTGTAATTAAGGCGTGAAGCTGAGGTCATAACATAGCCTATATGGCAAATAAACAAAAAATCATGCGGTGTTTATTATAAAGGATGCGGCCTACAAAAGTAGCATAAATATAGGCTATATCGCTAGCAAGTTTTCCAGCTTTCAATCCAAGCTTGTGCGCTTGATTCAATACGTTCAATCACTTCTTCGAACGCATCGGCATCCCCTGTATAAGGATCTGGCACGTCATCGCCGCCATAGGTAGGATCTTCTTCACTGAATAGCGCCAGCTTGGCTAAGTTAGCTTCGGTATCTGCAATACCGTCTTTGATTACTTGCAAGTCCGCTAAGTTTTGCGCATCCATGGCCAAAATCAAATCAAAATTGTGAAAGTCATCAACACTGACTTGGCGTCCGACCAGTTTGCTGATGTTATAACCATGAGCTTTAGCATGACGTTGCGCGCGTTCATCGGGTGCATGACCAATATGCCAATCCCCAGTGCCTGCTGAATCTACCTTCATTGATAGCCCTGCAATCGCTGCTTGCTGACGGAAGATCTCTTCAGCAGTTGGTGAACGGCAAATGTTCCCCAAGCAAACCAATAATACAGACGATGGAGTACAGGTTTTCATCAGCATAATATGACCTTTTATCACAACTTATAATAACGAAAAAACATGCTATCAAAACCAATGTTAGAAGTGTGGTTTATCAGCATGCTATCGAGTAAATTAACTGGCTATAGCGTAACGGTTAATGCCTTGAATGGCAAGGGCAGAGGATAAACAAAAGAGTCAGCAGTTCATATTTAGCCACTGATACTTTTGTTGATGTTATTAATGGATTTAATCTTGATTACTTTTAAAACGCTGTAAATCTCGGCGCTCTTTTTTATTGGGTTTATTATCGGGTCGAGCAAGGTTAGCAAGTTTGCGCTGCTCGGCGTAATAAGCACGGCGCTCTTCACTTTCATCAGTCTCTGAATAAAGCACTTCAGCAGCGCTAGCATTACCACGTTGTGCTGTTAGCGCTTCAACGACCACCGTCTTTTCAGTCATGGCAGTCGCTGAGCCTTGCCGAATGCTCAGTTCATCTCCGACCGCAATCTCTTTGCTGGTCTTTACGCGGCTACCGGCATAATGTACGCGTCCGCTTTCAATAGCTTCTTTAGCAAGGGTACGAGTACGATAAAAGCGCGCTGCCCATAGCCATTTATCGAGACGCATACGCACTGCACCCGGTTGGCTATGGCTGGGCTGATTGTGGTTTTTGTTATGTTTACTCATCAAAACCTCATAGCTATCAATAACGTAAGATAATAATGGTGGCTTTTTTGCTAATTAAAAGGGTGCTTGGTTATTATGATGAGCAACTTTTACAGCCATAGCTGCAGCATCACTCGTATTTAACTGCTCCAAGCCGTTTATGACACCTGTGATATTTTCTGCTGTTTTGTTTTGGCTTAATTTAAATTGGGCTTGGATGGAGTCTATGGTGAGTCTAAAACCAATAATACCTCGGCACATGGCATCGATATAAGCTGCGGGCGCATCCTCTAGTGACCAAGGGTTATCTGAAACAACCTCTTGCTGCGCCGTCATAGTTTCTAATATCCACTTAAGCTCATCTGTATCTTCGATCAACTCTATCTTAGATTGAATATGTACACTTTGATAGTTCCAAGTGGGCACTTCTTTGTGGGTCTGTGCTTTGCTAGGATACCAATTGGGGCTGATATAGTGCCCTGTATCTTGAAAAATAATGAGCCAAGAAGTATTTGGTAAAACGTCCAAATAAATAGAATTTTTACGACCGAAATGACCATAAAGGCAGCCGTGCCCAGAATTATCATTATGCCAAAATAGCGGTATATGACAGGCTTCAATGCCATTATTGGTTTGAGCAATCATAGTAGCTAGAGGGTTAGCGGCTATAAAATCAAGGATGTTTTCAAGGTTTTCTTCGACAAAAATTGAAGGGATGTGCATCGCATTCTCTATATCAAACTTTTAAAATTATAAAATTAATAAGCGATCAATTCTAAAACAGTAGGTCGCTCTTAAGGTAATAGTTTAAAACTATTTACACCACTGTTGTTCGCAGGGTATGCCATCATTGTTACCATCCATTTTTGTATTAGGGCAATTTTTTAGAAAGTAAGTCGCTTCGGCACATGAGGTCATTTGTGAGCAATGCTTTCGCCCATCACAGGAAAAGCTTGGCGCTGCTGGCTGTGTGTTGATAACTGAATTTACTACTGGGTTCACTGGCGCGACTGCAACTGAAATTGAATCTGGTTCTGAACCTGAATCAACGTAAGTTGGTGGTATATCATCAAAGTCAGCAGATGTAAAAGCAGAGTCGGTTAAATTGCCAGTTGAATTATCCGTCGCAACAGTAGTTGTAGATTCTCTTATCGAATTTTTAGGTTGAAGGATTTTATAACCGACAAGTGCCAAAATAAGCAACACTATAACAATCAATACTTTTTTCATCACTGCTTAATACCTATTAATAATTGCTATTCATTTATCAATATAGTCGATCCACTATTAAATAAATACAGCGCTACTGAAATAAATTTTACGCAGCCTCTGTCTGCGCAGGCACAGCAAGCAAGTAAAATTTACACCAGTAGCGCCTGATAATAGTTGTACTTTTTTTATTTAGAACTGACTATGGAAGTTTTTTGATAAATTAAAAAGCTGTCATGATAAATAGATACATAATAATTTGCGCCTATTCTTCCTACTTCAAAAACAACTGATAACCAATATTGTCATTGAGCATGGTACAGTCATAACCAATATCGAGAAGGGCATCTTGCAGCTGACGAGAGTTGCTCTCAGAAGCTTGTAGGCCGACTAATACACGACCTTCGGCAGCACCATGGTTGCGATAATGGAAAAGGGTGATATTAAAATCGTCGCCCAATTTTTCTAAGAATGTCAGCAAGGCACCTGGACGTTCTGGAAAAGTAACCTTTAATAATTGCTCATTTTCAACATGGGCATGACCGCCAATCAAATGACGAATATGCGATTTGGCGATATCGTCATCAGTTAAATCATGTGCTAGATAACCATCAGCGGCCAATTGATCACTAATGGTTTGTCGTTCTTTATCACCTTCTTTTAGTGCGATACCTACAAAGATTGCTGCAGGATCCATGGAATCTGGCGATTTCTTGCTATCGGCACGGTAGTTAAACTCAGTAATATTACGTCCGTGTAGGCTACGACAGAAGTTTAAGAACGCCCCAGTCTGCTCAGGGATAGTTACCCCAAAGATGGCTTCTTTTTTCTCACCAATCTCAGTACGCTCAGCGATATAACGCAAGCGGTCAAAGTTCATATTGGCACCGCAGATAATGGCGACGCAATTTTTGCCTTGTATGTTATTGGCCTCGATATATTTTTTCATACCAGCAACTGGTAACGCGCCAGCAGGCTCAACGATACTACGATTCTCTTCAAAGATATCTTTGACGGCAGCACAAACTTCATCATTGCTACAAGTGACGACTTCAGGCTCGACCACTGGACCTGATTTATCGCTCTTTTGCATACGAACGATATCAAAAGGTAATTCACCAATTTGGGCGACTGCCACTCCATCGACGAACAGCCCGACTTGTTCGAGTTTCACACGCTCATTTGCTTCGAGTGCCGCTTTTAGACAGGCTGATTGTTCAGCTTCTATGGCGATAACTTTGACGTGCGGGGCAACTTCACCTAAAAACGCCGCGACGCCTGAGATAAGACCGCCACCGCCGACCGCAACGAAAACATAATCCATATTACGCCACTGCTGGGTCAGCTCAAGTCCGATAGTACCTTGTCCGGCGATAACCAATTCGTCATCATAAGGGGGGATGAAGGTTAAGCCTTCATTCTCAGCACGATTGATTGCATAACGGTTGGCCTCATCGAAGCTATCGCCATACAAATCGACATTGCCACCAAGCGCTCTAACGGCATCTACTTTGATATCGGGTGTGGTGGTTGGCATAACGATGATGTTATTAAGTGCGAGCTTACGGGCAGAGTAGGCAACCCCTTGTGCATGATTACCTGCCGATGCGCAAATAACGCCACGCGCTTTTTGTTCATCGCTCAATTGGCTAATACGGTTATAAGCACCGCGTAATTTAAAGGATTTGACCGGTTGTAGGTCTTCACGTTTAAAACGAATGTCATTGTCAAAACGCTGGGTCAGCTTGGGTGCCGCTTCAAGTGGTGTTTGAATAGCAACGTCATAGACGGTGGCTTGCAAGATGGCTCGTACCCAGTGTGACAGCATAATGATTCCTAAATAAAGTGTGAATGAATATAAAAAGCGTAAATGGAGATAAATAGATGGCTATAAATCAGTCTAGATAAGTATAAAAACGAAATAGATTAGCCTATGCTGATTTTATCTATCTTGCAAGACACAATTGCAGCTTTTAATGCAGTAATGAATGTTATCCGCTCATTCATCAGCTAAGTCATCATAAATATCTACCAATACAAAGTATAAATTAAGATTGATATATCGAATGGCTATTACGCTAACATCCATCAAAAGCATCGGTTATAATAGCCGCGCATTTTACCTCTTTTACCATTTATGTTTTTAAAACGATACGTCTATTCTGCCAAGGATTTATGATGAGTGATCAGCAAGCACAAAAGCAAGCCGCCGCCAAAGCCGCTCTACGCTATATCGAAGACGATATGATACTTGGCGTGGGAACAGGCAGCACAGTCAACTGTTTGATTGAGTTGTTGCCGACATTAAGGCTGGCTGGCGCGGTTGCTAGCTCGCAGGTCACGGAAGATAAGCTTCGTGCACTTGGTATTGAAATTGTTGATTTAAACTTCGCAGGTCAGCTTGATATCTATATAGATGGTGCTGATGAAGTAAACGAGCATTTACAATTAATTAAAGGTGGAGGCGGCGCGCTTACTCGTGAAAAAATTGTCGCTGCAGCATCCAATAAATTCATATGTATGGTCGATGAGAGTAAAAGCGTCAAAATACTGGGGCGTGAGTTTCCAGTACCGATAGAAGTGTTACCGCAAGCGCGCTCATATGTGGCACGGCAATTAGCACAGATGGGCGGCGAGCCGGTTTATCGTGAAGACTTTGTTACTGATTATGGCAATGTAATTTTAGATACTTATGACTTGGATGTGAGTAACCCAATAGCACTTGAGCAGCAATTAAACAATATCGTTGGCGTGGTTTGTAATGGTATTTTTGCTGCCAATCAAGCCGATGTGTTGTTAAAAGCTAGCAGTAATGGGGTTGAAGTGCTGACTCGTTAATAAATAAGTTATTGTAAACTAAAAAGGCAGCGCACAATTTATGTGCGCTGCCTTTTTTATGACTTTATAAACAGTTTATAACGGTATAAATAATAGACACACATCTTTATATAGCTTATAAAGATGTGTGTCTATTAAATGTATCGCTATAATTTTATTTTGTCTTTTAATAAAAACTCCATCAAAGCCTTTTGCGCATGTAAGCGGTTTTCAGCTTCATGCCATACGACAGAGCGCGGATCATCGAGCATATCATGGGAGATCTCTTCGCCGCGATGCGCAGGCAAGCAGTGCATGAATACCACTTCAGGATCGGCTTTATCGAGTAGCGATGGCGTGACTTGATAAGAGGCAAAACGACGCGCGCGCGTACTTTGCTCAGACTCTTGACCCATACTTGCCCACACATCAGTGACAATCAGATTAGAGTCTTTTGCCGCCTCTTGCACGTTTTCAACAATGCTAACGCAATGCGAAAAACGTTTCATCAGCTCAGGGTCAGGCTCGAAGCCATAAGGCGCAGCTACTCGTAGCTCAAAGCCAAACTGATTGGCCGCTTGCATGTAGGATGCGCACATATTATTGCCGTCCCCAACCCAAGTGACGATTTTATTTTCGATACTACCGCGATGCTCATAATAGGTCTGCATATCAGCAAGTAACTGGCAGGGATGGTATTCGTCGGTCAGCGCGTTGATAATAGGCACGCTAGAGTATTCAGCAAAGGTTTCAACTTTCTCATGTCCAAAGGTACGAATCATAATGATATCGACCATGCTAGAGATAACGCGTGCTGAATCTTCTAATGGCTCACCGCGACCAAGCTGAGTATCATTTGGCGACAAAAAGATAGCATTGCCACCAAATTGCCCCATGCCAGTCTCAAACGAGATACGCGTACGCGTTGATGATTTTTCAAATATCATACCAAGCGTACGACCGACAAAAGGCTGGTAAATCTCGCCTGCATGCTGCATCTTACGCAATTCACTGGCGCGTTTGATTAGGTTTTCTAGTTCTTGTTTGGTTAAATCAGATAAGGTCAAAAAATGGCGCAAGCTCATAGCAATCCTAGCAGTCGAACACAGTCAATGAAAAATGATAAGTTGTCAGCCAGTAATCATATCGCGTCAATTCATCAGTGCGCTTATACTGGAATAACAACAAACTTTTAGTATAGCGCAATTACTCTCAATGTAAATGTCCAATTTTGCGCTAATGAAAGGGTACTAATGCTAATTACTGAGACTGAGTAGTAAAATTAAAACCGTTAAGCTAATGTGCGCTCTGGACGAGTACTTAGTCTGCACAGCAACTCGTAACCAATCGTACCTGCATGTACTGCGACTTCATCAACATGTGGAACGCTACCCCAAAGTATCACTTTACTATTTATTGCCATATTCTTGGGTGTTGAGCTGATATCAATCACAATCATATCCATGGCGACCCTACCACGAACTGGGCACGGATAGCTTTGATTGGTTGTCGCATCGATGACAGAAACATAAGCATCCTTGCTAATGATACGTGGATAGCCATCTCCATAGCCGATACTGACCAAGGCAGTTCTGGTTTCTTCCAACGCAATCCAGTGGCTACCATAACCAATAGCGTCGCCCACTTTTATGGTTTGTAAAGCCATAATTTGTGCGCTAAAATCCATTGCTGGTTGCAAGTCTAACTCATGCGCACTTTGGTCAATGACAGGGGCGCTACCATATAACATAATGCCTGGACGCACCCAATCGTGATGATGCTCTGAGAAATTAACGATACCAGCAGAGTTGCACAATGACCCTTTAATATCAGGGCTAACAGTCTCTTGCAAGGTCTTAAGCATGTCATTAAAACGTTGAATTTGAATGGCGTTTAGTGGGTGGCTGTGGTCATCGGCATTGGCAAAGTGGGTGGCCAAAATCAGTTGATAACCAGCATCATGCAGCAATTTTGCGGCTGTCATAATAGTTTGTTCATTAAAACCTAAGCGATTCATACCGGTATTGTATTTAAGCCAAACCACCTGAGTTGCGCTATTAGCGGCTGGCCTATGTTCTAATGCCCACTCTAATTGCGGCGCATGGTGAATCACACAGCTAATATCATGTTCAATCGCTTGTAGCCATTCATCGGCAGTAAATGCACCTTCGATAAGACCAATCGTTTTATCCCAGCCCAACTGCCTTGCCTCTAGCGCCTCTCTCAACGTTGCTACGCCGATAGCATCAGCTTGTTGCAACGCTGGCAGGACAGCAGCGACGCCATGACCATAAGCATTGGCTTTTACCATGGCAAGTACTTTAGAGGTTGGTGCCAATTCTTTTACTCGATTGAGATTATGGGTGATGGCGGCAGGTTTAATAGTAATAGTGCGCATAATCGGCTTCTTTTTTAGCAAAGTTATGAATGAGTAAAGTGATAAAGCCAGTGACTTATCATGGGCTGATAACGCACTGGCTATTTTTATAAGTAATCGTTTATTGACGTTAGTCGCTCATAGTTGAGCATTGATTTTCTTTAATTTATTACTCATCATTCTCAAAACTGGCATTTTGATAGTATTCTGGCGTCAAATTGATAAAGCGGGTAAATTGTCCTTCAAAACCCAAACGTATGGTGCCGATAGGGCCGTTACGCTGCTTACCAATGATGATTTCAGCCACACCTTTGTGGTCTGTATTCTCATTATAAACCTCATCGCGGTAGATGAACATAATCAAATCTGCATCCTGCTCAATTGCACCAGATTCACGCAAATCCGACATAATAGGGCGCTTATTGGGACGATTTTCTAGACTACGGTTAAGCTGCGACAACGCAATAACGGGACATTCAAGCTCGCGTGCCAGCGCTTTAAGACTACGAGAGATCTCAGAGATTTCTCCAACACGGTTGGTATCAAGACCAGGAACTTTCATTAATTGTAGATAATCGACGATAATAGCGCCTAACTTTCCATCATGATTTTTGGCAATGCGGCGACAGCGCGAGCGTAGCTCGGAAGGGGGTAGAGCTGTACTGTCATCAATATAAAGATGCTTTGATTGTAGATGCTGAATGGCGTTCATCATTTTTGCCCATTCATCTTCATTCATTTGTCCAGAGCGCAGATGCGTCTGATTAATCGCGCCCCACGATGACAGCAAGCGCATGACGATAGATTCTGCTGGCATCTCCATCGAAAATACAACCACGGGTAAATCTTCATTAAATAAAATCCCTTCTGCCAAGTTCATGGCAAAGGTCGTTTTACCCATAGAAGGACGCGCAGCCACGATGACTAAGTCGCCTGCTTGCAAACCTTGGGTTTTATTGTTGAGCTCCACAAAGGGTGTTTGCAGACCAATCATGCCATCAGGGTTTGATTTAAGTTCTTGGATTTTATCAATGACATTGGTCAATACTGAGGTAATGCCAACGGGACCACGCTGCTCAGCACGTTTATTATGCTGCTCATTAATACTAAATATTTTTGCTTCAACGTTGTCTAAGATATCGCTGACCGTTTGATCCTTTGGATTATAAGCAAGTGTCAGCATGTCATTGCCAGTAGTAATGAGCTGACGTAGCGTAGAGAGCTCGCGTACGCGCTGAGCATAAGCAGTCAGGTTAAACAAGGTAGCAGGGCTTTGGCTCAAAATATCCGCCAAATAGCTGTCACCACCGGCGCTTTTAAGCAGTTTTTGTGCTTCTAACCAATCATGTACCATGACCGTATCATAAGGCTCGTTGACCGCTGCTAAATGGGCGATAGCATCAAAAATATACTGGTGTCGCCCAGCATAAAAGTCGTCCTTGGTGACAATATCTGCAATTTTGTCATATGCCTCTTCGATACTCATCAAAGACGCGAGCAATGCCTTTTCAATATCGATATTGTGCGGCGGTGTCTGATTGAGTAAGTCGTCGGTTTTTTCGGTATCTGCCATGAGTGCCTAATATCTTAAAAGTCAGTTTCAAAAGTTGGTATAAAAAATTATGTAATATAAGGATATAGCTAGATGCTGACATAGCAAATAAAACGCTACGCGCCGCTATAATAGAAGTATCAAAACATGACCTCAGTATCTGTTTGTAGATGCTACAATGAAAAGCGAAAGTTTAACACATAATACGATTTTTTCGGGCGCTATAAACAACTATCACTCCTAGATTGGGGTTGTAATAAGTAAAGAAATCATCTATATAATATGGATGTTAGTATTTATTTTTTTACCAAAAAATATAATAAAATTAACTGCTTACTATAAATATAAAGGTGCCGTTGTTATGAAGGATATGTCAGATATACAAAAAAAACTACCGTTATTGATTACTACTGGAGAGTCTGCTGGTATTGGTATGGACGTCGTACTGCTATTAGCACAACAAGGTAAGTTACAGGATTTTGCGCGACCTATCTGGGTAACTGCTGAAGCTGAAGCCATGCAAGCACGGGCTGATGAATTGGTCGCTGCTGGCGTATTAACCACTTGTCCCTCTTGGCAAACAATCACGGCACAAGTAAATGCTGATGATTTTGTAGAGCAAATTGCACAGCAGACAGCTGCTTCTAATAATAATGATGATAAATATACGTTTATTCTACTTGATATTCCTTGCGGTGCTCCTGTAGTCGCAGGTCATATTGATATTAATAATGCCATAATGGTTGCTCAGCAATTAGAGATTGCTCACCAGCTGGCGTCAAGTAATACGGTTGCTGCGATTGTAACGGGTCCACTACAAAAATCTGCGCTGATTGATGCAGGCATTAAACTGTTAGATGGCACTATGTTTAGCGGTCATACTGAGTTTTTTATGCAGCAAAGTGGCTGTGAAAAAGTCGTAATGATGCTCGCTAATGAAGCCATGAAAGTGGCACTGGTTACGACGCATTTAGCATTAAAAGATGTGCCTGCCGCTATTACCAAAGATAATGTGCGCCAAACGGTACAAATTGTTATCGATGATATGCGGGAGAAGTTTGGTTTAACGCAGCCACGTATCTTGGTTTGTGGTCTCAATCCGCATGCAGGCGAGGGTGGGCATTTAGGTACTGAAGAAATTGATATTATTAATCCAGTATTACAAGAGTTTATAAAAGCAGGCGTAAATATCTCTGAGGCGATGCCTGCTGATACGCTATTCACCCCAAGGCATTTGGCGAATTGTGATGCAGTGATTGCCATGTATCACGACCAAGGACTGCCAGTGCTTAAATCGCACGGCTTTGGCGATACGGTGAATCTTACCTTAGGATTACCTTATATTCGAACATCAGTCGATCATGGCACCGCGCTTGATTTAGCAGGACGCGGCGGTGCGAGTGCTACTAGTTTGTATCAAGCATTGATTATGGCAAACGAGATGGCAGATAAATCGCTTATTAATAGACCTCTTATATAAGGATGCATTAGCAAAATTTGTAACGCAGTATTGGGTAACTTTAATGTCAGCAATCCCTATTTATAAATCGTCAAACATGCCCTGATATAAGTGGTTCCATTATAGCGGTCTATTTGAGTGGTTTATTAGTAGGTTTAGAGGTTAAAATAAGTGGTTCCTTTGGGATATATTCAAAAAATTCTAAGAGTTAATAAGAAGATTATACGTCAGCAAGAAGCCATTATTGACTAGACTAATGAGTTTTGATTTTAAAGGGTAATAATAAATCTTGATCTATAAAGTTATCTCAAACAAGCATTTGCGTATGGCATTGGTATTTTTGCTAATTCAGCAAATGATTATTGCTTCATCAACGTATTTTATTGCTCGACTTGCTCAAAGTCTGACCGAAGACACTATTTCAATTTTATATATGGTGCCATTTGCCATCTCTTTAGTAGTCGTTTATGTGCCTGCCTATTTTTGTGTGATCAATACGGAGCGCGCCAAATATGACGCTCATAAGCTGTACAACGATGATTTTAATACTGTGTTTTTAGGCAATACCTATTTGTTATCTAGCGCCGAGTTACAGAGCACAGCAACAGCGACGCTCGCCCAAGAAAGCAACTACACCCTTGAGACCGTCATTGATAGTATTTTCGACATTTCAGCTTTGGTACTGAACGTCTTATTTAACGTGTTGGTCATCGCTTGGTTTTTGGATGGTAGCTTACTGCTTGGTTATGCAGTAGGCATTACTTTTGCTTTCATGTTTGTACATTTTAGACGACACGCTCTAAAAACGGCTGCCAAAACAGACCAACAAACGCGGCTAGGCTTGACGGCTAAACTTTTTGACAGTTGGGATAATGTTGTTATTTTTAATAAGCATAATTACACGCTTTATAACAATATTATTCAAAAAAGCTTCGCGATAGCCAAAAATAATAGCGTTAAATTCACCTCGATACAGCACATTAATTCAAGCCTAGGCATGATCATACTGATGCTACCTGTCTTTGTAGTCACTGCTTTTATTTTTAATAAACATTGGCACGATGCTGCAACGATAGCAGTATTGATTGCCACGCTGCCAAGACAAATTCAGCTATTGCAAATGTGCTATGAATTGGTTGGCTACCATACTAATATTGGCGTTATTAAAACAATGCTAGAGGGTGTTTTGGAGGTTTTACGACCTAACGCTGTCGATTTAGATACCTACATTCAAGCAGACCAAATACGTGTGAAGCAAACAGGAGAGATTTTTGATTCAACACAGTTGCCCACGCAAGGTAGGATAACCTTAGGTGGTGATAATGGTGTTGGTAAATCATGTATGTTACTTAAACTAAAAAACCACTACCAAGAACAGGCATATTATCTACCTGCCAAGCACAATTTGTATTTTAATTATAAAACGGACCAAACGCATCAAGGATCAACAGGACAACAACTTATCAAACAAATCCAAGAAATTAGAGTGAACGACCAAAGTACGATTGTTATGCTTGATGAATGGGATGCACATTTGGATAAAAAGAATACTCAAATCATAGATCAATATATTGATGATCTTGCTCAGACTAGGCTTGTCATAGAGGTTAGACATTGAGTTAAAAAGATATTAATCTTATCGATAGGTACACAATGAAGCACACCGTGACTAGCTCAATGAGTTAAAACATGGATAACATTAATTTATAGCCAAAGATTCAAGTCTTCACTAGGGTACCGTATATAACCAACATTATAGAAAATAGTTTAAGAACAAAAAAGAACTGTGTCGGTTGCGCTAAGGTATGGGTGGTTTACTAATAAAATATCTCAAAAATACAGTGCAATTATGAGCTGTGTTATAATTTGCCATTATAGAACCCGCATATTGCTGCCGTTAATTTAACACCCATTTATTTTTCATCTATTAAGACCTTTTTATGTCCAAAATTTCGTTTGATGCTCAGTCTATTACTAACAGCCTACGCGCTGCCAAGCACCAACCGCGTAAGCGCTTTGGTCAAAACTTCTTACATGACCGTAGTGTTATCCGTGAGATTGTCGAGAGCATTCGCCTAGAGCGCGATG
Source organism: Psychrobacter sp. (assembly GCF_049295055.1). GTDB lineage: Bacteria > Pseudomonadota > Gammaproteobacteria > Pseudomonadales > Moraxellaceae > Psychrobacter. The sequence goes on along the minus strand of NZ_JBAQQF010000023.1, from coordinate 14,671 downwards.
ATAATTTAATCGAGATTGGGCCGGGTATGGGTGCTTTGACTGAGCCGCTATTGGCTGAAGTGGATGCAATGACGGTGATCGAGCTCGATCGTGATTTGGCAGATAGCCTGCGCATTCGTATCGGTGCCAACAGCCATCCAAACTTTACGATTATCAAAAACAATGCCATGCATGTCGATTATCGTAAGCTGTATAGCGAAGAACGCGGCAAGCTGCGCGTAGTGGGTAATCTGCCATATAACATTTCTACGCCTATCTTATTTCATCTGCTCAGCTATGCCGATGTGATTCAAGACATGCACTTTATGTTGCAAAAAGAGGTGGTCGAGCGTATCACCGCTGATGTCGGTAGCAAGACTTATGGTCGTTTGTCTGTCATCATGCAATATCACTGCGATACAGATTATCTGCTGACCGTACCCCGCGGTGCATTCAATCCGCCGCCAAAAGTGACCAGCGCTGTCTTTAGACTGACGCCGCATATTACTAAGCCGGTCGTAGCAGAAGATGAGGAATATTTTGCCATTGTGGTGCGCGAAACCTTTAATCATCGCCGTAAAACGTTACGCGCTATATTTAAGAAGTCGACCTTGTTACCGACGTTGAGCGAAGAGGATTTTGCAGCGTGTAGCATCGACCCACAAGCCCGCCCTGAAACGCTAAGCGTGAAAGATTTTGTGAACTTAAGCAATCAGGCGAGCAAGGTAGAGGTTTAAGTTATTAAGATATCTACCTCTAGAAGTTATTGCTAACTTTAGCTGATATCGCTTGCCTATCATAATTGCTAATTTCTGTCACAAATAATCGTCATCCAAAAATTATTATTAAAGAGCCATCAGACAAAAAGTATAGAGGGTTTATGAGTTTTCGCCACCAGTATGTCATCGGTGATTTGCAAGGCTGCTATGCTGCTTATCTGCAGTTACTTGAGATATTAGATTTTGATCCGACCCAAGATAAATTATGGTTTGCCGGTGACTTGGTGGCACGCGGTGAAGATTCGTTAAATACGTTGCGTCATGTCAAAGCACTATGTGAGCAAGGTGCAGCAGCGACAGTGCTTGGCAATCATGATATAAATTTGCTAGCGGTATGGCGCGGAGCGACGAAAATTAAGAAAAAAGATAAGACTGCACCGATTTTTGCAGCCGATGACTGTGATGAGCTATTAGATTGGTTACGTCATCAACCCATATTAGCTTATCCTGACGAGCATACGGTACTGGTGCATGCTGGTATCCCACCGCACTGGAGTATTGAGGAAGCTGCGAACTATGCACAGCAGTTAGAGTCACAGCTGCAAAGTAGTCTAGAACAACTTGATAAGTTGCTACCGAATTTATATAGCAAGACGGTCGATGATTGGCATGCAGGCATTAATGGTTTTACCAAAATGCGAGCGATTGCCAATTATTTTACTCGCATGCGCCTATGTAAGCAGGATGGGTTACTTGAATTTAGTTTTACGGCAGGGTTAGATGAGCCTATGCCAAAGGATTTTTTGCCATGGTTTGAATGGCAAGTACCGCGCAACCGTAAGGTGTTATTTGGTCATTGGGCGGCGCTGAAAGGTGAAGTTGATTTGCCTCATGCTCGGGCGCTTGATGGTGGCTGCGTTTGGGGTAATTATTTATTGGCCTATCGTTTGGGTGACAGCAAAGTAATAACCTCAAGTACACATTGTTTGCCGCCATCATCCTAGTGCTTTAATCTGGATATGTTAGTTTCAGTTCTATAATGTATTGCTGCAATTTTACTTCTATTACTGTAAATACAAAAGCCATCAAATCACCCATTAACTGGGCAGATTTGGTGGCTTTTTTGGCTTAGGAAGTGGCGTTTTGGCATCACCAGCGGCTTTATTGTCAGGATTACTAGCATCACTTTCATGATCAGCTATCGTCTGATTATCTTCATCAAACGCATGAGCACTGTCATACTGAATATCCTGACTATAAGGGACGCTGTTGAGTGCCTCATCTATCAGACCATCATCAAGGTCAATTATTTTTCTAGTGCTCACTTGGTTATTGATAGTAGGTATTTCACGACTTTTTAACGCAACATCGACATTGTCATTTGATGTTTGATTACCATAATCTATATCCGTGACTACTTGCTGATTTTGCATACTTTTCTGTTTGGATTTAGGTAGGATTTTCACCTCAGATAAGCGGCGCACGACATAGTTGTTGGGTATGGGTTGTCCGCTTTTATTAGAGCTGGTATCGTCAAAAATCATATGCCCTTGGCTATCGATACGTGCGTATTTCATCGGCTTATCGCGTGGCCAGAAAAAATCGGATGGATGGGTTAAGACGTGACTGAAAAGCTGCTTGGTCAGACGACTCCAATCGATAAACTTCACCTCTTTTGAGCGTAATGCTACAAAAAGCGCCAATGAAAAGCTGACCATTAAGTTGACCATACCGATAAGTGCAACACCAAGCATAGAAAGTAGCACAATCTGCCAATCTAATTGGTTGGCTGATATATTGAACAATCCGTGCGCTAAGTTTGCTGAAGCAAAGGCGATATGGCGAATATCAATCGGTAAACCAAATAAGAAGCCAATGGTTGCGGTACTACCTAAAAAGACCCCGAATAAAAAGTTACCCATAATAGCGCCAAGATTAGCTTCTACAAAGCCGCCTAAACGTTGTAGCCATGCTCTGGGGAGTAAATATTTTAGGAGTTTATGGCGCTGAATGCGAGCACCGATTTGGTTGTAGACTGCTAAATTGTCGTAATAGCCCGCAATCAGACCTGATAAGAATAAATACACGCCAGCAATGGCGGCATGAGGCAGTGCTAGTGAGCGAAAGGGGTCTAGTTCATGTAATAAGTGCGCCGCCTTATCAGTATTGATCATCGGTGTACCCGTATACTGTAGCCACGCAAAAGAGATAATAAGGGCGACTGGTACTGCTACCATAATATTGCCCATAATCGCGACAAACTGGGTACGTAAAATATCGACTACCAATTCTGATAACTTATTAAGTTGGTGTGATTTTTTTCCAGAGCTATCCGATATGGTAGAGGCGATGGCAGCAGCAGTCATGGCTGGCTGCTTGGTGGCTACCGTACCATGGACGATATGAATAAAAACAAACCCCAATCCATAAATCATACTGTTTATGAAAGCGCGTCCCATCGGTGCAAGTGCTAGATGGTACGTCAATATCTTAGTCGTGGCCATAAAAGCAATGATAAAGCCACCGATGGAGGCTTTTTGAAACATCTTTCGGTAGCCAGCTTTATCGGTACTAATATAATGCTCGCCGACACGGCCGGCATTTTCGGTGACTTTGCGTGATAGCAGTTTGGTATTGTTGTCAATTAAATAACCGATGCTATAGCGGCGACTAGCCGTCGTAATCAGCGCTTGAATCAGCTCAATCACTGCCTGATCACGCTTATCGTAGTTGTCTGAAACCAGCTCAGTTAAAATACGCATACGTTGTAGACTTTGATCTAAGCGCAACATCATGTTGGTTAAGCGGATGGAAATACCGGTTTTATAAATGCGCTTACGTATGGTGGCCACAATGTCTTCACATTGCTCAATCATGACCAATAAAGGCGCGGGATCTACTGCTTTTTCAGGGATAACATCTGTTAAAGTATCAAGCTCATGCGCTTCACGATATTGATTGACGTACAGTACTGCTTCTTGATTTTGCGCCACAAATGAGGCTGAATAGTTCAGCATTTGCGGATAAGAATCCATCAAATCTGGATGCAGACCAATGCCGCTAATACGATAAGATAAAATGATAATAGCGTTTAAAATACTATTTTTCGCGGTAGCAATTAAGTGTAAATGTTCATCATTCACTTTTAGTAAATCAACCAGCGCATCCCACTTGTCTGTATCGATATTACTCAGCCAACGCTCATCAGTGCGTTTATCAAACAAATACCCAACCAGCTCAACGACAGAATCTTCTTGCGGCAATAATGGCAAAAAACGATGACCAATTAAACGGCGTAAACTATTAAAAAACCCTTGGTCTGACATGATGCCAGTGTCAGTGTAGAGCGCAATTTGGCGATATTGAATAATGAGCTTTAGAACGAAGCTTGACAGTCCATCTCCATACTCTGGATGCTGGCGTAGAATTTCAATCAGATGCTGAATGTTTTGATTGGCTAAAGCAGGTTCTTTGTCACTGACCCGCAGCGCATCAATTAAGCGTTTTAGTACCGCAGGATCAGGCACATCACTTAATGCAGTAATCTGTTGTAAAATGTGTTTTATTTCTGGCACATCACATCCTTCATTGGGATTAATTCAATCATTGTTATTATTCAGTATTTGCAATGCTATCGGTGCTTATAGTGGATTTTTAGTGTTATCTGCAGTAAATGGCGTTATCAATATTGCGGTAATATTGCAATAACATTGAAGTAAGTCTGCAATAAATGCCACTATTGATTTTTGAGTTGAAAATTTTATAAGTGGTTTAGTGAAGCTAAAGCTGCTTCAGCTTTGCGTTATTTTAATCGCAAGCACGCCTATAAGGTTAATTATTTTGTTAGCAGTTATTTTTTAGGTAATTTTTAGGTAATTTTTAGACAGTTTTTAGGTAGTTTATTAAGAAATTTTTAATATTATTTTTATTTTATTACATTGTTTGGGCAAAAAAAGGGACAGTATGGACTGTCCCTTTAATAAGTATTTTATGAATTATTTATGACAATCACTTAGGTAAGAGCTACTTAGCTGATAGCAATATTAAAGTAGTCAAGATCAAAACTCATAATTGGATCACTACCTGCTTTGACCATTTGGGCATGAGCGTCGATGCGTGGTAATACACGACCAACGAAGTAGTCGGCAAGTTTGGCTTTGTTGGTATAAAACTCACCTTCTTTGCCGTCAGCTGCTTCTATCATCATAGCAAACATATATGAGTAGCATAAGTAACCGACCGCGTGTAGATAATCTACCGCACAGCCGTTAATTTCACTCTTACGCGTACTGATATTGGCAAGGACAGTCTTAGTTAGCTCTTCAACGGTATCGGCAGCACCTAAAGTCGCTTGTTTGATACCATGATCAGCTTGCATGCTGCTGATATAATCACGAATCTCACCTAAGAAATGGGTGATATATTTACCGTCATTGCGCGCCACTTTACGACCCAACAAATCAAGGGCTTGAATACCGTTTGCGCCTTCATAAATCTGGGCAATACGCGTATCACGAACGATTTGCTCCATACCCCATTCGCGCACATAACCATGACCGCCAAATACTTGCTGGCAATCAACCGTTGCTTCTAGCGCTTTATCCGTTAAGAATGCTTTAGCCACTGGTGTCAATAGTGCCACACGAGCCGACGCCGCTTGAGCTGCTTCAGGATCAGTACTGAATTTTTCAGTATCAAGTTGTTTGGCAACATACATCGCAAAACAGCGTGAGGCTTCAGAGTTTACTTTAGCATTCAATAACATACGACGTACATCGGCATGATGAATGATGGCGTCAGCTGGTTTCTCTGGGCTTTGGATTTGCGTGTCGCTACGACCTTGACCACGATCAAGTGCATATAGAGCAGCATTTTGATAAGCAAGTTCAGTACCACCAAGACCTTGCAGACCCATGGTTACGCGCTCATAGTTCATCATGATAAACATCGATGATAGACCGGTATTTTCTGGGCCAACCATCCAGCCTTTGGCATTATCAAAGTTCATCACGCAAGTCGCAGAGGCTTTGATACCCATTTTGTGCTCGATAGAGCCAGCGGCTAGGGTATTGCGCTCGCCTAAGCTGCCATCTTCGTTGACCAAGAATTTTGGCACAACAAATAGTGAGATACCTTTTGAGCCAGCAGGCGCGTCTGGGGTTTTTGCCAATACCAAATGAATGATATTGTCAGTTAGGTCATGTTCACCGCCAGTGATAAAGATTTTGGTACCTGAGATGTTGAAGCTACCATCTTCATTCGGGACAGCTTTGGTTTTGATGATACCTAAATCTGTACCCGCATGCGGTTCAGTTAAGCACATCGTACCTGACCATTCGCCAGAATACATTTTTTCTAAATAAGTTTGTTTTTGCTCTTCACTACCAGCAGCGTTCAAACATAGTGTCGCACCAACGGTCAGGTTAGGGTACAGGGCAAACGACTGATTGGCGGTAAAAACCATTTCTTCAGCTAGCATGGTTACCATCTTTGGAAAACCTTGACCGCCGTATTCAGGGTTGCCGCCAAGACCTACCCAACCAGACTCAGCATATTGCTTATAAGCTTCTTTGAAGCCTGCTGGAGTCGTCACGACGCCATCACCTTGGTAAGTAGCGCCTTCTTCATCGCCGCTACGGTTAATCGGCAGCAGAATATTTTTGGAGATTTTTGCCATTTCTTCTAAAACCATGTCGACCGTTTCCATGTCAACATGAGATAAGCTTTCGTTATTTTGCCAAAATTCATGAGCTTTAAACACGTCAGTTAAAATAAAACGCATGTCGTTAAGAGGGGCATTATAAGTAGCCATAAACATTCCTTTGGTTCAAATGAATAAAAGTGAGTTGGGCAAAGATTTTCAGTTGTTCTTTTGAGTTGAACTTAACTATTAATAGCTAAAGTTTAGCAAATTAGCGTATCAACCGCTGTATTTCTTCGTGAATTATGCGTACACCAAAAGTTCTTATTATTTAGCAAGACAGCTATCTTGTTAGTTATCAATCCATATTAAGAAAATCGGCAACACACCTTGGTATGTTGCCGATCATTAAACAGCTTTGGTGAATCAACTAACCGTTAAAAGCGTTTATTAGAATGAAAACTGCTCAACATCCATGCTCATGTACGGCTCGACGCCAGTAGCGATGCGCTGTACGTGAGTAGTCGTACGCGGCAATAACTTAGCAAAGTAGAACTGAGCCGTTTTTACTTTGGCATCGTAAAAGGCCTGTTCGCTGCTGCCATTGGCTATTTCAGTTTGCGCAATTAATGCCATACGAGCCCATAAGTAGGCAAGGGTAACGTAACCGCTAAAGTACATGTAATCGACTGCCGCGCCGCCGACCGCTTCAGGGTTTTCAGTGGCTTGCATACCAATACGGGTCGTTAATTCGCCCCATTCTTTAATATGCTTGACAAGCGGACGGATGAATTGACCCATCTCATCATTGTCTTTATTGTCGTCACAGAATTGCTGAATAACGGTGGTAAAGTTCGCAAGCAATTTACCTTGCGAGCCCAAGACTTTACGACCAATCAGATCAAGTGCTTGAATTTGAGTCGTGCCTTCATAGATACAAGCAATAGTAGTATCACGGACGTTTTGCTCCATGCCATATTCGACACAGAAGCCACTGCCGCCTAATGCTTGAACGCCATGTCTAGCAGACTCAAGACCCGTTTCGGTCAAGAACGCTTTACCAATAGGCGTGAGCAGTGACAACATTTGATCTGCGTATTTGCGAGCATCACCTTCACCCTTTGCAACCGTATCCGCAAACTGTGACATATAACCGATTAATGCACGGCCGCCTTCAGCAAAGGCTTTAGTGGTCAATATCATGTCACGCACAGCAGGATGAACGATGATAGGGTCGGCAGGTTTTTCAGGGAATTTAGCACCGTCTAACGAACGGAATGCTAAGCGTTCATTGGCAAAAGCCAAGGCACCTTGGAAAGCATACTGAGAAGCGGTAACACCTTGAATAGAGGTGCCGATTCGTGCCACATTCATAAAGGTGAACATGTAGTTTAGACCACGGTTCTCTTCACCAATTAAATAGCCGATTGCGCCGTCATAGTTGATAACGCAAGTCGCTGAGGCTTTGATGCCCATTTTGTGTTCAATCGAGCCGCAAGAGACAGCATTACGCTCGCCTAAGCTACCGTCGTCATTTACCATGAACTTTGGTACTACAAATAAAGACAAGCCTTTGGTGCCCGCTGGTGCATCTGGAAGACGCGCTAGAACAATATGGATGATATTGTCAGACATATCGTGCTCGCCTGCCGAAATCCAGATTTTACCGCCGTTAATTTTATAAGTGCCATCAGTATTAGGCTCAGCTTTGGTGCGCACTAAGTTTAAATCAGAGCCACATTGTGGTTCAGTCAAACACATCACGCCAGTCCATTCGCCTGCGACCAGTTTTGGCAAGTATTTTTGTTTTTGCTCGTTAGTGCCATGATGTTCAAGCGTAGAGACACAGCCTTCAGATAATCCTGGATACATACCAAACGACCAGTTAGCGGTACCTACAAACTCAGAAATAGAGGAGTTTAGAGACATTGGCATGCCTTGACCACCGAACTCTTCATCAGCAGTTAAAGAGGTAAAGCCAAGCTCACAATATTGCTTATAAGCTTCTTTGAAGCCTTTAGGGGTAGTGACTTCGCCATTATCAAAATGACAGCCTTCAGCATCACCGCTCATGTTCAATGGTGACAGCTCATTTTCAGCAAAACTTGCGGCAGCTTCTAGATAGCTGTCTACAATGTCAGCTTCAATATGAGCGAACGCATCAATCGTTTGATAATGTGCTGTGCTGTTTAAAAGTTCATGCATGACAAATTTCATATCACGTAGGGGTGCTTTATATTGCATAACTTCCTGTCCTTTTTTTTAGTGTATGACCGACAGCGCTACTGCGACTAAGCAATAGTATGACTATATATAATATTTAAGTCTCAGTTGCTAGTGTCTGGCTTTGTTGTCTGTATTATTAACAAACAATGATACCGATCATATGAGATAACATTGAGAAGCGTAAAAAGAATTATGAATGAATTCGTAAATTCTTAGTTTCGTAAATTCTTGGTAAAAGATAGGCTTTCACTGGCAAATATACAAGTTTAGTGACAATACTGATAAGTCATCAACCTGTCTTGCATCCTATGTACGATATAGCCTACACATTAAAATACTTAATAATAATTGTAGGAGAGCTCAATTAATATTTTTTACGGTAGCGCTCTAACAACCTTTGTTTTTAGACCAATACTGTTGTATTAACATGTCAGTTGCAATTTCAGCAGTCATAGGCTTGCCAAACCAATAACCTTGACCATATTGGCAACCCATGTCTAACAGTAAATCACGTTGTTGCTCGTTTTCGATGCCTTCTGCAATGACCTGCATATCGAGTGCCTCTGCTAACGCCAAAATAGCTTTTACAATAGCGAGTTGGGTTTGATCGGTAACAATTTTTGAGATAAAGCTCTTATCGATTTTGATAAAATCAAAGGGGTATTCCTGTAGATAGCTTAAGGAGGCGTAGCCAGTACCAAAGTCATCTAACGCCAGAAGAATCCCTAACTCTTTAAGCGAATTAAGCTGTTTTTTAACATCAGAATGGCGCTTTATTAAAGAGGATTCTGTCACCTCAATATGTAATTGATGCGCTGCAATCTCATGTTTTGTGAGCAAGTTTCTGACCAGATCAAAAAAATCAGGATGGCTAAATTCAGCCGCATCAGCATTGATACAGATATGTTGGTTGAAACCAATTTTTTGCCAGACAGTCAACTGCTCAGCGATTTGGTTTGCCATTTGAGAAAATAGCTCAAGCGACAGTTTATGAGAAATGATGGCATCAATAAAATCAATAGGGGTTAGTAATCCGCGAGTAGGATGTTGCCAGCGTACCAATGCTTCAAAACCGGTAATATCACCCGTATCTAACGCAAATTTAGGCTGATAATAAGCAATAAACTGACCTTCGCTGGTGGCCGCTCTAAGCTCGGATTCTAGTTGTATATGATGAGCGTTAAATTCATTAATGGATTTGTGATACCAACAAACATCATCGCCACCGTGTTGCTTGACATAATTTAAGGCTTTCTCCGCTTTGGTTAATAAGCCAGTAAACTCATTGTCATTTTCAGGGAAGTAGCTGACCCCGACAGACACATGACAATACACTTCGGTATTTGTGACTTTATCGTCATTGAGAAAGAAGGGACGCTCACACATTTGCATTAAGCTGTCTAATTGAATGCGTACCGTATTGGCGTCACTACATTCAAACAATAACGCAAAGTCATCACCGCCAAAATGAGAAAAACAGCGTAAATGATCCAGCTCTAGCGCTTTAATTCGCAGGACAAATTTTTCTACTAAAGTATTGATGTAATCAGGTCCTAACAGAATAGCAAGGTTGCGATAACCGTCAATATTTAAGCGGACAATAACCACTTCTTGGTAGCTTTCTAATAGCAGCTCGCTTGTCTGACTCAAAAATACTTTACGGTTGGGCAGTCCGGTGAGTTGATCGTAATTAAGTAAATGCACCATCTTTTTCTTATTTTTAGTAACGCTAGACGTATCACGAATCGTACCGACATAATATGCCGTGTCTTCCAAATAAATTTTGCGGTAGGTTATATGGCAATCTAGGATTTGACCGTAGCGGGTTGCCATGGAAAAATCGATTTCACAAAACCCAGTACTGTCTAAGCTATTGATCAGGTTTTTTAATACCGTTTGTTCTTCTTCTGACAAGAATTCAATCGCGTATACACCAAGTGGGCGTCCAATCAAAAAAGATTCCGTATAACCAAGCATCAACTCATAGGTAGCATTGACTGACAAATAGCGTAAATTTGCATCTAATATGAATATAGCATCTTCAAATTGCTCACATAATTTGACCAATAATTGCTGTTTGTCTGCCAGTGGCATTGGTGTAAAAGTGCTCATAACTAGACTCATAAAGTGGAATTAAAATCGATAAACAAAGCTTGTGGTATGGGCAATTGACAATCGTCATCTTAAGTCTAAATCGTTATTTTAAGTGTCAGCCTTTTACGCTGCTCTTAATGACTAACAAGAGGTAAAAGCGCATGCAACGTTGCTAGTGCCACCACGGGCGCAGTTTCAGTGCGTAAAACCCTTGCCCCAATTTGCCAAGGCTCAAAGCCGACGCTTTGTGCTTTTAGACATTCTTCATCACTTAATCCGCCCTCAGGACCAATTAATAACTCAATATAAGGCAGCTCTTGTGCCAATACAGTTGATAGTGCTTTTGGAATCAAAGGCTGACCTGCCGCTGGCACACTCAGTTGCAAGCGTAAATCTGCTGGCTGTTGCAACAATTGATAATAATGGTCTTTACTTAGTGCGGCGACAATAGGGCTAACCGCAGAGCTGATAGCTATTTCTATATCGGTAACTGGATCGCGTAACCAATCATTGATAGATAATGGAGCAAGAATAACAGGTGGGCGATTAAGACCGCATTGCTCACAAGCGGCAATAGCGACTTGCTGCCAATGTGCCAATTTTTTTTCTACTTGAGCAGGTTTTAAATTAACCTCGCCATGATGGCTGCTAAGTAGCTGAATAGCAGTCACACCAAGCTCTGTTGACTTTTGGATCGCATAATCCATACGTTCGCCGCGACTTATGACCAGACCGATTTTGGTCAGTAAAGGTGCGCTACGATCATCATTTATATGAGTAATCAGCGTCGCAGTAGCGTGCTTTTTACTCATGGTTTGTAGCTGTACTTGATACTCACCGCCAAAGCCATCGAATAGAATACCGTGATCGCCAATATTTGCGCGTAATACACGGCACCAATGATGGGCGATACTTTCTGTTAATTCAACGCTAGCGCCAATAGGCAAAGTGCTAAGGTGAGGGTAGTTATTATCTGTTTTATTACTGATGTCATTGCTAGTAGCATAAAAAAAACGTCGCACGGTTGCTTAGTCCTATAATTTGAATACTGATACTTTTAAATATCTTAGCAGAATATCGTTTAATTTGGTAAAGGTATATTCTTGAATACAATAATTCTAATGCTTATGTTCCAAGACTTGTTCTCTAACATTGATTATTAATATTTTATGGGTCTAACAACTTGCTATTCTCATAAAAAATGCAAGCTACAATAAAAAAACTGGCGCTCCTAAGAACGCCAGTTATTAAACTATTTATTGAATTATTGCTTATAAGCCAAACACTAAGCAAGCCCTAAAGCTTCAACCAAGCGTTTATTAGGCTCAACCTTATTCATGCTATAAAAATGCATGGCCGGTACGCCCTCGCTGATTAAACGCTCACATAAACGATAGACGACATCAAAACCAAATTCGCGAATGGCTTTGCTATCATCGCCAAAGTCAGCCAACTGCTTACGCACGTAACGTGGAATATCCGCGCCACAGCTATCAGCAAAACGCATCAAATTACTCGAGTTGGTAATCGGCATAATGCCAGCAACCAAAGGCTGCGCAATCGTATCAATACCACGTTTCTCTAAGGTATCACGCAGATATAAATAGCTATCGGCGTTATAGAAAAACTGCGTAATCGATGAGTTTGCACCCGCTTGGTACTTATTAAATAAGTTATCAACATCATGCTCAAAGCTACGCGCTTGCGGATGCATCTCAGGATAGGCTGCGACCTCAATACGGAAATGATCGCCTGAATATTCGCGGATAAACTTTACCAAGTCTAGCGCAAATGGCAACTCACCCATACCTACTTGCCCCGATGGCAAGTCACCACGTAACGCGACCAAGCGTTTGATGCCTAAGCTCTTATAAAGATCGAGCAATTCAGCGATTTGCGCTTTGTCATCGCCAATACAAGACATATGTGGCGCGACATCAGTATTACCACGTGCGCACAAGGCTTGTACGATATCCAAAGTGCGACTACGGGTTGAACCGCCCGCACCGTAGGTTACCGAAAAGTAGCTCGGTGATAGCTTATTTAGCTCATCGTAAGTACTGAGTAGCTTTTCATGACCTTGCTCGGTTTTGGCCGGGAAAAACTCGAAGGAGAAAGCAGGCTTAGTCACAGTCTGGCTCCTTTTAGTATTTATAAGCGTCAGGCTTAAATGGACCTTCGACAGGCACACCTAAATACTCAGCTTGTTTTTCAGTCAGCTTAGTTAACGTACCGTTAAAGCCGGCAACCATCGCCGCAGCCACTTCTTCGTCTAGCTTCTTCGGCAATACTTTTACGTACAAGTTGTCAGCACGCGTATCAGCTGGCAAGTCAGCAAATTTTTCTTCAAATAGATACATTTGCGCCAATACTTGGTTAGCAAATGAGCCGTCCATCACGCGTGATGGGTGACCAGTCGCATTACCCAAGTTTACCAAACGACCTTCAGCCAATAGAATCAAGTAATCGTTCACGTCATCAGAGCGGAAAATTTGATGGACTTGTGGCTTAACTTCTTCCCAGCGCCAGTTATCACGCATAAACTGAGTATCGATTTCGGTATCAAAGTGACCGATATTACAAACCACCGCACCTGGTTTTAGAGCAGCTAGCATGTGTTTGTCGCAAACATGATAGTTGCCGGTAGTCGTGACAACCATGTCTGTGTCATCTAACAGGCGAGTGTTGATGCTGTCTGCACCGCCTGTGTTGTCGCCATTAATGTACGGTGACAATACTTCGTAGCCGTCCATACAAGCCTGCATGGCACAGATAGGATCAACTTCTGAGACACGAACAATCATGCCTTCTTGACGTAAGCTTTGCGCAGAACCTTTACCTACATCGCCATAACCGATAACTAAAGCGCGACGACCAGCAAGGAACATATCGGTTCCGCGTTTAATCGCGTCATTTAAGCTATGACGGCAGCCGTATTTATTGTCGTTTTTAGACTTAGTGACTGCGTCATTGACGTTGATAGCAGGAACTTTTAGCGTGCCTTTATTCAACATCTCGATCAAGCGATGCACGCCGGTAGTCGTCTCTTCTGAGATACCATGCATGTTATCAAGCAATTGTGCATAATCGTTATGAATCAATGCAGTCAAATCACCGCCATCATCCAAAATTAGGTTAGCATCCCAAAGCTGACCTGATTCTTCGCCACCAATATGTACTTGTTGACGTAAGCACCATTCGTATTCTGCGTCAGTTTCGCCTTTCCAAGCGAAGACCGGAATACCGGCAGCAGCAATCGCAGCAGCAGCATGGTCTTGGGTTGAGAAGATATTACATGATGTCCAACGTACTTCAGCACCGAGCGCAATTAAGGTCTCGATAAGGACGGCAGTTTGAATTGTCATGTGGATACAGCCGACGATTTTCGCGCCTTTAAGTGGCTGGTTTGCTTCGTAGCGACGACGCAAACCCATAAGGGCAGGCATTTCCGCTTCGGCAAGGGTGATTTCGCGGCGGCCGTAATCAGCTAAGCTAATGTCAGCGACTTTATAGTCAGTGAAAGAGGGGTCGATCGTATGGGCAGAGGGGGCTTTAGACACTGCGTCCATAATATGCTCCTATCAGTGGTTAATTTATGATAAAAAGAATAATAGCGCAGGTGCCGTTGTTATGCTGTCAAAGGCTGGAATAACCAGTATCAAACAGTTTACCGAGCCTAACATGACGAATTAATCAGTGCCGTTTGTTTATAAAGCGCAAACGTAACCATCAATTCATATGGTGCAACACCTCTCGGAGCTCGTTATTGTAATTCATGACGGTTAATTTGTCACCTATTGGCTGTGGAAAATAGTAAGCGGTCATGATATATAAAACTGGTTTGTATTATTAACAGCCATAAAAAAAGGCCATCGACTGATGGCCTTTATTATTAGGGAGTGTCCCTAATTGGAAAGCACGCATATATCTTCTAAAATAAGGCGTACACTTTATAAAATAAGAGGCATATAAAAAAGATGGCCAGACAAGCATTAACCGATAGCCTCTGGGA
>NZ_JBAQQF010000022.1:0-17545 GCF_049295055.1 Psychrobacter sp. | reverse complement strand
AAAAGATACGTATTGTAGTGCCGCGTAACTGATATGAATTTTTATTGCTTGCTGTGTCTACGCTGACAGAGGCTGCAAAAAATAAATACCAGTCACGCTGTATCACTTTTAAAGCAGCCTGACTATACTATACGCAATCTTTATAGTCGTAACCTGATATACGAGGGCTATTACCGTAGTCTTCTTTGCTACATAAAAACTTATCAAAACGTCTATCATCGTTTATATAACGGTGCATCCATGCAATGCCGGGCTTACTGAGTAATATCTCATTAAAACGATAGCTTGGACAAAAGTGACTACCATTTTTTACCTCAATCTTCATTTTAGGTCCAGAAGCATTGTTATAAAAGACATTGCCATATTCGTTGTTAGATGCGATGCGGTCGTTCTGACAACTAATAAATAACGCTGGCGTATCCATGTTGCCATAGCTTTTATCGTGATAGGGCGTTTGCGGAATAATGGCACGAACGGCACTACGCTCTGTCGCTAACTGCAGCGCACCGCCGCCGCCCATTGACCAGCCAATAGCGCCCAGACGATTACTATCTATCTGAGCACCAACGGTGCTGTCATTAATAATGTGATCTAGAGCTGAACTTAATTGAGTCGCCCGGCTATCTGGATCATCATAAATGGTGTTGGTATCAATAGTGATAACGACAAACCCCCAAGAAGCCAGACGTGGTCCCCACCATTTGATAGACGATTCATAAGACACATAACCGGGTACCACTGCGATACCGCCTAACAGACCACAGCCGCCAGCATTGGTTGGATAATGAATCGTTCCGCCACCAAAGCCGTTTGCTAACTGGCGAGGCACGGGCTTACTAGCCACAGAAAAAGGACCGTTATCTCGCGTATCTGAAAGCTCAGCCGCAGTGATGACACTATCAGCAATACAGTTTGATTGCTTTGATAATGATTCTAGCGATGACACTGATTCTAGCGATGTTGGCAATACCTTTGTTGATAGTGCGTTGTCTGAGGTGACGGCTATCACATTCATAGAGAAAATAAGTGCGCTTGTAGCGGCAAGCAGCGTTGGGAAAAAAATTATTTTTGGCATGATAAATAGTCTGTTATATGAGGATTGTTTTTTCAGTAAGTTCTCTGGATTACGTTCTGCTAACGCTAACTTATATAATGTGTATAGCAAGTCGGAATAATAGTAGACAGTAATCTATTAACTGTCAAAAATATAAGTCACCTACCCAGTGTTGATACTATGTGTTTAAAATAAAATTAATAGCACAACGTGAATAACACTCCGAAACCTGAGTTTGTTATTCGATGTGATAAAATAAAGCCTCACCTGTTTTATTGTGAGCCATGATTTTTTAGTGATTGGCTCAGATATTAGTGCTTCATGTCTATCACCTATGCCAAGTTAGCTTCAGCTAAAGAGGCCTCCAATACAGTCAGTAACACTTTGAATAATACTTTGAATAATACTTTGAATAATACGATTAATAATAATACCTATAACGACGCCAAAGACAACACATCAGCAAACAGTGCTATTGAAGCGCTTAAAATTCAGCCACCATTTTATTCACCCTCGTGGATATTAAAGCTCACCATTGGTTTGATTGGGATGTTTGCTTTTTTGCAGGTATATTCTATTCAAGCAATTTTGCCGGTATTGATGATGGATTTTTCAGCCACTGAAGTGCAGGCAGGGATGATTGTCGGCGCGACGGTGATGGCAATCGCTATCATGTCGCCGTTTTTGGGGATGCTATCTGATGCCGTCGGGCGCAAGTCATTTATCGTTGGAGCACTGTTATTTTTAGCGATACCTACTGCTTTAATTGCTCAAAGTCCTGATATTGGCTGGATGGGCATGTGGCGGTTTATGCAGGGGCTGTCTGTGCCAGGTATTACTGTAGTGACAATCGCTTATATCGGTGAGGAGTTTGAGGGGCGCGCCGTAACAGAACTGATGTCGTTTTATGTCTCAGGTTCGGTACTTGGCGGCTTTATGGGGCGGTTTTTACTGGGGCATTTACATGAGCTCATCGGCTGGCGTGCAGGCTATTATGTCATGGCAGTGATGACACTTATCGGTGCGCTATGGGTCGGTAAAATGCTGCCATCGTCGCGGCACTTTGTGGCCAATCCAAATTTTCGCTCAGCGATGCAGACGCTCGGTGAGCATTTGACCAATCGCTACGTCGTGACAGCTTGCTTGCTTGGTGCCTGTGTGTTGTTTTCGCTCGTAGGGTGTTTTACCTTTATCAATTTGCATCTTGCTGGCACGCCATATGAATTGGGTACGGGCGCGCTTGCCAATATTTTTGCAGTCTATTTGATCGGGGTCATTATCACGCCATTATCGACTACATTATTACGCCGATTTGGCGCTGCACGAACCGTTCGAGTAGCGGTTGTTGTGTCGATGCTTGGTGTGTTGTTAACGCTTGTGACGCCGTTATGGGGTATTGTCATTGGGCTTGCTATTATGTCATCAGGCGTATTTATTACCCAAGCTGCGACGATCAGTTATATCGCAGTTAATGTTAAAAAAGGACGCTCGTTGGCTTCTGGCTTATATTACATGGGTTATTACGCTGGCGGTACGATGGGGGCATGGCTATGCGGTATCGTTTATGCGCGTGGACAGTGGTCGCTTACCGTTTGGTTATTACTATTTGTACAAGTATTGGCATTGTTAGTCGCAAGCGTTGGGATGGTCAAAACACGTGTACGTGCGAATTAATATAGACTTGTCATAGCATAATGAGACGAATATTTAAATGATAGTTATCGAATCTGTAGTCGTACGATACTTACGCAAGAAGGCTTTACATAGTCTGGGTTTTTTTCTACTATCAAGAAGCGTCTTATCAAGAGTAACGATAAATATCATCGTAAAGTCATCCATTATAAAACCATTTGAATGAGCTGAAATAAGCCACAAGGAAGTCATGTTTATGTCAAATATCTATCACAGCGCACCCTCTGCTTACGATTATCCATTATTGATTAAACAACTGCTAAACCGTGCCAAAACTGTATCGCTAGACCAAGAAATCGTCTATGCGGATAAAAATCGCTTCACTTATAAAGAGCTGTTTAACCGTATTAATCGCTTAGCGAATGTTTTAGATGGCTTAAACCTTGATGCTGGTGACGTGGTGGCAGTGATGGATTGGGACAGTCATCGCTACTTAGAGTCGTATTTTGCGATACCGATGTCGCAGTACATCTTACAAACCGTTAACATCCGCCTGTCACCAGAAAAAGTTCTTTATACCATTAATCACGCGAAACCAAAAGTGCTGATGCTCAACTCTGAATTTGCACCATTGGTCAAAGACTATCAGTTTGAAAACTCAAGTATTGAGCATATTATTTGGCTTGATGATAATGGGGTGACGTCAGAAGGAGTTTTTGGCGGTAATCAAAACCGTGTTACTGGTGAATATGAAGCGTTACTAGAAGCGGCCAATAGTGAGTTTGAATTTCCGGATTTTGACGAAAATACCATCGCAACGACCTTTTATACCTCGGGTACGACAGGTGATCCGAAAGGTGTGTTCTTTAGCCATCGCCAACTAGTGCTACATACCCTCACAGAAGCTGCGACGCTAGGCATGCTGCCGAATAAGCAAGGCGTCAGCTATGGTGATGTCTATATGCCAATGACGCCGATGTTCCACGTACATGCGTGGGGCTTTCCGTTTACGGCGACGATGGTTGGTCTCAAGCAAGTGTATCCGGGACGCTATGCACCGGATTTGTTAATGGATTTGATTATTAACGAAAAGGTGAGTATCACCCATTGCGTACCAACGATTTTACAGATGGTTCTTAAAGAGGCGCAGGATCGTGACGCCAGCTTTAATGGTTTAAAAATGATTATCGGTGGTTCAAGATTGACCGAAGGCTTGGCTAAAGCGGCAATGACACAGGGTATTGAGGTGTATACCGGCTATGGTATGTCAGAGACAGCGCCGCTCATTAGCTTGACAGAATTTAGCCTAGATGAGCCTGCGATGACGGAAGATGAAGACATTGCCCGTCGCTGTATGACAGGTAAGCCGGTACTGATGGTTGATGCGCAAGTGTGGAATACCAGCAATGAGTCGGTTGGTAAAGGTAAAGATAATACCGGCGAGCTGGTGCTACGAGCACCTTGGTTGACCCAAAGCTATCTGAAAAATGATGATGCGGGTAAAGAGCTATGGGAACATGGCTATATGCATACCCAAGACATCGCCTATATACGCCCTGATGGTTATATTCAAATTACCGATCGTTTAAAAGACGTGATTAAATCAGGTGGTGAGTGGATATCATCACTTGAGATTGAGACGATTTTATCATTGCATCCCTCGGTGGCTGACGTGTCAGTGATTGGTGTGCGTGATAAGCAGTGGGGCGAGCGTCCGTTAGCATTAGTCGTACTTAAGCCTGCTTGCCAAGATACCAAAGCGGAAGATATCAAAGCGATTGCTGAGCAGGCAGTGGAGCGCGGTATTATCCCTAAATACGGTGTACCTAGTCAGTTTAAATTTGTCGATGAATTACCTAAAACGTCTGTTGGTAAACATGATAAAAAAGTCATGCGTGAGATGTATGATTATCAGACCGAAGTATAATAGGATTAAATTATTCGCTTGTAAATTGCTTGAAGCTGTCAAAATATCGAGTAGATGACACGCGTAATAGTTGACCTTTATGATTAGCTCTGCTACATTTTAAACTGATACTCATTAAACCGATACACTATGTATCGGTTTTTTTGCTTTAGTAAGGACAGCTGGCAAGGAAAGCCAGTCTTATATTATGATATTATTTAATAAAATCGTATCGCATCAACCATCATTACGCTAAGGACAGCTATTATGAGCGAGCAAACTACTAACGCAACCGTCAATCCCATTACCAATCCAGTCACCAATTCATTCAGCAATCAAGTGGCTACCCAGACCTTTGCTGATATCTATCAGTCATCTATTAACGATCGTGAGCAGTTTTGGGCAGAGCAAGCGAAGCGTATTTACTGGCATAAAGAGCCGGAGCAAATCCTTGATGACAGTAATTTGCCGTTTGCCAAGTGGTTTGTCGGTGGTGAGACCAATCTATGCTACAACTGCGTCGACCGTCATTTAGCCGACCGCGCTGAGCAAGATGCGTTTATTTGGCTGACTTCAGAGATTAATCAAGAACTCATCGAGACCTATCCAGCGATCGTTGATGCCTTTAATGACTTGGGCAATAACGTTGAATTTTATACCGACTATACCAAGCGCCGCTTAACTTATAATGACTTGTATAAAGAGGTCAATTATTTTGCGGATGTATTGCAGCGTCATGGTATCGGCGAGGGCGATCGAGTCATCATCTACATGCCGATGATTTTGGAAGCGGCTTATGCCATGCTAGCGTGTGCGCGTATTGGTGCCATTCATTCAGTCGTATTTGGTGGCTTTGCCGCGCACAATCTTGCCATTCGTATAGATGATGCGGAAGCGAAAATGGTCATCACGGTAGATGCTGGCTTGCGTGGCGGCAAGGTCATTAATTATAAAAATCTCGTTAATCAAGGTATCGAGCAAGCAGCCGTGAAGCCTGAGCATGTATTGGTGGTTGATCGCGGTATTTTGCCATTTAAAGCGCAAAATATTGATATAGATTATGCGACGGAGCGCCGTATCAGTTGCGAAGCCAATGCCATCGTCGAGCCAGTATGGCTAGAGTCAAATACCCCCTCATATTTGCTTTATACCTCTGGCACCACAGGTACACCAAAGGGCGTACAGCGTGATACTGGCGGTCATGCTGTTGCGCTAACGACCTCGATGGATTATATCTATGATGGTAAAGCTGGCGAGACCTTTTGGGCAATATCGGATATCGGTTGGGCTGTCGGGCATTCTTATACTATTTATGCGCCATTGCTGGCTGGCATGACCAGCGTCATGTATGAGGGGTTACCGCACCGTCCAAATCCTGGTATTTGGTGGCGCATCGTTGAAGCCAACAAGGTTAATATTTTATTCACCGCACCGACCGGTGTGCGTATGTTGAAAAAACAAGATGAGACATGGATGACGCGCTACGATGTCTCAAGTCTTAAGTCGTTCTTTTTAGCAGGCGAGCCGCTAGATGAATCGACTGCCAATTGGCTTACTAAGCATTTAGGCGTGCCTATTTTGGATCATTATTGGCAAACTGAATCAGGCTGGCCGATTTTGAGTAATACGCCCAAATTTAATCATAAACCGCATAAACAAGGCTCGCCCGGTTTTCCGATGTACGGCTACGATGTGCATGTCATCAATGAAGAAACGGGCAAACCTTGCGCTGCTGGCGAGAAAGGGTTACTTGCGATTCGTGCACCCTTACCACCCGGCTGTTTAACGACGGTTTGGCGTAATGATAAGCGCTTTATTGATAGCTACTTTAGCTTAGCGGATAGCAATCAATACTCGACTTCAGACTATGCTGTCGTTGATGAGGACGGCTACTTTCATATTCTTGGTCGTACAGACGATGTCATTAATGTCGCAGGTCATAGACTCGGCACCCAAGAAATTGAAGAAGCTATTAGCACCCATCCAGAAGTGGCAGAGTGTGCTGTTGTGGGTATTCATGATGAGCTTAAAGGTGAGTTACCCATCGCTTTCTGTGTGCTTAGAGATCAAGAGCAAGTGGCTACTACCGAAAATCGCTTCCGTCTTGAGCAACAAATTATTGGTGCGGTTGTTAAGTCACTCGGCGGTATTGCACGTCCGGCCGCAGTGTATTTTCCGCCAGCACTACCAAAAACCCGATCCGGTAAAATCTTACGCCGTGCTATTCGAGCGTTAGCAGAGAAGAAACCAACGGGTGATATGTCAACACTTGATAATCCAACCGCGATTGATGCGGTTAAGCAGTCCATGAAAGATTACTAGAAGGGCTATTTCAGAAAAATAGTCTATCGTTAATCATTTATAGTAAAGCCTATGACTCATCATAGGCTTTTTTGTGGACTGAAAACTTGCGTAAGGTTGCACGTTAATAAAACTTTAATAAAGCACTTGACCACAAAATCATATTATTGCTATAGTTAATAACGATACAAATTAAATCATTTTAAATTAAAGGCGTTGCTCAGCTTAATTTGACCTCCTGTCATTGAGTGAATAGCAGCAGTCTCGCAATCAAGATAAGGATATCTTATGCATCACGTCCAACAACTTATTAATGGTCAATTTACTAAGTCTACGACCAGAGAATGGATTGATATTACTGATCCGGCAACGCAAGAAGTCATCGCCAAAGTTCCGCAAACGACTGAGGATGAAATCAATCAAGCCGTTGCCGCTGCAAAAGCAGCCTTTCAAACATGGCGTAAGACACCTATCACCACTCGTGCTCGTATCTTCTTAACCTACCAAGCCTTAATTCGCGAGCATATGGATGAGCTGGCAGGCATTTTGACTGCCGAGCAAGGTAAAACGCTTGCGGATGCACGTGGTGACGTATTTCGCGGTTTAGAAGTGGTTGAGCATGCTGCTGGTGTTGCTAATTTACAAATTGGTGACTATGTTGAAAACGTCGCATCTGGTGTTGACACATATAGCGTTTGGCAGCCGCTTGGTGTCTGCGCGGGTATCACACCATTTAACTTCCCAGCAATGATTCCACTTTGGATGTTCCCGATGGCGATTGCTACCGGCAATACCTTCATTCTTAAACCTTCTGAACAAGATCCAATGGTTACGATGCGCTTGGTTGAGCTGGCAATAGAAGCGGGCGTTCCTGAAGGCGTGCTCAATGTTGTCCATGGCGGTAAAGCAACAGTCGACGCCATCTGTGATCACCCTGATATTAAAGCGGTATCTTTTGTCGGTTCTACTGCTGTCGGTAAGCATGTTTACGAGCGTGCCAGTCAATCAGGTAAACGTGCACAGTGTATGATGGGCGCAAAAAATCATGGCGTTATCCTGCCAGATGCCAATAAAGAACAAACCTTAAATCAATTGGCAGGCGCGGCATTTGGTGCAGCTGGTCAACGCTGTATGGCGTTATCAGTTGTAGTATTAGTCGGTGCAGCAGGTGAGTGGGTCGATGATATCAAAGCCAAAGCAGAAGGCTTAGTAGTTTCCGCTGGTAAGCACGATAAAGATTTAGGTCCACTGATTTCTCCTGCGGCAAAAGCGCGTGTTGAGCATTTGATTGGTACAGGGGTAGAAGAAGGGGCAAGCTTGATACTCGATGGTCGTGGTCTTACCGTCGAAGGTTTCGAGAAGGGTAACTTCGTTGGTCCGACTATCTTTGATAACGTCACTAGCGATATGCAAATTTACAAAGAAGAAATATTTGGTCCTGTCCTATGTATCATGCGCGCCGACAGTCTTGATGAAGCGATAGAGCTGCTCAACGCCAATCCGCATGGTAATGGCACGGCTATCTTTACCCAGTCAGGAGCCGCCGCGCATAAATTCCAGCAAGATATCGAAGTTGGTCAAATCGGTATTAATTTACCCATTCCTGTGCCACTACCAATGTTCTCTTTCTCAGGCTCACGCGCGAGTAAACTGGGTGATCTCGGCCCTTATGGCAAACAAGCGGTACAGTTTTATACCCAAACTAAGACCGTAACCGCCCGTTGGTTTGATGATGAGGCAAGCCGTGGTAAAGTAAATACCACTATCTCAATGTAATTGAGTCTAACCTCATAGCTATAATTGCGCTTAGACGCACAAGGATGACCTTATGGATTTCTCATTAACTGCTGATCAAGTTGCCTTTAAACAAACCGCAAGACAGTTTGCCCAAAAAGAGCTGAAGCCAAATGCTGCTGAATGGGATCGCAACTCACATTTCCCAGTCGATGTCATTAAAAAATCTGGCGAGCTTGGTTTTTTAGGGCTATATACCAATCCAGAATATGATGGTTTGGGTTTACCTCGTTTGGACTCTGCGATGGTTTTCGAAGAGTTAGCATGGGGCGATACTTCAGTCGCCGCTTATATGAGCATCCATAATATGGTGGCATGGATGATTGGCGAGTATGGTAGCGCCAGTTTATGTCAGCAATATCTGCCCAATATGGTCAGCGGTGAATGGCTTGGCAGCTACTGTCTAACTGAAGCTAATGCCGGTTCTGATGCGGCGTCTTTGCGTACCAAAGCGGATAAACAAGGCGATTATTATGTGCTAAATGGTGAAAAAGCATTTATCTCAGGCGCAGGCGAGACCGACGTTTTAGTGGTTATGGCACGTACGGGTGCTAGTGGACCCAAAGGCGTTTCAGCATTTGTCGTTGATGCCGATAGTGCTGGTATCGAATACGGTAAAAACGAGCATAAAATGGGCTGGAAAGCACAGCCAACGCGTACCATTAGCTTTAAAGATGTCAAAGTACCCGCGTCGAACTTGATAGGCGAGGAAGGTCAAGGCTTTCGTATCGCTATGAAAGGCCTTGATGGTGGGCGTATTAATATCGGTATTTGTGCGGTAGGTACAGCACAAGCAGCGCTTGAAACTGCGACCAATTATGTCAAAGAGCGTAGCCAGTTTGGTAGTCCTATTGCCAGCCTACAATCGGTACAATTTAAGCTGGCTGATATGTTGACCCAAACGATTACTGCCCGGCAAATGCTCTATTTGGCAGCCAGTAAAGTCGATAATAACGATGCGCAAGCCTCTACTTATTGTGCCATGGCAAAGCGCTTATCGACTGATCTTAGTTTTGATGTGGCAAATGAAGCCTTACAACTTCATGGCGGTTATGGCTACCTGAATGAGTATCCACTTGAGCGTCACGTGCGAGATTTGCGCGTGCATCAGATTTTGGAAGGCACCAATGAGATTATGCGGGTGATTGTCTCGCGCCAGCTGCTACAAGACGATGCACTGAGCCAACTGCGCTAACCTATTTTGATGAATAAAATGATTTTATGATAAGGATGTTTGATCATGACGGATTATACCAATCTCAAGCTATCTATTGATGGGCATATTGCTACTTTAACTTTACAGAATCCTCCAGCGCATACTTGGACGATGGATAGTCTACAAGCGCTCAAGCAGTTAATGACTGATTTAAATGCTAATGATGAGGTATATGCGTTAATCATTCACGGTGATGGCGAAAAGTTCTTTTCAGCTGGCGCGGATCTCAATAATTTTGCTGATGGCGATAAAGGTCGTGCTATTAGTATGGCGATTGCCTTTGGTGAAGCGTTTGAAGCCTTATCTGCTTATCGCGGTGTCAGTATCGCCGTCATCAATGGTTATGCAATGGGCGGCGGGCTTGAATGTGCGCTTGCTTGTGACATTCGTATCGCAGAAGATCATGCCCAAATGGCGCTACCTGAAACGGGCGTTGGCTTATTACCTTGCGCTGGTGGTACCCAAAATCTAACGGCTTTAGTAGGCGAAGGTTGGGCAAAGCGTATGATACTGTGCGGCGAGCGCGTCGATGCGACAACCGCATTACGAATTGGCTTAGTCGAAGAAGTGGTCGATAAAGGTAAAGGGTTGGAAGCGGCACAAGCTTTGGCTGTAAAAGTGGCGAAACAGTCACCAGTGGCGGTCAGCCATTCTAAACAATTGATTCAAGCGGCAAGGCATACGCCAACGGCGCAAAACCTCATTAAAGAGCGCGAAGCCTTTGTTAAGTTATTCGATACCAAAGATCAGCGTGAAGGCGTGCAAGCGTTTTTAGAGAAGCGTAAACCCAATTGGCAAAATAAATAGACGCCATCAAATTAGATTTAATGATAGTACTTTCCCTTTTAATTTTTGTAGGTCACTTTTATGACAGCAGCTATGATAGCGACGGATAATAGTAACAATCAGGAATCCATAGAAAATACAGCGCAACAAGCACCGGTATTGTTCAGTACCGAGCCGACAGACTGTGGTCATCTCATTGGGATTATGACCTTAAATGCGCCCAAGTCTTTAAATGCATTAAGTGTTGAGATGTGTCAGCTATTATCGCAGCAACTTGACCAGTGGCAAACCGATGCACAAGTGGTCGCGATATTGCTAAAAGGCGCAGGTGATAAGGCGTTCTGTGCGGGCGGTGATATCCGTAAGCTTTATGACAGCATGTCGGATTCGGCACCAATGCCCAACCCATATGCGACTGAGTTTTTTAGTCATGAGTACCGTTTATACCGCCAGATGCACTTTTACCCTAAGCCATTAATATTATGGGGTGACGGTATTATTATGGGCGGCGGCATGGGATTGATGGCGGCTTGTAGTCATCGACTGGTTACCGAGCGCACACGTTTTGCCATGCCTGAGATTACCATTGGCCTATTTCCTGATGCGTCCGGTAGCTGGTTCTTGCAACGTATGCCCGCCAAAATAGGTTTATTTTTGGGGCTAACAGGTGCGCAGTGTAATGGCAAAGACGCATTACTTAGCAATCTTGCCGAATATGCGGTTGCTAGCAGTGATTATGATGCCATCATGCAGCGTTTAATCCAAAGTAATTGGCAAGCAGCAGTCGATGCAACTCACTCGGCGACCGCGCATAGCATTACCAGTCATGCACTGGCGTCACAACCAAGCGCTGAACTTCCTGATAGTAAGCTGGCATTATATTGGCAGCCGATTCAGCAGTTGATGACTAGCGGCAGCTTGGCAGATATTGATGCCTTGATGCGCGATGATACCGCGCTCATGGCACTTGATGCTGACTTTGCTCAGGACAGCTGGACACAACGGGCTATTACTAATTATCGCCAAGGTTGTCCGGTGACTGCGGCATTGACGTACGCGATTTTTCATAAAGTCGCTGACTTATCATTAGAGCAGGTTTTATATTTAGAGATCAATGTTGCCGTACATTGTGCCGCAAATCCCGACTTTAAAGAAGGCGTGCGTGCGTTGCTTATTGATAAAGATAAAAATCCGCAGTGGTCGCGCTCATTAGCAGATTGCTTGACAGTAGAAGGACGCGAGTATATTGAGCAGCATTTTACCAATCTTTATTCTAAAGATGCCCATCCGCTTATTGATTGGCTAGGCATTGATGCCTTAGCGGCTCAGTATGTACTCTAGATTTCAAGATAAATAAAGATAAGGCAGTAGCTTTTGCCTTTTAGCTTTTACCATTCGATATTAATAAGCAACACTGACCACATAATCATCAAGGAGTGATGAGATGAGCGCAACGGAAACCGCAAAAAGTAACGATGACAGTCGTGCTCCAGCCAACGGAAAAGCTAAGCCAAACATAGCTTTTATTGGATTGGGTAATATGGGCGCGCCAATGGCGGAGAACTTGTTAAAAGCAGGGTATACGCTATCGGTATATGATTTATCTGCAGAGGCGACGCAGCGCTTACAGCAAGCAGGTGCGCGCGTCGCTGATAGTCCAAAAGCTGCTGCTGACAATGCTCAGGTAGTCATCAGTATGCTACCTGCTGGCAAGCACGTGCATTCTGTTTATCTGGGCGATAAGGGTCTATTATCAGACTTACCTAAAGGCACGCTAGTCATCGATAGCAGCACCATTGCCGCTGATGATGCGCGTACCGTAGCGGACGCCGCGACCAAGCTCGGCATTGACTTCTTAGATGCGCCAGTCTCAGGTGGCACAGGTGGCGCTATCGCTGGTAGCTTAACCTTTATCGTTGGCGGTAGCACTGAGGCATTTGCGAGAGCTGAACCAATATTGGCAACGATGGGTAAAAATGTCTTTCATGCCGGCGATCATGGTGCAGGTCAAGTCGCCAAGATTTGTAATAATATGCTGCTCGGTATTCTAATGGCAGGCACAGCAGAAGCCATTAATCTAGGCGTCAAAAACGGCTTAGATCCTAAAGTGTTGTCAGATATTATGCTACAGAGCTCAGGGCGTAACTGGACACTAGAGGTGTATAATCCTTATCCGCAAGTGATGGAAAATGTACCGTCGAGCAATGGTTATAAAGGTGGCTTTATGACTAAGCTGATGCAAAAAGATCTCAATCTTGCTATGAAAAACGCCCAAGATATTGAGGTTGACACGCCGATGGGTGCTAAAGCCACAGAGCTGTATGAAGCACATACTGTAGAAAATGGCGATAAGGATTTTTCTAGCATTATGGGCCGTTATGATCGTTCGCTATTATCTTAAGCGTAATTATATAAAATCTAAGTCTAGGTAAATATCTGTTATATCGCTAGTTGTCAGAACTTATTAAAAAGATACTGTTAAAAGAAAACAAGCATAAAAAAGGTCTGCACTATTATGATAGTGCAGACCTTTTTTCATATTCTTAATAGGCCGTTTAGCTTTGTAGATCATAGACGAGCGTTTGAATATCTTGTGCCGCTATTTGTAGTCGTGGTACATGAGTCAATAGCTCATCTAGCGATACTCGTATGGTTGGCGCATGAATATATAATGAGGCCAGATAACGAGACTTTTTATCCAATACTGGAACCGCTACAGCCACCATCTCAGAGATAAACTCTTCATTATCAATACCAATGCCAGTTTCAGCGATACGGTCAAGCTCGGCGTTTAACGCGTCAATATCAGTAATGGTATTCTTAGTAAACTTATCTAACGATAGACCTTGCAGTATCTTGTCGCGACTTGAGATGGACAGCTGACTTAAATACAGTTTGCCGGTTGCTGTACACCACATCGGTGATTTTGCGCCCACTGGTAGATAAATCTGTAACGGTAAGCTCGTTTGCGCGCGGTTGGTATAGATCATATTCATATGATAAGGAACCCCAAGACCGCACGTTTCCTTAAGTTCATCGACCAAATTTTGCAAAATTATTTGCCGCTCATTAAAAAATAGTCGCTGCTGCCAAAGCTCGACGCTTAAATTGCGTACACGCTTACCAGGAACAATGCCACCGCCAATATCGACAGTTACAAAGCCTTCATCAACCAGATTTTGAATCAATCGATGGATGGTCGGCTTTGGAATATCGAGCTTCTGCGACAGCTCAAGTGGCGAGAGTGGCTTAGAGGCGTAAGATACTGCCTCGATAATCTCTAGTACACGGGTAATCGACGATACTTTTGGCATATCAATGGCTCAGTAATAATGGAAAGAATAAAGCAGAAAATATCACGACGCTTTAATCAAAGAGACTTAAATAATGAAACTGGAGAAATGGAACTAAACAACAATAAATATAAAGACACAAGATAATAGTATTATTCAGTCTAATGTAGCATAATACCGCGCTTAGATAGGCCTATCTATCATTATATATAGATGCATTTATATTGCGTACAACTATTTATAGCGTATTTCTAAATTATTTAAAAAGTATCTACGAATTATCTGTGCTCTTGAGCAATATTAGATACGTTAACTCACAAACCACAACAAACTGTAGTAATTAACTCCATAACTGTTATTGAGTTAATTTATAAGATGGTCCATTATACTGACATATTTTGTAATACCTTTACATGACCGTTAAGCTTTCGAGTAATCATGTTTATACTGCGCAGTTGCTTTAAGAGTATTGTGTAACAAGAAAGCGAAGTTTTGCAGGTTGGTGTAGCGATTATTACAATATCTATGCAATCTTTACATAATGGTAAATAAAAAGTGCATCTTTAGGGGTGACTTTTTGAGTCAAAATTGTTTTAATCTGCACATCAAAATGATGGTTCAAAAGAAGCTAGAATATCATTTTTTTACGGGCGTGTTATTTTATACTTTAGGAGAGTAATCATGAAACTTATTAAATTAACAGCAATCTCTGCTGCTATCTTAGCGTCAACTGCTGCACTAGCTGCTGATCCAATTATCGTTATTGATGGTAATGACGCTGTTGTATACGAAGCTGAGCCAGTTGCTTATGCATACAATGCTGATGCTGGTGTAGTACGTAACACTACAGGTGCTATCGTTGGTGGTACTAAGACTTTCTTCCAAACGGTTACACATCCAGCCGCTATCAGCGCTGAAGTTGGTAGCTTAGGTTATGGTGCTAACATCGGTTGGGCATTAAACGACAAAACTGAACTACAAGCCGGTTGGGCAGGTGGTGATGTTGCTGATTTATTCGGCGGTGACTTTGATGCAAACGACGTAAACTACGAAGTTGATTCTGATTTCAGCAACCCGTACTTAGGCGTGCAATTACGTCCTATGGCGAACTGGTTCACTATGGGTGCTGGTATCATCGTTCCTGATAACGATTTTGACGTACGTGCTAATGCAAATGGTCCTAACTTTAGAATTAATAATGTTGATTATAACGCTGCTCAAACTGGTACTTTAGAAGGTACTATGGAGCATCGTAATAAACTTGCACCATATGCGACTATTGGTTTCCGTCCTAACATTACTAATAACTTTGGTTTGTTTGGTGAAATCGGTGCCGCTTATATGGGTCAAACTGACGCTACTGTTACTTCAAGTAATGCAGCTGGACCAGTTGCAGCTACAACTGTAGGTGGTGTTACTACTGTCACAGGTGCAGATGTTGCTAAAGCTGCTGAACGTGAGCTTGAAGATAAAGACTGGTTAGAGTGGTTACCAATCGTTAAACTTGGTGCAACTTATCGCTTCTAAGTTAATGACAGTCTAAGCACTGTTATTAAATGAAGTATAAGCGCATAAAAAACGACCCTTTTGAGGGTCGTTTTTTTTGTCTAAAATAAACCAATAATCATTTTTTGAACTGAATATATTTATGAATTATTTAGTAAATGATAATAGTCTGTTGAGAAGGTAAAAGAGCGATATGATAATTAGCGTCATAGTCAGTAATGACTTTTGAAGGCATATCTTCTTTAATACTATTGATTAAGTTTAGAATAAGAGAGGAGTAGTCCATTCCTAAACCCTGCGCAAGCTTATATTGATGGATTTTGATAAAGCTTTCTTTTATTTGCCACAATAACTTGACGATATGATCACGCTGGATCATTGGCAATTTTTGCAAGATAGTGAGCTCATTGGAATGATAAAAGCGCTGCGCTACATGCCATGCAATATCATTGATTTCTATATCGATACCCACAGCACGATGACGACTTAGGATTACTGCCACTTTATTTTCCACAGTGTCTAAAAGTTTTTCATGTTTGGGTGTAGTAGGTGACTTTTTGCTACTAGCGCCAGTATGACTAAAACATACGTAATATTGGCTATTTATAAGTCGGTAAGGAAAGTCAGACTCATCTAAACTATCCGTAATATCTAGCTTATTTAATAATGATTGCAGTAATAGTCGCACGCCTGTACGTTGCTGCTGGCGCTGGTCATAAGTACGTACAGACAGAGGTGTTTGAGATGTTTGATAATGCCATTTAAAGTGACACAAATTGATGTCAAAAGTGCTGAATCGGTTCGGAGTCAATAGCGCTAGCGATGTGCTTAATAAGTCTAGATTGTTTGATTGAACAGGCGTACTCACTTGCGCAGTTGCGCACCATGTCATTGGGTCGAGCTGAGTATACTGGATATGGTATAGATTGGAGTTTTGCATAATATTTTTATTGTAGAAGTTTAATACTTAGATTTATATACATCTTAGCGTAATAACATTAAAAAAGCCCAACAATATAATTGTTGGGCTTTTTTAATGCGAGTAATGTCTTGTTAAACGATATTAGTAAGACAATTCAGCACGGCGGTTTTGTGTATAAGCATCTTCGCTCTGACCAGCAGCAGCAGGACGCTCTTCACCATAGCTGATCACACGGATGTTATTTACTGCAACGCCTTGTGCTGCAAGATAATCACGTGCTGCTTGGGCACGGCGCTCACCCAATGCGACGTTATATTCACGGCTACCGCGCTCATCAGTATGACCGGCGATAACAACACCCGCTGCTGGGTTAGATCTTAATAGACCTGCGTGTTGGTTTAATACACCCGCTGATTGTGAGGTAATTTCACTGCTATCAAAGGCGAAGTACACAACCGCTTGTAGGTTTTCAGCACCAGTAATGACAGCATTTGAGTTGTCTACGATAACCGCACCATTGTAGCCAACTTGACCACCTGGGATACCTAGTGGAGCTACGACTACTTCAGAAGTAGCACGCTTAGTGGCACAACCTGATGCTAAGACAACGGCGCTTGATAATACAGCTAGTGCAGCGATTTTTGAAAAACTAGTCGACATGAGGAGCTCCTAAAATTTTAATGAATTAAATTTGTTTTTTTAAACTGCTTACGATAAAACTTAGGCAATTGCTATCTATAATATACTAAATGTTACTTTATGTAAGTACTATTACTGTAAATAATTCTAGAATTTACAAATAGATATGGCGCGCACTGTTAACGATGTTTGCCTTAATTTGTTAGTTATCATCAATGACCCTATTAAACTGTTTTAACAGTCATTATCCAACTACAGTCCATCCACTATTAAATAAATACAACGCTACTGGGATAAATTTTTCGCAGCCTCTGTCTGCGTAGGCACAGCAAGCAAGCAAAATTTATTCCAGTAGCGCCTGATAATAGTTGTATAGTCAATCCACAATAAAAGAGATACAATCCATATCATGAAAGAGCTTAGGTAGATTATTCTCCATCCACCCTTGGCGTAGAAACTTAGCTTGCGCCCATTTTTTCTCGATAGGGTTCAGATC
>NZ_JBAQQF010000021.1:0-4456 GCF_049295055.1 Psychrobacter sp. | reverse complement strand
TGTTATTTCCTTATCTGCTCAACAAATTTAGTTTTGGTATGGCCCTACTATCGAGCAGCTTGCTAACGGCTTTATTTTTTGCACTGTTCGCAACGGTACTACAGAGCTTTAAGATCAACCTTTTTTAGGCTAGCCAAGAAATTTGATAGAAACAATTATTTTAAACAGCTAACTTAACGCTTAGTCTGCGCTAAGTTTCTCCTATGTCTTATTTTGTATGATGGATTTCTATCGACCCTTCTGACGATTTTATTAAAAGTTATCAGCCATGAATCTAAACTATGGAGTAAACACCATGAAAAAATTATCCACTCTAAGCAAATCATTGATAATCGCCCTTAGCGCTTTAGGTATTGGTACTATCGCTATTGCCTCAGGACAAATTCCCACTATTTCGGGTGCTGAGACTAGTGACGCGGTGGCAATATCTAAAAGCAAAATCAGTCTAGAGCAAGCTATCGCTATTGCACAAAAAACAGTCAAAGGAGATTTAACAAGTGCTGAATTTGACCAAAACGATTATATGGAAGGCGGTGAATTTGAAATTAAATCTATTGCTAGTGACACTGAATATGAGGTAAAAATCGATGCGAGCACGGGTAAGGTTCTAAAAACCAAACAAGAAAAACTCGATCAAAATGATATAGCGGAGTATAACGCCCTGAAGCAAGCTCAGTTCAGTCTAATTCAAGCGATGCAAAAAGCGACTCAAAGCGTCAGTGGCAAAGTTCTTGAAGCAGAGTTCGACTTTGATAATGGCATACCAGCTTATGAGATCGAACTTGCTAAAGGTATGCAAATACATAAACTAGTCATCAATAGTATGACGGGCCAAGTTATCAGCAGTCAATTAGACAATGATGATTAATATACTAGTGTAAAGACTCTAAATCCCTGCTCTTAACAATGTTTAATAATAGCTCTAAATGATACTGCAGTATCGATTAGAGCATTTTAGTTTAAAGATATTCTTAAAAATGCCATTATAGATGAAATAATTAGTCTTTTTATCTATTGAACAGTCAAAAAATAAGGACATCCTATGCGCGTGCTACTGGTTGAAGACGATTTGATGATTGGTGAAAGCCTGAGCGAAGCTTTGCAAGATGAAGCATATACTGTCGACTGGGTAAAGGATGGTCGCCAAGCTATTCTGACGTTAAGGGCTCAGTCCTATGAAATTATCTTATTAGATCTAGGCTTACCTGAAATTGATGGTATGGGCGTTTTAACCGCTATTCGTGATGCCAAAATTGATACGCCTGTATTGATACTTACAGCACGCGATCAATTAAAGGATAGGATCGCAGGGTTGGACTCAGGTGCAGATGATTATTTAGTTAAGCCTTTTGAGCTTGGAGAAGTCTTTGCTCGGATGAGGGTACTAATTCGCCGTGCTCAAGGCAAGGCTGACAATCAGCTTAGCGTAGGTAATCTAAATCTTGATACCGCAAACAAGCGCGTCATGATGAATAGTGCTCCTATTGACTTGACTGCTAAAGAATACATGCTGCTCACCACCTTTATGCTATCTCCTGAAAAGGTTATGTCCAAAAACGAACTTGAGGATTCACTGTATGGTTGGGGCGGTGAAGTTGAGAGCAATGCTATCGAATTTCTCATTCATAGTTTAAGGAAGAAGGTCGGACAGGATAGAATTAAGAATGTTCGCGGACTTGGTTGGTACATTAGCAATGCTTGAACCTCTAAAACACTTATCATTACCTTCAAAAGTCATCTACTATGATTAAATTTCATAAAGTATTTAACTCACTACAGTTTCAACTGATCTTTTGGTCTGTCTTGTCATTATTACTACTAGCTGTAGTGGCTGGTGGTTATGGGTTTTGGTATAACTATAATGAGATAAACGATTTCCAAGATGATAACTTAAAAAATACAGCAGCTTTGTTAGAGCAGTCACTCGATATAAATGGTTTACATACCAATATAGTAAGTTCAGACAATGTCCGTAACGTGAGTACCAATATTCATTTCGATACTGACGATGATGATGGGGCAATTACTGTTGATATTGTAGGAATGACTGCACAACCTGCTAGCTTTATAAAAGATGATCAAAATAATGATTATGATTATGCAAAGCCTATAACAACCGAGCTACTAACCAATATTCCTTCAGGAATAAGTGATCAAGAAATCGATGGTCATACTTGGAGAACCTACAGAAACAACGTCAACATTAAATCTTTTAGTAGTACTGAAAAAGTAGCTCTTATCTTGCGCCAACAAACTGATCTACAAGATGACTTAGCAAAGGCCAGTGCTTTACAGTCTTTTTTACCCCTTATTATTGGTATAGCTTTATTAATGCTCTTATTACCTTTTATTATGTGGCGGATGATGAAGCCTGTACGCCAACTACATCAAGAAATTAGCATACGTAATGAGAATGACCTAAGTCCTCTACAGATTGAAAAATTGCCTTCTGAATTGCTGCCACTAGCAGAATCCTTAAATAGATTATTATCACTGGTCAAAGTCAGTATAGAGCGTCAGCAACGCTTTATAGCAGATGCCGCGCACGAGCTACGCTCACCGCTTACGGCTATCTCATTACAGCTACAACGATTGCAACGTATCACTCACGATAGCACAATGTCCGAAGGGCTCGATAAACTAGCTATTCGCTTAAAGCGTAATCAAAGCTTGGTTGAGCAGCTATTAACGCTTGCGCGAGTTGGTAATATGAATAACTCAATCCACAATGACAAAGCGACAACTAGTGTCAAGTTTATTGTCGAACAAGTTATTAGCTTACTCATTCCTATCGCTGATAATAAAAATATTGCAATGACTGTTAACTTGCAATCTAGCAATAAAGTAGCTATAGATGAAACGTCATTATTAGTGCTTATCAAAAATCTTATTCAGAACGCCATTATTTACACGCCAGCCAATGGTCAAGTAATCATTAATCTCTATCAGCTTGGGCAGCACTCTGAGAGTTTGGAAAAATCGATTTTAAATACTCAATATGATTTTGGCTCGCATGTGATTCACTCTGAGAAGTTGAATACTTTATCTAAAAGATCAAGTAGTAGACTGGCACTACAAATAATAGATTCAGGTCCAGGTATTCATTCTAGCGATTATGAAAATATTTTTGAGCCTTTTGTACGGCTTAATCAATCATCGAATGTATCTGATCTACTTAGCACCAATAGTAGCGACTCAAGATCAGATAGTGCTAGAGATATATCACAACAAATACAAGGAACAGGCCTAGGACTCTTTATCGTTAAATCAATCTGTGAGCAGGCAAGTATCGATGTCTTTATGAATGACTCTAAATCTATAGTCTCAACTCATGAAAATAATCGAGGGCTTTGCTTAACCTTAGTTTTCTAAGTGGATAAAAAACTTTTGATAGACGCCAGTGTATCTTGACGCTTTCTTAACACATCTGTTGATAACCTATCAATGTCTACAATATGATATTAAATTTGATTATTAACAGAGCGAATTCACCCATGAACACATCTTTGAAGTCTTCAAACCCAGCTACTGCCTCAGAGTACGATCCGATACAGAAGGCTCTATCAAAAGTACCAGAAGTCACTTTATTATTTTGGTTAATAAAGATTGCAGCAACGACATTGGGCGAGACTGCGGGTGATGCCTTATCAATGTCATTAAATCTAGGATACATTGTCAGTACTGGCATTTTTGCTATTATATTTGCTATAGCAGTAGCTACCCAGATCAAAGCCAACTCATTCAATAAATGGTTGTATTGGGCACGATTATCGCAACCACTACCTTAGGTACAACGATAGCAGAATATGTGACCAGATCGTTAGGGATTGGCTACGCTGGGGGCTCTGCTTTGCTGATAGCGCTACTTGGATTATGTTTAGTCACATGGCAAAAAACGATGGGTAGTATCGCCGTTGACAGTATAAGCAAGCCCAAAGCTGAGGTGTTTTACTGGACGACTATTATGTTCTCTCAAACGCTCGGCACCGCACTTGGTGACTGGGTAGCAGATAGTAAAGGTATGGGCTATACCACTAGTGCAATTATCTTTGGATCTCTATTAGCACTTATGACTTTAGCACATTTCTATACTAAATTATCTAAAACGCTACTATTTTGGGGTGCTTTCGTGCTGACTCGTCCATTAGGAGCTGTATTGGGTGACTTTTTAGATAAACCTATTGATCATGGTGGTCTTGCATTAAGCCGTTTTGGGGCATCAGCAGCTTTGTTAGTCTTTATCATTGTATGTTTATTAGTGTTCAAGCAAAGGGCTAGTGCCAAAGCACATTGATGGACTAAGAAAATTTATTAGTATTTCATAAATTTTAGGGCGTGTCCTCAATTCATCTTGCAATGAATGATAGTGCACGCTAGGTAAAGCATGGACTTGAAATTACGAGCCAACTTCTCATAACGAGTGGCTATACTACGGGAATGCTTGAGCCTGGCGAAC
>NZ_JBAQQF010000020.1:0-16332 GCF_049295055.1 Psychrobacter sp. | reverse complement strand
TGACTATGCGCCATCGTAAGAGTGGAGTCAAGCTGGGTCGTACCGGCAGTCATCGTAAGGCAATGTTTCAGAACATGACCAACTCATTATTTGAGCATGAACTGATCAAAACAACTTTACCAAAAGCTAAAGAATTACGTCGCGTTGCCGAGCCATTGATCACTATGGCTAAAGAAGACAGCGTTGCTAATCGTCGTTTAGCATTCAGTCGTATGCGTAGCAAAGCTATGGTAGGCAAATTATTTGGTACTCTTGGTCCTCGTTACCAAGCTCGTCCAGGTGGTTATTTGCGTATCGTAAAATGCGGTTACCGTGATGGTGACAATGCGCCGATGGCTTATGTAGAATTGGTTGATCGCGACTAATTTTATAATAACCAAAATATGTATATAAAAAAGCTCCAATTCAATTGGAGCTTTTTTTTGCGTAAATTTTTAGATATTTGAGCTTTATGATAGCATTTTTTTATTTATAATAATGAACTCACATCAGCAGCGCCTTGCCTGATCAATTCAGGTTGGCTACTGGTCATATCGACAATCGTAGTCAGCTTGGTAGTCTTGATTCCAGCGTTAATTAACGCATCAATTTGATTGCCCAAGAGTTCTTCTATTTCAAATGGGTCGTCTAATATGTCATCTCGGTTTGGTAATATTAATGAGCTGGTCAAAATAGGTTCATCCATGGCTTCTAACAATGCCTGAGCGATAGGATTACTCGGCACCCGTATGCCGATGGTTTTTTTCTTGGCGTGCGCCAGTTTCTTTGGTACATCTTTGGTGGCATTGAGAATAAAAGTAATAGGCGCTGGTGTAAGAGCCTTGAGCTGTTTAAATTGTAGATTGTCTACGCTCGCATAATTGGCAATCTCACTTAAATCACGACATAACAAGGTAAATTGATGCTTATCATCGAGCTCACGAATCTGCTTAAGCTTTTCTAATGCATCTTTTGCACCTAAGCGACAGCCAAAGGCATAGCTAGTATCAGTGGGGTAAATAATGAGCTGATCTTTACGTAATAAGTCAGCTGCTTGCTCAATAAGACGTGGTTGCGGATTTTCCGGATGAATATAAAGTACTTGCATAATAGTTCCTTATTTTATAATTATTAGACTCTTGTTATTTAATATATATAGGACTTTCTAAGTGAAGGCAGTTAAATAAGTAAGGTAGCTGATAGAGTACTTTTGAAATATCAGTTTACTTTATTAAAGGTATAAATGCCGATAACAAATAACTTCAGCCATTAGTATAGCGCAAAGCAAATATAAGTTTATGGGCAAGGCGTTAATATGAGTATGAAATCGTTAACATGATTGAATAAGAATTTTTTATGCAGCAAAAATAAAATATGTTAGATATTATTAAGTTGATTACTATTACAAATAGTCAGCAATGCTTGTAGTAAGGTTTTAGCATCAGCCGGTAGCGTATGTGGCTTAGCAATGTATGTTTTCACTTGCTGATAAACATCTTGAGGAAAGGTACTTCCGCTCGTATCAAAGTCAGCAAATAGATTATCTTGTGAGACTTGAAAAGGACGTCTGCAAGCTAGAGTAAATAAGCACTCTAATGCCTGTGGTTTAATCTCCACACGCTCAAATGCTTGTTGCTGAGTTGCTGAGCGCCCATCGGCGGCATACCAGTAGCCAAAGTCAGATAACTGCCTGCGCTGTTTGCCTGCAACACAAAAATGACTGATTTCATGTAATGCACTGGCGAAAAAACCATGAGCAAATTCAATTCTTGCCGGTTGGTTGTTTTGAGCAGGAAAGTATTCCGGCTCGCTAGTACCGCGAAATAATATGACTTGCTGATTGATGAATAGGGCATTAAATAATTGTATAAGCCAGTCGGTATTAGCTTGTTCATTATCTTTAGCTAAAGGTTGTTCGGTTAAAGTAACGTAGGTTAGGTAATCTTTAACGAATGGATATTGAGTTGAAAGTTCAGCAAAGTTTTTAGAGGTGCTAAAGACTTTTTTACTGTCTAATTCATTTAGACGTTGTAATAACAGTTTAGCGTCAAGAGTAGATAATAAGCTAGAAAAATCGGGATAAATAGTAGACGACATCATAAGTAAAGCATTGACCAAATAAAGGATAAGAGATGAATTTACTTGTATTTGCAAACAAATAATGAAAGGTAGAAATAAATTAGCATCCGGAAAATCTTAACATACTAGCGCTAGCACAGCATGACGCTTTCCGTTAGTATGGCAAGCAATATTATACACCGTTTTTGATCAATGAGGCCGCGTATGTCAAGCACCCAAAATAACCAGTCATCAGCGCTTCAGGCTGAAAAAACACTAACGCCTACATCAACCAGTATGCCCGAACATATCTCCTTAAATAAGTGGGAAGACAGCGGTTTTGAATGGGTAGGGGAAATAGCACCTGGCTCATTTGAGCGTCTTGCTACTTCATTGACGACCGAGCATGCTCAATCAGATCTTCTGATAAAGGCTAATCTGTATCGCCGTAATAATGTGTTGCATCTGGCTTTTACATTGACCGGTGAAGTATGGTTAACTTGCCAACGTTGTTTGCAACCAATTGTGATAGATTTGACAGATGATTATGATATTGTGCTACTCGATAATGAGAGCCAAATCCGTTTAGTGAATGAAGAGCAAGACTATTTATTGCTCGATGAAATTATCACCGAGCAATCTCCAGAGCGTTTATTACCGCTTAAAAAACTGGTTGAAGATGAAATACTGCTTAAAACGCCAATGGCACCGAAGCATGATGACTGTGAAATGACGGTTGAGCAGTTTGGTGAAATACCTGAAGAAGAAGGAACTGAAAATCCTTTTGCTGCTTTAGCTTCTTTAAAAGGCAAGTTATAGCCATATAAACTGCAATGATAAAAGGGATCAATGATTGCTAGGTGATAATTTTTGTCAGCTTTATGCAGAAGAGTGAAAAGCAGGGCTTTATTAATCCGCTAAACATGCGTATAATGTTCCGATTATTGCATTCTAGCAACCTGCCGCTGGCAGATAAAAGCTAACCTTGCACACTAACTATAGATTTTAGACGTAATCAACACTTTAATACGTGTGGCAATCTATTTAACTAATGATACGTAAGACTTAGGTTGCTTTAATTATATAGCCTCTGTCAGTGTCGATTTAAGCTAAATTCAAAGCTTATCCCCTTATTAAGTATAGGAGCTATATCATGGCCGTTCAAAAAAGTCGTAAAAGTCGTTCTCGTCGTGACATGCGCCGTTCACATCATCGTATGGAAATCGCTGAGCTAAGCATTGATGCTACCACTGGTGAAAAGCATCGTCGTCATCACATGACTAAAGATGGTTTCTATCGTGGTCGCCAGCTATTCAAAGTCAGTCAAGAAGCTTAAGTTAACTGCTACTAACGGTTGATGCAAAATTATGATAGTTTTCATAGCTATCAGTAATTTTTGCACAGCTATTATTGAGCAATCAGTTTGAGCTAAAGAAAGCCAAGTTATCTCGCTATCATATATTATGTAGCTAGATAACTTGGCTTTTTGCTATTAATTTTTTACTCTTTTTTAAAGCCTGGCATTTGTTCAAATGTTTGTTATTACTATTAAGTGCTTATGATTGTTCATTCAGTGATACTTAATAGGGCAAGATAACTAATTAACTTTTTGGCTGCTATGCTAATGGTCGTTGTCAGTGTATAGTTTCATAAGCGTTTGCTGTTTTAAAGGACTAGTGACAGTAATGGCTTTATAAACTAAAAATTCTACATAGTCTTGAACTCTACAATGAACCCCATTCACTTTAGGGGTGTTTCCAATTAAATAAGGAATATTGGTTATGGCCTCTGTACCCGATATGATAAAAAAACAGCCAACCCGCATTGCCATTATATTCCCCGGTCAGGGCTCTCAAGTCGTGGGTATGATCAGCGAGCTTGTTGAAACTTACCCTGAGATTCTTGAAACTTTCACTGAGGCGAGTAACGCACTTGGTGAAGACTTATGGGCAATTTGTCAGGACGAAGACAAGCTCAATCAAACTCAGTATACGCAGCCAGCGTTACTGACTGCTAGCATCGCCATTTGGCGTATCTTACAACAGAAAATAGACAATAAGCCCTGTTATTTAGCGGGTCATTCTCTAGGAGAATATAGCGCACTTTGTGCCGCTGGGGTGATCTCACTTGCTGATGCGGTGAAACTGGTGCATAAGCGTGGTCAATTGATGCAAGAAGCAGTGGTAGGTATCGATACTGCCATGGCAGCAGTGCTAGGTCTGGAAGATCATCGAGTTGAAACTTTGTGTGAGCAAGCAACTGAGCATGTTGATGATGCGATCGTTGGCGCAGCAAACTTTAATAGTCCGGGACAAGTAGTGGTTTCTGGTAATACGGCAGGCGTTAACGCGGTCATTGATAAAGTACAAAATACTGGTAAAAAGGCCATTCCCTTAAAGGTAAGCGTGCCTTCGCACTGTGCGCTTATGGCACCAGCGAGCAGCGCATTGGCTAAAGAACTAGCGTCAATCAAATTCGAGCAGGCGACGATTCCAGTTATTCAAAATCGTCATGCGCGCGTTGAGACCAGTGCAGTAGGTATTAAAGAGGCGTTAACTGAACAATTAAGTGAACCAGTATTATGGTCAAAAACCATGCAAGAGCTGGCTGATAAACAAATTAATATTTTAATCGAGTGTGGCAGCGGTAACGTATTGAGTAATTTGGCAAAGCGTCAAGCGCACCCAATTGTAAGCTATCCTACGGATAAGCCCGCCCGTCTAGATAAATTGCTGGAGATATTATCATGAGTCGTACGATTACATTAGTAACTGGCGCGAGCCGCGGTATTGGCAAAGCCGTCGCCAAACGTTTTGCCAAAGAAGGACATTTTGTCATCGGTACAGCGACCACTGAAAAAGGCGCTGCATCGATTGATGAGTATCTGCACGATAGTGGTGGAATAGGTCGAGTACTAGACGTACGTGATACGGCACAGATTGACAAACTATTTGCAGAAATAGAGAGCGTCTATGGTGCGGTTCAAGTATTGGTCAATAATGCTGGTATCACCCAAGATGGCTTGCTGATGCGTATGAAAGATGAAGATTGGGACAATGTGATTGATACCAATTTGACTTCTGTTTATCGTATGAGTAAACGTGCTATTCGCGGTATGATGAAAGCGCGCCGTGGTCGTATTATCAATATTACCTCTGTCGTCGCTCAAATGGGCAATGCTGGCCAATCTAACTATGCGGCAACTAAAGCCGGTGTTGAGGGCTTTAGTCGCACGTTAGCGCGTGAAATAGGCTCACGCCAAGTGACCATTAATTGTGTGGCGCCAGGCTTGATTGAAACCGATATGACTGATGAGCTTGACGAACGCCTCTTAAACTCAATGTTAGATGCCGTTCCTATTAGTCGTCTTGGCCAGCCAGAAGATATTGCAGCAGCAGTACTGTTTTTAGCGAGTGATGAAGCTAGCTATATTACAGGTGCTGTTTTGCCTGTCAACGGCGGCATGTACATGTAGCTGCTAATAGAGCGCTTGTTGCCAAGCGTTACATAGTTATAATAAAAAACTGTGTGAACGAGTGTAAACTATAATAAAGAGTGCTATAATGACGAATACTTTTAAGTCAAAGCCCTGTATGATAGCAATGTTTTACTAGACACTAGTAAATGTATAACTTGTTATAGCGCACTCAGAAAGCCATACAAATCTGAACATCCCATTTTATACACAATACTATAGAATCTAATTACGGTACTATAGCAATTTGTCAAAATAATAGATCAAAAAGGAGCAATCTACATGAGTAATGATACCGAGCTAAGAGTTAAAGCCGCAGTAGCTGAGCAACTAGGTATGAATGTTGAAGACATCAATAACGATGCTTCATTTATGGAAGATTTAGGTGCCGATTCATTGGACTTAGTTGAATTGGTTATGTCATTCGAAAGCGATTTCGGCATCACTATTCCTGATGAAGATTCAGCAGAACTAACGACTGTTCAAAAAGCAATCGATTACGTACAAGCACAGCTATAATTAGCTATTAGCTTAGCAAGTTTGATATGACCGTTTATCTTAATAGATAGGCGGTTTTTTTTATGCATAATATTTCTCACGGCAGTTTATTTTTATAAATCATTCCAGTAATTTATGATGTTCATTAATCTTCACTTCATTACCGATTACGTTAACATAAGCTACGCCAAATCAACATTACTCAACATACTATTACTATTCACAGCACTGGTCGTTGTCTATACTGAGAATGGTAAGCAAAAAAGAATGAGAGTAGCTAATTAACTAAAGCTAGTTAACTAAAGAAAGACAATTACTCTCAGACTAATAATAAATAATAGTATTTCAAGGAGCAGTTATATGGGTATGTTCAGTTTTGCAAAAGACATTGGTGATAAGATTTTTAATCGTGATGATGCGAAGCATGATGCTAAAGTGGAAACGAAAGCAGACGCTAATACACCAGTACAAAGTGGTGAGCCCTCAGCTCAGTCAGTAGCCAATATTTTACTTCGTCGTATTCAGCAGCAGAATCTGAATATTAGTGATCTAAAAATTAAATATAATGGTTCGACGGACACAGCAGAAATAAGTGGTAAGGCTAAAACCCAAGCGGATCGTGAAAAAGCTATCATTGCTATTGGTAACGTACAGAATGTCGCTAAAGTTATTGATAATATCGATATCGAAGAAGATGCGCCTGAATCTACTATGTATACCGTAAAATCTGGCGACAATTTATCTAAGATTGCTCAGAATGTTTATGGTTCAGCTGCCGA
Organism: Psychrobacter sp.; assembly: GCF_049295055.1. Classification (GTDB taxonomy): domain Bacteria; phylum Pseudomonadota; class Gammaproteobacteria; order Pseudomonadales; family Moraxellaceae; genus Psychrobacter. Next base: position 9,543 of record NZ_JBAQQF010000020.1, on the reverse strand, counting down.
TTATATGAAAATATTTGAAGCCAATAAGCCAATGTTATCTAGCCCGGATAAGATTTATCCAGGCCAAGTACTACGTATTCCTAAGCCATAATTTTAATTTTTACTATTTAAAGCAGTAATTTAATAAATTAAAGTAGTAAGTTAATAAAAAATGCCTCTTATAATTTTAAGAGGTGTTTTTTTGGTTTGTTTTTATGTGCTTAGGGGTTTTAAATATTGTTTTAGTCAAAAAAATAAACGATTCTATAACCTAATTGCTTTTAGTTTATCGCGCTGTTCAATTATTGCCCAATGAATATGTTCATCAAGCATGTCATTATGTATACTTAATCTTGTTTGTAATTGCTCGATTACTTCCTGACTGCCATTAGCATTGCCAAGACCAATGGCAATATTACGTAAAAAATTCACATAGCCTGTGCGTCTTAGTGGACTCCCCTCAGTTTTTTTCATAAAATCTGCTTTTTGCCATTGCCATAGCTCAAGCAAACTACTGTTATCAAGACGATGCCTCGGCGCAAAATCTTCTACAGGCGTAATATTGGCATAGCGATTCCATGGACAAATCAATTGACAGTCATCACAACCAAAAACACGGTTGCCAATGGCACGGCGATATTTGGTATCAATGATGCCATCGTGCTCGATAGTAAGATATGAGATGCAGGCGGACGCATTGAGCTCATAGGGCGCGACAATCGCTTGGGTAGGGCAGATGTCAATACAGGCGCGACAACTGCCACAGTGCTCTTTGACGGGTTCATCATCAGGCAATTCAAGACTCATAAATAACTCTCCCAGCACAAAAAATGAGCCTGCTTGCTTGTTGATTAGCAGCGTATGTTTTCCAGTCCAGCCGAGACCAACGGCATCAGCAATAGGCCTCTCAAAGATGGGTGCCGAATCACTGAATGGTCTAAAAATAAAATCCGTATCAGCGCCAATATCTAGATGTCGCCACTCAGGAAGCATGCTTTCAATCTTTAATGCCAATTGCTTTAAACGACTGCGCATGGTCTTATGATAATCACGTCCTCTCGCATAACGCGCAATTATGCCTTGATTGGGGTGGTCATTATCAGTGACAGCACGCGGTGTTGGTGTTTGAGTGAGATAGTCCATACGTACGCTGATAATAGTTTTAGCTCCTTCTACTAATTGCTCAGGATGGGCACGCAAATGATGATTGCTATGCATAAACTGTAGTTGACCTTCGTACCCTTTCGCTAACCATTGCTTTAATTGCTCAGTCTGCTTAACAAACAAAGGATGATGCACGGATAAAAAGCCACAGTCAGCAAACCCTAAAGATTGAGCTTGGGCTTTAATCCATTGCTTAACGTCTGCTGTGGTAGCAAATACGTGCGAATTATTGACGACAATCTTTTTATCAGGCGTGTTAGCAGGTGCAGAGGACAGCAGTTTGGTTGGCGACTGTGCGGTTTGTGAAGTAAGTGAAATTGATAAGTCTGCTTGAGGTTTATTACTCATAGTTGGCTAACAATGATAATGTGAATATGAGTATGATAAGCCAGTGAGCTAAGAGCGCAAGTGCCAAAGTAAATAAATCTGCATTCATATTGATACATCAGTTAGCTTACGATTTTGCTAAGCTAATATAAGCGGAGAAAAAAGCAGATATTCAAAATAATATAAAACCGTTTTCTAAAAATACTTGAGAATAATTAATGCAAATGCAAACCAATATATTATCGAAAAAAACAATGCCTATAGCGCTGTATAGTAGTGAGCAGCTCTACGCTATCGAGCAAGCATGGTTTACCGAAGGTAATGACAGCTTCAGTCTAATGAAACAAGCTGCTTGGCAAATGGCGCAGTATATTGAGCAGATTTATGAGCAGAAAAATCTTAACGTGCACCCATCCGCTCATTCTAAATTTTCTCTTCGTCGTCATACTCGCCAGCGTCTAGCCAGTATTTGGGTAGGGAAAGGCAATAATGGCGGTGATGGTTGGCTCATTGCTTACTATTTACAGCAAATGGGTTGGCAAGTGCAAGTGATAACGGTCGGCTTTGATAAGCTTGATTTTGGAGTAGCCAATACTGAAACAACTGATAATGAGAAAAATAATACAAGTAGCAGGTCCAATAAAACAGATTTTATGACGGATGCAGCAAAGGCTCTGCAGACAGCGCTATTTGCTAACTGTCATTACCAGCGTTTTGAGGATAGCGTATATAATCAATGCCATCATAAATATACAAACTTGCAAGCCGATATCTATATCGACGCGTTATTTGGTATTGGCCTAGATCGAGCACCTGAACATGTTTATAAGCAGGCAATTTTTGCCTTCAATAAAGCGGCAGAGTATGCAGAGGCATTAATCATTGCAGTTGATACTCCAAGCGGACTGGTTGCCTCCACGGGTCAAGTATTTGACCGTATAGCGATACAGGCTGATGTGACTTTATGTTTAATTGCACGAAAATTTGGGTTGCATACCAAAGATGGTATGGATTACAGCGGCACAATTATTGACATACCGCTAATACCTTATCGGATGAGTAGTAACGACCTAATGCCAGTCGCCACACTCATGACCACCGCTCAACCTTTAAAGCCACGCCGTCAAAACAGCTATAAAGGCAGCTACGGACATGTATTGATTATCGGCGGCAACCGCATTGATGGCTCACAAGGTATGGGAGGCGCAGCCATACTTTCTGCGTCGAGTGCGATGGCAGCAGGTGCTGGAAAAATTACTGTTGCCTGCCATGAAGCGTTTCATGGTGCACTACTAACCTCATTACCAGATGCAATGACCATCGACTTACATGATAAAGATGGAGTTAACCGTCTTATTGAGGAAGCTAGTGTGGTGGCTATTGGTATGGGACTCGGACGTGATGAAAAAGCAAAGTTAATATTTATAAGTTATGTGCAGGCTGCCATAGCAAAAGGTAAGCCATTAATAATCGATGCCGACGGTCTCTATCATTTGGCATCATTGCAAAGGGATAATCATAAACTAATAACACAGCTGAAAGAACATAGTGTTGATTATCAGGTTAGCTTAACGCCACATAGTGGTGAAGCTGCTAGGTTGTTAAATAAAAAGGTGAGCGAGGTAGAAGACGATAGATTAGCGGCGATAAAGCAGTGTGCAACGAGTTATGGCGGTCATTGGGTGCTAAAAGGAGCAGGGTCACTAGTCTTTGAACAGGGGACAGAGAAAAGTCATGTCTATGTTTGCGGAGTCGGTAATGCAGGCATGGCAACCGCTGGTATGGGCGATGTATTATCGGGTGTGATTGCTGGTTTACTCGCGCAGCAAGATTTAAATGAGGAACCGCGTAGCTTGCACCAAGCGGTTCTTATTCATGGATTGGCAGGAGATATTTTAGTAAATCAAACTGCTACCTGTGGCAATAATGGTGGACCATTGTTAAATGGTGGGCCATTATTAATAGGACAACGAGGTTTGCAAGCTCAAGATATGCCAGCCGCTATTCGCCATATTATCCAACTAATAACGGCTAATTATTAACTATTAAATAGATTGGTTTTAATATTAAGTCGCAGAGCCATTACAATACTGAGTGATTGCTTGTTGAACACGCTCACGCTTAAGCTCAATTTCACGGCCATCTAGATATTGACGTTTGCCACTGGCATCCATCTCATAGATGCGTCCACCGACATTTAAATTGGTTAAATTGTTACGTAATGACTGGCAACGCTGGGCATTCGCCTGCGATTCTTGCTCTTTGATACGCGCTTCTAATTGTGCAACGCGCTGTTCTTCTGCGCTCTGGGGTGCAGCTTGATTGGCTTCAGTTTTGCCTGCCAGCTGTCCTGCGTTGCTCTGTCTGCCATCACTGCGGAACTCAATCACTTCAATATTTCTACCATTTTGCGGCGCATGTTGGCTGTACTTAACTTCACCATGCGTACCAATAGATTTGTATACTTGAACAGCATGGCTGGCGCTCATGGGTAGCATGAGCATACACGCAGTGCTGACAGTCATTAGTAGTTTGGCAGCGGTATTTATGGTAGACGCATATGCCATGGTAACAATCCTCTTAATGGGTAAAAAACAGGTGTATAGATAAGCTAAGGATAGTGGTTAACGCTCTCGATAACAATATAAATACATTATTGTTTGATTTTAGCAAATAATTCTTATGAATGTACATTATTTAATAACCAATAGTTAGGGGTGGGCTTTAGAAGTTTTTCTTGACAATGCTGACCAAACCATCGAATATAATAGCAGTTGATTGGTCAGTGAGCGGCTTTTATGATATTGCCGTGGCACTTGAAAATAAGGACTACGGGTTACTTATCGGTAGCTTGCTTAGCTTTATTATCTTTGTGACAATAATATAAAATAAATAGTGTTCATAACTATCACTATTCACATCTGTATTTATTGTCTCCGGACTTATCTGTCTACAATGACTAAGATTAACTTATTAATGTATCTCGTAAGATTTTGCTGTTATAAAAAATAGAGTGTCATGTGTGTTTAACATTTACTCATTAAACATGTTATAAGATTTCGCAATCATATAGCGTGATATAAGCTATAAAATATAAGCTTTGAGATTTGTTCTATCATTCTGCATCCATCTATTTGTTATCAGCGCTAGCTCTTATGCATTGCAAATAATAAGCTTCTTTTATAGGTGCACTCGCATCTTGTCACTGTATATCGATAAACTCCTGTCACAAAGCTGACCCTAAATATATTGCTGTATTTGAGTGCTATGCTGTCTGATAAAACAGCGTTACTTAGATATAGTGGGCACACATTCTTGATATGGACGAGAGTTGGCACTTATTTTTGCGAGAATGACAACCCGGTAGCAATGGACTTGTTTTCTTTAATAAGATAATGCAACTTCTTACCACAAAAAAAGGTGATGACAGTGACGCAAACCACGCAAACCACGCAAAGTCCGAATATGACTGGACATACCCAAACGGCTAATGCCGCCAAAAATTTCCCTGAAAAGCAGCAAAAACTCGCTGAAAATAGTAATGAGCCAGTAATGCTATCTGGCGCTGAGATGTTGGTGCAAGCACTAACAGATGAGGGCGTCAAATATATTTTTGGCTATCCAGGCGGTGCTGTTCTTCATATCTATGACGCCTTGTTTCAACAAGAAAACATTGAGCACATCTTAGTGCGTCATGAACAAGCAGCGGGCCATATGGCAGATGCTTATTCACGAGTAACTGGTAACACAGGTGTGGTACTGGCGACTTCAGGCCCTGGTGCCACCAATACAGTGACTGCTATTGCTACTGCCTTTATGGACTCAGTACCGATGGTTATCATCGCTGGACAGGTACCCAGCAGTTTAATTGGTGAAGATGCTTTCCAAGAAACCGATATGATTGGTGTGTCGCGTCCTATCGTTAAGCATAGTTTTCAAGTACGCCATGCTAGCGAAATTCCAATGATTGTCAAAAAAGCATTTTATATTGCGCAGGCTGGACGTCCAGGTCCTGTTGTAATCGATGTGCCAAAAGATATGACGGCGCCTAGCGAAAAATTCGCTTATGAATACCCAAAAGAGGTGTTTATACGCTCGTATCAGCCTTCATTAAAAGGTCATAGTGGTCAAATTAAAAAAGCGGTTGAAACACTACTTGCTGCAAAGCGCCCGATTATTTACTCTGGTGGCGGTGTTGTTTTAGGTAATGCACATAAAGAGCTAACCGATCTTGCGCATCGCTTAAACTTACCAGTAACCAATACTTTAATGGGCTTAGGTGCCTTTCCTGGCTCCGATCGTCAGTTCTTAGGTATGTTAGGTATGCATGGCACTTATGAAGCCAACATGACCATGCATCATTCGGACGTTATACTGGCAGTTGGTTCACGTTTTGATGACCGTGTGACTAATAACGTCAAAAAATTCTGTCCAAATGCGACGATTATTCATATTGATATTGACCCTACGTCTATCTCAAAAACTATTCTTGCGCATATTCCTATCGTTGGCGATGTCAAGTCAGTCCTTACGGACATGTTAGAGATTATCGGTGAGGATAAAGAGCTAGACCAACCGGCGTTATTGGATTGGTGGTCACAGATTAATGAGTGGCGTAAGCGTCATGGTTTGCGCTATGACACCAGTACCGATAATGGTATTAAGCCACAGGCGGTCGTTCAGGCCTTGGATAAAGTGACTAATAGTAACGCTATTATCACCAGCGACGTTGGTCAGCATCAGATGTTTGCTGCCCTTTACTATACCTATAATGAGCCGCGCCAATGGCTAAACTCAGGTGGTTTAGGTACGATGGGTGTTGGCTTGCCGTATGCGATGGCAGCGAAACTTGCCAATCCAGATCGCGATGTGGTTTGTATTACCGGCGAAGGCTCTATTCAAATGAATATTCAAGAGCTATCGACCTGCTTGCAGTATGATTTGCCAGTCAAAATCCTAAACTTAAACAATGCGCAGTTGGGCATGGTCAAGCAGTGGCAAGATATGCTCTATGAAGGTCGTCATGCACACTCTTATATGAATTCTTTGCCAGACTTTGTAAAACTGGCTGAAAGCTATGGTCATGTCGGTATCAAGATTACCGATCCTGCGACTATGGAAGCACAGTTGGCTGAAGCCATGGCAATAAAGGATAAGTTGGTATTTATTGACGTTTATGTCGATCGTAATGAGCATGTGTATCCGATGCAAATCGCTGGGCAGACGATGCGTGATATGTGGTTAACTAAAGGGGAGCGTACCTAATGCAACAACAACATCTGATTTCGGTATTGATGGAAAACGAAGCGGGTTCGTTGTCGCGAGTGGTCGGTTTGTTCTCTCAACGTGGCTACAACATCGAAACTTTGAACGTTGCGGCAACAGACGATCCGAGTATTTCTCGCTTAACGTTAACCACCATTACTTCACCTGAAAAAATAGAACAAATCACCAAGCAATTGCATAAATTGATTGAAGTGGTTAAAGTGCTTAATCTATCAGACACCGTACACGTCGAGCGCGAGTTGATGCTGATCAAAGTACGTGCGACTGGCGGTGTACGTGAAGAGATCAAACGCAGTGCAGATGTCTTTCGCGCACAAATCGTTGACGTCAATGCCAGTTTATATACGATTCAAATCGTTGGCGATAAAGCTAAGCTTGATGGTTTTATTGATGTGATTGGTCGTGAACGTATTATGGAAGTGGTACGTTCAGGCGTGATCGGCATTGCGCGTGGCGACAAAACGCTAAGCTTATAATCAGCGTTCTCTATATTTTAATATTGTATTTCAAACTTATTTATTCAACATTAACATAGCGCTTATCTTACCAATCACTTCAAAACGGTGGTTGAAATTTAAGTGTTTATTTTTCCATGGCACGCCATGATTTAGGAAAAGGATTCTATTTATGAACGTTTATTATGATAAAGATTGTGATCTATCAATCATCCAAGGTAAAAAAGTTGCCATCATTGGTTATGGTTCACAAGGCCACGCGCACGCGCTTAACCTACAAGAATCAAACGTCGATGTGACGGTTGGTTTACGTGCCGATTCAGGCTCATGGAAAAAAGCAGAAAATGCTGGCTTGAAAGTTGCTGAAGTTGCCGATGCAGTAAAAGCGGCTGACGTCATCATGATTTTAACGCCTGATGAGTTCCAAAAAGAGTTATATAACAACGAGATTGAACCAAACATTAAAGAAGGCGCTACATTGGCTTTCGCTCATGGTTTTGCGATTCATTACAACCAAGTCGTACCACGCAGTGATCTTGATGTGATTATGGTTGCTCCTAAAGCACCTGGTCATACCGTACGTTCAGAGTTCACCAAAGGTGGCGGTATCCCAGATTTGATCGCTATCTATCAAGATGCGTCAGGTCAAGCCAAACAACTAGCATTGTCTTATGCTGCTGGTGTTGGTGGTGGGCGTTCAGGCATTATCGAAACCACGTTCAAAGATGAAACTGAAACTGACCTATTTGGTGAGCAAGCGGTTCTTTGTGGCGGCGCAGTAGAGCTAGTAAAAATGGGCTTTGAGACGCTAACTGAAGCAGGTTATGCGCCAGAAATGGCTTACTTTGAGTGTTTACATGAGCTTAAGCTTATCGTTGACTTGATGTATGAAGGCGGTATCGCTGACATGAACTATTCAATCAGTAATAATGCTGAATATGGCGAATATGTGACGGGTCCTGAAGTGATTAATGAGCAATCACGTGAAGCCATGCGTAATGCACTAAAACGCATTCAATCTGGTGAATACGCTAAAATGTTTATCAGTGAAGGCGCAACGAACTATCCATCAATGACTGCTCGTCGTCGTAATAATGCTGAGCATCAAATTGAAATAACAGGTGCCAAGCTACGTGGTATGATGCCTTGGATTGGCGGCAATAAAATCATCGATAAAGAAAAGAACTAATTCGATATAAAATGCTATAAGATTTAATTGGTTTTAAAAAAGCTCATGCTATCACTTGATAACATGGGCTTTTTAATAAGCGCTATTTTATAAATATTTTCATAGTAGCAAGTCTGTACTGGTTGAAAATCTGCCATAGCTGCCTAATATAGGCAAGCGTCATCATATTTATTAACGATTTACTCGCTTAGATGAGTGTCGTTGTTTTTATCCTTGAGCTATGAACGCTGAGGGTTTCTCCTGCTTCTTTTCTATAGATTATAGGTTGTCTGTTGTGCAAATATCTTATCCTGATTGGCTAACGCCGCAATTCGTATATATTAGTCTTAGTGCTGTGGTAGCAGTTTTAATTTGGATAGAAGGGGAGATGCTCAAAAAAACCGATGGCAAACTACCCAAATCTAAGTTTTTTCAAATTAGCTCAATTCTAGATACCTCATGGTTCTTTATTTCGGTAATGATGTTATACGTGATTGATCTGACACCGTTGGCAGTTGCTGTACCTGCAGCCTATGGTATCTATACGACTTTTGGTTGGATATATGGCATGCGCTTGTTAAGGCGGAAAGGCATTCCTGATTCTCCCAAGGACTTAGTAATACCCGCTAAATATATCGCCTATAGTCAGTCCTTTTCGCTGATATTTTTTGCGCTATGTTTATTGGTATTAAGCTCACCATGGCTACCAATCTCTCAATAAGTATTGTTTCTAACTATTAGGCAGTTAAGTTTAGTAGCAATGATTACTGCGCTGAATAATATGTGTGGATTTAAATTATAAAGGTCCATTGATAAAAATTATCTTTTATATCAATGTATTATAAAGCCATCTATCTGCTCTCATCATTTCTCAGACCTGTCTTTAAAAGGTTACAAAAATCATCAATTTAAGCTGTTGCGCTTATCAAAAGCTGCTATAATCAGCTTGTACTCGAAGGATTTTAGGTGAAAGCGCTAAGGTATCCTCAGGATAGCTTAATAGTTTTAACCTCTGCGTTTAGCAGAAAATTATTTGGGTATATATCAATTAATCGGTGATGACACACGTCTCGCCAACAGTTAAAGAGTTAGGAAAATTTATGTCAGATAAAGTTGAAGGCACTGTAAAGTGGTTTAATGAAGCTAAAGGTTTTGGTTTTATCG
>NZ_JBAQQF010000019.1:0-10593 GCF_049295055.1 Psychrobacter sp. | reverse complement strand
AGCTGCTCCCAGAGGCTATCGGTTAATGCTTGTCTGGCCATCTTTTTTATATGCCTCTTATTTTATAAAGTGTACGCCTTATTTTAGAAGATATATGCGTGCTTTCCAATTAGGGACACTCCCTAGTTTCTACAGATTTGACAGCAGGAGTCAAATAATTTTAATTTTTTTACAGCAGAGAAAAGCCACCTATACTATAAATACAGGTGGCTTTTTTATCTTTAAAGATTAAGGGTCTTTCGCGCGTCTACCATCTAGTATCAAGGCTTTTAATAAACTAATCGCCATCAATATAATAATAAATGAGAATGGTATGGCGGCGATAATCATAGCTGAAGTAATAGCGTCTAAGCCACCAGCGATCAGTAATGCGGCAATGACGGAAGCTAAGGCAATACCCCAAACGATGATATGTTTCTGACCATTTTCAACTTCGACTTCGCCCCCAGCATTAAGCATATTGACGACTAATAATGCAGAATCAGCAGAAGTGACAAGATAGGTTAATAGCAGTACCACAACCATTGCTGATAACATCTTGGCCATTAATGGATCTAGCATAAAGCCAATAATCTCAAAGAGCTGAGCGGTCAAGCCTGAGTCAAAAATCTTACCACCAGCAATACCACTTAACTCTAAATCAATACCAGTACCGCCAATAAAAGAGAACCAGACGAACAGTGTAAGGCTTGGCGCTATAATTCCAATTAATCCAAATTCACGAATGGTGCGATTTTTGGAGATACGTGCTAAGAACATACCCACAAATGGTGCAAAAGCAATCCACCACGCCCAGTAAAAAATAGACCAGCTGGTTTGCCAGCCACCTAACTCAGTATTAGGATCCCAGACGGTAAAGATCATCGCAGGCAGATGTACGACATAAGTAAAAATACCTTTACCTAGCATCTCTAGTGCAAACATAGTTGCTCCGAAAATTAGGAAAAAGGCTAACAGTAAGAATGACAATACCATATTGATATTACTCAACCATTTTACCCCGCGTCCAACCCCCGATAGCGCAGAGATCATCGATAGACACATAACCACGAACAACGATACTAACAAGGCACCTGTGGTCGGCTCAGGATTGATAGGGTTAGTTACTAACCATGCAATACCAGTAATGCTATATAAGCCTGAAGCAAAGGAGCTCAAGCCTATACCAATAGTTTGCGCTATGCCGAATATGGTGGCAATCACCGCAGAGATATCGATAATATTGCCTAATGGTCCCTCTAAATGCTTACCAAATAAAGGCGTTAATGCTGAACGCATGGTCAGTGGTAATCCACGAGAATAACTGAAAAAAGCCAAGCAGATACCGACTAGACAATAAGTTGCCCAAGCACTAATACCCCAATGTAAAAAGGAATAGCGAAAAGCACCGTCTAAAGCTGATTCAGTTTTGGGTATGGCAATACCGTCAATAGCAGTCAATGTACTAGCAGCAACTTGGTTTTGATAAAAAGCAAAGACATCAGCACCTTCAGGCAATGCGAGACCATTGGCATTTAATGCCGCTACTATCATCTCTTTTGACATAATAGTATCGGGATTATTTGCCAAATGCCAAATGGGCTCGGCAGCACTATAGGTTAGTACTCCGATACCAATACCAGCGCCAAAAATCATAGAAAACCATGAGAAATTAGAAAATTCAGGTTTTCCATTGGGATCAGAGCCAAGTTTAGTGCGTCCAAATGATGGCCATAGAATAGCGGTTAAACACACAAATATATAAAAGGCCACGGAGTAAGTGTAGTAGGTATTAAGATTAGCGTATGACCAATTTTTCATAGCATCTAGAATAGCACCAGAATTTTCAATATCGCTTAAAATCCAAATAACAACCAGTGTTACCAGAATTTTTGAAGTTATAGTGACAATACGATTAAAACCCTTATAAAAACCTTTGTCATGGGTTTTTATCTTTAACTCCTTTAAGGGGGGTCGAATAGGCATAGTTTTTTCCTTAAAACTTAATGCAGTGAATGACCTACAGTTATTGTTTACCTCATGACAAAAGGATTGGCCATCGGCTCGGTAGAGATATTAATCCATGTCGTTTTTGTGCGAGTATATTCCAGCACTGACTCACTACCCGCCTCGCGTCCATAGCCTGATTGATTGTAGCCACCAAAAGGTGCCATAGGCGATATCGCGCGATAAGTATTGACCCAGCAGATACCTGATTTTATTTGCTGTGACACCCGATGTGCACGTGCAAGATTTTGGGTGAAGACACCAGAGCCTAGACCGTAAACGCTGTCATTTGCCATAGCAATGGCTTCATCTTCAGTGTCAAATGCTACTAATGACATTACAGGCCCAAACATCTCAATAGTCTGAGTTTCGATATCGGTGTCAGGGCACTCTACTAAGGTTGGACAAAAGTAATTGCCAGCATTCAAAGCAGACTCTTCAGGAGGATGGCCGCCGAAACGAATGGTCGCGCCTTGCGCCACCGCTTTACTCAGCGTATCTTTAATACGCTCAACCTGAGCTTTAGTGCAAAGAGGACCGACGTGAGTCTCAGTGTTTAAAGGATTACCAATGACAATACCTTTGGCTTTTTCTTCAACATGTTTGATGATTTCAGGCAAGATAGAACGATGTACAAAACCACGTGATCCTGCAACGCAAGACTGACCGGATGCGCCAAAGTTACCAGCGATCAAACCATTAGCAGCACTTTCTAAATCAGCATCTTCAAAGACGATAATCGGTGATTTGCCGCCTAATTCTAAGCTAGTCACGGCAAAGCTATTAGCAGAATTTCTGACCACATGACGTGCCGCATCAGGTCCGCCAGTAAAGGCTATTTTATCCACATCAGGATGACTGGTTAACGGGATAGCACAGTTTTCAGCATCGCCCGTTATCACAGAGACAACTCCTTTAGGAAAGCCCGCTTCTTCAACTAATTTGGCAAAAGCAAACATCGGACAAGGCGCTATCTCTGAAGCTTTTAGAATAACCGTACAACCTGCTGCTAACGCTGGACCTAACTTAGTCGCGGTCAAGAACATCTGCGCATTCCATGGGACAACAGCAGCAACGACACCAATAGGCTCACGGCGAGTAAAGACGAACATATCAGGCTTATCTATCGGGAGCGTTGCCCCCTCAATCTTATCTGCAAGTCCTGCATAATAACGATAATAATCGCCGACATAACGAGTCTGGGCAACGGTTTCATGTGCCAGTTTTCCACTATCCGTCGTTTCTATTTTCCCTAATTGTTCAGCGTTTTGCTCCACTAGTTCAGCGAGTCGGTACAATAACTTACCGCGTCCTGACGCTGACATTTTTGCCCATTCAGGATTACGTAATGCTGCTTTGGCACCTTCCACAGCACGCTCAACATCTTCAGGACTAGCGCAAGCAAAAGTCGCCCACGCCTCCCCTGTTGCAGGGTTATAGCTATCTAAACATTGATTGCTACTGCCTTCGCACCATTCTCCATTGATATAGAGCTGATAATGAGGTTTCGACATGGGTGTTCTCCTAAAAATTTTATTCATACTTTATGGGTAGAGTAAGCGTAACGAATTTATGCAAATGCTGGCATGACTTCATCAATTAGGCGACGTAGTGAGTCACGCTTTTGCTCATAAGTCATACTAGAATCAATCCAAAAGGCAAATTCGTCATAACCCAAAGCTTCATATTTTTTAAGCTTTTCAATGACTTGCTTGGATGTCCCTATTGGCATGTTTTCTAGCATTTTCTCTGGCGCATACATCTCCATCTTTTCCATTTCTTCATCACTTAGCGGTTGAATGAGTCCCTGAGTTACGGGACGCTCATTCTTAAACCATGAGCCAAAATAGCAATAAAAACGGCTGATACATTTAGCAGCTTCAGCGACATCATCGGCATCACTACCGACATAAGCATGTTGCAGCAGCATAATTTTAGGGTCTTTACCTTGGCCATGTTCTGCTTTAGCATCCTTAAATCGCTGCATTAACGTTTCAATCTCTTCCATTCCCATCCATAGAGGTGTCACTTGCACGTTGCAATTATTTTCAACGGCAAAAGCATGGCTATGTGGATCACGAGCAGCAATCCACATAGGCACACCACCATCTTGTATAGGTTTTGGTGCTGAGGTTGTCGATGGAAATTGTGTATATTTGCCATCATGAGCATAATCGCCTTTCCATAATTGCTGCACTGCTGGCACCAACTCACGCATACGACCACCGGCTTCCATGGCGTCCATACCGGGCATCAAACGCTCATATTCAAAACTATAAGCGCCACGAGCAATACCTAGATCTAGTCTTCCTTTGGTTAGGATGTCGGTCATTGCCGCTTCCCCTGCCAGCTTGATCGGATGCCAAAATGGCGCAATGATAGTACCCGTACCCAGACGTACATTTTTGGTATGGTGGGCCAAATCTACAATGTTTAAAAATGGATTAGGAGCAATAGTAAAGTCCATACCATGATGCTCACCCGTCCAAATGGCATGCATGCCGCCGTCATCTGCCATCTTAGCTAGCTTAATAAATCCATCGTATAACTGCTGATAAGTTTGTGATTCATCAAGCCGTTCCATGTGTAAAAATAATGAGAATTTCATAGTGCCATTCCTTAGCTATTTGTTTGATCTGATTGTAAAATAAATATTGTTAGGTTTAATTTTTAACTTAATGGACCTTACCGCTATCTTCTTTGCCGACATAAACCCCATAAAAGCCATTTTTACTTTCAATGGCATAGCGGTTCATCATGCTATCTATAGCTAATGTCACAAAACTTTGTTGTTTGATATCATCGATAGCGACAAACTCACCCAATCCTTGTGCATCTGCTGATTCTGTAGTTGCTCGGTAGAAAATATAATTGATGTTGTTTTTACTATCTTCAAATACTGAGAAAGCTGCGCCTAGCTGAGCATTCAATTGTTTTTCAGTCATAAACTGCATAATGGTACTGACCGCGTTGGTATTATCAGCAGCAGTCGTCATTGGCAAGGTCGCTTTGCCCTCGTTTTGACTAAGTAGTACTTTGCCCTGATGTTCAATGATAACGCCAACTCTGACATGTTTCTCTTGAGTGCTGACTTCAGCCGCCTCGCGCTCTAATCCTAAGCTAAAGTAACCGCCAGAGGCATATCCTAAACCGCGCCCTTCATTGGCTTTGAAATCGAGAACCTCACCGACTAACAGATGATGATCACCCGCTTCTAGATTACGATCCGTTTTGCAAGAAAAGTGCGTTAACGCGCCTTCGATGACTGGACTGCCTTGTTCGTCTGCGTGCCACTTGATTTGATTAAATCGATCTTCTTTTGAGCCTGCAAATATATTAGAGATATCTTGTTGATCTTCACTTAATATATTGACAGTGAAGTGCTTGCAGTTGGCAAATACCTCAAAACTAGATAGTGTTTTAGCAGGACAGACTAACAATAAAGGCGGATCAAGCGATACTGAGGTAAACGAGTTCGCAGTGAAACCTACAGGTTCACCATCATCAGTTATGGCGGTTATCACGGTAACGCCAGTCATATAACTGCCGAATGCATTACGCAAGGCTTTGCGATCGATGTTGTTGTTCATAGGAACCTCTCTTTATTAAATGTATTCGTTAATTTAGGCATCAATATTGCCGTGCGTCGTGCATTGCTCAAAAAATAATTTTAATGCTGAATTAACTTCACTCGCATGGGTCATTTGGGTCATATGTCGAGCTTTAGGTACAATAACAGCACGCGCATCAGGCACTATATTTGCCATAGCCAATGACATCTCAGGGCTAGAGTTAGCATCCAGCTCCCCTGTTAATAGCAACGTAGGAGCTATGATAGTCTGTAATTGTGCTGCCGAAATCCCACTTAAATAAGCAAACATTCTATAAGCGCGCGCATATCCTAAGCGGTTACCATTATCTAACCAGTCTCGGCACATTTGGGCCTGCACTTGATACTTTGAATCCTTATCAAACCATCTTGCAATAGGCTGGTCGCTAACGTTTTGTTCAAGATTATCCAGTAACGACTCAGCACGACTTTGCACCTTTTGCGCCGCACTATCAGCGCGATCAAAAATAGCATTGAGTGCGGCGACGCCTCGAATTACCTCTGGATAAGTTACTGCCGTTTGTAATGCCGTCATTGCTCCTAGAGAATGGCCAACGACAATAGCAGGCTCACCAATCACGTTATTGATAAAGTTTTTTAGAGCTTCGGCAAAATCATCTAGTGTCAAAGTGGGTTTATCCAACAGCTCACTGTCTCCATGCCCAGGCATATCGATTGCAAAGCAGCGATATTGGTCACCAAAAACCGCTAGCTGTTGCTCCCAACTTTCTGCCCGTAGACCTACGCCATGTATAAAGACAATAGGAATAGCTTTTTCATCAACGCTATTACTAGCGTTGTAGTGATAAGCGATGCCATCAGAGGTTTTACGCGACCACTTCATCAACGAGTACTCCTTAAACGGCTGCCGGGTTGTCTAAATCACGACCGAGATCTTTTAGATCTTGATAGCGATCACCAATACGATGATGCGGACGACCCCCTGTAGAACCACCTAGCACAATCACGACTTCATCGTCACGAGGTGCATCAGGTATGGCAAACTGAATCGTCAAATAATGTGAGCGGCGACCCACATCGTCTTTATCCATAAGCGGTATCATGATTGGCGTGTTGGCGGTACCACGTATATTAGTAAAGGATAAGTAGCTGCTAGCAGACAAAGCTTCACGGTAAAAATTACCAAAACGTAAGGTATGAATTAAACCTGAAGCATGTTCAATCTCACCATTTAATCCAACGACAGCAGCTTTACCATAAGCCTGTATCTTGTCAGCTCCGCCCGCCAGCGCGATGATCCTATCGGTCAATAGCTTTCCTAAAACAGGGCCAAACGCTTGGATTTCAGGTTTTAAGTCCTCTACATAACGACCAGCCCAAGGGTTAGTTATCACTGCAGCTACCGCGAATAGGCGTAGCGGCGTATCAACAGCTTTATAGCCTTCAATAAGAGTTTCTTCCTCAAAAGTGACTATTTTTCTGATTTCTGGTTTTAGCATTATAAATTCCTATTATAAAGTTAATGATTAATACCGTAATATGGTATACCATAATACTATTGGTCAAAGATTACTATCTTTATTTTTGATATTCCCTATAATCTCTGTAACTTAATAGGAATAGAAAACTATGTTAAAGAGAGTTGAGAAACCTAAAACATTGAAAGAGACAGCATTAGAACAATTGCGTATGGCTATCGTTATAGGACAGCTGGCACCAGGCGAGAGATTAGTAGAGCGTAAGATTGGAGAACAATTAGGAGTGAGTCGCACGGTCGTACGTGAATGTATTAGGCATCTAGAAAGTGAGCATTTAGTAACTATCTCTTCCTCTGGGCCTTTAGTAACGGTATTAGAAAGTGACGAGATTCGTCAAATATACGAGTTGCGCTCAATGCTAGAGTGTGAAGCGGTTCGCCATTGTGCTAAGCAAGCAACAACCGAAATCATAGAAACCTTGCAAGGTTATCTAAATCAAATTAAAACCAAGCTGAATGAAGGGGATGTTGCCAAAGCTTTGTCACATACGCGTCTGTTTTATGAATGCATTTTTGTGACCGCTGGCATGACAGTAGCATGGGAGCTAGTCGATAGATTAAACGGGCGTATCGGTCGCCTGCGTTTTAAAACATTATCAACTAAAGGACGAGTCGTTAAGGGGCCTAATAATTTACAAGAAATCATCGATAATATTGCTAAAGGCAATGGCGAAGCGGCGGTTAAAGCCTGTCAAAAACATATAGATGAAGCCTATGAAGTTGGCATACATCTTCACTAACCATATTTTAATTAATAATATTTTCATTCATCAAGATAAGGAATAATTATGGATAAGCAACGATTTGAATTGGGTTTAAGCCAGCGTAAAGCGACGTTAGGCGATGAGTATGTTGAAAATAACTTAAAAGCAGCAGACGATTTCAACCGCCCTTTTCAAGAAGCCATGACCGAGTGGTGCTGGGGATTTGGTTGGGGTGACGCGGCTATTGACGTTAAGACTCGCTCATTAATGAACCTAACCATGATCGCCGCTCTAGGCAAAATGCATGAATGGGAATTGCATTTAAATGGGGCTATCACCAATGGCTGTTCTTTAGAGGAAATTCGCGCGGCTATTCATGCCATTGCTATTTATTGCGGTGTCCCCCAAGGCGTCGAATGTTTTCGTATTGCCCGCAAGGTATTAACCGAACGCGGATTACTATAGATTTAAATTGCTATAAATTTAATTAGAACCAGTTGGAGAAGATCGTGAAATTAAGCAATGAGAAGTTATTTAAGCAACAGGCTTTTATCAACGGTGTATGGTGTGATGCAGATAATAAAAAAACGCATGAGGTTTTTAATCCTGCAACGGGAGAGCTTATTGGTACCGTACCTATGATGGGAAGCGATGAAACTCGTCGCGCCATTGAGGCTGCAGATAGCGCTCAATCCAATTGGTCAGCCAAAACAGGTAAAGAGCGTAGCGTGATCTTACGCCGCTGGCATGCGCTGATTGGCGATAATATTGAAGACTTAGCCATCTTAATGACTTCTGAGCAGGGCAAACCACTTGCGGAAGCTAAAGGCGAAATCCAAAGCGGCTTAGATTATTTGGAATGGTTTGCTGAGGAGGCAAAGCGTATTTATGGTGATTTTATTCCTGGGCATATGCCAGATAAGCGTCTCATCGTTATCAAACAACCCGTTGGCGTTACCGCAGCTATTACCCCATGGAATTTTCCTCATTCAATGATAAGTCGCAAAGCGGGTCCTGCCCTAGCCGCTGGTTGTCCAATGATCGTCAAGCCTGCAATGGAAACGCCTTATTCTGCATTAGCGATGGCTTACTTAGCTCAAGAAGCAGGCATTCCTGACGGAATTTATAGTGTTATCACAGGTGACCCTATTGCTATCGGTGAGGAGATGACGACTAATCCTAAAGTAAAAAAGATCAGTTTCACGGGTTCTACTCGTGTAGGCAAAATACTGATGAAACAGTGTGCTGACACTGTTAAAAAAATGTCGATGGAGTTAGGTGGTAATGCGCCCTTTATCGTATTTGATGATGCAGATATAGATGCCGCTGTTGAAGGCGCGATGATGAGCAAATACCGAAATAGCGGTCAGACTTGTGTCTGTGCTAACCGTTTCTTTGTGCAAGCAGGCGTTTATGAGGAGTTCTCACAGAAACTTGCTGCACAAGTTAAGGCTATAAAAATCGGTAATGGTCTAGACTCAAAAGTGACGCAAGGACCTTTAATTACTAAAGCTGCTGCTGATAATGCTGAATCATTCGTGACTGATGCTCAAGACAAAGGTGCCACTATACTCTGCGGTGGCAAGAGAATTGATCAAGGTGAGAATTTCTTTGAACCGACTATTTTAACAAATGTTGATAATAGTATGCGCGTTGCCAATGAAGAAATATTTGGTCCAATAGCGCCATTGTTCAAATTTGATACTGATGAACAAGCTATTGCATTAGCCAATCGTACTGAATATGGTTTAGCAGGTTATTTCTATAGCCGAGATATTGGACGAGTATGGCGCATTGCTGAAGCGCTAGAGGTCGGCATGGTTGGTGTCAATACCGGTATGCTAACGACGGAATTAGCACCATTTGGCGGAGTCAAACAGTCAGGCTTAGGTCGTGAAGGCTCAAAGTATGGTATTGAAGAATATGTTGAAACCAAATATATCTGCTTAGATATCAATTAATCGTATACCAAAAAATAATCAGCAATTAATATTGATAGGCTCATTACAGACTGAATGTTGCATGGATGAGCTATCATCACCGTTATTGATTAGAGCTGGTAGGAAAGCTATTGGAGCTATAGTTGATTACTTTAAGTCCTGTTAAGCGTCGACTTGTCTACGTGACTATTTTTGAAATACTAGCAATTTCACTCTCTACCTTGCTTTTAATGTTAGTAAGTAATGGTGATGCAGCGCAGTCATTACCTGTGGCGATTATAGTATCTGTCACTGCCGTTATATGGAACTTTATTTATAACACCTTTTTTGAAAAAGTTGAGAGACGCTGGCAAGTCAAAGTACGGACTCTAAAGGTTCGTAGTATTCATGCCATGGGCTTCGAAGGCGGTCTTCTACTAATTTGTCTACCACTTTATATGATTTGGTATGATGTAGGATTATGGCAAGCGTTTCTTATGGAATTTGTTTTGCTATTGTTTTTTTTAGTTTATACATTCACTTTCACACTTATTTTTGACAAGATATTTATGCTAAATCATCAAATCATAATAGCTCTTAAATAATTCTAGCTTAGGCATTTACGTTGATAACTTTGCGAACGTGTTTGAACCACTTTTACCACTCAGTCAGTCTTTTAGAGGAGTAAATAGCAAAGATATCGGCTACACCATTAACACTATTATCTTTAGATTTCTATTAGTACTTATACTGAGCTATGCTGAAGAAACCGTACAAGTAAACTTGGTAAACTAAGCATATTCCTAGGAGTTTACCATGATCAAGAAAATCAGAAGCTACAGTGCAGAATTCAAAGCCGCAGCCGTCAAGAAGATA
>NZ_JBAQQF010000018.1:0-7610 GCF_049295055.1 Psychrobacter sp. | reverse complement strand
CGCTGGTTATATCATTACAATAATGAGCGCCCTAACATGGGTAATGGCGGCTTTACGCCGATACAGAAACTGAACCACGCAGCTTAATTCTATTTGTTAGGTGTCTTAGGTTTGGGATGGTTACCCTGGCAATCACCACATCGTCTTCAATTAACGCTTCCAGTCTGCCATATAACTCTTTTTTTAAATCTAAAATCTCAGGGATAACCTCAATAATAAAAGTTGCCTCCGCAACCGCTTCTTCAAGAGAAGGCGTAAACTGGACACGTTTTCTAATTTCGTTCGCTTGTTCGGATGTAAACAGCTCATTTTCAGTCATTACCTTGAGCTTATTGTTTAAGCCTTTAACAGCGTTTGCAATATCATGCTCATCGATGCCATATACGTTTACGGTTTGATTGGCCCATGCTGCTGATAAAGCAATTGAATGCCCCATCGTCCCAGCACCAAGAATTGTAATATTTTCCATCCTCTGTACTCCTTTATATTTGGATTGTATAACACAGACTACCCAGCAAACCTTTAATTACAATGTTTGCTGGGTAGTTCGGAGTTTTTTATAATCCAAATGAGAATAATATAACGGCAAGTACGGCCCCAACCAAAGGAACTACAACCGTCAATGCACCAAATGCAGGGTACGCATCCTTGTGTGTTTCACCTGCGATTGAGCGAATTGTAGTAACGACATAGCCGCCCTGTGGCATTGAGTCTAGTGAGCCTGAAGCAATGGAAACTGTTCTATGCAAGGCTTCGGGGTCAACGCCCATATCCAAATAGTGTGGCGCAAGCAATGGCAAGGCAATGGCTTGTCCTCCCGAGGAGGAACCCGTTAAGCCTGCGATAACAGCTACTGCAAGTGCACCTCCAATTAGTGGGCTTCCTGGAATGCCAGTCATGACATCAACGGCTGCTGCAAAAGAAGGTGTCGCTTTGACTACTCCACCAAACCCGACTACCGCTGCCGTATTAGCGATAGCGATAACAGCTCCGACAGCACCTTCACCAAAAGCATGACCAATATCTCGGAAATACTTTCTATTGAGGAAAAAGGTTGCTGCAATTCCGCCGCTTAATGCAATGATTAATGCAGAAGTTCCAAGTGAGTTGTGGAAAAGAAAAGAGATACCTAAGACTACAAATAATGGAACCATACTAAGAAAAGGGTTTGGCAGTTCTGTACGTTCCTCTACAGAAGGATCAGTTTTCCGAGCTATAAAGCTCTCTCCTTTTACCATCGCTTTGGAGATCATTCTCTTTAGCCACCAGTAGCCAAATATCATCATAAACAGTGCGACAATAATACTAACTTGCCATCCCGCATATGGAGAGGTTCCTAAAAACTCGATCGGAATCCAGTTCTGTATTTCCGGTGAACCTGCAGAAGTCATCGTAAATGTAGTAGATCCAAAAGCAAGAGTTGCCGGAATAAAGCGACGTGGTAAGTCAGCCTGTCTGAATAGGCTCAGTGCCATTGGATATACGGAAAAGGCTACTACGAATAAGCTAACACCACCATAAGTCAAAACAGCACAGGCCATAACAACGGCTAAAGCTGCCCGCTTCATACCAATCTTGCTAACAATCCATTTTGAAACACTGTCAGCTGCGCCACTGTCCTCCATTACTTTACCGAAAATTGCTCCGGTTAGGAACATCAGATACCAAGAAGCGATAAAGCCTGTGAAACCAGTCATATAATTGGTTAAAAAATTGACTGATCCATCTGCAGCGAGCTGAGGAAGTAATGGCAAGCCATTTAAAACTGCTACAAACAATGCAGTCAACGGAGCTGCAATAAGCAAGTTCATTCCACGCATTGTCAAAATTATTAATAAAACCAAACCACCGAACATTCCGATCATACCAATCATTGAACAACCTCCTGTAGTCCTCAGATTAAATAATTTGGTGGTGTATCAAAAAGTATGCTGAAAGAGCCAATCTTAAAGTTACAAGTTCCTTTACTCTTGATTTCAATAAGACTTTACTCAGTAAAGATTCATTATCTTCCAAGCAGCATACTCTTTAGAACACCATCAATTATTTCTTGCCGTATCTTCTAACTCTAAGAAGCGCTTGTTCTGCGTGTCCTGCGAAGTTTTCAAGCTGGCATAAGCGTGCTGCGTATTCACCAATATACGCACTCGCTTCTGGTGTCACTTTTTGATAAGTAACTGTTTTAATGAATTTCCCGACCCATAGTCCGCCAGTGTAACGAGCAGAGCCTTTTGTCGGTAAAGTATGGTTTGTGCCGATTACTTTATCTCCATATGCAACATTCGTTTCTGGCCCTAGGAACAAGCAACCATAATTAGTCATATTTTCAAGGAAATAATCAGGATTTTCTGTAAGAATTTCAACATGTTCGAATGCTAATCGATCCGCTTCAATACGTGCCTCTTCTATTGAATCGACTAATATAATCTGACCATAATCGTCCCACGAAACGCGCGCAATATCGGCTGTTTCCAATGTTTCTAACTGGCGTTCAATTTCTTTAACAGTTTCATTAGCAAGTTTTTGAGAAGTGGTGATCAAAGCACCTGGTGAATTTGGTCCATGCTCTCCCTGACCCAAAATATCTATCGCTACCATTTCAGCATCTGCTGTATGATCCGCTACAATTAGTGTTTCAGTTGGCCCAGCAAATAAGTCGATCCCAACACGACCATACAACTGGCGTTTTGCTTCAGCTACAAACGCATTTCCAGGACCGACAATCATGTCGACTGAATCAATTGTCTCAGTTCCAATAGCCATCGCTGCCATCGCTTGAATTCCACCAAGCAAATAGATTTCATCCGCTCCCGCAAGTGACATTGCCGCAATCGTCGCATTCGGAACTTCGCCATTAATCGGCGGTGTACATGCAATAACCCGTTTGACGCCAGCGACTTTAGCCGTCAACACGCTCATATGTGCAGACGCAACCATTGGATAGCGACCACCTGGGATATAGCAACCTACGCTGCTAACTGGGATATTTTTATGTCCAAGAATGACACCTGGAATGTTTTCAACTTCAACATCATGCATTGAAGCTAATTGGGCTTCTGCAAATTCACGGATATTTTTTTGAGCGAATTTGATGTCATCAATTACATCAGCTGGAACTTTAGAAACGATGTCATTGATTTGATTTTGCGATAGACGGAAAGATTCAGGCTCCCATTTATCGAAGGTTTTTGAAAGTTCGCGAACAGCTTGATCGCCCCGTACTTCAACATCTTTTAAAGCATCTGCAACAATTTTTGAAACTTTAGAATCATCAGCACTTACGTCTTCTTGTGATCTTCCTGCTTTTAAAATTTTCATAATATTGATTTCCTTATCTTTATTAAATGCATACGTATGCAAATATATTCTGCATTCGTATGCATTTCGATGTTTTTATAGAATGAATTAATTTATAATCATTGTCAATAAATATTATGCTGTTTCTCGTTCAATTAGCATACCTTCTATCTCAACAGCTTCCGCTAAACCTGTATATTCAGCTATCTCAGACAATAGATAGGTTACTGTTTTTTCTACCATTTCTTCGATTGGCTGTTCCCAAGTTGTTAATTCATAAACAGGCCATGAAGACATACCAATATTGTCAAAACCGATAACTTTAACTTGTTCCGGCACTTGAACGGCTTGTTTCCGCAAAGCATCTAGAACACCTAACGCCATAATATCGTTCGCTACAAAAAAAGCCGAAGGCAAGGTTTTATTCTTAATGATGTTAAGGACTGTTTCATATCCACCTTCATATGTGTAGTCTGAAGAATACTTTGTACAGCTCAACTTGTTCTGAGTCAGTACTTCTCTAAATCCTCTCTCACGCTCTAAACTAGTCGATGTATTTTCGTTACCCGAAATATATGCTGCATCCTTTAAACCTTCTGTTATCAAGTATTGCGCTATGACACGTCCAGCATTCAAATTGTTGCAGCATACCGAATAAAAATTTGACTGGCTTAGTTTACGGTTAAAGAATACTAATGGAATACGATTTACCTTAAAATTCTCCAATACATCCAATGACATCGTCGCATCGGTGATAATAACTCCAGCAACATGGTAGTTTAGTAAGATCTCAATATCTTCTGCTTGTATTTCACTACTATTGGTATGAACAAAAAGTATGCTGTAACCAAGTTT
Organism: Psychrobacter sp.; assembly: GCF_049295055.1. GTDB lineage: Bacteria > Pseudomonadota > Gammaproteobacteria > Pseudomonadales > Moraxellaceae > Psychrobacter. Next base: position 3,458 of record NZ_JBAQQF010000018.1, on the reverse strand, counting down.
TTTAAATGAGTTTGTAAATTGAGTTAAAACTTGAGGATAAAATGGATTTTTCACACCTTTCATTACTAAACCAATAATTTTTGTTCTATTGGTAATCAAACTTCTGGCAAATTCGTTAGGGCGATAACCTAGCTCTTCCGCTGCAGCCAATACTTTTTGACGTGTTTTCTTAGAAACATTAGCACCTTCAAAATATACTCGGGAAACAGATGACTGCGAGACACCTGCAAGCTTTGCTACATCTTTTGCATTAATTGTAGATTTCATTTAATTCAACCTTTCCTCACTAATCTTTAACTATAGTTTAGATCATATCCGCTGGTCTAAGTGAAATAAAGTGCCAAGATTATATTGTAGTGGCATAATTAAATTGGACAGCGCATAAGAGGTTTATACTAACCCAAGGAAGGAAACTAGTATGACCACCAAACGTAACCAATACACCCGAGAATTCAAACTTGAAGCCATCAGCTTAGTCGTTGAACACAACCGCCCCATACCCGGTGTGGCAAGCTCACTGGGTATTGGCAAATCCACCCTACAGAAATGGCTGACTCAGTATCGGCAAGAAATAAATGGCAAAGCACCTAAAGTCGGCAACGCCTTAACAGATGAGAAGAGAGAGCTACAGGAACTGCGTAAACAGGTTAAGCGGCTGACTATGGAGCGCGAAATCTTAAAAAAGACTTCTGCTCTGCTGGCATTGGACAGCCTAAACGGCTATCGCTAATAATCCAGCTTGCAGAGCAAGATAAAAGGGTGAATAAAAACCTTCTGTGCAAGCTATTTAGCGTGATGAAGAGCAGTTACTACTATGGACTAAAGCCCAAGCCAATTAGCCTTGAAGCCGTCAAAACCAAAGCCTTAATACGCCAAATATTTAACGACTCAAATCGCTCAGCAGGGGCTCGCAACGTTGTTGCCATACTAATGAATGAACATAATATAAAGCTCACTCACTATATGGCGGGGAAGCTCATGGCGCAGATGGGGCTTAAAAGCTGTCAGTTAAAGACGCATAAATACAAGCATGCTGACGAGGCGCATAAAACGTATAACAATATCTTAAATAGAAATTTTAGTCCAACAACGCCCAATCAAGTCTGGACGGGTGATGTCACTTATATTCGTATCAAGGGTGGCTGGAGTTATTTAGCTGTGGTTTTAGATTTATATGCCCGGCGTGTGGTGGGCTTTGCGGTATCAGACTCCCCTGACAGCGTGCTGACCACTAAAGCGTTGCAGATGTGGCGTATCACAGCAGACTGAAACCCAGTGGCGTGTTGTTTCACTCTGATCAAGGCACCCATTACACCAGCAAGAAGTTTGCTGAATCTGTCGCGAGTTGTAATGGTATGACGCAAAGCATGAGCCGTCGTGGAAATCCACTACGGGCACAGCCCTCCGCCTTGCACTCGGGCAAAGAAGTGCTTTGCTAATCCTCGCTCATAGGACAACGCGCCAACTGAACGATTCTTTAGAAGCTTTAAAACAGAATGGATGCCAAAGGGCGGTTATGAGAATATCGCTGAGGTTAAAAGTGCCATTGTTGATTATATCTGGGGCTACTATCAAAGTGTGAGACCACACCGTTTTAATGATTATTTGCCACCAGCAGAAAAAGAGAAACGTTACTTTAATCAAAACCTCTTATCAGCTGTCCTAAATTATTTGACCACTACACTTTGAGCGGGCAGTAATAAGTCAATCTCAATGGTTGAGGCTTATCTGTTGTAATCATCAATAACGTCAAACAGTCTAAAGGTACGACCATCAGTTAAGGCATCATGCATAAAGTCTATGCTCCAGCTTTGGTTAGGCGCTACAGGTACAGCAAGTAGTATTGGTTTAACACGCTTAATGCAGCGCTTAGGTTTTATTCTAAGGTTTAATTCAAGCTCGCAGTAGATGCAATATACCCGCTTATGGTTGTATGGCAGTCCCAACACATTGCACATGCTTAAGAAGCATAAGCTAAAGATGTTATGCATCAAAGTGATAGAGGTGTTCAGTAGTTATCCATTCGTTATACTGATAAAATGACAACATTCGGTGTTAGTGCCTCTGTGGGCACGACTGGTGATTCATACGACAATGTTTTAGCGGAAACGGTCAACTGGCTTTATAAGTCTGAGGTGATTGAATATCTAAAGCAGAGCTGGACTGGCGTTAATGACGTCAAATTAGCAACCCTTAAATGGGTGGCACTTCGAGCACAGCTCTCGTCTTGCGAAGCTAAATCGATTGTTAACGCTTATCAGGTTTAATAAAACCCGTTTGCATAGCACGATTGGATATGTGTCACCCTTTGAGTTTGAAAAACGCTATTATGATAGTTTAACCCTGTCAGGCATCGCTCCCTGACTCAAGTTAATCAGTCTCCGACACTACCGGGGTGGTTCAGTCTTAGGATACTTCAAACATTGAAGCCAATATGTTTTCCTGTTGGAAGTTCAACATCAATACGGAGTTTACCACCCATCGCTTCGACATATTTTTTCATGGTTGAAATCTTAAGATCATTACCACGATTTTCTATTGCTGAAAGAGATGGTTGTTTGATTCCAAGTGTTTCAGCAAGCTCTTTTTGAGAGAGCTCTAATTCTTCACGAATAAGATAAAGCTGACTTTCTAAAAGTAGGTTATCAGCCATTTTTTGGATACGAGCTTGGCTCTCTAGAGAGCGGTTAGCTAATAGATCTTGTAGAGTTTTAGCCATTAGATTGACCTCCTAATGTTGAGAGATGAAGCTCATATTGTTGGTCTGCAATCGCTAGCATCTCTGTATAGAATCGTTTTCTACCACCTTTATCACCAATGCAAAGCACAATAGCCTTACGTGATGGATCAAATGCAAAAAACGCTCGGAGTGGTTTACCTCGGTGCTGAACACGTAGTTCTTTCATATTGGTAAATTTAGAGTCATACACGGTATCAACTAAAGGACGACCCAAGCTTGGTCCTTGTTGCTCTAGTACCACCAGAGCAGCAAGGACTTTCTCTTGCATAGATTCTTCTTGTTGTTCAATCCATTCATTAAATAACTCTGTTGTGATGACTGTCCACATATTACAACCATAATATAGATTATAGTCTATATTATAAAGCTAATGGAGACATTTTTCAAATGAAAATCAGTGACTTGCTAGAATTTTTGTTCAAGTTCACTCGGCTATACCCTAACGTAGCTAGTAATTTACATCCCTCAAGTCAATTTATGGACCACTTAAAATAGACCGGCTCAATCGAACTACTTATAACAGACTGCTCATCTATTGCGTTACGCATCTTAGAACCACACGATCGTTATCACAGAGCCACCTCATAGCTAGTACTACGCCCCGAAGCCTCAGATTTTTTTAGCATCCCTTTCTCTATCAAATCATTGATATCCCGTAGCGCTGTGTCTATAGAACACTTGGTTATCACTGCCCACTTCTTGGTAGTCAACTTGCTAT
>NZ_JBAQQF010000017.1:0-2623 GCF_049295055.1 Psychrobacter sp. | reverse complement strand
GGTCGCGGTCCGGTTGTTAGTGTCCTAGTTAAAAAAGGTACCTTGAAACAAGGTGACTTAGTATTAGCAGGCGAGCATTACGGTAAAGTTCGTGCGATGACCGATGAACATGGCAAGCGCATTCAGTCAGCAGGTCCTTCTATTCCAGTAGAGATTTTAGGTTTACCTGAAACACCAGCTGCAGGTAGCGAATTCTTAGTCTTAACTGACGAGAAAAAAGCCCGTGAAGTTGCTGACTTTAGAAGCAATCGTGAGCGTGAGCGCCAACTAGAACGTCAGAACGCCATGCGTCTAGAGAGCATGTTCGATCAGATGGAACAAGGCGATGTGTCATTCTTGAATATCGTACTAAAAACCGATGTTCGTGGTTCGCTTGAAGCCTTATTAGCAGCACTAAACGAGCTATCAACTGATGAAGTTAAGGTCAGAGTCATTAGTTCAGGTGTTGGTCCAATCTCTGAATCTGATGTAACATTAGCAGAATCTAGCGAAGCCGTATTACTAGGCTTCAACGTCCGTGCAGATGCAACCGCACGCCGTAAAGCAGATACTGCTAATATGGATATTCGCTACTACAGCGTTATCTATGGCTTGATTGATGATGTCAAAGCTGCCATGAGTGGTATGCTGGCGCCTGAACATCGCGAGAAAATCTTGGGTGTTGCAGACGTTCGTGAAGTGTTCCGCTCTAGTAAATTTGGCGCCGCAGCAGGTTGTATGGTTGTTGAAGGTACGATTTATCGTAACAAACCTATCCGCGTCCTGCGTGATGACCAAGTTATCTTTACTGGTCAGCTGCAATCATTACGTCGTTATAAAGAAGACGTCAATGAAGTACGTACCGGTATGGAATGTGGTCTAGCAGTTCGTGGTTATGATGTCGAAGCTGGCGATAAAATCGAAGTCTTTGAAATCCAAGAGTTCGCACGTACTATCTAAAGTAGCTGCTTGATAATTCTTAATATTCAGCTGTACTTAGGCCTAACAGGTACACCCTGCTAGGCCTTTTTTAGCAAATAGAAGTCCTAAAATTTGTTAATCAAAAACGTATCAATCAATAAAAATAAGTCATATTAAAGTAAGGTAATAACATGAACCAACGTTTACAACGCTTAGCTGATCAGATTCAGCGTGAGCTCGCTGTCCTTATCCGTGATGCCGTTAATGATCCGCGTCTGACTGGTTTTGTGACTATCTCTAGTGTTAAAGTCAGCCCAGACCTAGGCTACGCTGATATTTATGTCACCATCATGGAGCCTGAACTCAACGATGCTATGACTATGTCAAATCACGAAGAAAGCATCAAAGTCCTTAATAAAGCTGCTGGTTTTTTGCGTACTGAGCTTAGCCATAGTCTAAAAACTCGCACTACGCCGCGCTTACGTTTCCATTATGATGAAGTCACTGCGCGTGGTAACTATATGATGGATTTGATTAGTAAAGCGGTCACTAAAACTGAGCAAAACGAGTCTGATGAGCAAGAAATCAACGAGTAAAAGCTATTATGTCGATCGTCTCTACAAAAGCCTCTATGCAACCCTCTAAGAAGACTGAACAGATGACTGATAAGATAAAAGTCAATGGCGTGATTTTAGTCGATAAACCTCAAGGTATGACGTCACAACAAGTGGTGTCAAAGGTAAAGTACCTGTTTAAATCTCCCAAGCATGACAGTAAAAAAGCCGGTCATACGGGAACGCTCGATCCCATGGCAACGGGTCTATTGCCTATCTGCTTGGGGGAAGCGACCAAGTTCAGTCATTATCAACTTGATGCCGATAAATCGTATCAAGCAACTATTCTTTTGGGCAGTCAGACTGATACGGCTGATGCTGATGGACAGATTGTCGCTGAGAAACTTATTCCACATTTCGATGCGGTAGGGCTAGAAAAAATTGCCCAGCAGTTTTTAGGGCCACAGCAGCAAATTCCACCGATGTATTCTGCGTTAAAGAAAGATGGCAAAAAGCTATATGAGTATGCGCGTGCGGGTATTGAGATTGATCGCCCGGCAAGAGATATTGTTATTAAAGCAATTAATTTAAAAGTAATCGACGCTAAGCAAATCCAGCTGACAGTGACTTGCTCTAAGGGTACATACGTACGCGTATTAGCAGAAGATATTGCAAAAATGCTTGGTACATTAGGACATTTAACTGCTTTACGACGTATACAAGTCGGTGACTTTCATATTGACGCGGCGATTAGTTTGGCGGATTTAGAAGCATTAGCTTTAGAAGATCGTCAGGCGCATTTATTACCCGTAGATGCTTGCATCAACATTGAGGCTGAGCTTGTATTAACGGCTGAGCAATGCGCCCGTGTACAAATGGGACAACGTTTAAATGTCATCGAGCAGCTAAACGACGATTTGCAATGTTATATTTCAGCTGTCATCGAGCAACAGCCTAGTCAAGATGAAAATAGCGTTATTCAACAAAATGGCGATGATAGTGAAGGTAATAGTGAGGCTTTGTTGCCTTATGAAATACCCGTAGATATCCGTCTCATAAATGAGCAAGGGCAGTTTATTGGTCTAGGAGCACTGAGTTTAAATGGTCGCTTGCAGCCGAAAAAGCTCATCCAGTTGTAATATTAATGCTTAAATAAGCTTTAGTAGCCA